>JBFWUS010000037.1:0-55358 GCA_050247155.1 Rhizobiaceae bacterium
TCCCAAAACCCTGCCGCCCAGAAACGCCTCGGCAAAGCTCATCTGCCCCACCCGCTTCACTGCCATCGCAAATCTCTCCACACCCAAGTCGGAGTGAATCACAATGCCCAAATTGCGCAACAGGCCCTCAAGGGGGGAGATCAACCGGCCGTATGGTTTTCGCCAATCGTCAACGCTGCTGATCTCCCCCCTTGAGGGGGAGATGTCCGGAAGGACAGAGGGGGGTCGGTGAAAGTGGCTCAACAAGGTCGATCAATCACCCCATCAGCCTGATGAACATCATCGCCAATCCGACAATCGAGGCGAACCAGATGATTGTGCGCACCACCGGGGTGCCGGCGGCGTAGACGATCACGTAGAGCACGCGCGCGATCAGCCAGATCATTGCGCCGGTTGCGGCGATGCCGCCGGTCTTGCCGGTCAGCGCCAGAGCAAGGGCAAGCGCGATGAACGCCGGATAGGTCTCCAGCAGGTTGTTGAGCGCACGCTCCAACCTGCCAGCAACGATGCTCTTCGATTTCAGCCCCTCGTCGCGTGGGCTGAACAGATATTTCGGGCCGAGATCGCCGGATGCAGTTGCCTGTACAATTACCTGCAGCACCAGCAATGCGGTGCTCCAGCCGAGAACCCAGATTTCCGTCGATGCGGCTGCGGCTTCCATGTCATTCCCCCTTTCGCGCGGAGCATTCCGCTCCGCCATCACGATCAGTTACGAACGAATGTCGTTTCAGCCTCGCCGATTTCGACAGAGCCGTCGATGGTCAGAAAGCGTCGCCTGCCACTACGCGATCATCAGATTGTGTATCTCGGCTTGGCGCTCGCAGTCGCGGCGTAAGGAGTCGGCGCCCAGATCGATCTCATATCCGGTGTCGTCGATCCATGAAATCGAGTGACCATATTCTTCGACCGCAAGCTTCGAAAAGTTCTTAGGATCGCGAAGCCATTTAAAAACCTCTCCATGTGCAAATAGTGGACGCAGGTCGATGACGCCCTCATAACCGTCGTCAAAGACGAGCTTCAACACACCATGGATGACAGGTTGAGCGGAGATGATCCTAGGTAACTTCTTCATTCAATTCGTCCGACTCTCTGGCCGGCTGTCGCCAGCAGGAAGGCAGCGCGCAATGCATCGCGTCGTGTCGCTGCCCATTCCTGAACAATACGTCTTTTGGCAATCGGCAGAAAGCCCTCGGTCATCTCAAGGCTTTCGATCTCGAAAATCGCTTGATGCTCGCCGAACTTCGTATGGAAATGCGCCGGCGGATGGTCGTTGTGATAGAAGACGATGGCGACACCATCGATGATCGCCACCGTCGGCATTGGCAGGCTTACAAATCCAGCACCAGCCGTTCAGGGTCCTCAAGGCTTTCCTTGACCCGCACCAGGAAGGTCACCGCTTCCTTGCCGTCGACGATGCGGTGGTCGTAGCTGAGCGCCAGATACATCATCGGCCTGATCACCACCTGCCCGCCGATCGCCATCGGGCGCTCCTGGATCTTGTGCATGCCTAAAATGCCCGACTGCGGCGCATTGAGGATCGGCGTCGACATCAGCGAACCGTAGACGCCGCCGTTGGAGATGGTGAAGGTACCGCCCTGCATGTCGGCGATGGAGAGCTTGCCGTCGCGCGCGGCGATGCCCAGGCGGCCGATTTCCTTCTCGATCTCGGCGATCGACATCTGGTCCGCGTTGCGCACGACAGGCACGACTAGGCCCTTGTCGGTGCCGACCGCGACGCCGATGTGGGCATAGTTCTTGTAGATGATGTCGGTGCCGTCGATCTCGGCATTGACCGCCGGGATTTCCTTCAGCGCATGCGTGACGGCCTTGGTGAAGAAGCCCATGAAGCCTAGCTTCACGCCGTGCTTCTTCTCGAACACGTCCTTGTACTTGTTGCGCAGGTCCATCACCGCCTTCATGTCCACCTCGTTGAAGGTGGTCAGCATGGCGGCGGTGTTCTGCGCCTCCTTCAGGCGGCGCGCGATGGTCTGGCGCAGTTTTGGCATGCGCACGCGTTCTTCGCGCGAGGTGTCATCGGCGGAGGATGGCGCGCGGGCGGCGACAGGCATGGCAGGGACTTCCGCTGGCTGCGAGGGCGCGCCTTTGGCGATCGCCTCCAGCACATCACCCTTCAGCACCTGGCCGCGCTTGCCCGACCCTTGAACCTGATCGGTCGAGACGCCAGCCTCGGCGGCGATCTTGGCGGCGGCCGGAGCTGCCGGCATCGAGGTCTTCGCCTCCTTGCGTTCTTGTATCGGCGTGTCGCCGGCGATTTCACCGGTCTTGGCTTGCGCCTCCTTGACCGTCTCGGCGCCGGCGCCGCCGGAGGCCTGTGCGACGGCGGCCTCCTTCTTCGCCGCCGGCTTCGCGCCGCCTTCTCCGATCGAGCCGAGCAATGCGCCGACGGCAACCGTATCGCCTTCCTTGGCGGCGATCTCGGTCAGCGTGCCTGCGGTCGGTGAGGGCACTTCGACCGTCACCTTGTCGGTCTCGAGTTCGACCAGCGGCTCATCGACTGCGACCGTGTCGCCGGCCTTCTTGAACCACTTGCCGATGGTCGCTTCGGTGACCGATTCGCCGAGAGTCGGTACGCGGATTTCGGTGGCCATTGGTTATCCTGCCTCGAGTTTTTGTCTGTCTATTCTGCGTTCGTCTGCGGCTCGCGCATGATCAATGATCGTACCGGCGAGACGATGAAACGAAAGCCAAAAGATGCCTGCAAGATAGGATCGCTATCGGCAATCTCACGTGCGGCGGCATCGTCCGCCACCTCGATCACGGCCATGCCCCAAGCGCCTTCGCCTTCGAAAACCGGTCCAACGGCTATCGCGGTGCCGGCCTTGGCCTGCGCCCGCCAGTAGTCGGCATGGCGCGCCATAGCCGCCATTTCCTCCGGCGTTCCGTCGAAGGGAAAGGTCGGGCGCGGAGGCTGAAGCCGCAGGTGGAAATACGCCATCAGCTTATTCGCCCAGCGCGTCGTCGAGGAAGGCCTGCAACTGCGCCAGGTGTTTCGACATCAGGCCGGTGGCGGGCGAAGCAGCGGCCGGACGGCCGGTATAGCGCACACGCTGATGCTTGGCATCGATATGCGCCAGCACCCATTCCAGGTACGGGTCGATGAACGACCAGGCGCCCATGTTCTTGGGTTCCTCCTGGCACCACACCATTTCAGCATTGCGGAAGCGCGACAGCTCGGTGATCAGCGCCTTGGCGGGGAATGGATAAAGCTGTTCGATGCGCAGCAAATAGACATCGTTGATGCCGCGTTTTTCGCGCTCCTCCAAGAGGTCGTAATAAACCTTGCCGGTGCAGAGCACGACGCGGCGGATCTTCGAATCCTTCACCAGCCGCACAAGTTCGCTCTTCGGCCCGGCCGATTGCGCGTCGTCCCAGAGCAGGCGGTGGAAGGCGCTTTCGCCCGACATTTCCGCCAGTGTCGAGATGGCCCGTTTATGGCGCAGCAGCGATTTCGGCGTCATCAGGATGAGCGGCTTGCGGAAGTCGCGCTTCAACTGCCGGCGCAGGATGTGGAAGTAATTCGATGGCGTGGTGCAGTAGGCCACCTGCATGTTGTCTTCCGCGCAGAGCTGGAGGAAGCGCTCGAGACGCGCCGACGAGTGCTCCGGTCCCTGACCTTCATAGCCATGCGGCAACAGGCAGACGAGGCCGGACATGCGCAGCCATTTGCGTTCGCCCGATGAGATGAACTGGTCGAACACAACTTGCGCGCCGTTGGCGAAATCGCCGAATTGCGCCTCCCAGAGCGTCAACGCCTTGGGCTCGGCAAGCGAATAGCCATATTCGAAGCCGAGCACGGCCTCTTCCGAAAGCATCGAGTTGATCACCTCATACCCAGCCTGCGCGGGCGAGAGGTTGTTGAGGGGGATGTAGCGGTTCTCGTCGCGCTGGTCGTAAAGCACCGAATGGCGCTGCGAGAAGGTGCCGCGCTCCGAGTCCTGGCCGGAAAGGCGGATCGGACTGCCATCGAGCAGGATCGCGCCGAAGGCCAAGGCCTCAGCGGTCGACCAGTCAAGACCCTCGCCGGTTTCGATCGCCTGACGGCGATTTTCGAGGAAGCGACCGATTGTCTTGTGAACCTCGAAGCCTTTCGGCACCTCGGTCAGCTTCTTGCCGATCTCCTTCAGCGTCTTCACCGGCACGGCTGTCTTCCCGCGACGCAGTTCGTCCTGCTGGTCGGCGGTGCGCAGGCCGGACCATGCGCCATCCAGCCAGTCGGCCTTGTTCGGCTTGTAGGACTGCCCGACCTCCCACTCGTTTTCGAGATGGGCGCGCCAGTCCGCTTTCATCTTGTCGAACTCGTCCTTGGTCATCAGCCCGTCGGAAATCAGCTTATCGGCATAAAGCTGTACCGTCGTCTTGTGCGTGCGGATGGTGCGATACATGATCGGCTGCGTGAAGGCCGGTTCGTCGCCCTCATTGTGGCCGAAGCGGCGATAGCAGAACATGTCGACCACCACCGGCTTGTGGAATTTCATGCGGAATTCGGTCGCCACCTTGGCGGCGTAGACCACAGCTTCCGGGTCGTCGCCATTCACGTGGAAGATCGGCGCCTCGATCATCTTGGCCACGTCCGACGGATAGGGCGACGAGCGCGAGAAGCGCGGGTTCGTGGTGAAGCCGATCTGGTTGTTGATGATGAAGTGCAGCGTGCCGGCGACGCGATGACCGCGCAAGCCGGAGAGGCCGAGGATCTCCGCGATCACGCCCTGGCCGGCGAAGGCCGCGTCGCCGTGCAGCAGCAGCGGCATCACCTTTGCGCGCTGTTCCAAAGGTACCACCTCGCCGCGCTCGCGGCCGGCATATTGGTCCTGCTTGGCGCGGGCCTTGCCCATCACCACTGGGTCGACGATTTCGAGATGCGAGGGGTTGGCAGTCAGCGACAGGTGTACTTTGTTGCCGTCGAACTCGCGGTCCGACGACGCGCCGAGATGGTATTTTACGTCGCCCGAGCCTTCCACGTCGTCGGGCGCGTAGGAGCCGCCCTTGAATTCGTGGAACACGGCGCGATGCGGTTTCGCCATCACATTGGTCAGCACGTTCAGTCGGCCGCGATGGGCCATGCCGAGAACGACCTCCTTCAGGCCGAGCGAGCCGCCTCGCTTCAGGATCTGCTCCAGCGCCGGGATCAGCGACTCGCCACCATCGAGGCCGAAGCGCTTGGTGCCCTTGTATTTGACATCGATGAACTGTTCGAACCCCTCAGCCTCGACCAGCTTCTGCAGAATCGCCTTCTTGCCGGTTTCGGTGAAAGAGATTTCCTTGTCCGCGCCCTCGATGCGGGCCTGCAGCCACGCCTTCTCCTCGGGGTCGGAGATGTGCATGAACTCGACGCCGAGCGTGGAGCAGTAGGTGCGTTCCAGTATCTCCAGCATCTGCGGGATCGTCGCGTATTCGAGGCCCAGCACGTTGTCGATGAAGATGCGCCGGCCGTAGTCCGCTTCAGTGAAACCGTAGGCGGTCGGCGACAGCTCGTTGTAATCTTCCAGCGGCTTGGCCATGCCCAGCGGATCGAGCTTGGCGTGCAGATGGCCGCGCATACGGAAGGCGCGGATCATCATGATGGCGCGCACGGAATCGCGCGTCGCCTGCAAGAGATCGGCGTCGGAGAGCGCCGCGCCATTGGTGGCGGCCTTTTCCTTCACCTTCTTTTCAATGTGCTTTTCGACCAGGCCCCAATTGCCGTCGAGCGCGGAGACCAGCTCGCCATTGGCCTGCAACGGCCATGACGGTGTTGCCCAGGAGGCGCCGGCCGCACTTTTCTTCACGTCGTCGCGGTTGTCTTTCAGATTGTCGAAGAATTCGCGCCACTCGACGTTCACCGATTCCGGATCGTCCTCATAGGCCGCGTGCAGCGCCTCGATGTAATCGGCATTGCCGCCGTAGAGGAACGAGGTGATCGAGAATTGGTCGTTGGCCTGATCGTTGCGTGCCATGTTTCACCTGCCGCCGGCGCTTGCCGGATTGTTGCCGGTGAATGGTGAATGGTGAAATGGTCAATGGTTTGATCTAGGCCATTCACCATTCACCATTCACCATTCACTTAACCTTTGATCGCCTCAACCAGCGTCGTGCCCAGCCGCGCCGGCGAGGGCGAGACCTTGATGCCTGCGCTCTCCATTGCCGCGATCTTGTCTTCCGCGCCACCTTTGCCGCCGGAAATCACTGCGCCCGCGTGGCCCATGGTGCGGCCGGGAGGAGCGGTGCGGCCGGCGATGAAACCCGCCATTGGCTTCTTGCGGCCGCGCTTGGCCTCGTCCTTCAGAAACTGCGCGGCGTCTTCCTCGGCCGAGCCGCCGATTTCGCCGATCATGATGATCGATTCCGTTTCCGGGTCTGCCAGGAACATCTCGAGCACGTCGATAAATTCCGTACCCTTCACCGGGTCGCCGCCGATGCCGACAGCGGTCGTCTGGCCGAGGCCCGCATTGGTGGTCTGGAACACGGCTTCATAGGTAAGTGTTCCCGAGCGCGAAACAACGCCGACCGAACCCTTCTTGAAGATGTTGCCGGGCATGATGCCGATCTTGCACTGGTTCGGCGTCAGGATGCCCGGACAGTTCGGACCGAGCAGCCGCGACTTGGAGTGGTCGAGCCGCGCCTTGACCTTCACCATGTCCATGACCGGAATGCCCTCGGTGATGCAGACGATGAACGGAACCTCGGCTTCGATCGCCTCGATGATGGCAGCACCGGCGCCCGCCGGCGGCACGTAGACGACCGACGCGTTCGCGCCCGTCGCTTCCTTGGCCTCCGCGACCGAAGCGAAGATCGGCAGCTTCTCGCCCTTCGAGCCGACCCAATCCTCGCCGCCCTTCTTGGGGTGCACGCCGGCGACCATCTGGGTGCCGTGATAGGCCAGCGCCTGCTCGGTGTGGAAGGTGCCGGTCTTGCCGGTCAGGCCCTGGACGATGATTTTCGTGTTCTTGTCAACGAGAATGGACATGAGCGATTGCTGCCTTGTGTTCGGTACGCTGTCAGCCGTGGTTTCCGCTGCGACGCAGGTTTTCTTCGGTTCGAGCCGCAGCCTCAGCGGCCAGCGGGTCAAATGCTATCGGTCCGTCGCGGTGGAGGCCGCGCCGGGAAAGTTGGCCGTGCAGTTCCGGGTAATCGATGCTGAGCCAGTCTTCGATGTAGGCGATTGCCAAAGCCTCTGGCGAAACGCTGCGGTTCTTCGCGCAGTCGGTGAGGCGCTCCACGAGAACTTCATCCAAGTCCAATTGAAATATCACGTCTGCCTCCCAATTCGCGGTCCTACGCTTGGGCCCATGAATTAATAATGTCGACACATCCGTAGAGCATCACGCAAGAGCCCCCTATCACTACCGCCCAACCGATCGGCCTCATGATCCAGCGAGCGATACCCAGAGCTATCGGACGCATCTGCCTGCGCCACTCAACCATATTTGAATCATCGAATCCGTACTTCGCAACAAATCTTGTCAACGAACCCTGTGACTCGAAGATCACCTGAAACATCGCAGCCATCCAAAGCCACAAGAGGCCGATCCCGACGATAATCGGGCCTGCGAGCCATGGCGGCAGTGAATAACTCACATCTACCCCTTCACCGCCGCGACGATCTTCTTGGCGGCATCGTCGAGGTCATCCGCCGGCACGACGTTCAGGCCGCTCTCGCGGATGATTTTTTTGCCGAGCTCAACATTGGTGCCTTCGAGGCGCACGACCAGCGGTACCTTGAGTCCAACCTCTTTCACGGCAGCAACCACGCCCTCGGCGATGACGTCACACTTCATGATGCCGCCGAAGATGTTGACCAGAATGCCCTTCACGGCCGGATCGGCAGTGATGATCTTGAACGCCGCCGTGACCTTTTCCTTCGACGCGCCGCCGCCGACATCGAGAAAGTTAGCCGGCTCGGCGCCGTAGAGCTTGATGATGTCCATCGTCGCCATGGCAAGGCCTGCGCCGTTCACCATGCAGCCGATATTGCCGTCTAGCGCGACATAGGCCAGGTCGTATTTCGACGCCTCGATTTCCTTCTCGTCCTCTTCGGTCGTGTCGCGCAGCGCGACCACGTCCTCGTGGCGGAACAGGGCGTTGTTGTCGAAGGATACTTTCGCGTCGAGGACGCGCAACCGGCCGTTCTTCATGACGATCAGCGGGTTCACCTCGAGCAGGCTCATGTCCTTCTCGGTGAACGCCTTGTAGAGCGTCGGGAACACGAAGCCGCCATCCTTGGCCGCGTCGCCTGTCAGTTTCAGCGCCTCGTTCAGCGCCTTCACGTCAGCGTCCGTCACGCCCTTTTCAGGGTCGATCGCGACGGTGATGATCTTTTCCGGCGTGTCGTGCGCCACCGCCTCGATGTCCATGCCGCCTTCGGTGGAGACGACGAAGGCGATACGGCCGACAGAACGGTCGACTAGGATCGAGAGATAAAGCTCGCGGTCGATATCCGCGCCGTCCTCGAGATAGAGCCGGTTGACCTGCTTGCCGGCCGGGCCGGTCTGCTTGGTCACCAGCGTGTGGCCCAGCATCTCGTTGACGTTGTTGACGACCTCTTCGGCCGACTTCGCCAGCCTCACGCCGCCCTTGGCGTCAGGCCCGAGCTCCTTGAACTTGCCCTTGCCGCGTCCGCCGGCATGGATCTGGCTCTTCACCACATAGAGCGGGCCGGGGAGCTGCTTTACGGCACTTTCCGCATCGCCCTTCTTCAGGATGGCGACGCCGTCGGCGACGGGCAGGCCAAAACCTTTGAGAAGCTGCTTGCCCTGATATTCGTGGATGTTCATGAAACCCTCCGCTGGCTGTTGCGCTGGCTCGCAGCCGGCTTATTTCAGGTTCGGCGCGATGCCGACGCAAGCCTCGCACAGGCCCTGCACGGCGGCGACAGATTTCTCGAACATCGCCTTCTCGGTCTTGTTGAAGTCGAGTTCGAGGATGCGCTCGACGCCGCCGGCGCCGATTATCACGGGCACGCCGACATACATGTCCTTGATGCCATACTGGCC
This sequence comes from Rhizobiaceae bacterium, assembly GCA_050247155.1. Classification (GTDB taxonomy): domain Bacteria; phylum Pseudomonadota; class Alphaproteobacteria; order Rhizobiales; family Rhizobiaceae; genus Mesorhizobium_G. The sequence goes on from JBFWUS010000037.1 coordinate 8,991, forward strand.
CGACAGATGCGCCGCGCAGGGCAGGACGCGTTTCTTGTCCTTCAGATAGCTCTCGGCCATGGCGATCGCCGAGGAGGCCGGCGCATAATAGGCCGAGCCGGTCTTCAACAGCGCGACGATCTCGCCGCCGCCCTTGCGCGTGCGCTCGACGATCGCGTCCAGCTTCTCCTGCGAGGTCCAGCCCATCTTGATAAGGTCGGGCAGCGGCACGCCGGCCACGGTCGAATAACGGACCATCGGCACCATGTCGTCGCCATGGCCGCCCAGCGTCATGGCCGACACGTCTTCAACCGACACCTTGAATTCCTCGGCGAGGAAATAGCGGAAGCGAGCGGAGTCCAGCACGCCGGCCATGCCGACGACATGGCTCTTCGGCAGGCCGGAGAATTTCTGTAGCGCCCACACCATCGCATCGAGCGGATTGGTGATGCAGATGACGAAGCTCTTCGGCGCGTATTTCCTGATGCCGGCGCCGACCTGCTCCATCACCTTCAGGTTGATGCCCAACAGGTCGTCGCGGCTCATGCCCGGCTTGCGCGGCACGCCGGCTGTCACGATGCAGACGTCCGCGCCCTCAATGCCGGCATAGTCATTGACACCCTGATAGGCGGTGTCAAAACCCTCGACCGGTGAGGATTCGGCGATGTCCAGACCCTTGCCCTGTGGCAGGCCCTCGGCAATGTCGAACATCACCACGTCGCCCAGTTCCTTGAGGCCGATCAGGTGAGCGAGGGTGCCGCCAATCATGCCGGAGCCGATGAGCGCGATCTTTTTGCGTGCCATGTCTGGAAATATTCCCTTGTCTGATGCGAGGCCGGAGCGGCAGAATGAACCAAAGAGGGCAGGCCGATAAGGCCAGAATTATCGGCAACGGCTTAGCTCTGACGCCAATCAAGATCAACTGGTTATTTTCACCCCAACATTTTCAATCGTTTAGATCATTTTGGATTTACGTAAACGTCAAAATTTTTAGATGAGTGAGCGAAGAAAAACGCGGCGTTGCTTCGGCGCGGCATCCTGATGCTATAGTCATGCCATTGAGACGCCTTTGTGAACGGCCATGTCGACCGTTATTTCCATTCTGCATTTCGTCCTGTTTGTCGCCGTGGCCCTGCGTGTGCTGGCACGGCCGCAGCTCAACACGCACACACGCACGGCGTGGATATTCGTCCTTCTTGCCTTGCCGTTTTTCGGCGTCGTTCTTTATCTGCTGATCGGCGAAATCCACTTCGGCGGGCTGGAGCGCAAGCAGGCGGACGAGGCGGTCGCAGCGACACGGACGCTGGTGGCGGAGAGCGGCGAGAACCACGACCTGCAACGCTGGGGCGCCGCGAGCGGTTTTGCGACATCAATCAATGGATTTGGCGTCACGATCGGCAATCGTGGCGAATTGCTCGACAGTCCGGCCGGCGCCCGCCAGCGAATGATCGAGGATATGAACGCCGCCACAGAGACGATCAGCGTCCTCTATTACATCTGGCTGGACGATCACACCGGAAGAGGCGTCGCTGACGCGCTGATCCGCGCCGCCGGGCGCGGAGTGCGCTGTCGCGCCATGGTCGACGCAATCGGGTCACGCACTTTCATAGGCTCGGATATTTGGACGCGGTTGAAGGCCGCCGGCGTCGAGACAGCGATCGCCCTGCCGATCAGCCATCCATTGCGAACCATGTTTTCGCGTCGCCTCGACCTGCGCAATCACCGCAAGATTACGGTCATAGACGGCAATATCTGCCATTGTGGCAGCCAGAATTGCGCGGATGCGGCATTTCTGCCCAAGGCCGGCTTTGCTCCCTGGGTTGATATTATGCTGCGCCTCGAAGGCCCGGTGGCGTACCAGATGAACCTGCTGTTTGCGCAGAACTGGCTCGCGCATCATCCTGATCAACTATCCCATTTCACACATCAGGCACCCGGCGAAGGGGACGGTCTTCGCGCGCAGGTCGTCGGCACAGGCCCCGACATTTACCGCGATGTGTCGGCCCAGCTCTTTTCTCGCGTCATCTTCGAGGCAAAGCGGGAATTGATGATCACGACGCCTTATTTTGTGCCGGGAGAAGTGGTGTGCGCGGCGATCCTCGGCGCGGCATTCGCTGGCGTGAAGGTGACGCTCATCGTTCCACGCCGCAACGACTCGGGCTTCGTCGCTCGAGCCAGCCGTTCCTATTACCCGCAGCTCATCGAGGCCGGTGTGACGATCGCCGAATATAATGGCGGCCTGCTGCATTCGAAGATCATGACCGTTGACGACAGGATGACCTTCATGGGTTCATCCAACTTGGATATCCGGAGCTTCGACTTGAATTTCGAGAACGATGTCTTGCTGCACGACGAGGCTTTGACGGTCGCCATACGCCAACGCCAGATGGAATATCTTGCCGCCTCGTCCCTCGTTGATCCGGCAATGGTGCGGGCCTGGCCGATCTGGCGGCGCATCTGGCTGAATGCCTTCGCTACGGTTGGGCCTCTCTTGTAAGTCCAATCAAATGCGGCCCACGACTACGGCGAACCTAAGCTTCAACCGGTCGAACCGTCGCTCGATCAGCCAGTAGCTTGCTGCGGACAAGGCCAGCGTGATGCAAAGGGAAAACAGAAAGATGAGGCCGTAGTCGCCGAGATTGTTGACGCGATCATGGTTTTCGATCGTCAGGCTGGCCGCATCCAGCCCGAGATGGATGCCGAGCAGATGATAGACGTAGAGGCCGAAGGAAATGCGGCCGAGCGCAACAAGTGGCCTGCTGGATAGCGTTCTCGAAACCGCCCCCGATCGCAAGCCGACATCGAGGATGGCCGCGCAGGTGACGCCGATGATCGGATAGGCCACCGCGGACGAGAATGCGCTCTCCCACGGCAATGGCAGATTGGCGAAAAGCACGACGCCTAGGACCGCGGCAAGCGACGACCACCACCAGTTCCAGTCCGGCTTCACGATTGCGAGGCACATTCCGGCCAGCAGGGACTCGGGCTTGAGCAAAGGTGTCACCCAGATCATCGGGTGACGCACGCCGGCGGCATAAAAAAGCATCCGCGCCACGAAGCAATAGAGGAAGAAGCCAAAAACCAGCGTCAGGAAGGTGCGCTGCCCGAGGCGCTTATAGGCTAGGAAGATGAAGGGCAGAAACAGGTAGAACTGGAACTCGTAAGACAGCGTCCACAGATGGCTGCTGAAGCGGATGGGATTGTAGTCGCGGAACCAGGTGATGATGTTATCGAGGAAAAGCCCGAGACCCACCAGCCGGAGCACGCCGGAACGGTCGGTCGCGCCAAAGATCACCAGCATGACCAGCGGAAACAGCACCATCAGCGGATAGATGCGAAGCAGCCGTCGAATGTAGAACCAGGCGATGTTGATCCTGCCGGCCTTGTCGTGTTCGGCGCTCAGCAGGTGGAAAAACAGATAGCTCGAGATTGCCAGGAACAGGTCGACCCCTGCCCAGCCGTAGGCCTGGACATCGGCCATTGGATGCCAATCGCCCAGTTGGCGGGTGAGATGGTGAATGAAGACCAGCAGAAAGGCAAAGAAGCGCAAGCCGTCCAAGGGAGCGAGATAAAGGCTCGCCGCGTCTTGCGTCTGAGAAGCCGGAACCTCCAGCGTCATGCCTGAGCCGCTTCTGATCGGGCGTCCCTGCTGGTCGTCTCTTCCAGCCATTCCTTTGACTGCATCTCGATCAGTCGCGAGACGGTACGGTCGAACTCGAATGCCTCGGTGGTGCCGGGCCGCCCGGCATAAAGCTGATCCGGCGGCGCTTCGGCGCTGATGAAGACGCGCAGGCGCTTGTCGTAAAATGTGTCGATCAGCAGGATGAATCGTTTGGTGGCGTTCCGTTTCGTCGGATCCAGCACCGGGACATGGTCGATGAAGATTGTGTCGTAGCGGTCGGCGATTGCCAGATATTCGCGCGCCGCGATCGGCTTTTCGCAAAGGTCGGTGAATTCAAATCTGGCCGTGCGCTCTGCCGCGCGCGGGATTTCGATTGTCCGACCCTTCAGCGCAAGTTCGTCGCGGATGACGGCGGCGCCGTTGATCGCACTCGCCCAGGCGACATCCATCAGCTTGTCGGCTTCATGCGACAGGGGGGTCAGGTAGTTCGGGATGCGGTCGACCTTGGCGAGGCGATAGTCCGTCTGGCTGTCGAGGCTCATCACCTCAGCATGCCGTTCCAGAATGCCGATGAACGGCAGGAAGAGCTGGCGGTTGAGCCCGTCCTTGTAGAGGTTTTCCGGCGCGACGTTCGAGGTCGCGACGAGCACGACGCCCTCGGCAAACAGCGCCGAAAACAGCCTGGACAAGATCATCGCGTCGGCGATGTCGGTGACCGTGAATTCGTCGAAGCACAGCACCCACGCTTTTTCGGCCAGGTCTCGCGCGACGGGCGCGATAGGATCATCTTCCTTGACCTTCCCTTCCTTGCGCTGCGTCCTGTGGCGGGCGATGCGATCGTGCACGTCGGTCATGAAGTCGTTGAAATGCGCGCGGCGCTTGCGCCGCACCGGCACCAGGTCGAAGAACATGTCCATGAGCATGGTCTTGCCACGGCCGACGCCGCCATGGATGTAAAGACCCTTGACTGGCGCCCTCGTTTCGCGCCGTTTGGCGAACAACCAGCCCAGCGCGCTCGATTTGGTGGCCAGCCGCTTGGCGATGATCTCATCGATGAGCTTGTCCAATGCGTGGCCGATGCTTTCCTGCGCGGCGTCGCGCGCGATCTTGCCCGTGTCGACAAGATGCCGATAACGCTGCATGACGGTCGCGTGGGTCTCAAGGCCGTCGCGTAGATGCATGTTTCGGTGGGTCCAACCGACGGGAGATCAGCGGATGTGCCTGGCGCGGCCTATCGCGACAAGGAAATCGGCTGCCCGCTCTGCGTCTGGCCGTCGAAACGCTCGCCGCCCGACGAATAGAGCCGTGCGAGCGTCTCGCCATTGGCATCATAGAAGGTGAGCTGCTTGCCCGCGACGTTCCAGGCCGCGATGCCGTCGGCCGGCGCGGCACAGCGCAACGGCGCCGCGCGGTTGTTGGATCCGCGCTTGGTCATCGAGGTCGCAATCTTGCACGATTGGCCGCCGACAGTGGCGTTCCACACGCCGGTGACGCTGCCGGTGGTGACATCAGGCGCGTTGGCGGGCGGCGCGGCCGGAAGGGCGGCGACATTCTGGTCTTTCGGCGGCTCGGGAAACTGATCGGGAGCAGCCGGCGGCGGCAAGGCCTTGCCTTCCACGGTGCCGGCTGGCGCCGCGGGAAGGGGGGCAGGTTGTGTGCTCTCGCTGCCGACACGGGAACTCTGGCAGCCCGCCAAAGCCAGCGCCACAAAGGCAAATGCTGTCAGGCCAGTTTTCGAAAGTGCCATTCCCATCGTCTCCGTCGCAGCGCCGCCTGCGTTCCTGTCTCCGTGAAACGGAGAAAACGGCCATATTTCAACCTGACATGCTTAACAAAGCATTTTCACGGCAACACTGTTGCAATTTTGTCGCGGAGGGTGATGAGAGGCAGTCTTGGCTGCCTCATCGTCAGCGCTTGTCCCTGGAACCAAGCGCCGCGAATTGCCGTTGCTCTGCCGAACTCTCGTCGGAGCCTTGCCATGATCAAATGGATTCTCATTCTGCTGGTTGTCGCCGCCGTTGCGGGCCTGCTCGGCTTCAACACGATCTCCGGCGTCGCCGCTACCGGCGCGCGCATTCTGATCGGCATCGTGCTGATCCTTTTCCTGCTGGTCCTGTTCGGCATCGTCGCCATCGCCTGATTGGCCGGCAAACACTGGTAATTGCCTGATCTTTCCGCCATATAGGCCGCAAAACGCAACCGGAGCGCGCCATGGCGGCAGCGGCCCAATTCGCCAAGATGAACGGGCTCGGCAACGAAATCATCGTTGCCGACATGCGCGGTCGTGCGGACTTCGTTTCGCCGATGGCGGCTGTCGCGCTGAATGCCGATCCTGCGACGAAGTTCGATCAAATCATGGCGATCCACGACGCGAGGACGCTGGGTACGGCCAACTACATCCAGATCATCAATTCCGACGGTTCCTTTGCACAGGCCTGCGGCAACGGCATGCGCTGCGTGGTTCAGGCGCTGGCGTCCGAGACCGGCCGCAAGGATTTTGTCTTCGAGACCGTTGCCGGCATTCTGACCGCCAAGGAACACGCCAACGGTCTGATCTCGGTCGACATGGGCATTCCGAAATTCGGCTGGCAGGATATTCCACTGGCCGAAGAATTTCGCGACACGCGCATGATCGAGCTGCAGGTCGGCCCGATCGACAATCCCATCCTGCATTCGCCGTCGGTGGCTTCGATGGGCAATCCGCACGCCATCTTCTGGGTCGACCGCGACGTCTGGTCCTACGAACTCGACCGCTTCGGACCGCTTCTGGAAAACCATCCGATCTTTCCCGAGCGTGCAAACATCACCATCGCGCAGGTGACATCGCCGGAGAGCATGATTATCCGCACCTGGGAGCGTGGGGCGGGCCTGACGCTGGCTTGTGGCTCGGCCACATGCGCTGCCGCCGTATCGGCCGCCCGCACCCGCCGCACCGGCCGCAAGGTCCAGGTTACGGTGCCGAGCGGCGGTTCCCTCGAAATCGACTGGCGCGACGACGACCACGTTGTCATGACCGGCCCGGCCGAATGGGAGTTTTCCGGGACCTTCGACCCCTCCACGGGCGCATGGCGGCGCGATACGGAAAGCGCTGCGTGATGGGCCTGATTTTTCGAACATTAACCCCCACCCCTAACCCCTCCCCACAAGGGCGAGGGGAACTTGGCGGCGACGTTGGCACATTCCCCTCCCCCTTGTGGGGAGGGGTTAGGGGTGGGGGTATCTTGTTGTGCGAAGGCGGGCGCGGCTGATGCCCGTCGAGATCGTCACCTTCGGCTGCCGGCTCAACACTTACGAGTCGGAAGTCATGCGCCGCGAGGCAGAAAGCGCCGGGCTGGGTGAGCTGCGCGACGGCGCGATCATTTTCAACACCTGCGCCGTCACCGGCGAGGCGGTGCGCCAGGCAAAACAGTCGATCCGCAAGGCACGCCGTGAAAACCCGAATGCCCGCATCATTGTCACCGGCTGCGCGGCGCAGACCGAGCCGGACATTTTCGTCGCCATGGACGAGGTGGACCTCGTGCTCGGCAACGAGGAAAAGCTGAAGGCGCATTCTTACCGCGCGCTGCCGGATTTCGGCGTCAACCTGTTCGAAAAGGCCCGCGTCAACGACATCATGTCGGTCAAGGAAACCGCCGGCCATCTGGTCGATGCCATCGAGGGCAGGGCGCGCGCTTTCGTGCAGGTGCAGAACGGCTGCGATCATCGCTGCACTTTCTGCATTATTCCCTACGGTCGTGGCAATTCGCGCTCCGTGCCCATGGGGTCAGTGGTGGAGCAGGTGAAGCGGCTTGTCGGCAATAGCTATGCCGAGGTGGTGCTGACCGGCGTCGACATGACCAGCTATGGCGCCGACCTGCCTGGCTCGCCGAAGCTCGGCAAACTGGTCAAGACGATCCTGCGGCAGGTACCCGACCTTCAGCGACTGCGGCTCTCCTCCATCGATTCCATCGAAGCTGACGCCGACCTGATGGAAGCTATCGCGGCCGAGCGCCGGCTGATGCCGCATCTGCACCTGTCGTTGCAGGCCGGCGACGACATGATCCTGAAGCGGATGAAGCGCCGCCACCTGCGCGACGACTCTATCCGCTTCTGTGCCGAGACGCGGGCGTTGCGCCCCGACATCGTCTTCGGCGCCGACATTATCGCCGGCTTCCCGACCGAGACGGAAGGGATGTTCGAAAATTCACTCAAGATCGTCGAGGAATGCGGCTTGACGCATCTGCATGTTTTTCCGTTTAGCCCGCGCAAGGGCACGCCGGCAGCGCGTATGCCGCAGGTGGAGCGCAGCGTCGCCAAGCAGCGCGCCGCGCGGTTGCGTGCGGCCGGTGACGCCGCCTATCAGCGCCATCTCGCCAGCCTTGCCGGCACAACACAGTCGATCTTGATCGAGCGCGAGGGTCTTGGTCGCACCGAAAGCTTTACGCTGGCCGCGATTCCCTTCGGCGCGCCGGGCGAAGTTGTCGAGGCGGTCATCAGCGGCCATGACGGCGAACGGCTGATCGCCGCGCCGATCGCAGCCAAGGCGGCCTGAGCGACACATGGCCGGATTTTTCAAGAAAGTCTTCTCCTTCGGTAAGAAGGAGGTGGTCGAAAGGCCAGCAGAAGACGAGGTGCTTGCGCCCATCAATTGGGACGCGTTGAAAGAGCTGAAGCGCGAAGAAGCGCCAGCGCCCGTAGTGGCGGAAGCAGCTCCTCTGCTGCCGGAACCAACTGTCGCCGAGCCGCTGGCTCCTCTACTTCCCGTCGAGTCGCCGCCCGAGCCGGAATTGCCGGAGCAAACTCCGGCTCCAGCCGCTCCCGAGCCCGATCTACCGGTCGAGGTTCCATCGGAGCCAGAACCGCCAACGCGGCCAGAACCAGAAATCCAGCCAGCGCCGGAACCAAAAGCTCCGCCCACGCCGGAACCCGAAAAGCCGAAAAAGGCTCCGATCGAGGTGCCGCCCGCGCCGGAACCTTCAGCCGAGCCGGAGCGCCCCGTCGAAATTCCCGCCGAGCCTGAAACGCCGAGCGAGGTGCCCGTCGAGCCAATTGTGCCGGCGCGGCCGGAACCACCTATAGAAATTCCGGCAAAACCCGAGCCGGCTCAGCCGATTGAAGTGCCAGAACCGGCGTGGCCGAGCGCGGAAGCTCCCTCCCCCTTGTGGGGAGGGTCGGTCGACGTAGTCGACCGGGGTGGGGTCGCCGGATCGTCGGATGCATCCCCTCTGGATGCCACCACTCCCGTGCCGAGCACTCCCGCAACGACCCCACCCGGCCAGCCTGCGGCTGGCCACCCTCCCCACAAGGGGGAGGGAGCCCCAGCGACGCCGCCACGTCCCGCCGACCCCGACGCCCTCGCGCCCATCGATTGGGAGGGCCTGAAAGCCTTCCGGAAGCAGGACGAGCCGCAGCCGGCCCCGGTCGAGCCTTCAAGCAAGGTAACGGTCGCGAAAAAGGTTGAGCAGAAAAAGGCCTCGACCCCACCACCGCCCCCGGAACCAAAACTCACCTGGTATCAGCGGCTGCGGCAGGGTCTGGCGCGGTCTTCCCGCGAGCTGTCGGGCAACATCGCCGGCATCTTCACAAAGCGGAAGCTTGACGAAGATACGCTGCAGGATCTGGAGGATGTGCTGATCCGCGCCGACCTGGGCGTCGAAACCGCGATGCGCGTCACCGACACCCTGGCCTCGACGCGCTACGGCAAGGAAATTTCCGATCAGGAAGTGCGCGCCGTCATGGCGACAGAGGTCGAAAAGGTGCTGACGCCGGTGGCGCAAGCGCTTGAGCTCGACTTGTCGCACAAACCGCACGTCATCCTTGTCGTCGGCGTCAATGGCACCGGCAAGACCACGACCATCGGCAAGCTCGCCGCTAAGCTCAAGGAGGGTGGGCTCTCCGTCATGCTCGCCGCCGGCGACACTTTTAGGGCCGCCGCGATCGAACAGCTCAAAATCTGGGGCGAGCGGACCGGCTCGCCGGTCGTTTCCTCCAAGCTCGGTGCGGATGCCGCCGGCCTCGCCTTCGACGCCTTCGTGCAGGCGAAGGAGGCGGGTTCCGATGTGCTGATCATCGACACCGCCGGCCGCCTCCAGAACAAGGCCGAACTGATGGCCGAGTTGGAAAAGATTGTCCGCGTGCTCGGCAAACACGACCCGGAAGCACCGCACACCGTGCTGCAAACCGTCGACGCCACGACGGGCCAGAACGCGCTCAACCAAGTGGAAATCTTCCGCAACGTAGCCGGCGTCAACGGGCTGGTGATGACCAAGCTCGACGGCACCGCGCGCGGCGGCATTCTGGTCGCCATCGCCGCGAAATATAAGCTGCCCGTCTATTTCATCGGCGTCGGCGAGCAGGTCGATGATCTGGAGCCGTTCTCGGCCGGTGATTTTGCGAAAGCGATTGCGGGGGTAGGGTGAGTGAGTAGTGAGATCGTGAGTAGTGAGTGGCTAACAACAGGTTTTTCCCCTACTCACTACTCACTGTTCCCTACTCACACCTAGGAAGCCATGAGCAACCCAATCCTCGAAACCGGTCCCGATGATCCGCGCCAGAAGTCGCTCACCGGCGGCCTGAAATTCGCGCTGGAGTTCGGCCCGCTGCTGATCTTCTTCGTCGCCATCATGAGGAGCGACTGGTTGGTGAAGCTCGTGCCGGCGCTGGGCGGGCTCGGAAAGCCGATCTTCATCGCCACCGCGCTGTTCATCGTCGCGACGGCCATCTCGCTTGCCGTCACTTGGCTGAAGACCCGCACCATTCCGCTGATGCCGCTGGTCTCCGGCGCTATCGTGCTGGTGTTCGGCGGCCTGTCGATCTGGTTCCAGAACGACACCTTTATCAAAATGAAGCCGACGATCGTCTACACGCTCTTCGCCGTGCTTTTGCTCGGCGGCCTCGCCTTCGGCCGCTCGCTGATCGGCTATGTGTTCGAAAGCGCCTTCCAGCTTGATGCCGAGGGCTGGCGCAAGCTCACGTTGCGCTGGGGCCTGTTCTTCCTGTTCTGCGCGGTGCTCAACGAGATCGTCTGGCGGGGGCTTGCCGCCATGTACCCGCCGGAACTCGCCGACGAATATTGGGCGGGCTTCAAGCTGTTCGGCTTCACGGCGCTCACCTTCCTGTTCGTCTTTTCGCAGATGCCGCTCATCATGCGCCATTCGCTCGACGACAAGTTCAAGAAGTGATCGATGGACTATATCACCACCCGTGAGCAGCTACGCGGCCATTACAAAGAGGTCGGCGAGCGCGCCAAGGCGAAGGAGGTCGCGGTCCTCGACCGCCATTGCCGCACATTTCTCGCCCATAGTCCGTTCGTGCTGATCGGCTCGTCGGATGGCAACGGCAATGGCGACGTCACGCCGAAGGGCGACAAGCCGGGTTTCGTCGCGGTACTCGACGATACCACCCTTGCTATCCCCGACCGGCCGGGCAACAACCGGCTCGACACGCTGGAGAATATTCTGCTCAACCCGGCGGTCGGTCTGCTGTTCCTCATTCCCGGCATGGACGAGACGCTGCGCGTCAATGGCGAGGCGCGCATCGCCGTCGACCCGTCCTTGCGCGAACGCTTCGCCGTCGATGGCAAAGCGCCGGCCACGGTCATGATCGTCACGGTCAAGACGGCCTATATGCACTGCGCCAAGGCATTCATGCGCTCGGAGCTCTGGTCGCCGGACACCTGGCCGGATCGCAAATCCTTGCCGACGCTGGGGGCGATCCTGAAGGACCACTGCGCCCTTTCGGCCAGCATCGACGCGACCGACCAATCGCTGGCGGAAGGCTATCGCAAGACCATGTGGTGATTTTTGAGCCATGCTCCTGCTGCATGGCTGCAATTCACGCTCCGCTCTTTTTACACGGCCTGTGAGCGCCTATCTTTGTGTGGTCCGGCAGCAAAACGCACAGCCGGCCAACGAAGAAGAAGAACAATGTTCAACAAGATGATTTCGCATTTCGCCGGAGAGCAGCGCAGCAAGCAGCGCCGTAGCGAAGACACCGCCGGCCTGAACTCGGGCTATGTGCGCCATCTGCGCCGCACCTACGTGGACGTCTACGGCAAATAAGCCGCATCAACCTCCCAAGCATCGACGGCCGTCGGCAATCCTGCCGGCGGCCGTTTTGCATTTCCGTGCAGCGCGCGGGCTTTGTTAAACTTTGATGAATTAAGCCATGCGAGGGACGCAATGCTGCAATGCCGCATGTTATATTGCGATGCACAATCGCAATCCCTACATTCGGGTTGTTCCAAAGGGAGGATTAACTGGCGCTGGGAAGCGCCGCAGATCCGAAAGGAACCGAGACAATGTTTGAGAACCTTAAGAACCGTATCGCCAAGCGCGCCCGCTACAATCGCATGGTCAGCGAAATCAACAGCCTGACTGCGCGCGACCTGGCAGACTTCAATGGCGACCGCACCGAAATGCTGCGGGCCGTCTACCTCGACGTCTACGGCCGTTGAGCTAAAAGTAGCCGGAGCCTCTCCGCAAGGATCGAGGTTCCCTTCAAAGCCGGTTCCGCATCAGCGGGCCGGCTTTTTCTATGCGACCAGGTTCGCAAGAACGGCGCTCTTCGCAACACCCCTCATCCGACCTCGCTTCGCTCGGCCACCTTCTCCCACAAGGGGAGAAGGTAGATCGCGGCAGCCTCATCGCCAATCTTCAACGCTGGTGGTTCGCGAAGGGTCGATACGCGCCCTGCCTTCTCCCCTTGTGGGAGAAGGTGGCCGCGCGAAGCGAGGTCGGATGAGGGGTGTTGCGAAGAGCGCTGATCAGGCCAAGGGCTCAAGGCCCCGCCAGTGCCTTCTCGATCCGCGGCAGCAACTCCATCTGCGCCGCCTCCGGTGACAGCGGCCCGACATGCTTGTAGAGGATCGTGCCGTCCTTGCCGACGAGAAAAGTTTCCGGCACGCCATAGACGCCCCAGTTGATCGCCGCGCGGCCCTTCTCGTCCGTCCCGATCGCGCCATAGGGATTGCCCAGCTCGCCGAGGAAACGGCGGGCGTTTTCCGGCTCGTCCTTGTAGTTCAGCGCGGCCAGCAAAAATCGCTTGTCTTGGCTCAGTCCCAGAAGCACCGGATGCTCCTGCCGGCAGGGCACGCACCATGAGGCGAAGACATTGAGCAGCGTCACCTTGCCGCCTAGCTTGCTCGTATCGAAGCCGGGCAGCGGCATGCCCTCCAGCGGCGGCAGGTTGGTCTCCGGCGCTTTTTCCCCGATTAACGCGGACGGTATTGTCGACGCATCGCGGCCTGACAAAAGCTGCAGCAGGAACATCCCGGCGAGCACCAGAAAGATCAGCAGCGGCAACAGAACGATAAGCCGCCGGTTGCCGGCCGGCTTCGCTTCGGGCTGAACGCTCAAGCCTTTTTCTCCGAACGATCCGAACGCCTGCGCAGGCCTGCTGCTTCGAGCTCCGCCAGTTCGCGCTGCCGCGCCCGCTGGTCGGTGAGCAGCCAGCCGATGAGGCCGAGTAGCACGAGCGCCGTGATACCGTAGGCGGCGGTCACATAGAGAGCGTGCGCGCTCATGCCGGCCGCTCCGCGCGCCGCGCCGCCACCTGCCGCATTGCGGCGACCCGCCTGCGCCAGATTTCGGTGCGCATGCCGATCAGGTGCAGCGTGAAGAACAGAAGCGTAAAGCCGATCGCCGAAATCAGCAGCGGCCACAGCAGGCTCGAATGGATCGTCGGACCGCCCATGCGCAGCACACTCGCCGGCTGGTGCAGCGTGTTCCACCACTCGACGGAAAATTTGATGATCGGAATGTTGATGAAGCCGACCAGCGTCATGATCGCCGCGGCGCGTGCAGAGCGCGAGGGATCGTCGAGCGCACGGGTCAGGGCGATGATGCCGAGATACATCAGGAAGAGCACGAAGACCGACGTCAGCCGCGCATCCCACACCCACCAGGTGCCCCACATCGGCTTACCCCAGATCGATCCGGTGATGAGCGCAAGCGCGGTGAAGGTCGCGCCGATGGGAGCGGCGGCCTTCAGCGCAACGTCGGCCAGCGGGTGCCGCCAAACCAGCGTGCCCAATGCCGAGATCGCCATCACCGAATAGCAAAGCATCGACAGCCAGGCGAAGGGCACGTGGATGTACATGATCCTGACCGTGATGCCCTGCTGGAAATCCTCAGGCGCCCGGAACGCCATGACGAGACCCACCGCAAGCGCGACAAGCGACGTTGCCGCCAGCCAAGGGATCAGCGCCCCCGCCAGCGCGAGGAAACGCGTCGGGTTGGCTAGGTCGCTGAGGCGGCGGCCGCTGGCTGTGGCGTCGGACATGGCCGTTCAATAGACTGCGCAAATAAGGCGCGCAATTGACCTTTGTGAGAGCGCGAAATCGGAACAATTCGATTCCGACGGCGTTCTCTTCCCAGCATCCCTCAAAATTGTTGGACAACGCCCATGCTGATCCGCCTCGGCTATGAAATCGAGATCGAGTGCGCGCAACCGACGCCGCTGATATCGCTGCTGGAAATCCACCCGGAACGACAGGCCGATATCAAGCGGCAGTCGATCGTCGCGACCTCGCCGCGCGTCCGCAGCAGCGTCTATCGGGACTTGTTCGGCAATGTCTGCCGCAGGTTTACAGCGCCGCAAGGCCGATTCAAGCTCACATACGACGCCATTGTCGAAGACAGCGGTTTGCCGGACGCGACAAATACGCTTGCCAAAGTGGCGCCGGTGGAAAACCTACCCGACGACACGATCGGTTTCCTGCTCGGCAGCCGCTATTGCGAGACGGATCATCTTGCCGACTTGGCCTGGCGCAAGTTCGGCGAGATCGATGGCGGGTGGGCGCGTGTCCAGGCGATCTGCGACTACGTCCATAAGCGGCTCTCCTTCGGCTATGGCTATGCGCGAGCGACGCGCACCGCTGTCCAGGCGCATGAAGAACGCGTCGGCGTCTGCCGCGATTTCGCGCATCTGGCCATCACGCTCTGCCGCTGTGTGAACATCCCGGCGCGTTATGTGAATGGTTATCTCGGCGACATTGGCGTTCCCGTCGATCCCGCACCGATGGACTTTTCGGCCTGGTTCGAGGCGTTCATCGACGGCCAGTGGCATACATTCGACGCCCGCCACAACATTCCGCGTATTGGCCGCGTTGTCATCGCGCGCGGGCGTGACGCAACCGATGTGCCATTGCTGCACAGCTTCGGCGCGCATACGCTAAAGTTGTTCCAGGTTTGGACGTTTGAGGAAACCGAGGCTGTCAATCCGGCGCAACAGTCCCAGTTTCAGCGCATAGACCGCACGATGACGGCGCAGATGTTGGCCTGAGTGGGTTCGTTGCTCCATCAACCCAGCACTGTGGAATTCAATTGCTCCAGACCAGGATCGCGGCCGGTTACGGTTCGTTTACCAGAAGCTCGACGAACGTCCTATGTTTTCAACGGTTTAGCCTAGACTGGCGCTGCTGAATATCCAGATCTCCGAAAGTCGGCCCCGTTCCTGCATGAACGCTAGCGAGAAGCGTTGCTGCTGGAGAGTTCGATGGGCGAGATGTTCGGAGTGGATGGGCTGCTGCGCCGTTACAGGGATGACCGGGCCGGCAATTTTACGGTGGTTGCAGGCGTGACGATGGCCATGCTGTCGCTGGCGATCGGCTATGGCGTCAATGTCGCGCAGATCTACAACGTGCGCACCAATCTGGTCGCGTCGCTTGATGCCGCTTTGACCTCGACGGGCCGGGACATTTCCACGGGCGCGATCAAGGAGGCCGATGCAGCCAAATCGATCAAGGCCTTCCTGGAAGCGAACGGCGCAACCGACGTCAACAATGGCAACAACAAGATCATGCTTGTCGAACCGATCACGATCGACCGGGCGGCCAAGACTGTCAAAGCGACGGCCTATGTCGACGTCGACGCCTTTCTGCCGCTGTTCGGACAGGCCAACAAGACCCGTGTCTCGACCACCGCGGCGACACTCTATTCGAACAAGCGGGTCGAGATCGGCTTGATGCTCGATGTCACCGGCTCTATGAAGGAAGCCGGCTCGCCCTTGAATGGCAAGTCTCAGACAAAGCTCCAGAATCTGAAAACCGCCGCGACGGAGGCGGTCGAAAATCTGTTGTCGCGCAACCAGCCCGGCGCCGAGCCGCGTGTTCGTGTCGCGATCATTCCCTACTCTCAGGGCGTCAATACCGGCGTCCTGGCTGACGGCAACTATGTCGAGTACACGCCAAAGTCATCCGGCCTGTGGGGTACTCTGTGGGATCTGCTTGCCGAGCTGGGCCTGAGCAGGATCGGGCCCGTGACGTCTCAGTTCGGCCTGACGCAGCCCGGCGAACCGGAACGGCCGGTTGGCCTGGCTGCCTTGAACAATCCGCCGTCCAACCTCACCAGCCAACAGCGCGCCAGGCTCAAAAAGCTCGACAAGGCGTTGACGGCCGCCAGGGAGAAGGTGGACGACAACTGCACCACCGAACGCAAGATCAAGTTCCCCGGCAAAAGCCCCGTTTTCGACCCCTCGGATGACAGCCCGAACGCCGCCATGATCAATCGCGACGAACGGCTGGCGGGCGCCTGCCCATCCGAGCCGGTCGCACCGCTGACCACTGACGCCACCAAGCTGAAGGGCTTGATTGACGATCTGGAAGCCGACGGCGGGACGGCGGGCCATATCGGCATCCAGTGGACACGCTACATGCTGTCGCCGAACTGGGGCGATTTTCTGGAAGCACGCGTGGATGGTTCGAAACCGGCTGACTACGACGACGGCGTGCGCAAGATCGCCATCCTGATGACCGACGGCGAGTTCAACGCCGCCTATGCCGGTGTCCCTGACAATGAGCGCACGTCACGCGATCAGGAGACAAGGTCGAACGACTATGCGGAAATGCTGTGTGACGCCATGAAGGCGGACGACATCGAGATCTTCACCATCGGCTTCATGTTGGAGTCAGGCAAAGACATTCTGAAGGACTGTGCTTCACCGGACACAGACGACCTCAAGCATTATTACGATGCTTCGAACGGGGAAGAGCTCAATGCCGCGTTCGACGCGATCACCAGGAACTATGAGGTCTTGCGCCTGACGCAGTGAGGAGGCCCGGCTTCCTGCACGTTTCCCTGAGCTGGCCGGCCGCACCAAGCGACCGGCCTTTTTTCGTCACGGCGTCAATGCTTGCGCACGGCCAGCTTTTCCGCCAGCGCCTCCATGCGGGTCGCCAGACCGCTCAACGCGCCCGTCAATGCGGCATCGTTCTTGTCGGCCTTGGTCAGCGCCTCGTCACGGGTCTTACGCAACGTACCGACCTCGCTTTCGAGACCCTTTACCCGCTTCTGCAATTCGGTGAGTTCGTCCATCACCATGATGCCGGCCATCACCGTCAGCCGTTGGTCGCCGATTTCCCCGAATGAATTCTTCAGATGCCCGACATAGCGATCGAAGTTTTCGGCCAGCCCAAGCAGGTGCTCCTCCTGACCCTCGTCGCAGGCCATACGGTACTGCTTGCCATCAATCGTTACGGTGACCTGCGCCATGGATTCCTCTCAGCCGGCTAGCGGTCAAGCACCGCGCGGATCGTCTCCATCGCGGTCACCAGCCGGCGCGACACTTCCTTGTTGGCTTCTTCCAGCCGCTCGGCGCGCGCTTCCGAATTGTCGAGTTCCTGCGCCAGCCGTGCGCGGTCGGCGTTCATGCGCTGCACTTCCGCCTCGGCCTCGGAATAGTCACCCTCGTGCTCGATGCGCGCGCTGGCGGCATGATCCAGCGCATCGATCGCCCGGCCAAGGCGCGCGATCACTTCCTTCAGCGTGGCTTCACCTGTCATGTGACGGGCACATCCCCGAATCGCTAAGCCAACACAATGCTTTGCATCGGAAAGATTAGGCGGCGTCTAAAGCAGGCGTCAACTCGGGGCAGGCCGCTTTTCCCCTGCAAATCGCCATGACCGACGGCTGGACTATTGAATCGGTTTAAATTGCGCCGTCGCCCAGACCCTCTCTTCATTGACAGCGGCCCCTCACCTGCTATGTGGGGCCAGCTTTTCGGCCCCACCCTTTCTCCTTTCAGTCCGCGAGCGATCATGAGCAACAGCGAAAAACACGACCGTATGGCGAATGCCATCCGCTTCCTGTCGATGGACGCGGTCGAGAAAGCCAATTCCGGCCATCCCGGCCTGCCGATGGGCGCGGCTGACATCGCCACCGTGCTGTTCACCAAGTTCATGAAATTCGATCCGAAGAACCCCCACTGGCCGGATCGCGACCGCTTCATCCTGTCCGCCGGCCACGGCTCGATGCTGCTTTATTCGCTGCTCTACCTGACCGGCTACGAGGATATGACGCTCGACCAGCTCAAGCATTTCCGCCAGGTCGGTTCCAGAACCGCCGGCCATCCGGAATATGGCCACGCCACCGGCATCGAGACGACGACCGGGCCGCTTGGCCAGGGTTTTGGCAATTCGGTCGGTTTCGCGCTGGCCGAGCGTATCATGAACGCGCATTTCGGCGACGAGATCGTCGACCATTACACCTATGTTCTGGCCGGCGACGGCTGTCTCATGGAAGGCATCAGCCAGGAGGCACTGTCGCTTGCCGGGCATTTGAAGCTCAACAAGCTGATCCTGATCTGGGACCATAACGACATTTCGATCGATGGCTCCGTATCGCTGTCGGATTCCACCGACCAGCTCGCCCGTTTCGCCGCCTCCGGCTGGAACACGCTGGCGTGCGACGGCCACGATGCCGCGGCAATCGAAAACGCGATCGAGATGGCGCGCAAATCCGACCGGCCGACGCTGATCGCCGCCAAGACGACGATCGGCTTCGGCGCGCCGACCAAGGCCGGCACCAACAAGGTGCACGGCTCGCCGCTCGGCAAGGATGAGATAGCCGCCACGCGCAAGGCGCTCGGCTGGGAATACCCGCCGTTCGAGGTGCCGTCCGATATTCTCGACGCCTGGCGTCTCGTCGGCTTGAACTCCGCCAAAGCGCGTGCGCCCTGGGAAAAGCGCCTGTCCGAGATCGATGCCGACCAGCGCTCGGAATTCGAGCGCCGTATGCGCGGTGAACTGCCGGGCGGTTTCGACCAAGCGATCATCGATTACAAAGAGAAGCTTTCGTCAGAGAAGCCGAAGGTCGCGACGCGCAAATCGTCGGAAATGGCGCTTGAGGTCATCAACGGCGTGGTGCCGGAAACGATCGGAGGCTCGGCGGACCTCACTGGCTCCAACAACACCAAGACCAGCCAGACCAAGGCGATCTCAGCCGGCGCCTATGGCAACCGCTATGTGCACTACGGCATCCGTGAGCACGGCATGGCGGCGGCGCTCAACGGCATGGCGCTACATGGCGGCATTATCCCCTATTCAGGCACGTTCCTGTGCTTCTCCGACTATGCGCGTCCGTCGATGCGGCTGGCCTCGCTGATGGGCATCCGCTCGATCTTCGTCATGACGCATGACTCGATCGGCCTGGGCGAAGACGGTCCGACCCACCAGCCGGTCGAGCATCTGGCGGCGCTTCGCGCCATCCCGAACCATCTCGTCATGCGCCCGGCCGATGCAGTCGAATGCGCCGAGTGCTGGCAGATCGCGCTGGAGAGCGACAAGGCGCCGTCGACGCTGGCGCTCACCCGCCAGAACCTGCCCACGGTCCGCACCGATCACACTGAAGAAAACCTGTCGCGGCGCGGCGCCTACATTCTTTCTGCCGCCGACGATCCGGAGGTGACGATCTTCGCCACCGGCTCGGAGGTTGAGATCGCGCTTAACGCCAAGACGCTGCTTGCCGGCCATGGCCATCGCGTGCAGGTCGTCTCGGTGCCGTGCTTCGAACTCTTCGAGCAGCAGGACGCCGGCTACCAGGCCGAGATACTCGGCACGTCGAAAGTGAAGATCGCCATCGAAGCCGGTATCCGGCTCGGCTGGGACCGCTTCATCGGCGTCGACGGCATATTTATCGGCATGCACGGCTTCGGCGCCAGCGGCGAGATCGCCGATCTCTACAAGCATTTCGGCATCACGGCGGAAGCCGCCGCGGAGGCGGCCGAGAAGGCGCTGCACACATAGGTCGCATTGAAGCTTCAATCGCCTTGCCCGTATATCGCCGGCAAGGCGCCCCATCGAACGGAGGAAATTCATGGCAGTCAGAGTAGCTATCAACGGATTTGGCCGTATCGGGCGTAACATCGTGCGCGCCATTTATGAGTCGGGCCGCAAGGATATCGACGTCGTGGCGGTCAACGATCTCGGCCCGGTCGAGACCAATGCTCACCTGCTGCGCTATGACTCTGTGCATGGCCGCTTCCCGCACGAGGTGAAGGTCGATGGCGACACGATCTCGATCGGCAAGGAAAAATTCAAGGTCACCGCGATCAAGGATCCGGCGCAGCTTCCGTGGAAGGAACTCGGCGTCGACATCGCGCTCGAATGCACCGGCATCTTCGCGTCGAAGGACAAGGCCTCGGCGCATCTCACGGCCGGCGCCAAGCGCGTCATCGTGTCGGCTCCAGCTGATGGCGCGGACCTGACGGTGGTCTATGGCGTCAATCACGACAAGCTGACCAAGGACCACATCGTCATCTCCAACGCGTCCTGCACGACCAACTGCCTCGCGCCGGTCGCTATGGTGCTCAACAATGCCTTCGGCATCGAAAAGGGCTTCATGACGACGATCCACTCCTACACCGGCGACCAACCGACGCTGGACACCATGCACAAGGACCTCTACCGGGCCCGCGCCGCAGCGCTGTCGCAGATCCCGACTTCGACGGGCGCTGCCAAGGCCGTCGGCCTCGTGCTGCCGGAACTGAAGGGCAAGCTCGACGGCGTGTCGATCCGCGTGCCGACGCCGAACGTCTCGGTCATCGACTTCAAGTTCGTCGCCAAGAAGAAGGTGACGGTGGACGAAGTCAACGCGGCGCTGGTCGCTGCTGCCGACGGTCCGCTCAAGGGTATTTTGGCCTACACGAAGGAGCCGCTGGTCTCCTGCGATCTGAACCACGATCCGCACTCCTCGACCTTCGCGCTCGACCAGACCAAGGTCATCGAGGGTGATCTCGTGCGCGTCATGTCCTGGTACGACAACGAGTGGGGTTTCTCGAACCGCATGGCCGACACGACGGTGGCCTTCGCCAAGACGATGGGGTGAGAAGCCGGTTCGCGAAGCGAATTCATCGTGCCGGTGGCACGATGAAAGGCTTCGAACGCCGGGGAGCTGCGAAGCAGCGGGACCCCGGCCGGACGAGCTCCATGATCAAGCGCCCGGCACTGCCGGGCGTTTTGCTTTTGAGGACCCCCTCTCCGTCTCGGGCGAAGCCCGAGACGGTGAGGGGGTACGTCCGACACCAGCGCTGACCCTTAGCTTGCTCTCCAAGGGCGCACTCCAGGCGGTGGACGAAAATTGGGGCGCAGTCCACGCTCCGAAAGAAAGACTGTTGCAATATCAATTGCTTACCAATGCGGCGAAAAATAATCACCAGGAATTTGTTCACACCTCTGGCCACTCCTTCATAATCCGTCGCAGCAGCTTGCCGTGGGAACGGGTGTGATCGACCAGCATCCAGGCAAGTGCGGCTCCGGGTTGGCGTCGCAGGTTGGCGACGTTCAGGGTTCAGCGACCCTCCCTCTAAGCCCGGCCCTTCGCACGGTCAGCGATCTGTCCGGCGCAAATGCCGGCAGGCCCTCCCAAAAGGGAAGGAGGTGACAAAGGCCAATCGGGCGGGTCGGGAGCCGCGTTTCTTTCCCGAAATTTCGGTTGCGGCATTCGGCCCGCCCGATTTCCCAATTCTCCCAGGGTAAAGTGGGGGCGAACAGCCAGACGGGATAAAATCCGGGCGTGGCGATGAACCCGCATGTCAGGAGGCATCTCCATCGCCTTGACAAAAAAACTTGTCAACGCGATGATGAACCATGCTCGATATCGATGTCATCGACAATCCCGCCGCCGCCGCCGCCGCCCTGGACCCCATCAAGGCCCGCCTGCTCGCCGAGCTTGCCGAGCCGGCCTCCGCCGCCGCCTTGTCCGCGCGCGTCGGCATCGCGCGCCAGAAGATCAACTACCATTTGCACGGGCTGGAAGAGCACGGCCTAATCACGGTCGCCGGCCAGCGCAAGTGGGGTGGCCTGACCGAACGGCGCATGGTTGCCACGGCCGCGAGCTATGTCGTCTCGCCCAGTGCTATGGGGCCTGTCGCGGCGGACCCGGCCCGAACATCCGACCATCTGTCGGCCAGCTACATGATCGCGCTTGGCGCACGCATCGTGCGCGAAGTCGGTACACTCTGGCGACGCGCGCGAGAGAGCGACAAGCGGCTCGCGACCTTGTCCATCGATACGGAAATCCGTTTCCGTTCGGCGGCCGAGCGTGCCGCCTTCACACAGGAGGTAACGCAGGCAATCGCCGAGCTGGCCGGCCGCTATCATGACGAAACCGCGCCGGGGGGACGTCCGCATCGCGTGATGCTGATGGCGCATCCATCACCGGAGGAAAACACATGTCATTGAAGAAAGACGCCGACGGCAAACGTTATGTCGAAATGGAGCTGGAGCTCTCCGCCACGCCGGAAGAAGTCTGGCACGCCATGGCAACAGGGCAGGGATATGCCGCCTGGTTCGTGCCGGCCGATATCGACGAGCGTGTCGGTGGCGACCTTACCTTTCATCTGATGCCGGGCGTCACGTCAGGCGGCAAGGTGACGATCTGGGAGCCGCCGCATCGTTTCGGCTATGAGGAATACAATTGGAGCGGCGAAGCACCTCCCGTCGCCACCGAGATCACCATCGAGACCCTGTCAGGCGGCATATGCAAGATGCACATGGTGCATTCGTTATTCACATCGCGAGACGACTGGGACGACGAGATGGAGAGCTTCGAGAAGGGCTGGCCGGGCTTCTTCCGCATCCTGCGCATCTATCTCGAAAACTTTGCCGGCAAACATGCTGCGCAAAGCCAAGCTCGCGGCAATTTCAAAGGCAGCTCCGAGACCGCGTGGAAGAAGCTTGCCGAGGCGTTTGGCTTTGTCGGAGCCAAGATCGGTGACGCCAAAACAGTCGCGGCAGGAGGTGGGCGGCTCGACGGCACAGTTGAGCACGTCACGACCGAGGCCAAGCATCACGAATTGCTGCTTCGCCTCGATGAACCTGGACCCGGTGTGGCGAACATCGGCTCCTATGAATGGGGCGGGCAAACGCATGTCGCGGTCCAGCTGATCTTTTATGGCGATGATGCGGATGCCGTGCTGTCGCGCGAAACGCCGTATTGGGAAAAGTGGATGGGAGCAAACTTTCCAGCAGCCGCGCCGCCGCAGACGTGATGCGCGGCAACTGCCATGAGCGCCGAACGCCGGCTTGCGGAAGAGATTAGAAAAATCAGCAGCCTGCGCCGAAATTTCACGCTCTTGCCTTGCATGGGTCATGTCTTCGCCCCACTCTGTCTTACACGGAAAAGTGAGGCATGGAGGGGACCCGCCGCATATGGATCAGACGATCTATCTCGTAACGCTTGTCGGCACGGCGCTGGTGCTCGCCGCGGCGTTTTCGAGCCTGATCGCCTTCCGCTTCGGCGCCCCGTTGCTGCTGCTCTTCCTCGGTATCGGCCTGGCCAGCGGGACCGACGGCCTCGGCATCGAATTCGACAATGCGCGCCTTACCTATTTTGTCTGCGCGCTGGCGCTGGCCGTCATCCTGTTCGAATCCGGTTTCACCACGCCCGTCTCGATGCTGCGGCAGTCGTCCGGTCCGGCGCTGTCCCTGGCGACGCTCGGCGTGCTTCTGACCACCGGCATCTTCGGCGTCGCGACCTTTTACCTGACCCAGCTCAACTGGCTGGAATCCTTCCTGCTTGGCGCGGCCGTCGCCTCCACCGACGCCGCGGCGGTGTTTTTCCTCTTGCGCGCTGGCAACATAAATCTGCGTGACCGGCTGCGTTCGACGCTGGAAATCGAATCCGGCACCAACGATCCGATCGCCATCTTCCTGACCATCATGCTGGTCGAGATTCTCAGCGTCGGTCAAACGCCGGATGCCGCGCATCTCACGTTCGAATTCGCGCTCGGCTTTATCGAACATATGGGTTTTGGGGCGATCATCGGCCTTGGAGGCGGGTTCGCCATCGTTCGGCTGATCGAGCGCCTCGACCTCGACCACGGCTTGCTGCCGATCTTCGTCTTGACGCTGTCGCTGCTTGTGTTCGCGGCGGCGGGCGCGATCGGCGGTTCCGGTTTCCTGGCCGTCTATATCGCCGGCCTGATCACTGGCAATTCCGGCATCCGCAATGCCTCGGTCGTCAAACGCTTCCATGACGGGCTGTCCTGGCTTGCGCAGATTATCATGTTCCTGATCCTGGGGCTTTATGCGACGCCGTCCGAATTCCTGCCGATCCTGCCGGTTGGCGTCGCGCTCGGGCTGTTGCTCATCTTCGTCGCCCGGCCGGTCGCTGTCTGGCTTTGCCTCATTCCTTTCGATTTCACGCGGCCGGAAACGGCTTTCATATCCTGGGTCGGCCTGCGCGGGTCGGTCTCGCTGCTGTTGGCAATCACGCCGATCGTCGGCGGGCTGGAAAATGGCCGTATGATCTTCAACCTGGCTTTCATCGTCGTGCTGGTCTCGCTGGTCGTACAGGGCTGGACGGTCGGTCCGCTCGCTCGCCGGCTGGGGCTTATCGTGCCGCAGCGCATTGGCCCGCTTGACAAGGTCGAACTCGAGCTGCCCGGTTCGGCGCATCACGAACTGCTCGCCTATCGTGTGGCGCCCGGCAGTCCGGTGGCGCGGGGCCAGCGCATTCCGCGCTGGGCGCGGCCGTCGCTTGTTGTGCGGGATGGGCGCTCGATGAAGTTCCAGGATTCGGGTCGCATCGTGGCCGGCGACAACGTGTATATCTTCGTCTCGGACCGCTATCCGCGCCTGCTCGACAAGCTCTTTGCCAGCCGCACGGCGGTTGATCCCGAAGATGCGGATTTCTTCGGCGCATTTGCCGTCGATCCGGCCCGTCCGGCCGCCGATCTCGAGGCAGCCTACGGGCCGACGTTGAACGAGGCCGAACGAAAGCTCACCATTGGCCAGTTGATGTCGGGGCGGCTTGCCGGTCATCCGGAATATGCCGATCGCGTGTTGCTGACGCCGATCGAATTGATCGTACGCGACGTCGACGAAAACGGCAAAATCATCGCGGTCGGTGTTTCGTTCGAGCCGACCACCACCCAAGCGAAGGTGCCTGTGTTCCTGAGCCTCGGCGAGATGCGGGATCGATTGCGAGGCTGGGTTTCGCGGCCGAAGGCAGGGCAACAGCCGCGCGATCATGCGTCCGCGCCGACGCCCGAAAATCCGGGCGCGAATTGACGCAGGCTCGGCCGATGCCATGGCGTGTCCGCGCCCTTGCATCCCGGTCCTTGCGCGATAATGTCCGCACTTGATTTTACGGAGGATGCGCATGGCCGGTTTCAGGACGCTCGACGACATTGGGGACATCCAAGGCAAGCGCGTGCTCGTTCGCGTCGACCTCAACGTGCCGATGGCCGATGGCAAAGTCACGGACGCAACGCGCATCGAGCGCATCGCGCCGACCATCAAGGAGTTGTCCGACAAGGGCGCCAAGGTCGTCTTGATGGCGCATTTCGGACGCCCGAAGGACGGTCCCGATCCGGCGCTGTCGCTGGAGCCGATCGCCCGCGCCACGAGCGAGGTGATTGGTCGTCCGGTGGCCTTCGTCAACGACTGCATCGGCGAGAAGGCGCAGGGCGCGGTGTTCTCGCTCAATCCCGGCGACATCCTGCTGCTCGAAAACACCCGCTTCTATAAGGCAGAGGAAAAGAACGATCCGGACTTCACCCAGAAGCTCGCCGCCAATGGCGAAATTTTTGTCAACGATGCCTTCTCGGCCGCGCATCGCGCGCATGCTTCCACCGAGGGTCTAGCACATCTGATGCCCGCCTATGCCGGACGCACTATGCAGGCCGAGCTCGAGGCGCTGGAGGCTGGCCTTGGCAATCCGAAGCGTCCGGTCGTCGCCATCGTTGGCGGCGCGAAGGTCTCGACCAAGATCGACCTCTTGATGAACTTGGTGAAGAAGGTCGATGCGCTGGTCATCGGCGGTGGCATGGCAAACACCTTCCTTGCAGCGCGTGGCACGAATGTCGGCAAATCGCTCTGTGAGCACGATCTCGCTGATACTGCCAAGCAGATCATGATCGAGGCTGCCTCGGCCGTCTGCGCCATCGTTCTCCCGAGCGACGGCGTCATCGCCAAGGAATTCAAGGCCGGCGCGGCGAACGATGTGGTCGACATCGAAAAGGTGCCGGCGGACGGGATGATCCTCGACGTCGGCCCGAAGACCGTCGAGGCCATCAACGCCTGGATCGACCGCGCGGCCACCCTAGTCTGGAACGGCCCGCTGGGCGCTTTCGAGATCGAGCCCTTCGACAAGGCGACCGTTGCGGCCGCCAAGCACGCGGCAAAGCAAACCAAGGCCGGCAAGCTGATCTCGGTGGCCGGCGGCGGCGATACGGTCGCGGCATTAAATCATGCCGGCGTTGCCGACGACTTCACCTACATCTCCACGGCCGGCGGCGCTTTCCTCGAATGGATGGAAGGCAAGGATCTGCCGGGCGTCGAGGTGCTGAAGGCCTGAGTTCACCCTCCCCCTTGGGGGGTCCGAAGGACGGGCGAGACAAGCGGCTCGCCCCGGGCAAGTCGATCCTGAGCTTGCGAAGGATCGGGGTGGGGGTAGATGATCAGATGATTTCGTTGTTCGTACCCCCACCCCGCTCGCGTCGCTCGCGACCCTCCCCACAAGGGAGAGGGTAAGATGTCCCGCATCTGGCCGCTTCTCACTTGGCTCGCTCTCCCCGTCTATGTCTGGCAGGGCGTTGGCGTGCGGCTGCGCACGGAGCGCATGGTGCCGGCACAAGGTCCGGTGCTTCACCGCATCGAAGGCCGTGAGCCGGAAATCCGCTTGCTCGTGCTGGGCGATTCTTCCGCCGCCTCGGTCGGCATCGGACGCTCGGAGGATGGCCTCGCGGCGCAACTTGGAAAACTGCTCGCAGAGCGAACTGGTCGTGCCGTGGTCTGGCGCGCAGCGGGCTTTAGTTCCGCCACAAGCGGGCAGTTGCGCGACTTCGTCGTGCCCAATCTTGCCGCCGAGCCTTGGACACACATCGTGCTCGCCGTGGGCACCAACGACGCCAAGAATTTCCACTCCGTGCCGCGCTTCAAGAAAGCCTTCGGCGGACTGCTCTATGCGCTCCGTGCGAAGTGGCCCGAAGCGCGCATCGTCTGGTCGCCGGTAATTGATTTCACGCTGGTGCCCGCCATGCCGCCGGCGCTGGGCAATATCCTCGAAATCCGCGCCGGCGCGATCAACCGCATGGGCGAGCGGCTGTGCAATGAGCGCGGGGCGATTGCCGCAAGCCGCTTGCCCATCCTCGACGCCTCCGGCTTTTCGAGTGACGGCTTTCATGGGTCGGAAGCCGGCTACAAAGCCTGGGCCGACCATATTGTGGGGTTCGTGTTGGAGCGCGCCTAATCTGCACTCCATCGCAGCGCCATCGCCGCAGCCACAGGCCCGATTACCGTCATGAACAGGGTCACCGCGCAGAGTAGCAGAAACGGCGGCATGAACGGGTCTGGATCATTCACCGCGCCGTAGCTTGCCGAGACGCCGAAGATCAGCACCGGGATCACCAGCGGCAGCACGAGCACCGAGATCAGCAGCCCACCGCGTGGCAGAGCCACGGCGACGGCCGCTCCGACGGCGCCGATGAGCGTGATCGCCGGCGTGCCGGCAAACAGCGTCAGCGTCGTCGCGGCAATGCCTTCAGGCGTCATGTTCATGAACAGACCAAGCAGTGGCGCGGCTATGACCAGCGGCAAAACGCTGGCCGTCCAGTGTGCCAGGCATTTCGTCAGCACGGTCAGCGCCAGCAAGTGGCGCTGATGCGCAAGGATCAGCAGGTCGAGCGATCCGTCTTCACGGTCGGCCTGAAACTGGCGATCGAGCCCAAGAAGGCTAGCCAGCAAGGCGCCGATCCACAGGATCGCCGGGCCGATGCGGGCCAGCAAATTGAGATCCGGACCGACGCCGAAGGGAATCGTCACGATGACGGCCAGGAAGAACAATACGCCGGTCAGCGCCCCGCCGCCGGCCCGGACGCCGAGGCGCAGGTCGCGGAGGAACAGGGCTAGCATGGCGCACCGCCCTTACCCTCCCCCTTGTGGGGAGGGTCGACGAGCACTTGGAACGAAGTGAAAAGTGCGAGGCGGGGTGGGGGTGCCGGGGTCAAGCTTCTGTACCCCCACCCCGCCCTTCGGGCGACCCTCCCCACAAGGGGGAGGGTAAGCTCATCTCCAGCGTCTTCACCCCTTCCAGTCCCAGCGGCAGATGCGTCGCCGCAATAACGATCCCGCCGTCCTCGCAATGCGCCTGCATTAACGCCGTGAACTGGGCTTCCGAAGCCCTGTCCAGTCCGGCCGTCGGTTCGTCGAGCAGCCAGACCGGCCGGTAATTCACCAGCAGTTTGGCGATCGCCGCGCGCCGTTTCTGACCTGTCGACAGATAGGCAAAGGGCAGGTGGCCGATATCGCCCAAGCCGACAGTTTCGAGGGCATCCTGAACGGAAAGATGTGGCTCGCCGCCAAACTGCTGCCAGAAGCGCAAATTTTCATTCACCGTCAGCGCGGTCTTCATCGCATTCTGATGGCCGAGATAGTGCAATGCGGAAGCGAGATCAGGAAATTCCGCATCGCCCTTGAAGTCGAGCCGACCCGCCGCGATCGGCAACAGTCCCGCGATCACCCGCAGCAGCGTCGATTTGCCGGCACCGTTAGGGCCGGTGACGACCAGACTTTCGCCTGCCTCGAGCGAAAAGCCGATACCGGAAAATACAGTCTCGCCGCCGCGCTCGCCCGCGAGATCGGTGATCGTCAGTCGCATCGCCGATTTGCCCCTCACCCTTACCCTCTCCCCGTGAAGGACGGGGAGAGGGGGCCGCCGACGTTGACGACTCCCTCTCCCCGTCCTTCACGGGGAGAGGGTAAGGGTGAGGGGCAATTCCACGCCCGGCAGATCATGTCCAACCTTTCATCATGCAGCGCAGCAAAAATCGCAAAATCCTGTCTAGAACTATTCCAGAAATTTCTCTATATCCGCATTACCAACCCCAGCGGTCGGGGAAGGCAACAGAACTTGCGCCGGACCAGCGCGCCTGCCGCATTCACGGCTGGGACGCTTGGGAGCGGACAGCGGAAATGACCGTACCCGCACCTTTGCGCGTGATTGCATGCCCATCGGAGTCCGTTCCCCCGCAGAACAGACGAAGGATGGATGCTCGTGGCCAAATCCCTGGACAGTTTTAACTGCAAGCGCACGCTCAAGGTCGGCGATGCGGAGTACGCCTATTTCAACCTGCAAGAGGCAGAGAAGAACGGCCTGACCGGTATTTCGCGCCTGCCCTATTCGATGAAGGTGCTGCTAGAAAACCTGCTGCGCAACGAGGACGGCCGCTCCGTCACCAAGGAAGCAATCCAGGCCGTCGCGGGCTGGCTCACCGACAAGGGCAGCGCCGGCGTCGAGATCGCCTATCGGCCCGCCCGCGTGCTGATGCAGGATTTCACCGGCGTGCCGGCGGTGGTCGACCTTGCGGCGATGCGCGACGGCATCAAGTCGCTCGGCGGCGATCCGGAAAAGATCAATCCGCTGGTGCCGGTCGACCTCGTCATCGACCACTCGGTGATCGTCGACGAGTTCGGCACGCCGATGGCCTTCGCCCGCAATGTCGAGCTGGAATACCAGCGCAATGAAGAACGCTACAAATTCCTGAAATGGGGCCAGCAGGCGTTCCGCAATTTCCGCGTCGTGCCCCCCGGCACCGGTATCTGCCACCAGGTCAATCTCGAATATCTCGGTCAAGTGGTGTGGACCAGCACGGAAGACGGCGAGACCGTCGCCTATCCGGACACCTGCGTCGGCACCGACTCGCACACGACGATGATCAACGGCCTTGGCGTTCTCGGCTGGGGCGTTGGTGGCATCGAGGCGGAAGCGGCGATGCTCGGCCAGCCGGTGTCGATGCTGTTGCCCGAGGTCATCGGCTTCCGCCTCACCGGCAAGCTCAAGGAAGGCGTCACTGCCACCGACCTGGTGCTCACCGTCACACAGATGCTGCGCAAGAAGGGCGTCGTCGGCAAGTTCGTCGAATTCTTCGGCCCCGGCCTCTCCAACATGACGCTGGCCGACCGCGCCACCATCGGCAACATGGCGCCGGAATATGGCGCGACCTGCGGCTTCTTCCCCGTTGACCGCGAGACCGTGCGCTACCTCACCATGTCGGGCCGCGCGGAAGACCGCATCGCGCTGGTCGAAGCCTATTCGAAAGCGCAGGGCATGTGGCGCAAGGTCGATTCCGCCGATCCGGAATTCACCGACCTGCTGGAACTCGACCTTGGCGATGTCGTGCCGTCCATGGCGGGTCCGAAACGCCCCGAGGGCCGCGTGCCGCTGGAAGGCATAGCCGCCGGTTTCGCCGCCGCCATGGAGAAAGAATACAAAAAGACGGTCGATGTCGGCGGCCGCTATGCGGTGGAAGGCGAAGATTTCGATATCGGCCATGGCGACGTGGTCATCGCCGCCATCACGTCGTGCACCAACACCTCGAACCCGTCGGTGCTGATCGGCGCGGGGCTGCTCGCCCGCAATGCCAACCGTCGCGGCCTGAAGCAGAAGCCGTGGGTGAAAACTTCGCTTGCCCCCGGCTCGCAGGTCGTCGCCGAATATCTGGAGAAGTCGGGCCTGCAGAAGGAGCTTGACCAGATTGGCTTCAACCTCGTCGGCTTCGGCTGCACCACCTGCATCGGCAATTCCGGTCCGCTGCCGGGACCGATCTCCAAGACGATCAACGACAAGAGCCTGATCGCGGCGGCCGTGCTCTCCGGCAACCGCAACTTTGAAGGCCGCGTGTCACCCGATGTGCAGGCGAATTACCTCGCCTCGCCGCCACTGGTCGTCGCCCATGCGTTGGCCGGCACGGTGACCAAAGACCTCACCACCGAACCCATTGGTGAGGATCGCGACGGCAAGCCGGTTTACCTGCGCGAAATTTGGCCGACATCGGCCGAGATCCAGGAATTCGTCGAGCAGAACGTCACCCGCGACCTGTTCGCGCGCAAATATGCCGATGTGTTCAAGGGTGACGAGCATTGGCAGAAGGTGCAGGCGCCATCCGGCCAAACCTACGCCTGGGACGACAAGTCGACCTATGTGCAGAACCCGCCCTATTTCGACGGCATGAAGAAGACGTTCGGCAGGGTCAGTGACATCAAGGGCGCGCGCATCCTCGGCCTGTTCGGCGACAAGATCACGACCGACCACATCTCGCCGGCCGGTTCGATCAAGGCGGCTTCGCCGGCCGGCAAATACCTCACTGACAACGGTGTCGGGGTCGCCGACTTCAACCAGTACGGCACGCGTCGCGGCAACCATGAGGTGATGATGCGCGGCACCTTCGCCAACATCCGCATCCGCAACCATATGCTGGGCGAGAATGGGCGCGAGGGCGGCTACACGATCCACTACCCATCGAAGGACGAAGTGTCGATCTACGACGCAGCGATGGAGTACAAGGATCAAGGCGTGCCGCTGGTGATCTTCGCCGGCGTCGAATATGGCAACGGCTCGTCACGCGACTGGGCGGCCAAGGGCACGAACCTGCTCGGCGTGCGCGCCGTCATCGCGCAGAGTTTCGAACGCATTCACCGCTCGAATCTCGTCGGCATGGGCGTCATCCCCTTCACCTTCGAGGATGGCGCAAGCTGGGCTTCGCTCGGCCTGAAAGGCGACGAGACGGTCGAGATCGACGGCATCGAGAATATCAGGCCGCGCCAGAAGATGACCGCCAAAGTGACCTTCGCCGATGGCACGGTGAAGAACGTGCCGATCCTCTGCCGTATCGATACGCTGGACGAACTCGACTACTTCAAGAACGGTGGCATCTTACAATACGTGCTGCGCGACCTCGCGGCGTAGGACGATGCAAGCTTACCCTCCCCCTTGCGGGGGTGAGGAGCGTTTGGCCGAAGGCCAACGAAAAGCCCCGGAATGGGCTTTTCGAGTGACGAACGCCCGAGGCCATAGCCGAGGGCTGGCGCAGGGCCGGGGTCCCCGCTGCTTCGCAGCTCCCCGGCGTTCGGGACCTTCCATCGCGCCACCGGCGCGATGGATTTGCTTTGCAAACCGGCTCCTCTCCCCCTCAAGGGGGGGGTACAGCGCCGCTCATCGCCAGCTTCTCAAGCTCGCCCAGGTCCGGCGATCCAGCCGGTACCGCTCGACTGGCACTTTGCCCGCGACGATCGAGTTCAACATGCCCTGTCCGGCATACTGGAAGCCGCACTTGTGGATGACGCGGCGCGAGGCCGGATTGATCACCCGGCAGGACGCGTGCAGGGCGTTGATGTCGGTCTTGCGGAAAGCCAGATCGACCAGCGCATGCGCCGCCTCGGTGGCATAACCCATGCGCCAGTAAGGTTCGCCGATCCAATAGCCCAGTTCGAGACCACGGTCGGTCACGTTCAGCCCGGCACACCCCACCAGTGCGCCACCGTCGCCCGGCCGCTGGCCAGCCGCGACAAGCACGTAGACTGTCTCAGTCGATTTGGACGCCATGGCGATAAAGGCGTTGGCTTCCGCCTCGCCATAGGGATTGGGCATGCGCGCCAACATTTCGGACACTTTGCGGTTGTCGGCCAGCAGCACGAGGCTATCGACGTCGCCGGCTTCGGGGCGGCGCAGCACCAGCCGCTCCGTCCGCAACACAGGCGCGTCGATGACAAGACTCTCGTCTTCAAAATCGTCCGTTTCAGCAACCATGGTTCAGTCCTCCAGAAAATCCCTGAGCAAAGGGCATAAGAAAAAGGGGAGATGGCGACCCATCTCCCCTGATCCATTTCTGGCGGCTTTTGCCAGACACCGGTTCCCGAGATGGGGCGCCGGTGTCGTGGTGCGGAACCGGCTACTCCGCTGCTTCTGCTTTCGGCATGACCGATACGTAGGTTCGGCCATTGGCCTTTTTATTGAAGGCGACGACGCCGGCTTCGAGCGCGAAAAGCGTATGGTCCGTGCCCATGCCGACATTGACGCCGGGATGCCACTTGGTGCCGCGCTGACGCACGATAATGTTGCCGGCAAGCACAGCTTCCGAACCGAACTTCTTTACGCCTAGGCGTTGGGCGGCCGAATCGCGACCGTTACGCGACGAACCGCCAGCTTTCTTATGTGCCATGGTTCAAACTCCTTATGCGCCGCGAGGCGCTCTCAATCCGCTCTATGATCGCGTTCGCGACCGAATTCAAGGTGAAGCGGCGAAATTACTTCGCCAACTCCTTGGCCTGCGCCTTCCAGTCATTGATCTGGTCGGCGCTGAACGGCATGTGCTCATCGATCTTGGCGATGTCGGCATCGCTGAGATTGGCAAGCTGTGCGAAGGTGGTGATGCCCTGCTCGGCCAATTGCTTGGCGGCCACCGGGCCGATGCCCTTGATGTCGACCAGATTGTCGGGTTCGCCAGCCGGCGCGCTGAACAACGGGGCCGCTGTGCCAGCGGCAGCTTTCTTGGCAGGCTTCTCTTCCGCCTTAGCCTCGGTTTTGGCTTCCGCCTTCGCTGCGGCCTTCTTCGACGGCTTGGCGCCGCCGGTCAGGATTTCCGAAATCCGCACGGTGGTGAGCAACTGGCGATGGCCGATCTTGCGGCGCGAATTCTGGCGGCGGCGCTTCTTGAACGCGATGACGGTGCGGGTCTTGCCCTGCTCGACGACTTCCGCCGTCACCGTCGCGCCGTCCACGAAAGGAGCGCCGATGGTGGCCTTTTCGCCCTCGCCGAAAGCGAGAACCTGGCCGAATTCAACGATATCGCCGACATTTCCGGCGAGCTTCTCGACCTTGAGCAGGTCGTTGGCGGCAACGCGATACTGCTTGCCGCCCGTTTTGATGACTGCGAACATTTTTGAGCCTTTCGCTTTGTTCGTCCGGCTATGAACGCGCCTCGAAAGGCCGCTCCGCCGTCTTTTTGTCAGTCTGTTTCGGGTTCAAAGCACAACCGGCGCGGGGAGAGCCCCACGCCGGAAGTTGGCGGGTGACTAGACGAGGGAGGGGCTCAAGTCAAGGCAGAGGGCCGAAATCGCCGTACGGATCGCGATTTTTGCCGAGATTTGCGCTTGTAAGGCGCAGGCTTCGCCGTTATCTACGGCGCGCGCCGGCTATCCGGCCAACCACGCGATGCGGAGAAGTGGCAGAGTGGTTGAATGCACCGCACTCGAAATGCGGCATGCCTGCAAGGGCATCGGGGGTTCAAATCCCTCCTTCTCCGCCAGTGGATTTTGGACTGCGCCCTTGCGGGTGGACAGTTTATGGCTCTGATTTCCCCATCTGTCGGTTGTGTTGATCCTCGAACTGTTGTGGGCTCAGATATCCGAGCGCCGAATGCAAGCGTGTTGTGTTGTAAACCTCCTCGATGAAGGTGGGAATATAGTCAGCGACATCGGCAAAAGTGCTGAAGTCCATGGGATAGACGGCCTCGAGCTTAAGCGTCTTCATGAAGCTCTCGACTTTGGCGTTGTCGTAAGGATTGCCCTTGCGGCCCATGGAGCCGATCATGCCGTTGCGGCTGAGCGTATCGCAGTAGGCATGCGATGCGTATTGTGAGCCGCGGTCGGAATGATGGACCCAGCCCTTGCGGCGGCTTTCGACGTGCGATGGCCGACAGCAGGGCGGCGATCGCCAGGCGCTTGTCGATCGAGCGGCCGACGGCGTAACCGGCGATCAGGCGTGACCAGGCGTCCTGGATGATGGCGACATAGACGAAGCGGTCTGGCAGGGCGATGTAGGTGATGTCGCTCGCCCATAGCTGGTTGGGACCGGTGAGGCTCATGTCCCTGGCCAGATTGGGGAAGACCGGCCCGTCGTGGTTTGAATTGGTGGTGACGGCAAAACGCCTGCTTTTGCTGGGCTGCAGGCCGTGCTGGCGCATCAGCCGGCGGATCCTCTTGTGATTGACGATGAGCCCCTTCTGGCGCAGCGCGGCGCCGACGCGGCGATAGCCGTAGAAGACGAACTCCTCGCACACCGCAAGGATCGCCGCGACGATGGACGCCTCATCGGCAGGTTGCGCCGGCAGGTCATAGAAGGTCGAACGCGCCAGGCCCATCAGCGCGCAGCCTTTCGCGATGCTGAGGCCGGGCGGGCGGTGACGATCGACGTGGTCCCGTCTTTCGGCCGGACTGGCGGCTGCGGAGCCCCTTTAGAAACTCGATCTCCAAAGCTTGCTTGCCGGCCAGACGCTCCAGCGAGGCGATCCGCTTCTCATAGTCGCGCACCAGTCCGGCCAGGGGCGCGTCGCTATTGAGCATGCCGTCCTCATATTTGCGCGCCCAGTTGCGCACCAACGTGCGGTCGACCTCGTGACGGTTGGCCACGCCATTCAGCATGCCGCCCTCAAGATACTCCTGCGCAACCTGACGCTTGAACGCCAGACTATAAACCCGGTTCTTCCTTGCCTTGGTTCCCTCCGAAAACCCGGCAGACAGGGGAAACTTGTTGCACAAAACCGTCCACCCCATGGGGCGCAATCCAGTCCCACGTATCGGCCCTGCCCTCATGGATGTCAGCAAAGACCCTCGCGATGGTCGCCTTGTCCTCCAACCCATCGGCCTCATTGAGCTTATTGCGAAGGTCAGCGAGCTTGGAGCGTGCCATAGGGTCAACGCGAGAGAGGGCCTTAATGGTCTCCTCCGGTATGTCCTCATTGATGTCCTTGGACCATCGGGTTGCGATGTCGGCATAGGCCTCATTGGCTAGCTTCTTGTCGGCCTCCTCTCTGGCCTTGGCGTTGTCCACCTCCTCCCTCGCCTTGGCCATGGAGATATTGTCGGCGGCGGCATCGCGCTTCTTCTGGATGTCCAGCCGGTGGGATAGGGGATGGGCATCGCCGGGGATGGTGCGGTCTAGGAGGCCAAGGAGGTCGTCATTGTCGGTCCTCTCCGCGTTGGTGATGATGATCTCCACCAAATAGGCATCGATGTCCTCCGCCCTGACGCCACGCTTGAGGGCCTCCTCGCGGATCCTGACCACACCATTCCACACGCCGTCATAGTCTGTCCCGTCTGGGCTGGTCTCGCCATCCGTGAGGGTGGACCGGATGACCTCGGTTAGCGTCTCAGCCCCGGTATTGAGGCTGTCGGAATAGGTCTTGTCGGCGCTGGCCTTGGAGAACTGCCCATAGCCTTCGTCTAGAAGGGCCTCGACGTGTGGCGTAAGACCCTTGAGGAACGGACCATCCGAGCCCGGCGGCACGTTCCGTCTAAGGAAGTCCTGAAGGAAGGCGTCATAGGCCGCTTGGTCGCCGCTCTCCCGGCCCGACCATTGGAGGAACTCATTACGGAACTGGGAGCGGAGGCGAAGGCCGCCGTCCCGGATGTCACCGCCGCATGGCGTCGGCCGACTATCAGCTCAAGCTTTGCGGGTGGCGTGCCGTGCCTGAACCTTCAGCGCATCATGCGGTGCGGGTGGGTTACGGCTGATGATCCTGTCCGTGTGCGATTGGGCGATAGCCGCCTATGCGATCGCAGACGGGTCGACGACATCGATGTACACCGTGCCGAAGTCGGTGCCGCCATATCCGTCGTAAACCCCGTAACTGAAGCTTGCCCTGCCTGTGAAACCAGCGTCCGGCGTGAAGCTAAGGATACCGCCGATATAGCTTAATGTGCCGTGGTTGACTGCCCCCGCCGAGAAGACCGATAGGGTATCGCCATCGGCATCAGTGTCGTTGTCTAGCAAAAGCGAGAATGTAGAGACCATAAACGGCGTGTCGACATTTGTCGTGAAGAAGTCATCCACGGCAACCGGCGGATCGTTGACCGGCGTGATTGTGATGCTCACGGTGACGGTGTTGCCGTCACTGGTTCCATCATTGACCTTGTAGGTGAAGCTGTCCGTGGTGGTCTCGGACCCGTCGTGCGAGTAGCTGAATGTGCCGTTCGGATTGAGAGTCAACGAGCCATGCACGGGGCTGTCGACGAGGATGGAGGTCAGGGGGTCATTCTCCCGATCAGTATCGTTGGCGAGGATGCTGGTTGAGCCGCCATCCAATACCGTCGCAAAGCCGCCCTCGCTCACGGTGATACTGTCCGCCACGGCGACGGGCATGGAGACGATGGTCATCGCTACATTGGCGGTGCTGGTTCCACCATTCCCATCCTCGATTGTGTAGCTGAAGGTATCGACACCTTCGAAACCGGCATTCGGCGTGTAGATTGGATTGCCCGTGCCGGGGTCGATGACCACTGATCCATTTGCTCCCTGGGTCACGCCGCTGACGGTCAATTCATCGCCGTCAACGTCCGTGTCGTTGGCCCTGACGGCAATGGCTATCGCGGTGTCCATGTTCGTCGTGGCGCTGTCGCTGTTCGCTGTCGGATCGTCGTTGACAGCGGCGATGTCGATGGTGACGGTGACCGGGGTTCCGTTGGCTGTGCCGTCATTGGGGGTATAGGTGAAGCTGTCGGCACCGTTGAAGTTGGCGTTCGGCGTATAGCTGAAGGAGCCGTCCGCATTGAGCACGAGCGTGCCGTTGGTCGGATTGGAGCCGACAATGGCCGTAAGCGCGTCATTGTCCGGATCGCTATCGTTGGCGAGCACGCCGGAGGCCGCATCGACAATGAGCGGCGTATCCTCGGTCGCGGCATAGCTGTCGGCGGACCCGTCCGGAGCTCGGTTGTCCAGGGTGATGATGCCGGTGCGCAGGTCTACCGTGGCGTCCTCGAAACGAAGAAACTCAACACCGAACAACCGATCTGTATCGTCGAAGCCTGTCACCATGAAGGAAGGACCAAGCAGTCCCGACAAGCTCAGCAAGCCGCCTGCTTTGCTCCAGGAATAGTCCAGATAAGAGCCGGCAAGCTCGACCGTATCGATCCCGGCGCCACCGAAGATCGTATCGTTGCCTCTGCCACCATTGATTATGTCGTCGCCACCGCCGGCAAAGACGACGTCGCTTCCTTCGCCGGCCAGAATGTGTTCAGCGCCGGACGATCCGAACAGCCAGTCGGACCGGGTCGTGCCGTTGATCGTGCGCATAAGCCCCTCCCTCACGCCAGGAGAATAGACAGCACACGGGATGGGCGTACAACCTCGGCATGGAAACAATTTTCCGGGAGGTTAACACTGTTGCCGCCATCGGCCCGACAACGGGTCCACCGCATCAGCGGGTGCCGGTGTGCTGGGCGCGAATCCATGGCCGGTGCAACGTTGCCGACAATTGATTTGAGCAAGGTCAATTCGGTCAACAGGGCGTTACATCGACTGGCGCGCGATACCCAGCAACCGCTGCATTCGGGCACGATGGCACGCTATTGTCCGGTCGATTGTGCAAGGTCACAAACCTGCGCCGGGCGTGACATCCTCT
Organism: Rhizobiaceae bacterium; assembly: GCA_050247155.1. GTDB lineage: Bacteria > Pseudomonadota > Alphaproteobacteria > Rhizobiales > Rhizobiaceae > Mesorhizobium_G. Next base: position 46,966 of record JBFWUS010000037.1, read on the forward strand.
GAGGCGACGCCCACGCTCGGCGGCCTACGAGACCCGGAGAGCCTTGACCACGCCCTGCCTTCAGTTTGTTCTGGGACGGTAGTATTGTGTCGCGTCGTCACGGGGGTGCGCGCAATGCGAGGGGTCGGACTGGCTGTTGCTGCCTGGTCTTTCACTGCCGCGTCGATAGCTCCAGCTCCTGCTGTCGAGATTGACGTAACGCTCCTTTGGCACGCTTGCCCGTTTCTCGTAGACACTGCTGCGACTGCCGCGCTCCGGCGTCTCGACCTTCCGCTGGAAACCATCGGGCCGATTGCCGACTATGCCTGCAACGTCGCACGATCCTATCAGGAGGCGGCTGTCGATCCTGCTGGCCAAGCCGAACCCTATGAGCCTCAGACGGCCGACGAGATATTCTGCGAAGGGTCCACTCTCGATTATTGTGCCGGAGTACGCGGCGCCGCCCCGATGTCGTTTGCCTTCCGATGCCTGCGAAACGGGCTATCGCTTGAACAGTGCGCCGTCGACGCGATCAATTCGCAACAGCGGTAGCGGCCGATCCATCTCTGCAGCCTGCGCTCGACAGAGGCAAATTCAAATTTCGGGCTGTTTTTCGCTTTCTGCGACAATCCGCTGGAGGCTAGCCCCACGACGGAAAAACCGCCAAAAAACCGAAAAAGCCATTGTACAGATGTCACGCTGGTCCCCGCGCTGTGGCCTTGCCCTAATTGAGGTGCGAGAAGCGTCGAGCTGCACCTGTCCTTGCCGACATCGGGCCAGACGCATAAATTCGCCGGCAATCCCGATTCTCTGAACTCGAATGTCTCGGCCGCAGTCCGTCAACATCTACCGCGTCGCTCGGCCAACTCTGTTCATGCGAGCGGCAGTGTGAAGCCGCCACGGCATTGAGCGCTTTATCGAGGATCTGATTGCGATGCTCGACGCCATGGGCCCTGACCCGGAGTTGGAAGACGACGAGTTGGAAGCGGTCAACGAAGACGGCGGCGATATGCTTGAAGAAGCCTATTGCGGCCATGGCAGGCTGCAATTCCGTGGCGACGGCAACCGTGAGGCCGAGCAGATGCTGAGCGAACTGCTTGCAAAGCCAGCGCCGCCACAGGTCAAGCCGATCTATGAAGAGAAGGCGGAGCGGATGTCGGATGGCACGATGTTCCGCACGGTGCGCCAGGTGAATTTTATCCCGTCGCGGTCGGTCGATGGTGGCAAATCCTGAAGGCCGGCCCGAGCCTGTATAAGCAGTTTATGGCGTTATAGCCTTGATTGCCTATAAATGGTCGTAGGGCATTGTGCGGTGTTTTGATACCGCTTCGCCGCGATTGTGCACTGTTTGAATAAGCGTCTTTGGCCTCGCGTAACGCTGTTTGGTCCCGATACCGCTCCATCGCTTCCAGCACGGCGCTACGCGCCGCCAGATGGCTTTGAGGCGGCCAACCGAGCTTTGCATAGATTGTCTTTCATCCAATCGGGAAGTTTTCCCATTGCTAACCTGTGGCAAACTGTCAGGTTTTACCGTCCCGGAATGATCGGTGCCTAACTCTTCAACGCCAGGACATGCGCGGCCGTTACACCGCGCCCGGCCGGTTTGATTCCCTAGTCAAACCGGCCGTTCTCATTGTGGCGTGAGCGCAACAATGAACACCGCATTCGCCATAGTTTCGAACCGCCGAGCACCGGGAACTGGTCAGCAATCTGGAGAGACAGCGCGGCGATATCTCTACAGGTCAATTTCATGGCTAGATCACATACAGCTGACGGCTGCTTGGTAGCCTTTGAGTTTGATTTGGGTCTCGGTCAGGCTAAAGCGTGAAAAGGTATGGAGTGCCCAGGAAATGAGATTGGCCGGTCTGTCAATTGCCGTCGCCTTTTGCATTGGCGCTTTGTCAAACGCATGGGCTGACGATCGTTCGGCGTTCTGGGAGCGCTACCAACTTCATATCTCTCGCCAAATCGGGCCGCGCCTAGCATCGGCAAAGTCGGCTGGCGGTGGCAAAGCCACGATTTCCTTTCAGGTTGCGAAAGATGGTAAGCTAACGTCTGTTCGAATATTGAACTCAACCTTTTCTGCAGAATGGACCCGTCGCCTTGGCCAAGTGGCGCGTTCCGTGGGTGGAATCCGCGACGTTCCAGAATGGGCTGTTGGGAAGCGGCTCTACTTCCCAGTTCACGTAAAGTGATCGACCTCCGCCTGCACGCTCAACACTCGCCCACGGTGCTGTAGATCGGCCATCGTTAGCCGAACCTTCCCATTGATGCGGTGTTTTCGATACCGGCCGGCGGTGACTGCGCGTCGTGCAGCCACTTATGTGCCCTTGGCTTTCAGATACGCATTGACCGCCGGCGAGGCCGGCGCTCCGATGCCGTGAGGCACCTTGCTTCACCACTTGTAGCTGAGGGTAGCGTAGGCGGCACGCCGCTTGCCCCATTCGCAGCCCCAGGGTCCGTCGCAGATGAGGGTCTTCCGATCCGTCACATTGGTCACGGAAACGTCCAGCGCCAAGCCGTCGAGATGGCTCCAGCGGCGCCCGAACTGATATTGCGCACTCAGATCGAGGTACGTCGCATCATCGTTCAGCACCGTGTTTTCGTGGTCACCGTAGAATGAGCCGACGTAACGAACCCCGGCCCCGAGGCTCAGGCCGTCCCACGCCGCCGACTGGAAATGATAGTCAATCCAAGCGGAAGCCGTGTGTTCCGGAACGTAGGCTAGCCGGTTGCCCTCGTTGCCATAGGTGTCTTTGGTGATCTGCGAATCGAGATGGGAATAGGAGGCCGTCAGATCGAAGTTTCCCAGTTCCGCCTTGCCTTCAATCTCGATGCCGCGGACGCGCGCCTCGCCGATCTGCTTCTGGAACTCGGGATTCTCAAGGTCACCCGTCAGCATGTTCTGCTGCGTGATCTGGAACGCCGAGACGGTGACGAAAGCATTATAGTCGAGCGGTTGATACTTGACGCCGACTTCATACTGCTCACCACGGGTCGGCTCGAACGGCGTGCCGTTCACGTCCGCACCGGCTTCCGGTTTGAAAGACTGAGCGAAGCTGACATACGGCGCGACACCGTTGTCGAAGAGATAAAGGAGTCCGGCATTCCCGGTGAACGCCTTGTCGTCAGAACTCGAATCGTACGCCGTGCCCTCAATGTCTGTGACGGTTGTCGCCCAGTCGTGCCGGCCTCCGAAAGACAACACCCACCCGTCCCACTTCACCTGTTCTTGCCCGTAGAGACCGACCTGCTCGACTTCCTTGGCGGCGGCATCGCTGTATGCATACTCGGGTAGGTCTACGCCGTAGACAGGATTGAGTAGATCAATGAGCGGGCCGCCGTTGTAATAGTAGCCGCCACGATTCCTGGAGTTCTGCTTGCGGTAATCGATGCCGGCAATGAACTTGTGATCAAGAGCGCCAGTCTGGAAATCGGCCTGGGCGCGCGTGTCGAAGGTCCATGCCCGCAACCTTTCATCCAACACGTAGGCCGTGCGTGTGGCTTCGCCGGGCAGGTCAGGATTGCCCGTCAGCTCGGTCGCCTGCAGATACCGGTAGTCCACATCGGCCTGCAGGAAGCGACCGGTTTGCGTCACCTGCCAGACGTCGTTGAAGCGGTGATTGAATTCGTAGCCCACGGCGTATTGTTCCGTGTCGTTCCTGTCGAAGCCCGGTTTACCGGTAAACCGGTTCGTTGGCACGAACGGCGCGATGTCGTTCGGCAACGAGGCATACTGGTCGGCACCAGTGTTCTTCCGATAATGCGTGAGGAGGGTAAAGGTGGTGTCTTCGTCCGGCTTCCATGTGAATGCGGGCGCGATGTAGATGCGGTCGTCATCGACAAAATCCAGCTGGGTGCCGCTGTCCTGCAGCAAGCCGGTGAGGCGATAGGCCAATGTCCCGGCCGCATCGACCTTGTCGGAAAAGTCGAACGCGGTCTGAAGCCGGTCGAAGCTGCCGTACTGGAATTGAACTTCCCTTAGCGGCTCGAAGACCGGCCGCTTGCTGACCATATTGATCAGCCCGCCGGGCGCACCCTGTCCGTAGAGAACTGACGCCGGGCCTTTCAGCACCTCGATCCGTTCAAGCGCATACGGTTCGATTTGCGGGTTAGCTCGATCGAGGCCCGTCGGCAGCGCCATGCCGTCGAGATAAAGGCTCTCGAAGACACTGAAGCCGCGCAAGGCCCCAAAGGCCGTGGATCTGGCATTCTGCGGCGTCGTCGTTACAAAGCCGGGCGTGTACGAAAGCGCGTCGATGTAGCTCTGGGCGCCACCACGTTCCTGAATTTCGTCGGCGGTGACAACGCTGATGGATCGCGGGGTCTCTATGAGAGGGGTGTCGCTTTTGGTGGCAGTCTCGGCATCTTTGGCGACAATACCTTCAGCCTGCGAAGGTTGCCCCTCACCGCTGATAACAACTTCGTCCAACTGAACTTCGCCGGCCTGCTGCGCCATGGACACATGTGTCACCCCAGCGAGGAGGATCGCTGCCGTTGCAAGCACGGAAGATGAGCGCAACAGTGTCAGACGTACCATCAAGTTCCCCCACTCTCTTCGGGCAATCGGAAAACTTGTCTTATTTGTTCAAGTTTGAGTCAAGCTACCACTTCATGGCAGCAGGGACCGTGGCGCACTCGCCATACATCATTCCAATCCTGCTCGGTTGTCGCCGGTATCTCGACTGTCGCGGATAGGCCTTTGCCCTTGAAGGCGCTGAATGAGACCGTCATTGGATGCGCCAGTCAGTGCGCCACGAACGATAGGAGCAATGCGCGCCGGCTGTATGCCGCCAATGATCGACAATGTGGCGGACTCGAACTGCCTCACCATTTTCGAGCCTGAACGGGCACGCCGGATGAAAGCGCAACGACAAGCCCGTCAATGCCACGTCAGGGACGAGAATACCCCCGCCCGACAAGATAGCGTTCGGCGATAGTGCCGCCGATGGCCTTGGCGTCGCTCCACAAGGACAGGGCGAAGTCGCGCCGCTTCACCGCTTCCGGCTCGGGCTCGGCAATCACTGTGACGTGTGTTGCGAGATATGCCGGCTGGCGTTCGCTGGGCTGGAATGATCCGAGACCAAGAACCGCCCGGACATGATCGCGGCACAGCTGCCAGTCGTCATTGCTGAAGCTGTGGACGAGAAAGTCCCCACCGCGAAACGTCACGGTAAGGGAGCGGTCATTTCGGGAGTGACCGGGACCGGGGCAGCAAACAGTGTCCCGCCGAACGATGTTGCCGCCAAGGAGGCGGGCCGCAAGACGGATATCCATTATAGCGCCCCTCCCTGTAGTCTTTGCGGCCTCGCAGCACGCGGATGGCGTCCGCCAGGTGCATGTCGCTCGACATCAGAGGGGCAACGCCTTCCGCCTCCAGGCGTGGGGCCGGGATGGCAACGGGCGGGAGGTCAAGATCCAGTTCGTCCGTGGCGAGTTCGATGGCGTCCAGCTTTTCGCGCAGGGCCGCGAGATGTTCATTGGCGGCGCTGTGGATGCCGGCCAGTTGGTCCGGCCCCATCTGCGTTTCGAAGATGGATTGCGCCTGTTGCTCCCACTTCTGGCGCGCGGTGCTGGTACGATCCGCCAACGTCGCGTCGAAATAGGGTGCTACCGCGGTGTGTACGATCTCGCGCAGCAGTTCTGGCCGAAGGGTCGCGAGCGCATCGATCTCGGTCTGCTCGACGCCGTAGCGCTCACGCCAGCCATCGGCGCGGGGCTCGGTCTCCTTCAGCGGTGTTGACGGCAGCCCCTAGTCCGCACCTGCTGGACGGTCAGCGCTGGGGCGTGAACCTGAAATGCAAGGCTTGGGTGGAGGCCGTCACGCAGCGCGCGCAGCTTGTGACCGATGCTGACGGCCATCTGATAGCCGGCCGGATCGCAGTCGGCGAAGATGAACACAACCATCTGGCGGCCTTCATCTGCGCCGGTCTTGGCCATCGTCGCCAACAACGCGTTGGAGATTTCGCCAGCCGGCAGATAGAGGTCAGCGCCGTACCGTTCGGCAAGAGGCTGAAGGACGCTGCCAAGCGAAGTCTTTTCGCCGTAGAACACCAGCCGGTATTCTTGCAGCGCATCGAAGCTGACGGCCTGAATGCGCGGCCTGAAATCGTCGGCGTCGGGCAGGTAGACATCGGCGTCTACCGCAATGCGGTAGCGCAGCTCTTCACGCTTGACGATCTGGATAACAGGCTCCGCGTTGCGGGCATCGATCATCTGATCCCACGACACATAGCCGAGCCACCGGGCGATATTGCTGGCGTCCTCAAGGAAGCTCCAGCAGTCTGCGTTGTTGAGGTAGGCACCGCCGCCGGGCAATGTGGCGTCGCCCAATGACACAACAGCATAGTGGATGCCCCTGTTGTGAATGCGCGCGCCCGATGTCAGCAGGCCGCAGCGTTCCATCGGCTCCCGGAACCACCGGCCTTTGACATGGTTGGCCGGGGTATCAAGGCGGTGCGGGTCGTTGGAAGATGAGAGCACTGTCAAATCGGACAGGTTGGCCCGCGTCAGTTCTTTGGTTTCGCGCAGGAGGTTGCCAAGCATCAGGCATCTCCCTCAATTTTGAGCCGGGCGTGCTCGGCCTTGTGGTGCGCTCGGCAGAGCCAGTTCACATCCATCGGCCGGTCATAGTCCGGGTGATGCGCCTCGCTGTCGGCCGAGCCGCACACGCGACACGGCTTCTGTTCGACAAGGCCACGTCTCAAGGCGGCACGCAGAGCGGCTTGAGCCCAAACGGCTTGCTGATTCCTGTCCCTCCATTTTGCTTGGCGAGCGTACTTGCTGTCTTCGGTTGAAACTTGGGGCTGGGTCATGCGAACCTCCCCTGTTTCGGGAAGGCTAGTCCGGCCGTGGCGATGGCCAACGCTTCACTCAAAATGAAGCGGCGGCGAAGGTGAACAACTTGAAGGTGAAGGGCAGTTTGTTTATGCTCGGAGCTATCATTCTTGCCGGGAAGCGGATTGATAAGTTCCGAGCCGCTCGCATTACCGCGAGGGGTTCGTGTTTCTATGATCATGGGTCACCGCCTTAAGCCGCTGCACGCAGCGAGGCGACGTACCTCTGGATCGACTCGGCGACGATCAGGCGGCGTTTGCCAGCTTTCACGCTTTCGAGTTTCCCCGATTGAAGCAGTTCGTAGAGGAAGGTGCGTTTGTGGCCAAGCACTTCGCCGGCCTCATCAATGGTGTAGAGAAGCTTGGTCAATTTTGCCTCCTTGACCGGGGAGTCGCCGGATCAATCCGGCCATTGCTTTGTTCGTCAGTGAACGAAAGTATGCGCTGTTAGCCACATGAACGCCGCTGCCGCCCGTAACGAACTCAAGTCTTTTTTTCGCGAGTTTGTTATGGGAGCGCTTATCGACCCTGGAGACCGCCACCCTCACCGCATAATTGGACGGGACAGTCTCATTCATTTCTCGAGCAATTTGCTGAACAAAGGCAATGAATGGCGATTGCGGTTCCCGTGTTGTGTCGGCTTTGAACGCAATTGGCCCGAAGTGCTTTTCGAAGGATTCCGCCATGGCGATGATAAATGAATCGCCCGGTGTCCATTCATAGTCATCGAATGGAGGCGAAGTATCTAGTCCGGCCTTTGTCAGCCTATCTAACTCGCCATTTGCCGCATTCTCCAATACGACAAGGCCCGCGACCGAAGCATCAAGTTCGGCAGTGCGAGGAAAGTGTCTTGAAAGCGATGGCCGCAGCGGCAACGCCTCGTTATCAATCAGCTCTCGTAACGATCTCGCCAACTTCATTACACGCTGAATTGCTTGTGTTCTCGCTTTTGCGCGCGCCGCGCTTGAGAGGTCCGGCGCGATCTCGCGCATGGTGTAGGCCCAACCTATATCGCCGGCCAATTTTGACCGCGCTCTTTGCACCGGTTGCAAAGGGTCGAGCTGATTCGAGCCTGCCCTGGCGTAGAAATGGTCAGGGACACCGGCACCGGCAGTGGTGATTGCCGTCAGAATCCTCTCAATCTGTGAAAAGTCCAAGACGCCCTTAGTTTTGCCGGCTCGGGCGCCTGATTCCTTACTACCGCCGGAGCCTCTCTGCTTGGGACTTGTTGTCATGCCCGGATGCGTTCCGACATATTGATGACGTTAGCAGCAGCGGGCTTCCCGTCGAGATAGTCCGCCCACTGCTGCATAAGCTCGCGCCGCCGTTCCAATGCGGACGAGCGGCGATAAGCCTGCTCTGTTGCGTCGCCTACCTTGTGCGCCAACGCCTGCTCGGCAACTTCTCGCGCAGCGGTTGTCTCGTCACCGCAGAAATCTCTGAACGACGATCTAGAGCGTCGGACGTTCATTTGAGTCCATAGCCTGCGGCGGCGAAGAAGTTTCTGCATTCTGTTGGAGAGAAGAGATTGCAGATATCGCCGATGGCCTGCCACAGGGCATCGATGGTTCTGATGGC
>JBFWUS010000038.1:0-54486 GCA_050247155.1 Rhizobiaceae bacterium
GCGCGCCGCAGTTGCGCCGCGCCGGTTTCCTCGATGAAGCCCATGCCGCCATGCACCTGTACGCCGAGCGACGCGACCTCGACACCCCCATCTGTCGAAAATGCCTTGGCGACCGGAGTCAGCAGGCCTGCCCGGTCGCGCCAACGGGCGGCCTGCTCGCCTTCCGAGACCCGCGCCATGTCCAGCGCATGGGCGCAGGAATAGCTTATGGCGCGCGCGATGCGCGTCAGCGCCTGCATGGTGAGCAGGTTTCTCTGCACGTCCGGATGATTGACGATCGGCGCCATGCCCTGACCCGCATAGCTCGCCGCCTTGCCCTGCCGCCGCTCCCGCGCGTAACTCAGCGCCTTCTGGAAGGCGGCTTCGGCGACGGCTACGCCCTGCATGCCGACGGCCAGGCGCGCATTGTTCATCATGGTGAACATGCAGGCCAGACCCTTGTTTTCCTCGCCGACCAGCCAGCCGATCGCACCGGGCTCCCGATCCTTGGCAAAGCCGTCGCCGTAAATCATGGTCGCCGTCGGCGAGCCATGGATGCCCATCTTGTGCTCGATCGAGGACGCAAACACGTCGTTGCGACTCCCGAGCGAGCCATCCTCGTTGACCAGAAATTTGGGCACCAGGAACAGCGAGATGCCGCGCGTGCCGGCGGGCGCATCGGGCAAGCGCGCCAGCACCATGTGCACGATGTTGTCGGTGAAATCGTGCTCGCCATAGGTGATGAAAATCTTTTGGCCGAAGATGCGATAGGTGCCGTCATCCGCGCGTTCGGCACGGGCGCGCAGCGCGGCAAGGTCGGAGCCTGCCTGGGGCTCGGTCAGGTTCATCGTGCCCATCCATTCGCCGGACACGAGTTTCGCCAGATAGGTCCGCTGCAACTCTTCGGTGCCGTGTTTTTCCAGCGCCTCGACCGCGCCCATGGTCAGCGTCGGACCAATGGCAAATCCCATCGAGCCGGAGTTCCACATTTCGAGAGCGGCGACACCGAGCATGGCCGGCAGCCCCTGCCCACCAAATTCCTCCGGCCCCTGAAGCGCATTCCAGCCGCCGTCGATCCAGCGCCTGTAAAGTTCCTTCCAGCCGGGCGCGGTGGTCACGGCGGCGTCCTTCCAGACCGCGCCGACCTCGTCGCCGACCTTGCGCAGCGGGGCGACTTCGTCAGTCGCGAAGCGGCCGGCCTCTTCCAGAATTGCATCGACCAGATCTTCACCCAGGTCGCCGAAAGCGCCGCTATCGAGCGCAGCGTTCAGGCCCGCGACATGTTTCAGCGTGAAGGCGATTTCAGCGACGGGCGCACGATACATCCACACTCCTCCGGCTTGGCGTGATCACGCGGGACGGCCTTACCGGCCGATGTGCATTGGCTACATACTTCTTACGTAAACGTCAATCGAACAGATTGACCAGCGCTGCAATGGGTTGATACTGGACGGCAGACGAACCGAAAGCCAGACTGGAAAAAGTATCATGCTCGCCCGCCCCGGAACGCTGCGCTGCATCGAATGCGGCCTTGCAGAGACCGCGCCGGCTTTCGCCTTCCACGGCGGCAATCCCGATCACGGCCCTGCCTATTGGTGCGACCACGGCGTGCTCTGCTCGCTCAAATGCTCCGTCGCACATATGCAGCGACGTCAGCACGAAGGCACGCTGTCCGACGAACCGGCGCCGGATATTTATAATCGCTAATGCCGGCTACGCTTCGGAGCGTAGGCTCTCCGCCCACGAAAGCACTTTCTTAACCACATCTGTTCACCATAAGCTGTTCATGTGTTGGGTGTGGGTATGGCGTTGCGTGGCGTGCTCGGTCTGGCATTGGGGCTGTTTGGCGTTTTCTCCGGCGGCGCATCGGCGGTCCAGGTGGACGACGCCGCCCCCAAAGCCGCTCCCATCGTCGCCTCGGATTTTTCCGAACCGTGGAAACGCCTCGACCGCGCGCTGGTCATCGACGCCTATGAATACAATCCGATCGACTGGCAGGAACTGACCTCGGACAAGCGCATTGTCGGCTTCATCAACAAGGCGTCGGACGGCCTGCCGCCGGCCTATCGCTGCTCCGGCAACGCCAATGAAAAGCGCCTGTGCAAGACGTTGTGGCGGCGGCACGCCGTGGCGCAGGAGCTTTTCCAGACACGCCGCGCCTTGGCCAAGGCGCTCGGGCTGAAATGGGGCGCCTATCATCTTGGCCGGCCCGGCAATCCGATCGCGCAGGCGCGGAATTTTGTCGACTTCGCCAAGCCCGCGCCGGACGATCTGATCGCGATCGATATCGAGGACGACGATCCGCAAAAATGGATGTCGCTCAACGATGCCGAGATTTTCGCCAACGAGATCGAGCGCCGCACGGGGCGCTATCCCGTCCTCTACACCAACGGCAAAACAGCAAAACGCATCGCCGACAATCGGCTGTCCTATCCGCTGCTGTCGCGCTTGCCGCTCTGGTATGCCCGCTACAAGCCCGAAATCGGCATGCATTTTCCGAAGGGCAATTGGGAGAGCTACACGCTCTGGCAGTTTTCGGCGCAGGCCAACTGCAACGCCAAGGCCTGCCCGTACCGCATCAAGGGCGCGAAATACGACATCGACGTCAATGTAGCGGCGGTGGATGCCAATGCTCTACGCAAGGCGTGGCCGTTCGGCGGGTTGGTCGATCTGCGGGCCGAGCTGATCGCCAGCGTGCCAGTTCCAGTCGAACGTGCGAAAGCGCTGAATGGGAACGTCGAAACGACTTATGCACCGGTGACAATAGAGCCGGGTTCGCCGCCGGCCGTAGCCTTTGCTTATCTGCAAGCCGGCAACCGTTATCCGAAACAGATCACGCGCCCCGCACCGCCGCCAGTCCTGTCAGCGATGACCAGCGCCTTCGCAGCCGAGCCGGCGATCACGGCGGAGACCGAGCCAGAAGCGTTTCGCAGCCTGTTCGGACAGGACATCGACCCGGTCACAACGGCTTCGGTCGGCGCGTCACCCTTCAAACGTGACGATTTCCCCGTCTTCCTTCTCGAAACGCCGAACCGGCGTCGCTAGGATTTCGAGCACTTTTTCCGACGGCCTGGCCAGCACGACGCCGCGCTCGGTGAGGACGATCGGTCGGTTGATCAAAATCGGATGCGTCAACATCAGATCGATGAGTTCGTCGTCGCTCCATTTCGGATCGCCGAGACCGAGGGCGTCATAGGGCGTATCCTTGCGGCGCAGCAGCTCGCGCACGGGAATACCGAGCAGGCCGATCAGTTCGACCAACCTGTCGCGCGATGGCGGATTAACCAGGTACTCGATAACCTCTGGCTCCTCACCGGAAGCAAGGATCATTGCCAGTGTGTTGCGTGAGGTGCCGCAAGCCGGGTTGTGATAGATGGTGACGGTCACTGCGCCCTCTCCCGCTCGACCGCGCGATAACCGATGTCGCGGCGGCAGAAACCTTCCGGCCAGTCGATCTTGTCCACTGCCGCATAGGCTTTCGCCTGCGCCTCGGTGACTGTCTTGCCGGTCGCGGTGACATTGAGCACGCGGCCGCCATTGGCGACCAGCTTGCCATCCTTTTCAGCGGTGCCGGCGTGGAAAATCTCGACGCCATCCGCTGCCGTTTCAACGCCACGGATTTCCGATCCCTTTTTCGGCTTGGCGGGGTAACCCTCTGCCGCCATAACGACCGTCAGGGCCGGCTCGTCGCGCCAGCGCGCCGACAGGTGCCCAAGCTGACCGTCCGCCGCACCGGAGAGCAGCACGAGCAGATCGTCCTTCAGGCGCATCATAAGCACCTGGCATTCAGGATCGCCGAAGCGGACATTGTATTCGATCAGCTTTGGCCCATCGGCGGTGATCATCAGGCCGACGAACAGGACGCCGGAGAACGGCGTGCCGCGCGCGGCCATGCCACGAATCGTCGGCTCGACGATCTCATTCATCGTGCGCTCGATGATGTCAAGGGTCATCACCGGCGCGGGCGAATAGGCGCCCATGCCGCCAGTATTCGGGCCGGTGTCGCCGTCGCCGACCCGCTTGTGGTCCTGCGCGGTGCCGAAGGGCAGCACATGAGCGCCGTCGCTCAGGCAGAAGAAGCTGGCCTCCTCGCCCTCCAGAAATTCCTCGATGACGACTTCCGCGCCGGCTTGACCGAATACGCCGTCGAAACACGCGTCGATGGCGGCTTCCGCCTCCTCGACGGTCATGGCGACAGTCACGCCCTTGCCGGCGGCCAGCCCATCCGCCTTCACGACGATCGGCGCGCCCATGCCGCGCAGATAGGCGCGCGCGTCGTTGGCGTTGTCGAAGCGGCCGAAGGAGCCGGTGGGAATGCCATATTCGGCGCACAGATCCTTGGTGAAGCCCTTCGAGCCTTCCAATTGTGCCGCCGCCTTCGACGGTCCGAAGACACGAATGCCCTTTTCCCGCAATGGATCGGCAATCCCGTCGACCAGCGGGCCCTCTGGCCCCACGACCACGAGACTGATCTTGTTCGCCTCGCAGAAAGCCAAGACCGCCGCGTGGTCCGCGACATCGAGTTCCACTAGCTCGGCCTCTTTGGCGATGCCCGGATTGCCCGGCGCGGCATAGAGTTTGGTCAGCATGGGTGAGGCTGCCAACTTCCACGCCAACGCATGCTCGCGGCCGCCAGAGCCTATCAGGAGGACGTTCATGGGCAGAATCCTTGGAACCGAAGCGACTTCCCGCTACCCTCGTTCTATGTCGCATGTAAAGAAAGGATATCTGGTCGCCTCGGGCGAATGGGCGAAGCATCTGCGGCGCGTGTTGAAACGTGCGTTCTGGAAGAAGCACCGTTCGGCCGAAAAGCGACTTGCGGCGGATCGCTTGAAAGCAACTTGACCGAGGGCGGAGGTCAGGACGTGTCGAGGCGTTGCGCCGGGCGTTCGCACAGGCTGGCGGCATTGAGAGGCCGCCCTTGCGCGGGGTGCGGTAGCGGCTGGTTCATGAGTTCCCAGATCCTGTGCTCCTTCACGATGACCAGCCGCCCGGCGGCTTCGGCCAGGCACAGCAAGATGAGAATGGCGCGGTTTAGATGGTCTGGGTGAGCTGAGGGCGGCTGATGGTCGGCCGCCAGTGTGGCGTCTTCGGCGGGAAGGATGGCGATCACGCCGCGCGACACCAGTCCGGTGCGGATGACCATCAGAGCCATGACGACGAACATCAGGAAGATGCGCCACCGCGCCTCATCTTGTTGCTCGTTTGCCGCCCGCCAGTCCATCGCCTTTCCTTCGTGTGAATATAGTCGGAGGCATTGTCGCGCAGTCGAAGGGGGTGTGGATGAAAATCGCGAAAAAGAATTTTTTGGTTGATGTCTATCGCCGCATTATGGACCGACTCTGACGGCCACACAGCGCGGCCGTCAGAGTCGGCCGAAGTATGGCGCATCGTGCAACAGCATATCTTTCCGGAAAGGAGCAGCCTGTTTCCGAGAGCGGACGAACACTTGAATGCATTTCGCGGCACTTCAGGCGTTTGCCTCATGGCTGATCCAAAGCTCATTGACGCGCGACATTACCGGCGCTTGACGCCTAACCACCACCCTGCCACTCACTTTGCATGGAAACCGTCCAGTCCCGCGCCGGCCAGGGCCGCGTTGCCGATGCGCCGAGCGGCCATTGGGTCTACCGCGTCCTGCCGCGCGGCCTGTGGCCTTTTGCCCAGCTGGCCCGCTGGGACCGGCCGATCGGCTGGCAACTTCTTCTTTGGCCGTGCCTATGGTCGGCGGCGCTGGCCGCCACCGCTTTCGCCAAGGCCGGCGAGCCTGTGCTCGATCTCCTGCCACCGCTGTCGCATCTTCTGCTGTTCCTCGTCGGCGCGATTGCAATGCGTGGCGCGGGCTGCACCTACAACGATCTGGTCGATGAAAACATCGACGCACAGGTCGATCGCACGCGCTCGCGCCCGCTGCCGTCCGGCCAGGTGACGCGCAGGCAAGCCTGGGCTTTTCTCGCCATTCAAGCGCTGGCCGGGCTGATTGTCCTGCTTCAATTCAACCGCTTTGCCATCCTGCTTGGCTTTGCCTCGCTGCTGATCGTGGCGATCTACCCTTTCATGAAGCGCATTACGAACTGGCCTCAGTTCGTGCTGGGTCTGGCCTTCTCCTGGGGCGCATTGATGGGCTGGGCGGCGGCGTTCGACGAACTCGCAATGCCGGCTGTGCTGCTTTATTGCGGCGCGATCCTCTGGACGATCGGCTACGACACAATCTACGCCCACCAGGATAAGGAAGACGACGCCATTGTGGGCGTCCGCTCCACCGCCCGCCTGTTCGGCGCAAACACCAAATACTGGCTGATCGGGCTTTATGGCGGCGCGCTGGCTTTCTTCGCTGGAGCTTTTGCAACGGCGGAAGTGCCGATGCCGGCGCTGGCTGGCTTGCTGGCGGCGGGGGCGCATATGCTCAGGCAAATCCGGACGCTTGACATCGACAATCCGGATCAATGCATCCGGCTGTTCCGGTCAAACAATATCGTCGGCTGGCTGATCTTCCTCGGCCTAATCGGCGGCGGGCTCTGGGTCGCGGTCAAGCCGCTGTTTTGAACCCCCGCTGTCAGTAACCTCGACGCGTGCGGTTGACCGCAGGCGGGCCGTTCCTATCCTGTCTGAAAACGACAACGGAGCCCAATTCCATGGAAGCACAGGAACTTTATCGCGGCCGCTTGATCGACCATATCCAGCTCGTCGTTCGAGACCTTGACGCCAGCCGGCGTTTCTATGAGGCGGTTCTGAAGGTGCTCGATATCCCGATTGGCGGCGCGGCCGAGCGCTTTTTCTGGGCCGACGAGCTGTTCGTTTCAGCCGCCGATAGTGTAGCGGCGCAAGGCAAGCTGACCGGTCGGCATCATCTCGCCTTTCAGGCCAAGGATCGCGCCACCGTCGATGCATGGCATAAGGCGGGGCTCGAGGCGGGTGGTCAGGACAATGGCGCGCCGGGCGAACGGCCCTATCATCCGGGCTACTATGCCGCGTTCCTGCTCGATCCCGATGGCAACAATATCGAAGCCGTGCACCACGGCGAGGCTAACCGCAGCGCCGCGTCGGTGAAGATCACGTTTTAAGGCCTGTGGGGATTCATCGTGAATTGATGACGGCTGAGGCGAGGTAGATCATCGCCTCGAAGCTGCGATCTGTTTTGCAGGCTCGCATGGCGATGCGCTTGAACTCCTTGAGTTTGCAGAAGAAGTTTTCGATGAGGTGGCGCCATTTGTATATTTCGGCGTCGAGGGGGATTGGTATTGCGCGCCGCGGGTGTTGCGAGATGACGATTTTTGCTCCTCGCTCATTGAGATCGGCAACGATGTCATTGCTGTCGAAAGCCTTGTCGGCAATGAAGGCGCCAAACTCGACGCCATCGATCAGCGGCGCGACGCCGAGGCTGTCGAAGCGGTTACCGGGCATCAGGTGGAAGCGGACAAGGTTACCCAGCGCATCGGTCAGCGTCAGGATTTTGGTCGTCATGCCGCCCTTTGAGCGGCCAATGGCCTGGCTCTGAGTCCCCCTTTTGCGCCCTGGCCGTGCCGGTGAACCTTGACGATGGTGGCGTCGACCATGGCGTACTCCATGTCGGGCTCTTCCGACAAAGCATCGAAAATCCGCTTGAAAACATCGGCTTCACGCCAATCGCGGAAGCGCCGGAAGGCCGTGCTCCAGTTGCCGAACAGCGCAGGCAGATCACGCCACGGGCTGCCCGTTCGAACAATCCACAGCACCGCTTCCATGAACAGCCGATTGTTCTTGCCGCTGCGCCCCGGGTCACTCGGCTTGCCCAAACAATGCGGTTCCATCTTCGCCCATTGGGCGTCCGTCAGTACAAATCGTTCCATCAAAAGCGTGAATCACATCCACGCCCAAAAGGGAATCCTAAATCCCCACAGGCCTTAGGACACTGCGTGCTTTTTCGGAATCGCCGAAGCATTTCGCCACCGCGACGGCGGTGCAGAAAACTCGCTCGAAACCCTAGAGCGAGATGAGTTTAGGTTGAATCATTCTGTTTGTCGTTTGGCGAGGCGATCCGGCAGGAGGGTTGCGAAGGTCGATATGGTTCATCGGCCGAGCGAGCCGACGAACCGGGCATCCGCCAAACGCAAACCCGAAGGGCCGGGCTGGTTTGGGCCAATTCCTTCGGCCTCCGTCTCGGCCGGACAACCAGTCCGACCTTCGACGAAGTCCTCGATCTTGTCCCAAACCATCACCGGCAGAATGGTTCAACCTAATCTCATCTCGCTCTAACTGCGCGCGATAATTTCGGCCCCGTTGATGACCAGCCGTAGGCCCAACGTGCCCTGCTTGCGGCGCACCAGGAAACGTGGCCGGCGCTGGCGCGAGGCCTTGCCCTGGCGGCGCTGCTGCGCCTTGGCGACCTTGATGGCGGCGCCGACGGATTCTTCAAGCGTGCGGGCGATGCCGTCAGCCTCGATCAGCATCATCGGGAGCCCATAGGCTTCCGCCCAAGCGCGCCAGTCGGCCGCGACGTCGTCCAGATCATTGGCCACCAGCAGCGGCACCGACAGCATCGGATCCTGATGCAGGAGTTCCAGCGTGACTGTCACCATACCGGTCTCGTCCTCCATCGCGCGCGCCGCCACGCCACGGAACAGCCGCGCCGGAATGGCGACCGTCACCGGCAAGCCGCTCTGCTCCAGGATGCGATGGATGACAGCGCCGCGATGATCGACGGTGAAGGTCACATCGCCTTCGTCGTCGCGCGTCGCATAGCTCACCATCTGCGGCATGCGGAACGGGTCGAGGCGCATGTGCTGCCCCGCCCAGACTGGCTTCAGTCCGGTGCTCATCAATATGCTTCCCTGTGTCTCCTGAGAGCCCGCTTTCGCGGGTCCCACGGGCCGTTTGGCCTCGTTATAGGGACAAGGTAGCGTGAGGGTCTTAGCCGCCCGCTTAAGAAACTGAGTTAAATTTTCTTGATCGCGACGATGGTTAGCGAAGCGCTGAGAAATTCTTTCCGTCAGATTACTTTTCCGGGATTCATGATCCCGGCCGGATCGAACGCCGTCTTGATCTTGCGCATCAGATCGATGGCTACCGGCGGCGCGGTTTCCAGCAGTTCGTCGCGCTTCAACTGCCCAATGCCGTGCTCAGCCGAAATCGAACCATCGAGCGCGCGCACGATTGCATGCACGGCGTGGTTCATCGGCTTGTAGAGCGCGAGAAACGCGTCCGGGTCCATGGCCGGGGGCTGGCTGATGTTGTAGTGCAGATTGCCGTCGCCCATGTGGCCAAAGCAGACGACCCGCGCACCGGGACAAACCTTCTCCACCTCGACGGCAGCGCGGCGAATGAATTCGGGGATCGACGATATCGGCACGGAGATATCGTGCTTGATCGAAGCGCCTTCCAATTTCTGGGTTTCGGGAAGCGTCTCGCGCATCTGCCAGAAGGCTTTGGATTGACCAAGATTGGACGAGATGACCGCGTCGCCGACAAGCCCGCTTTCCATGCCGGCCGACAGGATCGTCTCGCTCAGGTCGCGCGCATCTTGTTCGGAGCGGCCCGATGAAATTTCCATCAAGACCTGCCACGGCCAGTTCAGCCCCAGTGGCGATGTCAGCCCTCCGCCGTGGCGATCTAGAAATTCCAGTGGCCTTTGGGCGATCAGTTCGAATGAGGTCAGCGCGCTGCCGGCGCGATCTTCCGCCAGGTTGAAAAGAGCAAGCGCGTCTTCAGGCGATTGCAGGGCGGCCCAGGAAACCTCGCGCCCTTTCGGCTTGGGGAAAAGCTTCAAGACCGCGGCCGTGATGATGCCGAGCGTACCCTCCGCACCCACGAACAGGTTTTTCAAGTCGTAGCCGGTGTTGTCCTTCTTCAGCTTGCGCAAATCGTCCAGCACCTCCCCTGTAGGCAAAACAACCTCGACCCCGAGGCAGAGATCACGCGCGGTGCCGTAGGATACGGCCGCGACGCCGCCGGCATTGGACGACAGATTGCCGCCGATCTGGCACGATCCCTGCGAGGCCAGCGCCAGGGGAAACAGCAGGTCCACCGCATCAACTGCTTCATGCAGCTTTTCCAGGATCACGCCGGCCTCGGCTGTCACCGTATTGGCGCGGGGGTCGATCTGGCGGATGCGGTCAAGACGAGACAGCGAGATGACGATTTCGTTGCCCGCAGCGTGCGGCACCTGTCCGCCAACCAGCCCGGTATTGCCACCCTGCGGCACCACCGGCGTCTTCGTCTCGCTGGCCAGCCGCAGGATCCGCGAGACCTCATCAACACTGCCGGGACGGAGCACGATCGGCGTCTTGCCGGGCCAAAGACCTCGGCGCTCGGTCACATAGGGTTCGATGTCGGCAAGGTCACGAACGGCATAGCGGTCCCCAACGATCGAAGCGAAGCGGGCGATCAGATCGTCGTCCATGGTGGCTCAGGCCCTTTCGTTGACGATGGGCACGTCGCGCGGCGCGGCGGCGCGCCGCAGGCGATCGTTGATGGCCTCACCCAGGCCGTGGTCCGGGATCGGCTCGACCGCGATGGTCCGAGCGCCGCTATCGTCCAGCCTGTGCATGTAGGCGAACAGATTGGCCGCAGCCTCGCGCAAGTCGCCCCTCGGCGATAAGTTGAGTACTGCCAGCGCGTTGGCAGCGTTCTCCGCGCGGCGCTCACCGAATGCCAGCAGCGCCTCGCCAGGTTGCACAGTACGGGCATCGAGACGAACCTGCGCGCGCGGCGCATAATGCGAGGCAAGCTGGCCCGGCGCTTGAACGCCCTTGCCTTCCGCATCTCGGACGACACGCACTCCGGACACTTTCTCAATGTCCTCCACCGGGATACCGCCCGGGCGCAGCAAGACGATCCGCTTGCCTTCCACCTTGATGATGGTCGATTCAACGCCGACCGGCGTCGGACCGCCATCCACAATAAGGTCGATGCGTTCGCCCAGATCCGCTTGCACCGCCTGCGCGGTCGTCGCACTGATGCGCCCCGAACTGTTGGCGCTGGGCGCGGCGAGTGGCCGGCCTAGTTTCGCGATCAGCCGATTGCCAAAACCTTTGGGCATGCGCAGCGCAATCGTCTCCAGCCCGGCCGTCACCAGATCGTGTACCGGCGCGTCCAGCAGGCGTGGCAGCACAAGCGTCAGCGGCCCCGGCCACAACGATTTCGCCAGGGTCATCGAAACCGGATCAAAGACCGCCAGCCGTTCGGCCATCGCAATGTCGGCGACATGGGCGATCAACGGGTTGAACCGCGGCCGCCTCTTCGCTTCGAAGATACGCGCCACCGCGCTTCCATTCGAGGCGTCCGCCGCCAGACCATAGACGGTCTCGGTCGGGATGGCCGCAATACCGCCCCCGGCCAACACCGCTGCAGCCGATTCCAACGCCAGATTCTCTTCGATCAGTGGTGCCACGGTTGATCCTTTGCAAGTCGAGTAGCGTTTGACAAAGGCGACGACAAGCGTCCGGCGGAAATCGATAAAATGCCGACTATCCATTCAAAGGAAATTCAACCGCCCAGTGATAATCGAAGGCACGGACAATGGGGCAACGTATCTTTATGCGTGTGGGCGTCCTCGCTTTTGGAATAGCTTTTCTGGCAGGGGGCGCCGCGCAGGCGTCTTCCATCATTACCATTGAGGAGCCGAGGCCTGCCTCGCCTTCGATCATCGAAGTGGGACCGCCGGCGATCAGTGCTGCCACTGCGGAACACGTTGCAGTCACTTCCGGCGACAGCCTGGAGCTCGCCGCGCTTGACCCGTTGAACATGCTGCCGGCGGGCAGCAACAGCGTCGTGCGCATGGAGGCCCTGACGCCTTCCATCGTTGCCGTTATCGCCCCTGATCCCAACATCTCCAACGAAATCGTCGCAGCGATCGATGGCCGCAAGCCGCGCCCGAATCCGCTGCCCATGGTAATGCGGGGCGGCATCGTCGGCGATCCATTCCTGCCGCATATCGAGCTCGGCAAGGCGCTCGAAAAGCTGCCGGAGAAAGTTGCCGACAAAGAGCCCGCTCAAGCGGCGGCGCCTGTCGATCCGGACGCCATCAACAAACCGCAACTCACCGAGACCGGCGCGCCGATGCCGGCAAACGGTGCAGCGGTCGCAGGCGGACAGCCAAGACGTCGCGCGCTGCGTTAAACACGGTTTGGTCCGTTGCCGGCTAGCCCGCTATCCGGGAGAAATCCGCGACCTGTCCCGTGGCGGCTCGGATGCGGGTCAGAAGCGCCAATCTATTAGCTCTTACTGATTGATCCTCATCATTCACGAGAACGCTTTCAAAGAATGAATCAACCGGCTCACGCAATGCGCTAAGCGCACGCATGGCGCCGGAAAAGTCTTCATTCTGAATCGCTTCGCCGGCTTCCTTCTCGGCTTGATTCAACGCTGCGAAGAGCGCGGATTCCTGGCTCGCTGAGAATTTTGCCGGGTCTACGGACGCGGCAATCGCTGTGCCCTTCTTTTCCTCGGCGGCGAGAATATTGGCTGCACGCTTCGTGCCGGCCAGCAGATTTGCGCCATCTTCGGCGCCGAGGAAGGAGCCGAGCGCCTCGACGCGGCGCACGACCGTCAACAGGTCGTCGGCCCTCGGTGAGATGACGGCATCGATCAGATCATGCCGCGCACCCTGATCGCGGAGATAGACTTTCAGGCGATCGTGGAAGAAGGCGAGCAGATCGTCGGCGACGGAAACGGCGGCCGTGCTTTCGGTCGCGCGCAGCCGGCGCTCGAAACTGCCGACGATCAGTTCGTTGACGACATCATCATCGACGTCGTCGCCATCCGTCGCCGGTTGCGACGCTTCGAAACGCTCGACCGAATGTTCAATGCTCGGCTCCATGAGCGTCGCATGGGCGGCCGCGAATTGCCGGCGCAGTGGCACGCGCAAATCGTTCTCCAGAATGATACGGATGACGCCCAGCGCCGCGCGGCGAAGCGCGTAAGGATCTTTGCTGCCGGTCGGCTTCTCGTCGATGGCCCAGAAGCCGACGAGCGTGTCCAGCTTGTCGGCCAGCGCGACGGCGACTGACACAGGGTCAGATGGCACACGATCGGACGGCCCTTGGGGCTTGTAATGCTCCTCGATCGCAGCGGCGACGGAAGGTTGTTCGCCCTGTAGCGACGCATATTTGCGGCCCATCACGCCTTGCAATTCGGGGAACTCGCCGACGACTTCAGTCTGCAGATCAGCCTTGGCGAGCACAGCAGCGCGGCTAGCCCATTCGGGGTTGGCCCCGACCACCGTCGCCAATGCTCGCGCCAGCCGCCTGATGCGCTCGACACGCTCGCCCTGTGTGCCCAGTCGGGCGTGGAAGGTGACGCCGAGGCGGTCGAGACGAGCCATGCGCTGGTCGAGTGGCTTCTTCAGATCGAGCCCGAGCTTCTCCGCCGAGCCTTCGAGTTGGCTGAGATCTGGCAGATCGCCCTGATCGGTCTTCCAAAAATAGAGCGCGTCCGAGAGGCGCGCGCGAACGACCTTGCCGTTGCCGTGCGCGATCTCCTTGCCGCCATCCTTCGCCTCGATGTTGGAGGTCAGGATGAAGCGGTTGGAGAGCTTACCCTCCCCTTGAGGGGGAGGGTCGGCGCGCAGCGCCGGGGTGGGGTGAATAGCACCCCCACCCGCGCCTTGCGGCGCGACCTCCCCCCTCGAGGGGGAGGTAGGCGTGCAGACAAAACACTTCTGATTTGCACGGATGGTCAACCGGATCACCTCGGCCGGAATATCGAGGAAATCGGCCTCGAATTCGCCCATCAGCACGACCGGCCATTCAACCAGGCCCGACACTTCTTCAAGCAGGCCTTCGTCCTCAACCAATTCCAGCCCGTTGGCGAAGGCGATGGTCTGCGCGTCGGCGCGGATGATTTCCTTGCGCCGCTCGGCGTCCAGCACGACCTTGGCCGCCGCGAGCTTTTCGACGTAGTCGTCGAAGCGGCGGACGGTTATCGCTTCCGGCGCGTGAAAACGATGGCCGTAAGTCACATTGCCTGACCGGATGCCGTCGACGTCGAAATCGACAATAACCGGCTCTTCGGTTTCGGGGCCGAAGGTGCAGACGATCGATTGGAGCGGCCGCACCCAGCGCAGCGTCTCGCCGCCACGGCCTTCCGTCCTGCCGTAACGCTCGCCCTTGGGGCCGGAAGCCGCGCCCCAGCGCATTTCCTTCGGCCACGGGAAGCGGCGCACCACGCCCGGTACGAGCGCCGCGATAACCTCTTCTGCCGCCCTGCCCGGCTTGGTGACGCGGGCGACATAGAAATCACCCTTTTTTGGATCGGACTGAATTTGCGCTTCATCGATCGAGGCCAGGCCAGCCGAGCGCAAAAAGCCCTGAATTGCCTGATCGGGCGCCTTGGTGCTCGGGCCTTTGCGCTCCTCGGTGACATCGCGCGAGCGGGCGGTGACGCCGCGCACATCGAGCGTCAGGCGGCGCGGGGTCCAGTATTCGCGCGCGGCCTCGTAAGTCAGCCCGGCCTCGACCAGACCGTCGGTGATCATCTTCTTCAGATCGCCCGCCGCCTTGCGTTGCATGCGCGCGGGGATTTCTTCGGAACGCAGTTCGAGGAGAAGGTCAGGCATCGGCTTTTCCTTACCCTCCCCTTGAGGGGGTGGGTCGGCGCGATAGCGCCGGGGTGGGGTGTCTTTCATCGTTCAGTCCAAGCGCAAACGTCTGGCTCTCAATTGCCGCATCAATCGCATTCAGAACGAAATTCATTTCGGTCGTCACTTCTCGATTTGAGAAGCGAATAACGCGGTATCCTTCATTCGCCAACCAGCGGGTTCGTTGCTGGTCATGTTCGGCCCGCGAGGGCTCATTGTGTATGAGGCCGTCCACCTCGATCAGGAGCCTTAACCGCAGAGAACCGAAATCCGCGCGGTACGGACCTATCTTGACCTGCCTGCGAAAATGCGAACCTTCCAGCGGAATGCGGTAAAGATTGTCCCACAGCGCCTGCTCGGCGTCCGTTCCCTCTTTTCGCAGGTCGGGCGTGCGACGCCGCTTGAAGCGATCGAGCTTCGACATCAGACCAGTGCGCCAGCACCCCCACCCGCCGCTTCGCGGCGACCTCCCCCCTCTAGGGGGAGGTAACCCAAGCCGCCACCTTCCGTGAGCAAAAACGCTTCACCGCATGCTTTCGCCAATTCGCGCACACGCAAAATGTAGCTCTGGCGTTCCGTCACCGAGATCACACCGCGGGCGTCGAGCAGATTAAAGACATGGCTTGCCTTGATGCATTGGTCATAGGCGGTAACCCCCAGCCGGTGGCGGACCCCCCCCCCCTGGGGGGGGGGGGGGGGGGCTCCCGCGCGGGGGTGGGGCGCGGCGGCGGCCTCACCCCCACCCGCGCCTGCGGCGCGACCTCCCCCCTCAAGGGGGAGGTGGGGCGCTCCCGCCGCCAGCAACGCCCGGCATTCGGCTTCAGCATCCTCGAAATGGCGCAGCAGCACAGCCGTGTTGGCATGTTCGAAATTGTGCCGCGAATATTCCTGCTCGGCTTGCAGGAAGACGTCGCCATAGGTGACCTTCTCCTCGCCCTCGAGGCCGTTGAAGTTCAGGTCGTAGACATTGTCGACGCCCTGCACATACATCGCCAGCCGCTCCAGGCCGTAGGTCAGTTCGCCGGACACAGGCGCGCATTCGATGCCGCAGACCTGCTGAAAATAGGTGAACTGCGAGACCTCCATGCCGTCGCACCAGCACTCCCAGCCGAGGCCCCACGCGCCCAGTGTAGGGCTTTCCCAGTCGTCCTCGACGAAACGGATGTCGTGCAGCAGTGGATCGATACCAATCGCCGCCAGCGAGCCGAGGTAAAGCTCCTGCAAGTTCGGCGGATTGGGCTTCAGGATGACCTGATACTGATAATAGTGCTGCAGGCGGTTCGGGTTTTCACCGTAACGTCCGTCCTTCGGCCGGCGAGATGGCTGGACGTAGGCGGCATTCCACGGCTTTGGCCCCAGCGCGCGCAAGGTGGTGGCCGGGTGGAACGTGCCGGCGCCGACTTCCATGTCGTAAGGCTGCAGGATGACGCAACCCCGCTCAGCCCAATAGGCATGAAGCGTCAGGATCAGGCCCTGGAACGAGCGGCTCGGGCTCATGGAATTTGTGGACGTCACGGAATTGCCCCTGGCGGGTCGAAAAGTCGGCCCGTCCTAAGGTGCACCGCACAAAGCGTCAAGGCGATGATGGGGCGGCTGACCCGTAGATCGCGCTTCCCTGGTCCAGTGATTTGACACAGATGCGACGGCATGGTCACGCCGTCTTGAGTTCAGGAGCGCATCAAATGACTGACGCCATCGTCATCCGTCCAGTAGAACGGCGGGACTACGAACAGTGGCTGCCGTTATGGGACGGGTATAATGCCTTTTACGGTCGCAGCGGTCCGACTGCCCTGCCCGGCGAGGTGACCGCCACCACCTGGGGCCGCTTCTTCGACGCCTACGAGCCGGTGAATGCGCTGGTCGCCGAACAGAACGGGCAATTACTTGGACTGGTTCATTACCTTTTCCATCGCAGCACGACGAGCATCGCGCCGACCTGCTATCTGCAGGATCTGTTCACCAGCGAAGCAGCGCGCGGCAAGGGTGTCGGCCGCGCCCTGATCGAAGGCGTCTATGAGCGGGCCAAGGCGGCTGGCGCTCCCCGCGTCTATTGGCTCACGCATGAGACCAATGCGACCGCCATGCAGCTTTACGACAAGGTCGCGGAACGCTCGGGATTCTTGCAATATCGCAGGCTCTTCTGACCATCGTCTGCGTAAGTTCAAGCGGAGAAGGCTGCAAGATCGATCGCTGCGGAGACGACGCTCAGAAGGGCCAGCACTACGCCAGCCATGAACCATCTTAGCGTTTTGGCGTAGTTGCGCACATTGTCGTCGGAGATCTGGAGCGAACGCCATAGGGCAACCATTTGGGCAAGTATGGAGAGCAGCATCACTATTGCCGCCACCAGCGATAGTCCGGTCCAGTGTCCTTCCGCTTCAAGGCTCCAGAATCGCAAGAAATAGAGCGAAAAAGCGAGGATGACGGTAATCGCGGTTACGATTGCCTGGCGATAGCCATTTGGGACGTTTCCGTCCTGGCCCGACGACTGCTCGTTCACGACAGACCCTCCACCTAGCAGGAGGATCGCCTTTCAAGTCGATTTCCGCAATGCCGATTTGCCACGGTAGAATCGGCCAGCGGGTTGCCGCCAATTGCGCCGCGCCGGCATGCTTCGCAGCGGCGCGTTGTCAGCTTCCGGGCAGGATGAGCTCGGTGCCCGGTAGCAAGCGGCCCGGATTACGCAATTGTGGATTGAGGTCGATAATCTCGATGTAGCGCTCACCGTTGCCGAGGCGCTCAGCAGCGATGGACCACAGGGACTGGCCAGGCTGCACCACATAACTCGCGGGCGTCGCCGTTGTGGCGGGCGCGGTGGCTGGAGTAGTGGGGGCGGCCGGTTCTGCTGGTTCTGCGGTCGGCGCGGGTGCGGCGGGCTGGGCCGGCATAATCAGCTCGGTCTTCTTCACCGGCGCGGGCTGCGGCTCCGGCGCTGTGGGCTTCGGAGTTTCCACTGTCTTGGGCTCAAGCGGCGGCATGCCTTCGGCAAGCTTTTTTTGAACGCTTGCCAGTACGTCCGGCTCCGGCTTGAGATCGCGGGCGTGGCTCCATTGGAAGGTTGCTTCCAGCCTGCGGCCGGCGCGCCAATAGGCGTCGCCAAGGTGATCGTTGAGCACCGGGTCGTCCGGCTTCAGCGAGACCGCCCGCTCAAGTTCGGTGACGGCTTCGTCGAAACGGCCAAGGCGATAATAAGCCCAGCCGAGCGAATCGACGATGTAGCCATCGCTTGGCCTGAGGTCGACCGCCTTGCGGATGAGATCCAACCCCTCTTCGAGGTTGCGGTTCATGTCGACCCAGGAATAGCCGAGATAATTCATTACCTGCGGCTGATTGGGGAACAATTCCAGCGCCTTGCGGAAATTCGGCTCGGCCTTCGGCCATTCCTTGAGCCGTTCATAGGCGATGCCGCGCTGGTAAAAAATGTTCCAGTCGGTGCGAACGGGGGTTTTCAGCTTGGCCGCCGCCTCGTCATAAAGATTGGCGGCGGAGCGGAAATCTTCCTTCGACGCGTAGACGCCGCCCAACGCCAGATAGGCGCGCATATCGTTGGGGTCGGCAGCGAGCAGTTTTTTCAACTGCGCCACCGCCTCATCCTTCTTGTCGAGATCGGCGAGGTTCAAGCCGATCTGCATCTGGGAGACGCGCGTAAACGGTGAATTGGACGGCACGCGGCGGTAGAGGCTGATCGCGCCCTCGGCGTCTTCCTGTTGCTCGGCGACCTCGGCCAAATGTATGAGGGCAATGTCATTGTCGGGCGTCAGCGCCAACGCCAGTTGAAGATAAAGGCGCACGAACGGTTCGCCGCCGCCGCGGTTCAAGGCCGTTCCAAGATTGAGCAGGGTCTCGGATGCGCCTTCCTGCGGCGTTGAAACGAGAGACCGCACCGGCTCGCCCTTGTCTATCTTTCCGCGCAACACGGTGATCGGCAGGCGGTTGACGGCAAAAGTTTCCGCGCGATCGAGAACCGCAAGCGCGTCGGCCTTGCGTCCATTGCGGGCGAGAAAACCAGCATAAGCCTCGGCGGAGCGCATAAATGCGTCGGGGGCAGCGCTGCCGCCGCCCACATTGTCCAGGGTCTTCGAATAAGCCTCTTCCGCCTTCTCCTTCATGCCGGCCGCGTCGGCGATCAGACCGGTGTGATAGCCGGTGAAGACAGAATACCAGTCCGGCCCTTCCAGCTTGGTCAACAGGTCAATTGCCTGCTGGGGCTTGCCTTCACCGACCTGCGCCCAGGCAGCGATGACATTGACAATCAAGCGGTCGAGATCGGATTCCAGCGCCAGTTGCAACCAGTCCTGCGCCTTCTTGTAGTCTTTCTTGCGCATGGAATCGACGGCCAGCGCGAGCCGCGAAATGCGCTCGACCTCGGCGACCGTCTTCAGCTTGTCCGCATAAGGCAGCGATTCGTCGAAGCGGCGGCGCGCGATCAGCGATAGCAGCATGGCCTGCTGAAGCGCCTCATTCGAGGGATCGAACGTCAACGCCTGCTTGTAGTAGTCGATCGCGCTGTCGAGATCATCGTCGCTCTCGGCCACACGACCGGCCAGATAAGCGCCGGTAAACGTGCCCATGCGGATCGCGTCGGCCGATTTTTCAGCCAGCGCCGGCGGAACTACCGCGACAGATGCGGCGAGCACGATGAGGCTCGCCAGCAAAACCCTTGCTTTTCGCAGCATGCTATTACCTTCCAAGCCGGCCATGGCCGGGCCGCATTCCGGCGTCGGTGAATCAGAAAAGCATGGCCTTTTTACGGAGGCTAATCAATGTTGGTTGTTTGGGCCGCCAATTACTGGCAACAACCACTAATTCACCCTGCTGATACAGAAATCAATCACCTCGATCAGCGCCGTTTTCTGGGGTGTCGCCGGCAGCGGACCGAGCGCATCGCGGGCGATTTCGCCGAAATGGCGCGCGCGGGCAATGGTGTCGCCAATCGCGCCGTGCCTCTTGATCAGGCCGATGGCCCGTTCGAGCGCGGCATCGTCGGCCTGGTGATCCTCGATCGCCGCCTTCCAGAAAATGCGTTCTTCCGGCGAACCCCGGCGATAGGCCAGGATCACCGGCAAGGTCACCTTGCCCTCACGGAAATCATCGCCAA
The DNA here is from genome assembly GCA_050247155.1 of Rhizobiaceae bacterium. GTDB lineage: Bacteria > Pseudomonadota > Alphaproteobacteria > Rhizobiales > Rhizobiaceae > Mesorhizobium_G. The sequence continues at coordinate 19,632 of JBFWUS010000038.1, forward strand.
CGTTCTTGCCCAGATCCTTTGCTGAGCCGCCGTAGTCCAGCGCGTCGTCGATCAACTGGAAGGCAAGGCCGAGATTCATGCCGTAGGAGCGCAGGGCGGCGCGATCCGTGCGGCTAGCGCCGGCAATCACTGGCCCGACTTCGGCGGCAGCCGAGAACAAGGCTGCGGTTTTCGCCTTGATCACCGCAAAATGCTCGTCTTCGGTGGTTTCGAGGTTGTTGGCGGCGGCAAGCTGCATCACCTCGCCTTCGGCGATGATCGACGCGGCGGTAGACAGAATGTCCAGGGCGTCCAGCGAGCCGACCTCGACCATCATCTTGAACGCCTGGCCGAGCAGGAAGTCGCCCACCAGCACCGAGGCCTGGTTGCCCCAGATCATGCGCGCTGTTTTCTTGCCCCGCCGCAGATCGCTTTCGTCGACCACATCATCGTGCAGCAGCGTGGCCGTGTGCATGAATTCGACGCTGGTTGCCAGCTTGACGTGGCCATCGCCCTGGTAGCCGAACATCTGGGCGGCGGCCAACGTCAGCATGGGCCTGAGGCGCTTGCCGCCGGACGATATCAGGTGGTTCGCCACCTCGGGGATCATTTCGACATCGGAGCCGGCCTTGGACAAGATCAGCTCGTTGACGCGGCTCATATCGCCAGCCGTCAGCGAAACCAGCCGGCCGATCGACGCGACTTCGCGTTTGCCTTCTTCAAGGTTTACGACGACACCCAAAACCGAACTCCCGTCCGTCACGTTTCCCGGCCGCTTCGAGAGCAGCCGTGTTCCCGGACCGCTCTTAGCAGCAGCGTCATGTCCCTGTCACGATCCTAGGTTTTTCGCGGACAAGCCGCCAAGCGGCGAATTGGCGCGGCTTGCTACAGTTGGTGCAACCTGCCACCCTCGCTTCATGATCGAGCTTATTCGCACCAATGACGCCGTCGTCCTCTCCTTCGTGCAATCGCTGCTGCGCGACGCGGGCATCGAATGCCTTGTGGCCGACCAGAATATGAGCGTGCTCGACGGCTCGATCGGGATATTACCTCGACGCGTCCTCATCGCGGAGGACGATGCCGAGGAGGCGAAGAAGCTCCTGGCCGACGCCGGTATCGCCAATGAGATTCGGTAGCTGGGGCGCGTCGCGTCAAACTCTGTGCTAACCCGTCACCGACCCCCCTCTGTCCTGCCGGACATCTCCCCCTCAAGGGGGGAGATTGGCAGCGTCGACGGTTGGCGAAACCATCGCGGGCGGCTGATCTCCCCCCTTGAGGGGGAGATGTCCGGCAGGACAGAGGGGGGTCGGTGAATGTCTGACCCGGCTGTGGAGACACCGGACTTCACGCTCGACGCCTTCCATCGCGGCAAGTTCTGGCTCGTCCAGCCCAAAAATGGCGGTCACCGCGCCGGCATGGACGCGATGATGCTGGCGGCGGCCGTGCCATCCGGCTTTGCCGGTCATGTCGCCGATCTTGGCGCCGGCGCGGGCGCCGCGGGTCTGGCGGTGATCGCCCGCTGCCCCAAGGCCCATGCGACCCTGATCGAGCTTGAGCCGGAAATGGCCACATTCGCCGAACGCACCCTCGCCCATCCGGAAAATGCCGGAATTGCGCCTCGCGCCCGCATCGTGATCGCCGATGTCAGCCTGACCGGCAAGAAGCGGCAGGATGCCGGGCTGGGGGATCAATTCTTCGATTTCGCGATCATGAACCCGCCTTTCAACAGCCGGGCCGACCGAGCGACGCCCAACGCCTTGAAACGAACGGCCCATGTTATGGACGACGGCCTGTTCGAAGGCTGGCTGCGCACCGCCGCGGCGATCGTCAAGCCGCGCGGCGGACTGGCAGTGATTGCCCGGCCGCAATCGCTCGCGTCTATTCTTGCGGCGCTCACGGGCAGATTCGGCGCGGCGCGCATCCTGCCTATCCATCCACGCAGTGAAGCGCCGGCCATCCGCATCATTGTGCGCGCCATCAGAGGTTCGCGCGCTGCGCTGTCGCTCGAACCGCCGCTGTTCCTGCACGAAGCCGGCAGCGACCGCTTTTCGGCACGCGCCGACGACATCAATAACGGGCGCGGCTCGCTTTTCGGCGATTGAGCGGAGCTGCGGCATTGCGCGCCGCCTGGAAATGCCTACATCCAGACAAAGAGCCGGAGAAACAAGCTTTTGAAGAGATTCTTCAACCGACTGCTGCCGAGATCGATGCGCTCGACGGCGGTGACCATTCCCGTGATCCGCCTGCAAGGCGCGATCCTCTCGGGCGGCACGGCTTTCCGGCCGGCACTTAGCTTGGCCACGACGGCAGGCCTCATTGAAAAAGCCTTTGCCTTCGACGCGCCTGCCGTTGCCGTCGTTGTCAATTCGCCCGGCGGTTCGCCGGTGCAGGCGCGGCTGATCTACAAGCGCATCCGTGACCTCGCGGCAGAAAAGAAGAAACATGTCTATGTGTTCGTCGAGGATGTGGCAGCTTCGGGCGGCTACATGATCGCGCTGGCCGGCGACGAGATCATCGTCGACCCTTCTTCCATCGTCGGTTCGATCGGCGTGGTGTCATCGTCTTTCGGCTTTGTCGATCTGTTGAAGAAGATCGGCGTCGAGCGTCGCGTCCACACGGCCGGCAAAAACAAGGCGGTGCTCGACCCGTTTCGGCCGGAGCGCGAGGAAGATGTCGAGCGGCTGAAGGAGCTGCAAATCGAGGTGCACGACACCTTCATCGACCTGGTGAAAAGCCGACGCGGCACAAAACTCAAGGACGATCCCGACCTTTTCACCGGCCTGTTCTGGAGCGGCAAGAAGGGCGTGGAACTCGGTCTTGTCGATGCGCTGGGCGACATGCGCGAGGTGCTGAAGGCGCGCCACGGCGACAAGACCCAGCTCAAACTGGTCAGCCAGTCGAAGGGCTTTTTGGGCCGGTTCGGGCTGTTCGGCTCGCGCATGGAACCGGCCGACATCGGCGCGGGTGCGGCCGAGCGCCTTGCTACTTTGGCCGAAGAACGCAGCCTTTGGGGCCGGTTCGGACTTTGAATTTTGGGCTTTACCGGCTAAGGTAGCTGGTAGGACCATTTGACCGGCGCTTTCGCCGGGATTTGGAGGAAGGCATGCCGCAGGTCATTTTCTTCGCCGTCGTCGGCGTGGCGGCCTATTTCGGCTACAAAGCGTTTCTGCGCGAGGCTGAACGCGTGACGGCAAAGATTCGCCGCGAGGAAAAACAGGCGCGCATGGGAACCAACGGCACGCTGGTTCAGGACCCCAAGACCGGCGAATACCGGGTGGTCAAGGACTGAGCAGCATTTCTCTTGCGGCTGACAGCACGGATGCCAGTGCGGCTGGTGACGCTATCCGGCGTTGGCCAGCGCCTGCCAAGATAAATCTCGCGCTGCATGTGACCGGAAAGCGGCCCGACGGCTATCACGAGATCGAAACCTTCGCGGTTTTCACGCGCTTCGGCGATTTGGTGAGCGTGACGGAGGCGGAGGTTGATTCCTTCGATGTCGATGGACCGTTCGCGGCCGGCGTGCCGGTGGATAGTAGCAATCTCGTGATCAAAGCGCGCGAGGCTTTGCGCGCCTCCTTACCCTCCCGCTTGTGGGGAGGGTCGGACGGCGAAGCCGGCCGGGGTGGGGGTCAAAAGCCTACCCATGAACCGGCCACTTCAGATTCATTGACCCTACCCTCACCCCGATCCGCTGTGCGGATCGACCCTCCCCGCAAGGGGGAGGGTAAGGCGGCGGTGGCCATCCGGCTGACCAAAAACTTGCCCATCGCCTCCGGCGTCGGCGGCGGATCGAGCGATGCCGCGGCAACGCTGACGGCGCTCAATGAAATCTGGGCGACGAATTTCGCATTCGGCCAGCTTGCGCAGCTTGGCAAAACCATCGGCGCGGATGTGCCAATGTGCCTGGCCGCGCGGCCCCTGCTTGCCAGCGGCATCGGTGAGCAGATCGAACCCGTTGCAGGCGTTCCAGCGCTTGCCCTGGTTCTGGTCAATCCGGGCGTTGCGGTCTCGACGGCTGACGTGTTCCGCTCCCTGACCCACCATGACAATCAAGGCTTGCCCCCATTGCCGCGTGCCATTGAATTTCACAGCCTGCGCAACTGGCTGGAAACGACCCGCAATGATCTCGAATCGGCAGCGCGAACACTCCAGCCGGTCATCGGTTCGGCGCTGACGGCGCTGGACAAGGCGGGCTCCGGTTTTTCCCGCATGTCGGGGTCCGGTGCTACATGTTTCGGGCTGTTCGAAACCGGCAATGTCGCAAAGCGCGCCGCCGTCGAGATCCGCCGCCGCCACCCGGACTGGTTCGTCGCCGCCACGCGCAGCATTGCTTCGGAGGCTGCATGACCCCCACTGAAAAGCCCCCTCGCCCGTTCGTTCCCGTCAAGATCGCGGTGCTGACCGTCTCCGACACCCGCAGCCTCGCCGACGACAAATCCGGCCAGACCCTGGCCGACCGCATCACCGAGGCAGGCCATATCCTGGCCGCACGCGACATCGTCGCCGACGACAAGGAACTCATTCGCGACAAGGTTCTTGGCTGGAGCAAGGACGAAAAGATCGATGTCGTCATCACCACTGGCGGCACCGGCTTTACCGGCCGCGACGTGACGCCGGAGGCGCTGGAGCCGATCTTCGAAAAGCGCATGGACGGCTTTTCCGAGGTTTTTCACCGCATTTCCTACGACAAGATCGGCACCTCGACGATTCAAAGCCGGGCGACGGGGGGCGTCGTCAATGCCACCTTCGTGTTCGTGCTGCCAGGCTCCCCCGGCGCTTGCCGCGACGCCTGGGACGGCATTTTGAAGGCGCAGCTCGACTACCGCCACATGCCCTGCAATTTCGTGGAAATCATGCCGCGGCTGGACGAGCACCTGCGGCGCGGCGGCAAGTAGCCGTGCGCTACTCCTTGGCGCCAAGCTTGACTTTCCCGGCCAACTTTCCCATGTCTTGGTCATGAACCGTTGCGGCCATCTTTTCCGGCTTTTGAACAGGGTTTGCCCCATCGCGGGCAACTGACCCCCGGCCCGGCCGCGTCGCGCCCCGGCCGCGGGGGCGCAAGCCAGCTTCTTCAGAAGCATCGGCCAATCAACGCGACAAACCTCAATCCAGAAAACCATTTCGCCTTCGCCACGCGAAGGCCATACATTGTGAGATTTTTCATGCTGTCACACGCAGCCAACAAGGGGCGCAAGCCTTCCATCACGCTGGCCCAGTCGGATCACGACAAGCTTGTCCGCCTGGCCGACGCCAACGCCCATAATAACCCCCTCGTCTCGGATGAACTGCTGAACGAGCTCGACCGCGCGCGTATCGTGCCGGACGGCAGGCTTGCGGACAAAATCGTCCGCATGGGTTCGGCGGTGACATACCAGACCGACTCCGGCGAGCTTGTTTCCGTCACGCTCGTCTATCCGGCCGAGGCTGATATCGCGCAGGGCAGGATCTCGATCCTCACGCCCATCGGCACGGCGCTGATCGGGCTGTCGCCCGGCCAATCCATCGACTGGACCGCGCGCGACGGTCGCCGCCACCGCCTGACCGTGACATCGGTCGGCTCTAACGCCGACGCGGCCGACCGGCTGCTCGTGCAATGACGGCCATCTCCAGGCTGGCGCTCTTCGGAGGTTGTCTCATCGCAGGATCGTAGCCCCTGCGCCGCGCCCGCGCGGCCAGGGGTCTCTCCTTTTTCGTCACAACCGATCCGCTTCGGGCGGAGCGAGGGAGAACTGCGATGTCACATGATGCCTGTATTCTGACCACCAAGGACTTTACCATCCTCGAAGTCATGCTCGAACGCTGCCTCGGCCGGAGCGACCCGATGCGCGAGTTCATTCAACGCAAACTCGGTGCGGCTGCGGTCGTGTTCCGCGAGGACGTCCCGGCCGATGTGGCGACCCTCAACAGCCGCGTAACCTACCGTGTGAACGATCGCGAGCCTGACAGCCGCGTCATTTCGCAAGACCGGATGACATCGCCGATCGGCATGTTCCTGCCGATCACGACCGCGCCCGGGCTGGCATTGCTCGGCCTCGCCGAGGGGCAGACTTTCAGGCTGATCAATTCCGACGGGCTGGACGAGATCGTGACGCTGGAGCGCGTGCTCTATCAGCCCGAGGCTGCCAAGCGGGAAAAGGACACCATGACCAAGCTCAAGGCGCCCGTGCGGCAAAGACCTTTCCTGCGGCTGGTTGGGGGTACGTCGTTCGATGCATCACCCGCCTTGGCGACCCTCTCGACCGGCTTCGACGACCCCGGTCCCTCCGCCGCCTGATGGGCGACTACTTGGTTGGCGCGACGATGATCTCGCCTTCCAGCCGTTTGGTCGCCAGGCCGCGTCCGATAGCTTCGGCGTCCTGACCTGAGCGCGACAAGGAAACGGCCTGCGATTTGCGGATCAGCAGGCCCTCCGTCAGAGCGCGGTTGCCCGGGAACACGCGCGACAGGAACGGAGAACGATGCGCGCGCGAGCGGGTAAAGCGCGCGGCAATCGTAGCCTTGCGCGTATGCGACGCTGCCGACTCGATCCAGCCGTCGACCAAGCGCGCGCCTGGTTCCAACAATAGCAGCCAATCGCCCTTGGCCTGGCGTGCGCCGGCCGACGCCGTGCCGGAGATGAAAACACAGCCGGCATGTTCGGCCACCTTGTGCGTCTGGTCGGTGGAGCCACGGTCGCAGACGATCACCTCGCGCACGACGCCTTCCACCGCTCCGCCGATCAGCGTGGAGAGCGTGCGGGCCAGGCCCTCTTCATCATCCTTCGTTTCGATCAGAACCGAGATCATGCCGCCCTTCGCCCTTCGCCCTTCGCCCTTCGCCCTTCGCTGAGATAGCCGAAAGCGGTCGATAGCACCAGTTTGTCAGGAGCGTCGCCAGAAAGTTCTTGCTTTGTTCCCATATGCAAAATAGGAATACATTCATGAACACGATGATTCCCCACACTCCCGAAACGCCCTGGCAGCGCGCCAGGATCGAACAGGTCGTGCGCGCTGACCAGGCCGCTTTTGCGGGCGGCGGCGCCGAGATCGCCAACGCTTTGATCGAACGCAGCGGCATCCGTATTGGCGAGGACCGCCGGCGCGGCCGTGGCGCGGGCTTGAACCCGAGCGGCCGGTTCGAGCCGGTCAGCCGGCACGTGTTCGACGATGGTTGGGCAACTTTCGAGGAACTGCCGCCGTTCAAGACGGAGGTGCAGGTCGAGAAGCCGCGCACCATCATCACGCGCAACGAATCGCCAGATATCTCCTTCGACCGCTCCATCAACCCCTATCGCGGTTGCGAGCATGGCTGCGTCTATTGTTTCGCTCGCCCGACGCACGCGTTCATGGGCCTGTCGCCCGGACTGGATTTCGAGTCGAAGCTGTTCGCCAAGCCTGACGCCGCGAAGCTGCTCGACAAGGAGCTTTCGAAGGATGGCTACCAGCCGCGTTCCATCGCGATCGGCACCAATACCGACCCTTATCAGCCAGTGGAGAAGCAGTGGCGCATCATGCGCGAGATTCTCGAAGTGCTGGAGGCGCGCGGTCATCCGGTCGGCATCGTCACCAAATCGGCGCTGGTCACGCGCGATATCGACATTCTTGGCCGTATGGCCGAGCGCGGGCTTGCCAAGGTCGCGCTGTCGATCACGACGCTCGATCGGAAGCTGGCGCGCACCATGGAACCACGCGCGGCAACGCCGCCGAAGCGGCTGGAGGCGCTGAAGCTGCTGTCCGAAGCCGGCGTGCCGGTGTCCGTCATGGTCGCGCCGGTGATCCCCGGCCTGAACGATCCGGAGATCGAGCGCATCCTGGACTCTGCTTATGCGGCCGGTGCGCGCGAGGCCGGTTACGTCATGCTGCGGCTGCCGTTGGAGGTGAGCCCACTCTTCAAGGACTGGCTGCTTCGGCACTATCCGGATCGCTTCCGGCACGTAATGTCGCTGGTGCGCTCGATGCGCGACGGCAAGGACTACGATTCCGAGTGGGGCAAGCGCATGAAGGGCTCCGGTCCCTATGCCTGGCAGATCGGCCGGCGCTTCGAGATCGCAGCCAAACGCCTCGGCTTCAACCTGGAGAAGCGCCAGCTACGCACCGACCTGTTTGTACCAGCGAAGAAAGGCGCCGAGCAATTGATGCTGATTTGAGTTTAGCGAGTAGGGAATAGGGAGTAGGGAATAGAAAAACAAAGAGGCTGGAATGAAGATCATCCATTGCTCATTTGGCTGATTCCTCCCTATTCCCTACTCGCTACTCCCTCTTCACTCTTCCTGTTCCCGTCCGGCTCTTTTCCCCGAACAGCCCGACGGCGTCCTTTCCGGATCGTCCCCCGCCGATCGGAAAGGTTCTTGCGGAGAATCGGACACGGTGCGAGCATCGCCGCAAATGGCTCGATCGCGTTCCGATTCTCCGCTTCTCTTTGAAATCGTCGAGAAGCCAGACTTTTCCTTTGAAAAGAAGGCAAGGCGTGATGGCTTGTGGCCGGTCGCCGGGTTGGACGAAGCCGGCCGTGGGCCGTTGGCCGGACCTGTCGTTGCAGCCGCCGTTATCCTGAACCCGAAAAAGATCCCCGACGGGCTGGATGATTCCAAGCGGCTGACGCATGAGCAGCGCGAGGCGCTGTTCGATCGCATCATGGCGACGGCGCTCGGCGTCTCCTTTGCCTCGGTCGCGGCGGAGGGCATCGACACGATCAACATCCTGCGCGCCAGCCTGGAGGCGATGCGGCGGGCGCTGATTTCGCTTCCTCTCACGCCGCTCCTGGCTTTGGCCGATGGCCGCGATGTACCGCCCGGCCTGCCCTGCGAAGGTCGCGCCCTTATCAAGGGCGATCAGCGCTCGCAGTCCATTGCGGCGGCGTCCATCGTCGCCAAGGTCATGCGCGACCGCATGATGGCCTGCTGCCCGGAACGCAACGAGCGCTACGGGTTCCACCAGCATGCGGGATACGCCACCGAGCGCCATCGCGCGGCGATCAAGCTCCACGGCCCCTACCCACGCCTGCACCGCATGACGTTCGCGCCGTTCCGGCTGGAGGCGGAGACTGTCGTCGAGACGGTGGAATTCCTCGAAGCGGGCTGAAGCTTACCCAATTCCGCCGGCCTTAGCGTCGTGGCCAACACCCCTCGTCCGACCTCGCGGAGCCTGTCCTCGGAATTGCCGAAGGCAATATCCGGGGGCTCGGCCACCTTCTCCCACAAGGGGAGAAGGTAGGGCGCAACGCTGGCGGCTCGGCCAACCGTCAACATGGACGATTGGCACGGAGGTTGCCGCAACCTGCCTTCTCCCCTTGTGGGAGAAGGTGGCCGAGCGAAGCGAGGTCGGATGAGGGGTGTTGGACGGAACTCGATTTAGGCAAGTTCGATCCAGGTATTATCCGTGGGCTACCCATCACTTGCTCAGCCCTCAACGCCCTCAATCAACTTCGGAAAATCGCTTAGAAATCGTTTCCTGATTTCCGGACCCAGCGGCCCGTTCGCCTTCTTCACGTCCTCCAGAAGCCGTGCAAAGACGATGCGGCGGTCGCCCTTTTCGACCCAGCCGACGAACCAGCCGATCGGCCTTGAACGGTCAAATTGGCCTTTGCCGTTGCGCAGATAGATGCTTCCTGTCTTGCCGTGGACGGTCCAGCCGTCCTTGACGGGGAGCTGCGGCAAGACCGCTCGTGCCAGCGTCATGGCGCGCTTGGAAACCGGCAGATCGTCCGCCAGCAGCCTCGCTATGAAAGCCGCCTGTTCGTCCGGAGAAATGCGCAGCGAGGACGCCAGCCAGGCATGGGTAAGCCCGTTGTCCTTGCCCGGATCGCCGGACAAATCGGCATTTCCATAGCTGAAGCCCGACACATAGGTCTCGAATTTCGCGAAACCCAGCCGCCGCGTCATCTCCTGCGAATACCAGAGCACCGAATCGCGCTCCCAGATCGTCGGATCGACCGTCTTCTGGTCGCGTTTTGGTGCACCGAACTCAGGCTGATAGGGCCATGCCGGCTCCGTTTCGCTCGTCAGAATGCCGGCGTCAAACCCCATCACCGCCAGCGGCACCTTGAATGTGGAGGCTGGGCTCGCTCGGTGGTCGCAATCGCCCTTGCGCAGCAAGATCGTCCCAGTTTCGGCATCGACAAGGAGGGTGCACTCAATGCGTTTTGGCGCCGCAGTGGCGCCGAGTGTCGAGGCGACAATCAACGCGCCAACCATCAATGCCCAGATGAGCAAAACCAGATCGCCGCGTGGTTTGTGAATGCTACGCCTCAACTTTCCCTCCATCGACCGAAGACAGAGGGATCAAACAAAAAAGCCGCCTCAATCGGGCGGCTCTTTGCAGGTTCGGTGCAGAAGCGTCAGTTCAGCTTGGCTTTCACCGCCGCGACGGACGACTTGAAGAAGTCGGCGGCCGTCTTCGCATCGGTCTTGCCGGCCAGAAGCGCACGGGATGCCTCGACAGCCAGATCGACGGCTGAAGCGCGCACCTCATTCACGGCCTCACGCTCGGCCTGGGCGATCTTCTGCTCGGCCAGCGCGGTGCGGCGTGTCACATAATCCTCGGTCTTGGTCTTGGCATCCTTGACCAGCATTTCGGCTTCGCGCTTCGCCGCTGCGACGATCTCGGCGGCTTCCGCCTCGGCTTCCTTGCGCTTGCGCTGATATTCGGCCAGCAGCTGCTGCGCCTCTTCGCGCAGGCGACGGGCTTCCTCGATCTCGGAGGTGATCTTGATGGCGCGCTTGTCGAGTGCGCCTCCGATCATGCCCGGAACTTTCAGGTAGAAAATCACCGCCAGGAAAATGACGAGAGCGATGAAGGCCCAGAATGTCGCGTCGAGTTCCATGGTCTAGCTCCGCGACGCTTTGACGGCGGCGGCCACGGCCGTCTTGTCCGCCTTGCTGCCCGTCAATTGCTCGATGATGGCGGCGGCGGTCGATTCAGCGATCGAACCGACTTCGCCCATCGCCTTGGTCTTAATCGCCGCGATCGACTTTTCCGCCTCGGCCATTTTGCCTTCGAGTTCGGCCTCGACCTTCTTGCGCTGCGCCTCGGCATCGGCCTTGGCGCCGTCGCGGGCGGACTGTCCGATCGAATTGGCTTTCGCCTTGGCCTCGGCCAACTCCTGCTCATAGGCAGCGACAGCGGCGTCAGCGTCCGCCTTGGACCGGGCGGCTTGATCGAGATCCTGGGCGATGCGGTCGCTACGCGTTTCGAGGATATGCGCGATACGCGGCAAAACCGCCTTCTTCAGGAAGAGGTAGAACAGGCCGAAAGTAATCGCCAGCCACAGGAGCTGGGACGGATAGGTCGACGAGTCGAACGGCGGAAACACCCCGCCGCCATGTCCGGCGTCCTGCTCCGTATGAGCACCGCCTTCGACGGCTGCATCGTGCCCCGCCTCGGAGGGCGCAACCTTGATTTCGCCTTCGACCGACGGCGCGTGGCCGTCAGCGGCAGGCGGATGCGTTTCCCCCTCGGCCGGTTTGGCCTCCTGGGCATAAGCCGATGTCACGAACATCTTCGACCCCTAATCCTACGTCTCCGGCCGCCATTCGCGCGGCCGGCTTGGCCTCAGCTGTGTCTCTTAGGTGAAGAGCAGCAGCAGGGCGACGAGGAGCGAGAAGATGCCCAGAGCTTCGGTCACGGCGAAGCCGAAGATCAGGCGGCCGAACTGGCCGTCGGCGGCCGACGGGTTGCGCAGCGCGCCCGCCAGATAGTTGCCGAAAATGGTGCCGAGGCCGATGCCCGCGCCACCCATGCCGAGGCAGGCGATACCAGCGCCGATTGCCTTTGCTGCTTCTGCTTCCATTGTCCAACTCTCCTTTTGGATTTCTTTATTTCGGTATGCGTTTCAGAGCACGGCCAACGGCCGAATTCGTCAGTGACCCGGGTGGATCGCGTCGTTCAAATACATGCAGGTCAACACCGCGAACACGTAGGCCTGCAGGAAGGCGACCAGGAATTCGAGCGCGGTGATGGCCACCGTCATGGCCAGCGGCAGCAAAGAGCCGGCGACGCCGACAAAGCCAAGCGCGCTGAGCGAGGTCACGAAACCGGCGAAAACCTTGAGCGTGATGTGGCCGGCCAGCATGTTGGCGAAAAGACGAACCGAGAGGCTGATCGGGCGCGACAGGAACGAGATCACCTCGATCAGCACCACCAGAGGCACCAGGATGCCGGGCACACCGCTGGGCACGAAGAGTTTCAGGAAACCGAAACCGTGTTTCATGAAGCCGTAGACCACCACAGTGCCGATCACCAGCAGCGCCAGCGCGAAGGTCACGATGATGTGGCTGGTCACCGTGAAGAAGTACGGGAAGAGGCCAAGCAGATTGGCCACCAGCACGAACATGAAGAGCGAAAACACGAAGGGAAAGAACTTCATGCCGTGTGAGCCGGCAGCGTCGCGCAGCATGTTGGCGACGAACTCATAAGACATTTCCGAGATCGACTGCAGGCGGCTTGGGATCAGGCCCCGGTTCGACGTCGTCAGATAAAGGAAACCGCCGGCGAGCGCCGCCGTCGCGACCATAAAGGCCGACGAGTTGGTGAAGGAGAAATCCATGCCGCCGATTTCGATCGGAATCCATTTCGCGATCTGAAACTGATGGATTGGATCGTTGGACACTCAAGCCCCCTCGGTTGCCGCGCCCGAAGGCGCATTTTTCATTTCGTTTCCGGCCCGCCGCCGTCCCGCGGCTTGGTCCGAATGCCCGCTTCGGCGACCAGGCCCGCGGATCGCATGACGTTTAGCACGCCCGCGCCGAAGCCTAAAAGCAGAAAGACGATCAGCCCCCAGGGCGACGTCCCCAGCCAGCGGTCGATTATCCAGCCTAGCCCGCCGCCGACAACTACCCCAGCGATAAATTCGCTGGAAAGCTTCAGCGCCTGGCCGAAGCCGGCATTGTCCGCCTTCGCGCCTTCCTTGGCCACCCTCGCCTGCTCGTTTCGTTCGGCAAGAACGGCTTCGAGCTCGCGCCGGCGGCGCTCCAATTCGTCATCGCGGATGGCTGTTTGGGCCGTCGTTTCAGGCCCAGATTTGCCGGCTTCGTCGCGCCCGGTCGCCTTGGCCACCGCAACCTCCTCGCCCGGCAACCAGATGCTGGCTGTCCGCTGTCAAAGTCGCGCGCAACATAGTGGGGGGTCCCTCACCCGTCAAGCCGAGGCAAGGGACTCTGTCGCATCTATTTTCTTATTCAAAATCAGAAGCTTAAGCGGGTGCGACATCCTGACCGACGGAATCACTCCATGGCTTGGGTGTTCAGCTCCATCCGCCATTCTTGGTGCGGTAGAAAATATGCAGCCCGATCTTGGTCATCTTGTTCATCGCGCGGGCCCAGCCGGGGCTGACATATTGGGCATAATAGTGGGTCGATGAGCCGACTTCGGGGATGAAAATCTTGCCGGCGGTCACGGCCATGGCGATATCCTGCGCCTTGCGATAGTGCGGCAGGCTGGAGATCAGATCCGGCCTGCCGTCGCAGGCAAACGAGAACTGGCAGCGGTTGAACCAGCTGTCGTTCTGATAGACGACCCCGCAGATGGTTTTCGGATAGGTCGGATTGCGAACGCGGTTCAACACCACCTGCGCCACAGCCGCCTGGCCGCGCGTCGACTCGCCGCGCGCCTCGAAATAGATGGCGTTGGCGAGGCATTGCTGCTCCTTGGCCGAAAAGACGATCTCCGGAAGGGGTTGGCTCATCCAGGCATGATCGCCCTTGCCGCGCGGCGGAATAAAGCGGCCGCCATTCGGGTCCTCATTGAGCAGGCTCTCGAACGGCGACGCCTTGGCATAGTCCGGCTCGGCCGGCGCATAGGCGGTGGCCAGGATGTCGGCGGTGTCGTTGTTGACCAGTTCGGCCAGATAGGACGGCACCGCCGGATCGACGGGATTGTCTTCTGTCGCGTGGAAAGCCGCGGCGATCTGAATTTCCTTACCCTGGATCGGCGACTTGGCGAAGACGAGCTTCTCTTGCATGTCGAAGGCCGGGCGCATCAGGGAGCTGGTGCGATCAAAGACCGAACCAGCAGTGAAGGCTTTCGGCGGCGCAACCGGGGCCATCTGCAACAGGCGGTCGCCCTTGTCGGAGCGCACGATGCGCGCTTCATCAGGCGTCGATTCCCGCACCGCCTTTTCGCGGAACGCGACCTTGCCGACGCCCGGCACGGCCATGCCGCCCCCAGACACCACGCCCGCCCGGACGGACTTGTCTGCAAAGGGCATGTCGGCGGCCTGCACCGAACCGGCAACCGACTTTTGAACATAGGCGTTCCAGCGCGACGCGTTGGCGTCGGCGCCGGTGATCATCGAGGTCATGTCCTGCAAGGCGACTGTCGTCGGGAAGCCGACCCAGAGCGCCAGACCAATCAGGGCTGGCGCGACGTGAGAGCGATCGAGTTTCGGCCACGCGATCGCTTTTTGTCCGCGACCTCGCATCGACCTTTTTGCGGTAGGGGCGAGAGACGAGAGGCCCCTGACTGGGGCAGCAGCCGGTGCGAGCGCAGTCCAATTTTGGCAATAAGCGACCGTGCGCCGCGCAACGCGAACCCAATCCACACCAACACTCCCGGACGCAACCGTACCCGGGAGCAAAAATGAAGCATTAACCTTGATGAGCGGTTAACGCGCTGCGGCTGCATGAGCTGTCTCGACGCCATCGAAGCCAAGTTTATGCTTGCTCTCCGCGGATAATTGTCCTGCCTCCTATGACGGCGTTGTCGATCACGAGAGTTGCGCGTCTGCGCGGATTGCATAGGCGACGATAGATCGATTGGCCTTCTACATAGCGCCGGTTTTGTTCGACAAATGGATCAGGGGAACAACCATCGCGAATGGCCATGCGGCGAAATGTTTCCTCGAAGGGAACATCAAGGAAAATGCCGAAGCTCCACAGACCCTGAAGTTCATCCCGATGAAGGAAAATGCCGTCCAGCAAAAGAATGCAAGTGCCGGAAATGTCAGCGATCGCGTCAGTGATAACGCTGTCGGAACGGTGGTCGAAACGCGTGGTATGCACTTGCAGCGCACCGGCCGTAAAGGGGTCGATCAGGAAATGCCGCAGCGCCGAATAGTTATAAGAATCGAGAAAATAGCCTTCAGGGCTGGCCCGCCCTCGAGCGTAGCGAACGCTACGCGGATTATGAAAGCCGTCTACGCTCGCACGAACAACGCTGACTCGTCTCTTTCTTAACTCACCGGCAAGCTCATCAGCTAAGGTCGTCTTTCCGGCTCCATCGACCCCGTCGACCGCCACGATCGATCGCTCATACGGCAGCGCCAAGATACCGTTCGCGACTTGGGCCAATACGCGATCGATCATTGTTTAGCTACGCCTCAAATCTGCGCTCAACTAGCGCCCGTAACCATCATCCGCATTGAGGCCGGCGATTCTGATGATTTCCTGCATGCCATCGGAGCGTGACACGATATCCAACGCCCGTAGCCATTCCTTGGCATCACCGTCTTCAGCCACAGCTTCGAGGTAGGCCGCTACATCGTCCGCTGTCTTCAAGTAGCTGGTGGCGTCCCACTTTTTGATCGAGATCGTCATATGGCTGTCCCGCCCAATTGCCGATTTGTCGCACTACCCCTGCTTCTTCGCCTTACCGGCGAACGGGTTGTCCGTCGCCCGAAGCGCCACGCGGATCGGGACACCGGGCATGTCGAAGCTCTCACGCAGGCTGTTGGTCAGGTAGCGCACATAGGATTGCGGAAAGGCTTCCGGCCGCGAGACAGACAGCACGAAACCCGGCGGTCTCGTCTTCGCCTGCGTCACATATTTGATCTTCAATCTGCGGCCGGCGACCGCGGGCGGCGGGTGGTGGGCGATGATGCCTTCCAGCCAGCGGTTCAGCTTGCCGGTGGAGACGCGGCGGTTCCAGGTCTGGTGCGTGCGGATGACGGCGTCCATCAGCTTGTCCAGCCCACGGCCGGTCTCGGCGGAAACCGGTACCGCTTGCAGCCCGCGCACTTGCGGCAGCAGCCGCTCGGTCATTTCGCGAAGACCGGCCAGCACCGCCTGCCGGTCCTCGATCAGATCCCATTTGTTGAAGGCGATCACCGGCGCCCTGCCCTCGCGGATGATCAGGTCGGCGATCTGCAGATCCTGCTTCTCGAAAGGGATCGTCGCGTCGAGCACGATGATGACGACCTCGGCGAAGCGGATCGCCCGCAGACCGTCGGCGACCGACAGCTTTTCAAGCTTCTCCTGCACCTTGGCCTTGCGACGCATGCCGGCCGTATCGAACAGCTTGATGCGCCGGCCGCGCCAGTCCCAGTCTACGGATATCGAATCGCGCGTGATGCCGGCTTCCGGACCGGTCAGCAGCCGTTCCTCGCCGATCAGCGCGTTGATCAGCGTCGACTTGCCCGCGTTCGGGCGGCCAACGACGGCAATGCGCATCGGCTTGGTGTCGTCGTAGGTCGGCTCCTCGTCGGCTTCGCTTTCGGCGATGTCTTCGCCGATCAGCGGCTCGGTCGGCTCGTCGTCCTCTTCCTCCGGCGGGAAAACGCGCTCTTCGCCCAGCGCCTCGACCACCGCGTCGCGCAGGTCGGGCAGGCCCTGTCCGTGCTCGGCCGAGATCGGCACCGGCTCGCCAAGGCCAAGTTCCCAGCTTTCCAGGAAACCGGCGTCGGAGCCACGCGCTTCCGATTTGTTGGCGACAAGCACCACAGGCTTGCCCGACTTGCGCACGATCTCGGCAAAGGTGCGATCATCAGGCATCACGCCAGCCTTGGCGTCGACCATGAAGAAGATCAGGTCGGCCTCGTCTATGGCGATCTCCGTCTGCTGGCGCATACGGCCGGCAAGGCTTTCCGCGTCCGCATCCTCGAAACCGGCGGTGTCGATCACCTCGAAGTCGATGTCGTAGAGCTTTGCCGGGTGGACGCGGCGGTCTCGGGTGACGCCCGGCGTATCATCAACAAGCGCCAGCCTCTTGCCGGCCAGCCGGTTGAAAAGTGTCGACTTGCCGACGTTAGGCCGGCCGATGATGGCGATCTTGAATGTCACGATAAACCGGAGGCCAAAATACCCCCACCCCTAACCCCTCCCCACAAGGGGGAGGGGGACTTTGCGGCAACGCTGGCGAGCCCCCCTCCCCCTTGAGGGGAGGGGTTAGGGGTGGGGGTATAAGCTTGAATCGCCATCCAGAAATTTACGACGTGACGCCGGAGCCGCGGATCAGCTCGGCCATCATCCCGGCGCGCTGGCGGGCATTTTGCGGCGCTTGGTCGTCATTGCTGATCTGCTCGAACAGCTTTAGCGCGTCGCTGGCCTTGCCATCCTTCCAGGCCGACAACGCCAGCGCCTCGCGCGCCGAAGCGCGCAGCGGGTTGGTGTCTGCAGACAATTCCTCGGCGCGCTGCGCCACCTCGGCATAGGTTCCGTTGTCGACGAGCAGGTAGGCGGCGCGCAGGCGCGCCAGGTCGCGGATCGACATCGGAATCGAGCCGTCGGCGGCCACCGCGTCGAATGCGTCGACCGCGCCTTTGAAGTCGCCTTTGTCGGCCAGAACGGTCGCCGAGCGCATCCGCGCCAAGATCGGATAGGCGCCGTAGCCATCCGTTTCGAGCGCCTTCAATGCGGCAAGCGCTTCGTCGTTCTTTCCATCACGAGCGAGCGTCAACGCTTGCGAAAAGGCGTCGCCGGCGGTGTTGGCCTTGGAGGTCTGCCAATATTCCCAAGCGACAAATGCGCCGGTGCCGACGACGATCAGCGCCGCCAAGCCGAGCACGGCCGGGCCAAAGCGGTCCCACAGAGCCTTCGCCTGATCCTGGCGAATCTCCTCATTGACCTCACGAAAAAAACTGTCGTCCGACATCAAATCAAAGCCCGGTTTCGCCGCGTGGGCGACGATTGCGCCCGCCTTTTAGCGGAATTTTGGTCCGGTGGAAGGGGTGGCGGTCAAATTCGCGTCATGCGAGTGGCGCGACGCCGATCAACCATTCGTGCAGTTTCCATATGAACAACAGATAGAGCGCCAGCCCGCTAACGACGGCGATGATGTCCCATTTCACCGGCCCCGGCGGAGGCACAGCCTCGCCGCGTTTGCCGACCGCGATGCGGTCCCACACCGCCCAAGCCAGCACCGCGCCGAACAACACGACCGACGCTGTTTCGCCGTTGGCGAGAAGATGCGCCACCGCCCAGGTCTTCACCGAGATAAGGAACGGATGCTTGAGGATCGGCTTCAGCCTGCCGGCGGGCAGATTGAAGACCATCAAGGAAACAAAGGAGAAAAGCATCAAGAGCAGCGCGACATGACGCAGCCAAACCGGTGGGTTGTAAAGCATGCCGGTCTGCGTGCGGGCCATGCCAAAACCCCAGATGATCAGGACAAGACCTATCAGGGAGACGAGCGAGTAAACGCCTTTCCACGGCCCCTCGCCCATCGATGCGATGCGCTGGTCGCGCCAGGCCGGCGCGAGAATTCGCACCGAATGGATACCGAAAAATATGATCAGGCCGAGGATAAGGAGCAGCATAAATCGTCCCTTGGCTGGCAGCGGCTGGCTGGACGGGGAGGATAAAGAAATGCTGGACGCTTGCAACGCGGCGTCAGAGCCCGGCCACATTGCACCGGTAACCGGCTGGAAAGGTTCGTCCAGCCATTGAGCGCCCGATGTTTCTGTCTGTTCCGTTTCGTGCGTTCGGTGTTGGCGCCGCACTGCTTGCCTCGATCAGTGCCAGCTTAGCCGACCCGCCGCATGCGAAATCGCAGCCTGTCCAATATGTGCTGATCTCGTTCGATAGCGCCCATGAGCTATCGCAATGGCGGCGTTCGCGCGCTCTGGCGCAGCGGACCGGCGCAAAATTCACCTATTTCCTGTCCTGCGTGTTTCTGCTGTCGCCCGAGACTCGCAAGACATACCACCCGCCGAGCATGAAGCCCGGCAGTTCCAATATCGGTTTCGCGCGATCGAAAGAGGAGGTCGAGCAGCGGCTTTACCAGATACGCCTTGCATCCAAGGAAGGCCATGAGATGGGCAGCCATGGCTGCGGTCATTTCGATGGCAAGGGCTGGGGCCATGCCGATTGGGCTTCAGAGCTAGGCCAGTTCAAGACCATTCTCGCCGGCGCTTACACGCTCAACGGTCTTGGCCCCGAGCCCGCGGGCTGGCGGGGCATCACCGATTCGGTCCATGGCTTTCGCGCGCCCTATCTGTCTACCAACAAGGCCATGTTCCGGGCGCTCGACACAGCCGGCTTCACCTATGACGCCAGCGGCGTGTCGAAGGGGCCGATGACGCCCGATCTGGTCGACAAGCCGGCGCGTTTTGCCCTACCGCAGATCCCCGAAGGGCCGGACGAGCGCCGCGTCATCGCCATGGACTACAATCTGTTCGTGCGCCACTCCGGCGGCTTCGAGCGGGCCGACAAGGAAGGCATCTTCGAAGAGCGTACGCTGAAGGCCTTCCGCGAGGCCTTCGACGCACAGTATCGAGGCAGGCGGATACCGCTCCAGATCGGCTTCCACTTTTCCCTGATGAACGGCGCGGCCTATTGGCGCGCGCTAGAACGTTTCGCCGAAGAGACGTGCGGCAAACGGCAAGTCGCCTGCGTCACCTACAGCGACTATCTGCGACGGGTCGGTAAGCCGCCGGCTGATGCCGGCGGCTGAGCCAGGTCAGCTTGCCGGCTGCTCTTCCGGATCGACGCCAGCCTTCTGCCGCTCCAGATAACGCTGGTCGATCTCGGGCAGCGCCTCCCCGACGATCGCCGCCTCGAAAGCGCGCAGACGTTTATGCACCGACAGCAGTTCCACAATGGTCGACCAGGAATTGACCAGGAACAGGAACGAACTCGACACCTGCGAGAACGCGTAGGCGATCTGGTTGTAGGCGCCGAAGGTGATCTTGCCGGCCACGATTGAGGGTCCGAGCAATACCAGCGCGATGATACCGTTCGCCTGCAGATAGGTGTATCGGACGATGTTGAAGTAGACGTAGTGGAAATAGAGCCGGAAATAGTTCTTGCGCACATTATCGTAGAGTTCGCGCACGGTCGGCGGCTGCGCCCGGTCGGCGTGATCTTCGCCGTAAACGAGTTCCTTGCGATAAGCGGCTTCGACGCGTTGGTTGCGGAACTGAAGGCCAGGTAGCTTGATGCCGGCAATGACGAGAGCAAGCGTGCCGAAGACACACCAGACGATCGCGGCGATCAGGAGCGGGTTTTCCATCGGCCCGAACAGCGGAAGTTCGCTGATGTGGGTTTGAAGACGTATCATGACGGGCATGAACGCGATCAGCGTCATGATGGAATCGACGAAACTGACGCCCAACCCCTCCATGATCTGAGAGAAGCGCATCGTGTCTTCCTGGACGCGTTGCGATGCACCCTCGATATGGCGCACCTTGGGCCAGTAGCTCATGTAGTAGTCGTTCATCGCTGTGCGCCAGCGAAAGATCCAATGGCTGACGATGAAAGCGTTGATCACCGAAACATTCATGCCCATCAGGGCCAGCCAGACAAAGCTCAACGCCTTGCCATAATATTCTGTCTCGGTGGTTGTGGTCTGTTTCGCCATCACGCCTTGGGCGTAGTCCCAGAACGGCCCGTACCAGTTATTGACCGCGACGGAGACCTGGACGGAAAAATAGACGAAGAACAGGATCACCGCCGATACGAGGATCGACCATTCCTGCCAGGGATGTGGGGAGTAGACCTTCCAGAATAGGTAGAAGGCCAGAACCCCAAAGACGTAGTAGACGTAGAACCAGAGAAACGGCTTCGACAGGAACACGCTGATGCCGATGATCGGCTGCGCATCGGGCGGATCAGGCGGCAATCCGAAGGTGGCGCCTAGCTGTGCGCCGCCGTAAAACCAGGCCAGAACCAAGACGAGGCTCCACAACGCCGCGCTGATGAAAAACAGCTTCGGCTTTGGAAAGAAGGAGACAAACAAGAGCGGTGCCTTCCTGTGCTTGAACACAGCACGCTGACGCGGCCGGCTAAGTTGCGATTCGCCGGCATCAAGTCATAGATTTTGCGGCAAAGAAATGGTCCGGGGGCTTTCCAACAGATTACATTCTCTTCATCTCACGCCGCTGTTCGGCGTGGCCAGGCAATCCCTGCGGCCATGATCAACGCAACCGAAGCTGCCATCGAGGCCGCAAAATAGCTGCCCGTTGCATGCGCCAGCAGTCCGGCCACGATAGGTCCTATGATCTGGCCGACACCGAAGGACGCCGTCATCAGCGCAAAGATTCTGCGCGGTGTTTCGGGAGCCAGCAAGGCCGCGGCGCGAAGGCCAAAGGCTGTGGCAGCCACAAATGTACCCCCGAGCAAGAACGCACCGAGCAGCGGGCCGGCCGCGCCGCCGAGGCCGACGCTTGCTGCGACGCCGACGGCTTCGACTAGGCAAGTGGCAATAAAAGTCCTGGCCGGGCCAATGCGGCGCGAGAGAACGGCCCATACAAACACCGATGGCGCAGCGGCCAGGCCCGCCACCAGCCAGACAGCGGTCTCGAACAGCCGGCTTCCTTCTTCCTGTCGCACGATGGCGATGAGGAAGGTTGCCGTGATGACGTAACCGAAGCCGAACAGCCCATAGGCCACGATCAGTCGCAACAGGACGCCTGATTTCGGCAAAGCGGGCTCGCGATGGTTCGCCGCCTTGGGAACGGCGCTTGCGTCTATCATCCGCCAAACGAGCAGCAAGCCGACGGCCGAGATGACGGCGGACCAGATCCAGCCGGCCGGCCAGCGCGCATCGAATATGACCAACGCCGCCATCATCAGCGAGGAGATGGCAATGCCGATGCCAACGCCGGCGAAATGCAGGGCTTGCAGGTCGGAACGGCCTGCGGCGTTCAGCCTGCCGAAGACGATCGAGGCCAGAAACACCATGACAAAGGCGCTGGCCAGCCCCGCCAGAAAGCGGATCGCCAGGAACGCCGCCACGCTGTCTGTCAGCGCCATCACAGTCGCCAGCAGCGCACTCGAAGCGAGACCAGCCAGCATCAGACCACGTTCGCGGCCGGCGGCCCAAGCGCCAGCCGCCGCGAACGCGCCGAGCAGGTAGCCGAGATAGTTGGCCGAAGCGATCCACCCGGCCTCGGCGGGCGTGAACTGCAACGCCTCCATCATTCCGGGCAGGATCGGCGTATAGACGAAGCGTCCAACGCCCATCGCGACCGCCATGCCGATCATACCTGCAAAGGCCAAGCGCAGTGGTGATTGAGAGGCGGCGGACATCGACGGCGAGTTAGGCCGCCGCTAACTCCTGGCGCAAGACAAGGACCGGACCAAGCGCTGGGCCAACAGCCTCGGCCGGTGCACCTTTCGGTATCAACCCGTTAAGCGCCGGTTCTTCACGGGCTCTGGCGTCAGCTAGCATCATACGCAACTTGTCACCGCCTGAACGGCAAATCACCCAGCTCTCGCTCGCTCATGCTGTCGAGAACCGGGTGAGACAGCGGGTCGCGCACCCATTGCAAGCACAGCACCTCTTCCCTAGCAGGTCGGCCCGGGCGAGCCCGGCGGCGAAACTGAGATAAGATAAACTTCAGCATTGCTGTATCTCCTTTCCTGCTCACAATCCTTTCTTTTTAACAATTCGGCAATTGAGATTTGCCGAGCAACGGTTTAGAAAAACTTCATGCCAACGCTAAATCAGGTACACCTCAACGGCCTGCGGGCGGTGGAAGCCGTGTTGCGGGGCGGGTCGTTGCAGAAGGCCGCTACGGAACTCGGCGTGTCGCCGAGCGCCGTCAGCCAGCATATCGCTCGCGCCGAAGCCCAACTCGGCAAAACGCTGTTCGACCGCACGCCGACCGGACTTGCGCCCACCCCCTTCGGCGTCGCCTTCGGGCGGCGGCTGACAGCGGGCTTCGACGAGCTGGCGGCAGCAGTCGCCATGGCCGACGCCGACAAGACACTTGTCATCACCGTCGCATCGGTGTTCGCCATGCGCTGGCTGATGCCGCGCCTGTCGCGGCACTTCCGCCTTTATCCTGATGTTCTTCTGCGCATCGATGCCTCGCCTCAGCTCGTCAATCTCGACCATTCCGATGTGGCCGCCGCTATCCGCCTCGGCAATGGCCGCTGGCCAGGCGTGAGCGCCGAACTGTTGTTCGAAATCCATGAATTTCCCGTCTGCACGCCTGCCATGGCGAAACATCTGAAAACCATCGGCGACCTCGCCCATGCCTGGGCGATCACCGACGACAATTCCATGCTGGGCTGGAAGGCGTGGTTCGAGGCGGCAGGCGTCGAACCTATCCAGATGCTGCCCGGCGCGCATTTTTCCGATCCTTTCCTTTGCCTGGAATCGGTACTGGCCGGCCATGGCGTCATGCTCGCCTGGGACCTGCTGGCCGGCGAGGCATTGCGCGACGGAAGGCTGGTTGCGCCGTTCGGAATTAAGGCAGCTACGGGACTCGGCTACTATTTCTGCACGTCGGCAAAGCGCGCACCGGAGCAGAAGGTTCGCAATTTCGCCCGCTGGCTGCACGATGAGGTGCGCGCTCCCGATCGTCCCGCCGTGACGCCGCCTGAACCTCCTGTACCCTCCGTTCTGGCCGCTGGATCGCGTCAAGCGCCGTGACATTCGGCTGCTGGCGGCCTATTTGTTCGCCACCTCATTCCTATGAAGAGAGACGTCATGAGCTCGTATCCGCGTAATCGCGAAACCATCGATCCCGCAAAACTGGAAAAACTCGCCGAAGTGGCGGTGAAGGTAGGGCTTGGCCTCCAGGCCGGTCAAGACCTGATCATGACAGCCCCGATAGCTGCCGCGCCCTTGGCGCGAAAGGTGGCGGAGCAGGCTTACAAGGCCGGGGCCGGTCTGGTCACCACGCTCTATTCCGACGAGGAGCTGACGCTGGCGCGTTATCGCGAGGGACAGGACGTCAGCTTCGACCGCGCCGCTGGCTGGCTCTACGAGGGAATGGCGAAGGCGTTCGGCGAAAACACCGCGCGGCTCGGCATCTATGGCGAAAACCCGATGCTGCTCTCGGAGCAGGACCCGGAAAAGGTCGCCCGCGCCAACAAGGCCAATTCCATGGCCTACAGGCCGGCGCTGGAGAAGATCGCGGGCTTCGACATCAATTGGTCGATCCTCTCCTATCCAAACCCATCATGGGCCAAGCAGATGTTCCCGGATGATGACGAAGACGTCGCGGTGGCCAAGCTCGCCGACGCCATCTTTTCCGTCTCGCGCATCGACAACGACGATCCCGTCGCGGCCTGGAAGACGCACAACGCCGCCCTGCACAAGCGCACGGCCGCTCTCAATCAGCAGCGCTTCCACGCTCTGCATTTCAAGGGGCCAGGCACCGACTTGACCGTCGGCCTCGCTGACGATCATGCCTGGAAGGGCGGCGCATCGCTGGCCAAGAACGGCGTCACCTGCAATCCGAACATTCCGACCGAAGAGGTGTTCACGACGCCGCACGCGCTGCGCGTCGACGGCTATGTGCGCTCGACCAAGCCGCTGTCGCATCAGGGTACGCTGATCGACAATATCGAGATGCGTTTCGAGGGCGGCAAGATCATCGAGGCCCGCGCTTCGAGGGGCGAACAGGTGCTGTTGAAGGTGCTCGACACCGATGAGGGCGCGCGCCGCCTCGGTGAAGTGGCGCTGGTGCCGCATTCCTCGCCGATCTCGGCCAGCGGCCTGCTCTTCTACAATACGCTGTTCGACGAAAACGCCGCCTGCCACATCGCGCTCGGCCAGTGTTACTCGGATTGCTTCATCGACGGCGACAAGCTGACGCCCGAGGAGATCGCGGCCAAGGGCGGCAACAAGAGCCTGATCCATATCGACTGGATGATCGGCTCGGGCGAGATCGACATCGACGGGCTGGACAAGGACGGCGGCCGAACGCCGGTCATGCGCAAGGGCGAGTGGACGTAGGTTCGCTATATCCAGACTTTGCCTCATAATAATTCCATGGACACGAGCTTAGCATTTTTGCTAAGTTCAGTTACATGTGGACCGTCGAATATCTGCATGCTGCGGCGGCCGAGGAAGCATTGCTGCCTGCCGACATGGGGCGCGGTTGGCGCGCATGGTGGACATCATCCGCCAAAACGGCCTGATTCACCTGCCGCGCGACTGGGTAAGACCGCTCGGAGACAAGCTGTGGGAGTTGCGCGTGACTGGCAAAGACGGGATCGCGCGGGCGATCTACGTGACGGCGACCGGGCGGCGGGTCATCATTGTGCGGGTTTTCATAAAGAAGACTCAAAAGACGCTGGGTCACGAATTGGAATTGGCCCGACAGCGGGCGAAGGAAGTTTTATGATGAAGACGATCGATGCACGCGATTTGCATGAGCAGAACATGGCCAATGATTTGGCGTATCGCGCTGCCTATGAGGCGCTCGAAGACGAGTTTGTTTTGATCAATTCCATGATTCAGGCGCGTGCTCGCGCGCATCTTACACAGGCCGAAGTCGCCGAGCGTATGGGCACGACCGAAAGTGCTGTCAGCCGCTTGGAGAGCGGGCGCGGGAAGCCCAACACGAGCACGCTGAGGCGATATGCGGAAGCGGTCGGTCACACGCTCCGCATTACGCTAGAACCGCCATCCAACTCGCGCGCGGCGCGATAGCCTGTGAAGGCGCAAGGGCGAGTGGGCGTAGGTTCGCTCCGCCGCCAAAGACGGTTGGTTGTGGGTTGGCGATATCAAACCTGGCCGCGCACCAACCGGCTCCACCATTCGATGCCGATGAAGAAAAAACGCCAGTCGGAGAAAACCTCCGGCCGGTTTCCTTCGATGGCGTGGCCAAGGAACTGACAGGCAAAGCCAAGAGGCATCAGGATCGCCGGCCAAACCCACAATCCCGTTACAAACGGAGCAGCGATCCACAAAACGCCCGACAACAAAAGAATCGGGATACCGACAAGGTGTAGGCGGCGGTTCCAGATGTTTTGGTGCGCAGCTACAAACTGCGCCATCAATACAGCGTGCAGGCGGCCACCCAGCATTTCGTTCACCGCCCCAGCGCCGCGCCAAACGTCTCCGGCTTGAACCCGAACACCAGCTTGTCGCCCGTATCCAGCACTGGGCGCTTGATCAGGTTCGTTTCGGCCAAAATCATCCTTTTAGCCTTTGCCTTGTCGATGCCCTGCTTTTCACTGTCCGGCAATTCCTTGAACGTCGTCGAATTGCGGTTGAACACCGTCTCCCAGCCGGCGCGGGCGAACCAGTCGTCCACCGTCTTTGGATCAAGCTTCTCGGCGCGGTAGTCGAAGTAATCGTACGGGACCTTGTTATCGTCCAGCCATTTGCGCGCCTTCTTGACCATGTCGCAGCTCTTGAAACCGTACAGCGTGTTCGTCATCGCATCGTCCTGTCGTTCGAAACCGGCCGATCCCGGTTAGACGAGGCAGCCCGACACCGCAACCGCAAGCTTGTCAGGACCAATGACGGCCAGCTGTTTGGCCAAGCGCAAACTCGTCAATTGCGATCACACCCGCCGAAGTTGTGCGTGATATCCCGTTGCCACGCTCGGGATTCCGTATCCCGAGGCCAAAAACGACAAGAATTCGGGAACCACAACCATGTCCATCTCCTTCCTGCGTGTGGCCGCGCTGACGACCACGATCCTGTGCTCCAGCTCCATCCTCGGCACGGCCTTCGCCGAGGTCGTCTACAATCGCGGTAACTCAGCCGATCCGGAATCGCTCGATCCGCACAAGACCTCCACGATCTATGAGAACAACATCCAGGTCGACCTGTTCGAGGGCCTGCTGATGCCCGATATGAACGCCGAGCCAATCCCGGGCGCCGCCGAAAGCTGGACCGTCTCGGACGACGGCAAGACCTACACCTTCAAGATGCGTCAGGGAGCAAAATGGTCGGACGGTTCGCCGGTGACAGCGCACGACTTCGTCTTTTCCATGCAGAGGGTGCAGGATCCGGCCACCGCCTGCGAATACGCCTCCATGCTCTATATCATCAAGAATGCCGAGGCCGTGAATACAGGCAAGGCAAAGCTGGAAGAGCTCGGCGTCAAGGCGCTCGACGACATGACGCTGGAGGTCACGCTCAACAACCCGACGCCCTATTTCCTGGAAATGCTGACGCACCATGCGTCCTTCCCGGTTCAGAAAGCGGCGGTCGAAAAACACGGCAACGACTGGGCGAAGCCGGGCAATCTGGTGTCGAACGGCGCCTACAAGCTGACCGTCTTCATCCCCAACGACCATATCGAGCTGGTGAAGAACGACCTTTTCCACGACGCAGCGAACGTGAAGATCGACAAGATCAACTACATTCCCACCGAAGACCGTTCGACCGCCATGAAGCGCTTCGAGGCGGGCGAAATTCTCTCCAACGACGATCTGCCGACCGAACAGCTTGCCGCGCTGAAGGAAAAATTTGGCGATCAGGTCCGGATCGGGCCATATCTGGGCACCTACTATTACGCCCTGAATTGGAAGAAGGAGCCGTGGAACAATCCGAAGCTGCGCCATGCCGTCTCCATGGCGATCGACCGCGACTTCCTCGCCGAGAAGGTGTGGCAAAATACGATGCTGCCCGGCTATTCCATGGTGCCGCCGGGCATCGAAGGCTATGAGCCGGCGCTTATTTCCTGGCGCGACAAGTCGCCGATCGACCGCGAGGATGAGGCGGCAAAGGTGTTGGCCGAGCTGGGTTACGGTCCGGACAAGCCATTGAAAATGGAGCTGCGCTATAACAGCGGCGAGAACCACAAGAATACCGCCGTCGCGATCCAGGAACAGCTTCGGCCGCTCGGCATCGAGGTGTCGCTGCTCAATACCGACACCAAGACCCACTACGAATATCTCGAGCACAAGGGCGACTACGATATGGCTCGCGCTGGCTGGATCGCGGACTACAAGGACCCGGAGACCTTCCTCGGTATCTCCGCCAAGGCCAGCGGCAACAACCATTCGAATTACGACAAGCCCCAATTCGAAGACGCTCTGAGGAAAGCCGCCGAGGCTGCCGCGGTGCCGGCCGAGCGGATGAAGGCGCTTGCCGAGGCCGAACGCGTGCTGATGGACGATCAGGGCAACATCCCGCTGCTCTACTACTCGAACCGCAATGTCGTGTCCTCGAAACTCAAAGGTTTTCAGGAGAATGTCATGAACGTTCACCCGACACGTTTCATGAGCATCGAATAGGGCATAGACTCCGTGCCCGTTCCCGGTGTGGCTGGACGCAGAGCAATGCGTCGAGCCGCACCGAAATAGGATCGCATCCGAGCCCATGCAACGATCATCGTCCTTCCTGAACAACCGTCGTCGCATCCGGCGCGTGCTCGATCATATGATCGAGACGTCTCTGGGGCGGCTCCGCGGCGACATCGACGACCGCGTCAACCTCGATCGGCTTGCCGACATTGCCTGCTGGTCCGGCGAGCACCTTGTACGCGCCTGGCACTCGATCTTCGGCACGCCGCCGCTGGCGACCGCCCGGCGCATCCAGCTCGACTTCGCGGCGCAGGCCTTGCGGCGCGGCGATCCGATTGCCCGCGTAGCGGCCAACTCCGGATATTCCAGCGGCCAGGCTTTCGCACACGCCTTCAACCGACAGTTCAACATGTGCGCCAGCACATTTCTGAAGCTCGGTCCGGCCAAACCAGTGCTGCCCATGCGCATCGTGCGATTGGACGAGCCGCTGGTCTGCCTCGCAGCGCCCTATTCCGGCATCTGTCGGGAAGGCTATCAGACCTTCGACGGCATGCTGAACACGCTGACCCGATCCGGTTCGAACCGGGCGGAGTGGGACGTGTTTTCTGTCGTCGATGACGAATCGTTCACGTTCAACCTGGATTGCCACGTCAATTTCCACGCAGCCGTCCTCGAACAATCGCTGCGCGTGCCGGTGCGCGGGCTGGACCGCATTGTTCTTCCTGCCGCCACTTATGCGGTTTTCGATCGCCCCTTCGAGCAATTGGCGTACGACCCGGAGCGCATGCTGGCCGAAAACGGCTGGCGACGGACGGGCGCCGCGCGGTTCCACCAGTTCATCACCGACCCGGCGCGAACAATTCCGTCGAAGCGACGCGACCGTCGCTGGATTCCCGTCGAGAAGCTTTGAAGCTCAGGCAGCCTGGGGACCAGCCTTTGCGTTGGTCCCCGAATTTTCATGATCTTGAATGTTACCCACCGAACGGCAAAGCGTCGGGGATCTCGAAACGCTCGCCCTTGCCGATGCGGATCATGTTCAAGTCCGCCTCGCGCGTGAAACGGAATTCCTCTTCCGCGTTCGAGCTTTCCGGCTTGCCGTCGCGGAAGCGGATAATGCGTTCGCCGCCTTCCGGCCATGTCACAGATATGATGGCCTGCCCCGCGTCGCCGCGCACCACGCCGGCCTGGCACAGGCTCATCGGCTGGCCGAATTGGCGGGCACAGGGGATGATGCCTGTCGCGTCGAAGCCGGTCTTTGGGGCTTCGGTCTTGTCGCTCGGCAGCGCGGCAACATCCGCGCCTTGCGAGGCCGAATCGGCAGGCGCTTCAGAAGGCAGTTCGGCCGGGTCGACCGCCGTTTCGACCAGATAGCGCTCCGCGGCCCAACCTGCGACCTTGGCGTCGACAAGATCGACAATCTTGCACCAGCGATAGCCTTTGACTTCGCTGCAGCCGAGGTTTTTGACCCGCGACCCGTTCGGCAACCGGCCGATGACCATGCCGCCGGCAGACGCCGTCGCACGAAGGTTCAAAAGATCGTTGTCAGCGATGCCTACTACCTCGAAATAGGCCGGCTCACTGGTGGCAGGCCGGGTTTCAGCGGTTTCCTGTGCGGAAGCATTGCTGGCCAGAACGGCAAGCAGAGCGATCACGGCCCGAGAAGAATAGATCATTGCCGGATTTCCTGTCTGGCAACTGGAGCACCCCCACCCCTAACCCCTCCCCACAAGGGGGAGGGGGATGCGGAAATGCCGACGCCAAGTTCCCCTCCCCCTTGTGGGGAGGGGTTAGGGGTGGGGGTATCGTTCTTCACCTGATTGCCCTGATGTCCCTGCCGCAATGCCCGGCATTTGAGTCAGCTTTTGGGCAATAGCATCACCGCCCCGCCGGATGCCGCCCGGCTTTGCGGCCGGAAAAGATGCAGCTGCCGAGGAACGTACCTTCCAACGCGTTATAGCCGTGATAGCCGCCGCCACCGCCGCCCGCCACTTCGCCGGCGGCGTAGAGCCCGGCAATCGGCTCGCCCCGCGCGTCCAGCACCTGGGCGTCGAGATTGGTATGCAGACCGCCGAGTGTCTTGCGGGTCAGGATGTTTAGCCGGATCGCGATGAGCGGTCCGTGTTTCGGGTCTAGTATTTTGTGCGGCTTGGTCACGCGAGTGAGCTTGTCGCCAATATATTTGCGCGCGCCGTTGATGGCGATGATTTGCGCATCCTTGGCATAGGGATTGTCGACCTCGCGGTCGCGTGCCTCGATCTGGCCGCGCAGGCGGTCATGGTCGATCAACCCGTCGCCGGTCAGCTCGTTCATGCCCTGCACCAGATCGACTAGATTGTCGCGCACGACAAAATCTTCGCCCTTCTCGATGAAGGCCCGCACGGATTCCGGCGCCTTGCCGCCCCGGCGGTTCTTCAGCACCGCAGAAATGCTTTTCGACGTGAAATCCAGATTCTGCTCGGAGCCTGACAGCACGAATTCCTTCGCGGCCATCGTGCTGGTCAGCACGAACCAGGAATAATCGTGGCCGGTCGACAAAACGCGCTTCAGCGTGCCAAGCGAATCGAAAGCCGGGAAGAATGGCGGCTCGAGCCGCTCTCCCTTGGCGTCGAGCCACATCGGCGACGGCGCGGAGAGGATGCGGATGCCGTGGTTCGGCCAGATCGGGTCCCAGTTTTTTATCCCTTCGACATAGTGCCACATGCGGTCGCTGTTGATGACCGCCGCGCCGGCTTGCTGGCTGATCGCCAGCATGCGGCCATCAACATGGTGCGGCACGCCCGCCACCATGCGTTTCGGCACTGGGCCGAGCCGCTCCACCGGCCAGACTTTTCGCACCAGGTCATGGTCGCCGCCGATGCCTCCCGAGGTAACGATGACAGTGTCCGCCGCGAACTCGAATTCTCCGACGACGGTCCGGCTCGACTGCTGCCCGCGCGCCACGTTCGTCGGTTCGAGTATTTCGCCGGAAACGCCAGTCACCGCGCCGTTGGTCTTGATCAGTCGACTGACGCGGTGGCGAAACATCAGCTTGGTCAATCCTTTGGCGACGTGTTCACGGACGCGCCACTCGAAGGGTGCGACGACGCCCGGACCCGTACCCCAGGTCAGGTGAAAACGCGGCACGGAATTGCCGTGGCCATGCGCCAGCGCGCCTCCGCGCTCGGCCCAGCCGACCACCGGCCACCAGCGCATGCCCATGCCATAAAGCCACGGCCGCATCTCACCAGCGGCGAAATCCACAAATGCCTCGGCCACCTTACGCGGCCAATGGTCGTCCGGCCGGTCGAACTGCGCAGAGCCCTGCCAGTCCTGCCACGCCAGATCGCGGCTATCTTTGATGCGCAGGCGGCGCTGCTCCTTGGTATCGACCATGAACAGCCCGCCCAGCGACCAGTATGCCTGGCCGCCGAGAAAGTCGCCGCCCTCCTGCTCGACGATAATGGTGCGCTTGCCGGCGTCACCGAGCTCGGCGGCTGCCACCAGTCCCGCCAGGCCGCCACCCACAATGATCGCGTCTGCCCGTTCGATCATCATTTTTCTCCCACGGTCCATAGCCGCATCACGCGGCCTACATTTCCATCTTGCCCATGGCAGACGCAAGATTGGCCTCGATTGACCCAACGCAACGCATGACCAGGTTGGAACATCGCAGCATCTCGACAAGTCCGAAAAGCTGTGCGACGCAATGGCGAACGAGGCTTTGGCGCGGGGATTGCATTGAGCGGCAACGAGAAGAAACTTGTCGTTTTCGATACTGACCCAGGTATCGATGACGCAATGGCGCTGCTTTTCTTGCGCGCGCAGCCGACCATCAAGCTGTTAGCCATCACCACCGTATTCGGCAATGCCGAGGTGGATGTCACCACACGCAACGCGCTTTATCTGACGCATCGCTTCGGCATAGATGTGCCGGTGTACCAGGGCGCGGCGAAACCGCTCAGCATCAAGCGCCATCCTGCGCCGCGCGCGATCCATGGCGAGGACGGCCTCGGGGACGTCGGTGCGGTCAAGGGTTTCGAAGGAGAGCCCGCCGCCGGGGAAGCTTGCGACGAGATCATAAAACTCGTCCGCGCCAATCCCGGCCAGGTGACCATCCTCGCCGTTGGTCCATTGGCGAACCTGGCCTTGGCGCTGCAACGCGCGCCCGACATAGCGGGGTTGGTCAAGGATGTCGTGATCATGGGCGGGGCATTCGGCTGGGCCGGCAAGCGCGGAAACGTCTCACCCGTTGCCGAAGCCAACATCTTCAACGACCCGCACGCCGCGGACATGGTCTTCACCGCGGCGTGGCCGGTCACAGCCATCGGCCTTGATGTCACAAGCCAAAGCGTGCTTTCGGCCGGCCAGGCGGCGGACCTCGCATCGAGCGCCGGCGAGGCTGGGCAATTTCTGTGGGATATCTCGCGAGGCTACGAAGATATCTACCGCCGCCATCAGGGGGTCGATGGCTGCTGCCTGCACGATGTTGCGGCCGCGGCATGGCTGGTCGAGCCGGCGCTGTTCGAGACCAGGGCCGGCGCGGTTCGCGTACTGACGGATGGCATCGGCATCGGGCAGACGGTCCAGAAGCCGGCCGAACAGCATTTTGGTCCCAGCGCGTGGGACGGCCAGCCGTCCCAGACGGTCTGCGTCGCCGCCGACAATGACCGGCTGGTCCGCAGCTACATGGACGCCCTGCGTTCTCGCGCACGCTAAATTTTCTTGTCGGCATTGAATGCTGCGTCGGTACAGCTTATCAGGGCCATGCCTAAGGCTGCCGTCGTTGGCGACCGCAGCAATACAACATATTGGAGCCGGCTGGATGTCCACACAAATGCTGCGGGAAGTACGCGAGATTCCGCAGGTGGCGAGCCGCCAGATCACCGAAGGTGCGGCGATATATCGAGACGTCGGCGAGCGTCTGCGTCGCCAGCAACCAAGGTTCCTCGCGACCTGCGCGCGAGGCTCTTCCGACCAGGCGGTGACCTATTTCAAATATCTCGTCGAAACGCGTCTTGGCCTGCCGGTCGCTTCCGTAGGGCCTTCGGTCGCGTCGGTCTATGGTTCAAACCTGCAGTTCAATGACGGTGTCTTGCTCACCGTTTCCCAATCGGGCGGCAGCCCGGACCTGGTCAGCCTCCAGGCGAAAGCGCGAGCCGGCGGCGCCCAGACGATTGCCCTTCTCAACGTCACCGATTCGCCCGTGGGTAATGGCGCCGAGACCGTGCTGCCGATGCTCGCCGGCCCCGAAAAGGCGGTCGCTGCAACGAAGTCCTTTGTAGCTTCCCTGCTGGCTCTGGCGTCGGTCGCCGCCTACTGGACAGGAGATGAAAAACTCCACGCGGCAATCCAAGATTTGCCGGAAGCGATCGAAAAGGCTCTATCCTGCGATTGGAGCGCGGCCGCCATGCCCTTCGCCGCGGCACACTCACTCTATGTCATCGGCCGTGGCCCCAGCCTGAGCATTGCTGGAGAGGCGGCGCTGAAATTTAAGGAAACCTGCCGCCTGCATGCGGAAGCCTACAGCGCCGCCGAGGTGCGTCACGGCCCGATCGCCCTGGCACGGGATCGTTTCGCAACGCTTGTTTTCGCCAATGGCGATGAATCGGACGCAAGCATCGCCGACGCCGTGAAGGCGCTTTCCGCCGCGGGCGCAACGGTGTTCCTGAGCGGGGCCACGATGCCCGGTGCGACAACCCTGCCGACTGCGAAAGCCGGAGCGGCCTGGCTCAACCCGATCTGTGCAATCGTCAGCTTTTACTGTTTCGCCGAAGCGCTGTCCGTAGCGCTCGGGGAGAATCCGGATGCGCCGCGGCTGCTCAAGAAAGTGACCGAAACCACATAGTTGAAGCGAGGTCGGTCAGCCTCGTTTCAACTGATCGGCAGCCTTGCGGATGACATCCAGGTAGCCTTCCGGCTGCCACACAGAACGTCCAATGAAGAGCTTGCGAGAAGACCGGCTATGGATGGGCCTTGCCTATCATCCGTTCGTGCGTTTCCACTCTTCATATTCGCCCTGTGCATCGGCATGCAGCGGGTAGTAGCGTTGGAGCGGCTCGCCCTGCATCAGCTTCATGCGGGAAAAATCCTCCCACTCGTGGTGGATCTGCGCTTGCTCGATGACTTTTGGCGCAAGCGCTACCGGCAGGACGACCGCGCCGTCATCGTCCGCGACGATGATGTCGCCTGGGATGACCGTGACGCCGCCGCAGGCAATCGGCACGTTGACGGCGAAGGGCATGAGGCCGGTCTGGGTGTGAAAATTCGGCGTCCAGCCACGCACCCAGAGCGGCAGGTCCAGCTTCTTCAGGTTGGGATAGTCGCGCAGCACGCCGTCGATCACCATGCCCGCCCCGCCGCGGCCTTTGAAATAGGTTGACATCATGTCGCCGAACACACCCGCCGTCATGTCGCCGCGCGCGTCGACCACGACAACATCGCCCGGCTCCACGTGATAGAGCACGTGGCGATGGAGCTGCTTTTCGGGATCGGTGTATTCGTCTTCGCCGTAGAGGTCTTCGCGCTTCGGCATGAACTGCAAGGTCAGCGCCGGGCCGACGATCGACTTGCCCTTGTTCCAGCTCACCGGCCCCTGCATGTGCGGATTGCGGATGCCCATATGGCCGAGCGTGCCGGCGACCGTCGCGGCGCCGATATCCTTCAGCGCTTCGATCATCTCTTTCGGCGGCCGGGTGATGCCGGGCGTGTGCGTCATAAGGTTTCTTCTCCTAATCGATGTCAAAAACACTGTGTCGTCTGAGGTGCGGAGACGCCCCCTCACCGTACTGGCGCACCCCCCTTCGCGCCGCCCCCCCCAACCCCCCGGGG
>JBFWUS010000039.1:0-53867 GCA_050247155.1 Rhizobiaceae bacterium
TCCGCTGGCGACGGCTCGTGCGCGACTACGAGCGGCGCATCGATGTCTCAACCGCCATGATCCACGTCGCAATGGGCGGCATTCTCATCCGCAGAAACGCTCATCCATGAATTTCCAAACGGACTCTTAGCCGATAATCCTCCAGGATATAGGGCCGCTGCGTCGCGCAGCGGCCTTTTCTTTTGCTTCCCGGCAAAAAAGCTCGGCAGACAGCGCCCTCACGAAATGGTGACGCGAAATTATGCCGCTGGTGGTAACATCCGCCATGAAACTCGCGAAAGTTCCGGCACGTAGCTGAGTGCAATTCCAGGATCAAACCACACGGCAAAGCGAGCCAATGGACGCGACATCGATAGACAGTCGTGACGATATCGTTGCGACGCCCACCAAGCGAGGCGAACTCATTTACCGCCAGTCGGTCTGGACGCGGGTGACGCACTGGGTTTGGGCAATCTGCCTGTTTTTTCTGCTGCTGACGGGCCTGCAGATCTTCAACGCCCACCCTGCCCTTTACATCGGCGATCAGTCCGGATTCCAGTTCGACAATTCTATCCTGTCGATCCGCGCCGAAAACACGGATGCCGGGCCACGCGGCTACACGACCCTGTTCGGCCAAAAATTCGACACCACAGGCGTGCTCGGCATGTCCGGCGACCCGGTGCAGTTCAAGGCGTTTCCGAGCTGGGCGACTGTTCCGTCGTACCACGACCTCGGCACCGGCCGCGTCATCCATTTCTTCTTCGCCTGGCTGCTGAGCGGCACGCTTTTGGTCTGGCTCGTCGCCAGCGTGGTGAATGGCCATGCCTGGCGTGATCTCGTGCCGAAACCACGCGACATCCGCAACCTGCCACGCGATTTCATCGACCATCTCAAGCTGAAATTCCATCACGTCCGCGACTACAACGTGCTGCAGAAGTTCGCCTATGCCGGCGTGCTCTTCGTGCTTTTGCCCCTGATGATTGCGACGGGTCTCGCCATGTCACCCGGCGCCAACGCCATGATGCCCTGGCTGCCGGAAATTCTGGGCGGCCGCCAGACCGCGCGCACCGTCCATTTCATCGTCATGCTGCTGCTGGTCGGCTTCTTCGTCATCCACATGATGATGATATTGGCCGCCGGGCCGCTCAATGAACTGCGCTCGATTATCACAGGCTGGTATCGCGTCGATCCTGAACAGGAGCGCCTGCCATGACGAGCTTCCAACTCAGCCGCCGCCGCTTCCTCATCGGCTCGTCGCTCGCCGCCACGGGCCTGACGCAAACAGGTTGCGACGCTTTTGATTCATGGGGCAGCTCGGACAGCTCTGTGCGCGGCGTCATGGAAAAGGCCAACGACCTGACTTACCGCGTGCAGCGCCTGCTCACCAAGCGCGATGCGCTGGCGCCGGAATTTTCCGAAGCCGACATCCGGCAGCCGCAGCGGCCGAACGGCGTCACCGCCCCGGAAGATACCGTCTACAAGGCGCTACAGGCCAACAATTTCGCCGATTGGCGGCTTGAGGTGAGCGGCTTGGTCGAAAAGCCGCTATCGCTCGGTCTGCAAGAGCTTCAGACGATGCCGTCGCGCACCCAGATCACCCGGCACGACTGTGTCGAGGGCTGGAGCTGTATCGCCAAATGGACCGGCACGCCACTAGCGGTGGTGCTGGATCAGGCCATTGTCAAACCGGAAGCTCGCTACGTCGCCTTCCATTGCATGGACACGATCGAGCGCGGATTGATGGGCAATGTGCAATATTACGGCACCATTGATCTGATAGATGCCCGGCATCCGCAGACGATCCTTGCCTATGGGTTGAACGGCAAGGCCTTGCCGGTGGAGAACGGCGCGCCGTTGCGTGTGCGGGTCGAACGTCAGCTCGGCTACAAGATGCCGAAATACGTCCACAAGATCGAGCTGATCGACAGTTTTGCCAAGATGGGCTGGGGCAAAGGCGGCTATTGGGAAGACCGTGGCTACGATTGGTATGGCGGGATTTGATCCGCTGACCTAAACGGAGCCATGGAAGCTCCACGGATTTACGTCGATGCGGACGCCTGCCCGGTCAAGGCAGAGGTCGTCAAAGTCGCGGAACGGCACGGCCTCATTGTCACCCTCGTCTCCAACGGCGGGCTGCGGCCGTCGCGCGACCCGATGGTCAGGCATGTCGTTGTTTCGAAAGGCGCGGACGCGGCCGATGACTGGATTGTCGAACACACGACGGCGCGCGATATCGTCGTCACGGCCGATATCCCGCTCGCGGCGCGTTGCGTGGCGATTGGGGCGCAGGTGATCGGCCCCACAGGCAAACCATTCACGCCGGAGACGATCGGCATGGCTGTCGCAATGCGCGATCTGAGGCAGCATTTGCGCGAAACAGGAGAGAGCAAGGGTTACAACACCAGCTTCGGCCCGCAGGACCGGTCGCGGTTTCTGTCGGCGCTGGATCAGGCCGTGCGGCGAGCAACAGCCGCGCGATAGGAAATTCAGGCGACCTTCGCCAGCAGCGGTTTCAGATCGTCGTGCACTTCAGACGCCGTCGCACCAATAAACTTCAGCAAAGCGCGCTCGTTGTCGTGCATCGACCCATCCTTGCCGATCCTGTCGGCCAGCCAGCGCGCTTCCGCCGCCTCGACCCGCTCGGCGTCCCCCGCACCGGCTTCAAAAGCTTCATTCCTGGCCCTAGCGGCCGTTTCGTCGTCTTCGAACAGGCCGCCGGGATCGCGCAGCGCATCCACGATGCTGGACAGGCCGCCGCTGAACATGCCGGCGATCATCCCGCCAACGCCAGGTGTTTCGCTGTCGAGAAAAGCCTCTTGCCGCTTGGCTTCCTCGCGTGTCGCTAGCGCATGCCGCGAATAGCCGAGCACATGATTGGCGATCGCGCGGACGAAGAGATCGTTCCAGGCCGGATCGTTTTTGTCGTGCGCGCTCTTGTCGTTCAGTGAGAAGAGCAGTTCCGCCTCGTCTTGCGAAATTCCAAGCCCACCGGGGCTGCTCATTGCGTGCAGGATGCGACGCATAAGGCCGGCCTCCTCGGCATTGATCACGCCCCTTTCGAGCATTCCGCCCTTGGCCAGCGGCCCCTCACCCGTCAGCACCGCATCCGCGACTTGCTTCAGACCATAGGAAGCCAGCAAACCGGGCGATGTCCGCGCGGTCTCAAGCACTTTCACCAGCAATTCCAATTCGTTGCGGCTTTCGACTTTGCCGTCCTTGGAGATGTGGTCGATCAGCCACACGGCATTTTCGTCCGAAACATGGCCCTGCGGCTTCGCTTGATAGACGACATAGTCAGTCAGGGCCTCAAGGAAAAACGTGCTCCACTCCGGCGACTGCTCGGCAACCATGGCATTCAGCGAAATCAGCGCCTCGGCTTCCGGCGCAGCCACAATGCCGTCGGAAAACACCTCGCGGCGTAGGCGCAGTACATCCTGCGCGTCAATTCGATCCGCATTGGCAAGGTAGGACTGCGCACGCTGAAGGACAGTTTGATCCATACAAGCCCCCGAAAACGGCATCGAAAACGATGTTTTGAAGGCTTGGCTATCAGAAATCGCTTAACAAATGGTCCTGTAGAGCTTGTCA
Organism: Rhizobiaceae bacterium; assembly: GCA_050247155.1. Taxonomy (GTDB): domain Bacteria; phylum Pseudomonadota; class Alphaproteobacteria; order Rhizobiales; family Rhizobiaceae; genus Mesorhizobium_G. The sequence continues at coordinate 3,568 of JBFWUS010000039.1, forward strand.
GGTAGACAGAAGCTTTTTGATCAGCCTCGGCAATTCTTGCGGTTCGGCGGCGATACGCGCCGCGCCTGCCTCTTCCAACTCGGCGCGATCGCCAAAACCCCATAAGACGCCAATTGTCTTGATGCCGTTGACAGCGGCTCCATGGACATCGTGCAACCGGTCGCCGATCATGACGGTGCGCGCCGGATCTAGGCCTTCGGTCGCGATGATGTGCCGGATCAGGTCTGCCTTGTTGGCGTTGGAGCCATCCAGGCGCGAGCCATGGACGGCCTTGAAATATGGCATCAGCCCAAAGTGCTCGACGATATCGACTGAATAGCTTTCCAGTTTCGACGTGGCGACGAACAGTTCGTAGCCTCTATCGATGAGGCTTTTCACAGCATCTTCAATGCCTTCGATCAGCTCATTCTCGAACTTGCCCGGACCCGAATATCGCTCACGATAGTGCCCAAGCGCTTGTTCCGCCGACGCAGGATCGTCGCTCGCCAGCAGCATAGGAAGCGTCACCTGCAACGGCGGACCGATATACCGGCGCAGCTCCTCGGCTAGCGGGATCGGTCGACCCATCTTTCCCAGCGCATATTGCATGGACGTGCTGATGCCAACGAAAGGGTCTGTCAGCGTGCCGTCCAGATCGAATAGGACGGCCTTGGGCGTTCCTGGCATCAGTCGAATTCCATGATCACAGCATCGACCGCCAGGCTTTCGCCGGGCTGCGCATTGATCTTGATCACGGTCAGGTCGCGGTCGGCGCGCAAAACGTTTTCCATCTTCATCGCTTCGACCACCGCCAGCGTCTCGCCGGCCTTGACCTCCTGCCCCTCGGTCACGGCGATTGAAACCACCATGCCGGGCATCGGGCAAAGCAGCATGTTGGAGGTGTCGGGCGGCAGCTTGATCGGCATAAGCTTGTCGAGCGCCGCCGTGCGCGGCAGCATGACCCGCGCCAGCACGGACAGCCCCTTCCAGGCCAGGCGGTTGCCGTTCAGCGCCGGGCGGACTTGTACGGAAGCCGGCGTGCCGCCAACCACGCCAACCCATACCGGATCGCCAATGCGCCAATCGGTCACCACGGTGACCGGCTTGGCCCCGGCGATGGCGAAATCCGCCTCGAAAGGCGAGCCGACCAGCCCGTCAGTCATCGACACATCGATATAGTCATCATCGATGCGCGCTACCCAGTCGGGCTTCGTCGCTCCGGAATGGGGCGCGAGACGGCCGGAGAGCCTATCGAGCCGGTCGCGACGGACCAGTTCGATGGCGGTCGCGACGGCCGCAAGAATGGATTTTTCCTCCTCGTTCGGCTTGCGTGGATGAAAACCGTCCGGAAACTCCTCGGCAATGAAGCCGGTCGACAACCGCCCTTCACGCCAACGCGGATGCTGCATGAGGGCAGTCAGGAACGGTATGTTGTGTTCGATGCCGTCCACGACAAAATTGTCGAGCGCGTCAGACATCGCATCGATCGCCTCCAGGCGCGTCGGCGCCCAGGTGCAGAGTTTCGCGACCATGGGGTCGTAAAACATCGAGATTTCCGAGCCTTCGGTGACGCCAGTGTCGTTGCGGATGATCGCGTTGCCGGCCTTACCCTCAGCCGGCGGGCGGTAGCGCGTCAGCCGGCCGATCGAGGGCAGGAAGTTGCGATATGGATCTTCCGCATAGAGCCGGCTCTCGACCGCCCAACCGTTCAGCACCACGTCCTTCTGCCTGATCGTGAGCTTTTCGCCGGCTGCGACCCGGATCATCTGCTCGACCAGATCGATGCCTGTCACCAGTTCGGTGACAGGGTGCTCGACCTGCAATCGTGTATTCATTTCAAGGAAATAGAAGTTTTTGTCCTTGTCGACGATGAACTCGACGGTGCCGGCGCTCTGGTAGTCGACGGCTTTGGCAAGGGCGACGGCCTGCTCGCCCATCGCCTTACGTGTCTTCTCGTCCAGGAAGGGCGACGGCGCCTCTTCCACGACTTTCTGGTTGCGGCGCTGGATCGAGCATTCGCGCTCGCCGAGATAGACCGCATTGCCGTGCGCGTCGGCCAGCACCTGGATCTCGATATGGCGTGGTTCGACCACGAATTTTTCGATGAACACACGGTCGTCGCCGAACGAGCTTCTGGCTTCGGACTTTGCCCGAGCGAACCCGTCGCGCACCTCGCTCCTGTCCCAGGCGATCCGCATGCCCTTGCCGCCACCACCGGCCGAGGCTTTGATCATCACCGGATAGCCGATTTCACCGGCGATCTTTTCGGCGTGGTCGCCATCCTCGATCACGCCCAAAAAGCCCGGCACGGTGCTGACCTTCGCCGCGTTGGCGAATTTTTTAGACTCAATCTTGTCGCCCATCGCCTCGATGGCTTTCGGCTTCGGGCCGATGAAGACGATGCCTTCCTTTTCCAGCGCCGCGCAAAACGAGGCGCGCTCGGAGAGAAAGCCATAACCGGGATGAACCGCTTCCGCGCCGGTCTGCTTGCAGGCTTCGATGATTTTTTCAGCGAGCAAATAACTCTGCGCCGCCGGTGGCGGACCGATATGCACGGCTTCGTCTGCCATCTCGACATGCACCGCATCGCGATCCGCATCCGAATAGACCGCGACCGTCGCGATGCCCATCTTCCTGGCCGTCTTGATGACGCGACAGGCAATCTCGCCGCGGTTGGCGATCAGTATTTTCTTGAACATCAGGCGGCGTCTCCCTCAGCCCCTTTTATGAGGCTGCGTGGTGCGGTCAAGCACGGTTTCGCGCACAAGGGTTGCGCAAAGGCCGATAAGTAGCGGAAGTGCTTGACACAAACGGCGGCGCCGACCGAACCATGGCCACCACACCGGGTAACGACCATGCTCAAGAGACACCAGCCGTTCTTTCTAGCAATCCTGGCCTGGGCGATCGGGTTTGCCGTAGCGTGGCTTGGCCTTCGTCTCGACTTGCCATTCGCCATGACCATCGCAGCGGACCTGGCTTTCCTGACTTACCTGGTGCTGACATTCGCTCTTGTTCCGCGCATGACCAGAAAATTCCTGGCCAAGCACGCAGCGGCGGACGATCTGCCGATCGCCGTCATCTTCGGCGTGATCGTGGCCGCGCTCACCACGGCAGCGTTTGCAATCTTCATCCTCATCAATGCCGATCCGCGCCCGCCGGTTATCCAACTGTGTATGGCGCTTGCCGCGCTGCCGCTGGGCTGGTTCACAATCCACCTGATGGCCGCTAATCACTACGCGCATCTGTTCTGGCAACCGGGACTGGAGGAAAAAGAATCCGGCGAAGGTCTCGAGTTTCCCGGCACAAAAGAGCCGCAGGGCTGGGACTTCGTCTATTTCGCTTTCGTCATCGGTATGACGGCGCAGACATCGGACGTTCAGATCACCGGCAGCCATATGCGCCGGTTCAACCTGGCCCATGCGATTGTCTCGTTTTTCTTCAACACCGTGCTTGTAGCGGCGGCCGTCAATCTAGCCGTTTCGCTTGGAAATTAGGCAGAATGCCCAATTTTTGGGCGCAGATTATCGCGTGCGCAATGGGCAGCCCCTTTTCAATCGATATGAAGAACTTACTGGCCGAAATGCGTATTGAATCCGCCCTGTTGCGGTGCAACATTGCGCGCGCCCGCCTGCTTGGCAGGCCGGAGGAAATGGTCTAGCACTACGCCCGATTTCCGTAATTTTGCCTTTTGTGCGCCGCCAAATTGCCTGGCTTGCCGCACCAATCGATGGAAGGATTTTTCGTCATGGCCACTTCGTCCGCAGCAAAAGTCGAGCATGTGACAGAGCCGTCAGCGACGCTGGAATTCGAAGGCAAGACCCACGAATTCAAAGTTTACAAGGGTTCCGTCGGGCCTGATGTCATCGATATTTCAGCCCTCTACAAGGACACCGGCGCCTTCACTTACGATCCGGGCTTTACGTCCACCGCAAGTTGCGAATCGAAGATCACTTTCATCGACGGCGATGAAGGCATCTTGCTGCATCGTGGCTATCCGATCGAGCAGCTCGCCGAGCACGGCGACTTCCTGGAGGTTTGCTATCTGCTGCTTTACGGCGAACTGCCGACCAAGGCGCAGAAGGAGGATTTCGATTATCGCGTCACGCGCCACACCATGGTGCACGAGCAGATGTCGCGCTTTTTCACCGGCTTCCGCCGCGACGCGCACCCGATGGCGGTGATGTGCGGCGTGGTCGGCGCGCTGTCTGCCTTCTATCACGACTCGACGGATATTTCGGATGAATACCAGCGCATGGTCGCCTCCATGCGGCTGATCGCAAAGATGCCGACGATCGCGGCGATGGCCTACAAATATCACATCGGCCAGCCGTTCATTTATCCGAAGAACGAGCTGAACTACGCCGCCAACTTCCTCCACATGTGCTTCGCCGTGCCTTGCGAAGAATACAAGGTGAACCCGGTGCTGGCGCGCGCGATGGAGCGTATCTTCATCCTGCACGCTGACCACGAGCAGAACGCCTCGACCTCGACGGTGCGTCTGGCCGGCTCGTCCGGCGCCAATCCGTTCGCTTGCATCGCCGCCGGCATCGCCTGTCTCTGGGGTCCCGCGCATGGCGGCGCCAACGAGGCGGCGCTCAACATGCTCTCTGAGATTGGCAATGTCGATCGCATTCCGGAATTCATCGCCCGCGCCAAGGACAAGAACGATCCGTTCCGGCTGATGGGTTTTGGCCATCGCGTCTACAAGAACTACGACCCGCGCGCCAAAATCATGCAAAAGACCTGCCACGAGGTGCTGGGCGAACTCGGCATCAAGGACGATCCGCTGCTCGATGTGGCTATGGAACTCGAAAAGATCGCGTTGCACGATCCTTATTTCATCGAAAAGAAGCTCTACCCCAACGTCGATTTCTACTCGGGCATCACGCTGAAGGCGCTGGGCTTCCCCACCACCATGTTCACCGTGCTATTCGCCGTTGCGCGCACAGTCGGCTGGATCGCCCAGTGGAAGGAGATGATTGAGGATCCGCAGCAGAAGATCGGCCGTCCTCGCCAGCTCTACACTGGCGCGCCGAGCCGCGACTACGTGACGATCGCCAAGCGCTGAACGTCAGATCGGCAACCTGCCAGAATTTCAAATGGGCATGTCCTCGCGACATGCCCATTTGCTTGAGCGCCAAATCCCGGAGCAACCTTGCCCTGGTCGGCTATCGTTTGCCGGCATCCAGCGCCGAGGCAAGCCGCACCAGCGACAGGAATTCCGAACGGTAACCGAACGGATCGGCGCCGCGGGCGGCGTTGGCGATTTCGGTGATGCGGTCGTAACCGAAATCCGCTGTCGGGCTTTCGCCGCGCAGTTTTTGGCCGAACGCCGCCACGGCCACCGAGAAGCGCTGGTCCGTGCCCGCCGCATCAAAGGACTGGATTTCGTTCGCCTTCGTCACCGGTGTCGTGATCAGCTTCGAAATGTCCTCGTTGGGCAGCTTGTAGCGGATTTTGACAAAGGCATATTCGTCCGAATTCGCGATGCCGCCCGGATTGTTGGTCGTCGCCTGACCATAGCGCAGATCGTCGATCTGCTGCGCCGGGCTGCCTTTCGGCGTGATCTCGTAGATCGCCGTCACCGAATGGCCGGACCCGATCTCGCCCGCGTCGACCTTGTCGTTGTTGAAATCCTCGCGGTTCAGAGCGCGGGTTTCGTAGCCGACCAGGCGATATTCGGCGATCGCCTGCGGATTGAACTCGACCTGGATTTTGACGTCCTTGGCGATCGGGAACAGCGTCGACGACGCATCCTCGACCAGCACTTTTTCCGCCTCGGCCAGCGTGTCGATGTAGGCCGCCGTGCCGTTGCCGTTCTGGGCGATGGTTTGCATCATCTGGTCGTTCAGATTGCCGCGACCGAAACCGAACACCGACAGGAACACGCCGGACTTGCGCTTATCCTCGATCAAGCGCTTCAGATCGTCGTCGTCGGTCTGGCCGACATTGAAGTCACCGTCGGTCGCAAGCATGACGCGGTTGACGCCATCCTTGACGAAGGATTGCTGCGCGAGGCGATAGGCCTCGCGGATGCCCGCCTCGCCGGCCGTCGAGCCGCCCGGCGCAAGGTTGTCGATGGCCTGCAGAATCTTGTCACGCTCGGATGCCTTGGTCGGCTCAAGCACTGTTCCGGCATTGCCGGCATAGGTGACGATCGACACCGTATCGTCAGGCCGTAGCTTGGTGACCAGCATTCGGAAGGCCGAGCGCAATAGCGGCAGCTTGTCGGGCTCGTCCATCGAGCCGGACACGTCAATCAGGAAGACGAGATTCGCCTTCGGCTGCTGCGCCGGCGCCACGTCAAAGCCCTTGATCGCGACATGCATCAGCTTGGTGTTGGCGTTCCACGGCGTCGGCATGACGCTGACCGTGGAATTGAACGGCGTCTCCGCCGTTGTCGGTCCGCGCCAGTCGTAGGGGAAATAATTGATCATCTCCTCGACGCGCACGGTGTCGGCCTGCGGCAGCAGACCTTCCTTCAGCGAGCGTCGCACGAAGGAGTAAGACGCCGTGTCGACATCGATCGAGAAGGTCGAGACCGGCTCTTCGACCGTCGACTTCACCGGGTTCGACTTGAAATCCTCGATGCGATCGCGGTTTTCCTCAGGCTGCGGCATAGCGTCGGACGGCATCAGACCTTCCGAAGGTTTCGGCGCGTAGAGCTTTTCGCCGGCGGCTCCGATGCGGCCGCGTTGGAGGGCGCTCGACGGGGCATTCTTGGCAACACCCGCCGCCGCTTCCGGTGCTGGCGCGGCCGCGAGTGGAGCGATCCCTTCGGCCTCCTGCATCGGGGGCGCATCGCCGAGCGAGCGCTGCTCCTCGGCAGGCGCTTCATGAAGAGGGGCCGACTTCGACTTGGCATCTTGCCGAGCGGTTGTCGTCTCATTGCCGAGTTGGCCATCTAGCGCGTCGGTGTCATTGCCGATCGGATTCTGCATCGGCGCGGGCTCGCTGCTCACAATGCCTTGTCGGTCTCCGCCCGACGGCTGCGACCGTTCAGAAGTCGCAGCCGCGATATCCTTCTTGTCGGCCTCGGGGGTGGGCGCTTCTATTTTTGCAGTCCGCTTAACGGCGCCGGGCTGGTCGGCGGATACGTCGCCACCCGCTGGACCTTGGGTCGCGAAAAGCTCGGGCGACGTCTTCACCAATTCAAACGTCGCGTAACCCGCGATCGGCAAGGCGACGAGGCCGGCAAGGGCCGGCGCGGCTATCATTTTCTTTTGCATGATCTCACTCCAGAGCTTCCAGGCTCGTTCGGTGAGACGCGGTCGCACGGCCAAAGCTTGGGCGGGCTTCGCGGTTTTTTCCGCCTCGAAGGCAGCGACGGAGGCTTTGAGTGCACGCATGCGGGCGGCCGGATCAGCCGTCGGAATGCGCTGATTGCGCAGCTTCATCAGATCGTTGTCGTCAACCATGGCTACACTTCCCCGACTTCGCGCATCAGCACGCGCAGTCGTTTCTTCGCTTCATGGACGTGCCAGGACACGGTCGCCTCGGAGACCGCCATCGCTTCGGCGGCGGCGGCATGGCTCAACCCTTCACCGTAAACGAGGGTCACCGCCTCGCGTTGCTTGTCAGGCAATTGCCGTACCGCCACCCACATCTGGTCAATGGCATCTTCCTCGTCACCACTGCCCTGCATCTCAACCAGCGCATGCGCGCCGAAGGCGTCGGTCTTGGCCGTTTCGCGCGCGGTCTTGCGGCCAAGATCGCGCGCCGCATTCATCGCCATCGCATAGAGCCAGCTCGTGAACGCCCCGCCGCCGCGATAACCGCGGATCGCCTTGCCGAGGCGGATACAGACTTCCTGGGCGATATCCTCGGCGTCTTGCTTGCGGCCGCACCAGCGATAGGCGACGCGATAGACAAAGTCGTAGTGTCTCTCGACCAGTTGGCCGAAAGCCGTTCCGTCACCGTCGCGCGCCCGTCCGACAAGTTCGGCGTCGGATGCAGCCGATTCATCCAGCGTCATGACCATCATCAATCGTTGGACGCGCCCAGATTCGCAATCCTTGGCTGCTCGGGATCAATTTTTGATCTGGCGAATCATTTTTTTGGTCAGACCAGACTGGTAAAAACATAAACCGGCCACTTAGTAGCCACATTCTGCGTCCAATTTGCCACATTACAAAAAAATTGCTGGCGGTCGCCTGATCGCACGGTGGGGAAACACAGTTCGGTCAAGGGTGGGGTCCGACTGGATGCAGACGAGACGCAGGCCGTGAAAAAGTTTGGTTTGTTCTCCCAGAGGGAGGAGAAAGACGGGTCGGCCGAAGCCGAACGTTTGGTTTGGCGCGCCCACGAAGATCAGCCGCTCAATTTGGCGGCCCCGCAACGCGGCGACACAATGGATGGCCAACGCGCGCTGGTCCTGTGCTTCGCGGCGGTCGCGGTCGCAGGCGCTGCCTATTTTGGCACCGTGATGCTGACCCATCAGGCCGACAGCGGCGTGAGCTTATTCTCCAAAGCCGATGCCGCACCCGAACCTGCCAATGCAGCGCCCGAGCCAGCCGTCACCGCCCCGGCGCCGACAACCGCTACAAATTCTGTTGTTCAACCTGTCCCTACGACTGAGAGCCAACCGACGGTGGCCAAGGCGAATCCGGAACCCAAGCCTGCCGAAACAAAGGTAGCAGCCACCGCAACGGCCAACGCCAATGCGCTGGTTCCTGTGCCGGTCAAAGTGACAACGATTGTCATTCCGGCAAAGCCAGCCGCAGCGCGATCCGCAACGGCCAGTGCGCAGACTGAAACGCGTGAGCAGGCCAATGCTCGTTGGGCGCGGCTGGCGGCGGAAGCGCAGCCGATCGTGACGGATCCCAATGCCTATACCGAGGAAACCAAACGCATGGTTTCAGAAGGTGTTCAAGCGATCCTGCGCCAGGTAACGAGCGAGAAGACTTCCGAAAGACCCGTGGTCGTGGCCAGCACAGGCTCTGTCGAACAAACCGAGCGGGAAGCCGATCTTGAAATGGCAGGCAGCGCGGCCATGGGCGGCCGGCAGGCCCGGATACGAACAGCTGTCAATATGCGTTCCGGCCCCGGCGACGGGTCTCGCACGATTGGTGTCATACCCACCAATTCGACCGTGTCGTTGGCACCTGGCTGTCGCCACTGGTGCAAAGTCACCTATCAGGGCCGCACCGGCTATATCTACAAGCGCTTCCTGCGCTAAGAGAAAAATCAGCTCTTCGTTGAGACCGGAGAAAGCTGGATTTCGATGCGGCGATTGGCAATACGACCGTCAGAACTGTCGTTCGGACCCACAGGTCTCGATGCTCCAAACCCGGTCACCGAAAGGCGCTTCTCGTCAATCCCCTGTTTGGCGAGGTAAACGGCAACGGCCAATGCGCGGCGTTGCGTGAGATCGAGATTTTTCTTCTCATTGCCGCCATTGTCGGTGTGGCCATAGACATCGATCGTCGTGCGATTGAACTTCTTCAATACGCCCGACGCGGATGTGAGCACCGGCTGAACGCTTCTGGTTAGCGTATCGCTATTGGCACCGAAGGCCAGCGATGACGGTATGGTTATGATGATCCGCTCACCTGCTCGAGCGATTGTAGCCCCCTTCGGCGAAAGGGCGGCCCGAAGAGCTGCCTCCTGCTGGCCCATATAGCTGTCGGCTTCCGACGTCTCGACGGCCGCAACGCCGGACTCGATCAGGGCAGCGCTCCGTTCCGCCCGTCCGCGACTGGTCAGGTTAGATAGAGCGTCCAGCCCTGCCCCGATCATCGAACGACCGTTCGAGCCGCCGCTCGTGCATGCCGATAGCGCAAGCGCGGCAACGACCGCGCCAGTCAGAAAGCTTATACGAAACGGCTGCATCCCGGTTTGCCTGCACCGACGAATGACCAATAGACTCACCGCATTGCGGCAAAATGCGGACGCAGCCGTTAGTTAGGTCGCGTCCGCCAAATACTCAGTTAACCGGCCCGCCGCTGCCGAGGTCTTCGGCTGCAGGCGGCAAAGGCTCTTGGCCGGTGGCCCGATTGACCATGACAGTAATCACCCACAATACGACGCCGATCGCGAGCAGGACGCCGGCGATCGAATATTGCTCCGGATTGCGGCCGGTCCAGGGGCCAGTCAGGAACCCACAGCAGACCGCGCCGATGATTGGAAGGATCGTCGGCGCCTTGAAATGCTGATGCGAGACCTTGTCCTTGCGCAGGACGAGAACCGCGACATTCACGACCGTGAAGACACAGAGCAGCAGCAAAGCCGTGGTGCCGCCAAGCTGAGGCACGGAGCCCACAAATGTGATCAATCCGAAAGCCAGCAAAGTAGTGAAGATAATCGCGATGTACGGCGTACGGCGGGCCGGATGCACCTTGCCGAGCACCGCGGGGAGAACATGCTCGCGGCTCATGCCGTAGACCAGTCGGCTGGCCATCAACATGTTGATCAGCGCGCTGTTGGCCACGGCAAACATGGTGATGAAGGCAAAAATGCCGATCGGGAAGTTTGGAGCGCCGGCCTGCACCACTTTCAGCAGCGGCGCTTCGCCTTCGCCGAGTTGCGCGGGTTCGACGAGCGTGACCGCCGAAATCGACACGAGCACATAGATTAGGCCGGTGATCAGCAGGCCCGCCAACAGGATCTTCGGGAACGTGCGCGTCGGATCCTTCGTTTCCTCCGCCATGTTGACCGAGTCTTCGAAACCAACCATCGCAAAGAAGGCAAGCGTGGTTGCCGCGATCACCGGCCAGAAGGCACTGACTCCTTCCGGCGTCTGGAACTGGGTGACGCGGGACACATCGCCCTGTCCCGCGCTGATCGCCCACAAGCCGATCACGATGACGATCAGCAGGCCGGTCAGTTCGACACAGGTCAGCACGACGTTGGCCTTCACGCTCTCGCCGACACCGCGAAAATTCACAGCCGCCACGATCGCCATAAACAGGAGGCCGAGAACGATGATGCCCGTGCCGCCGCTTTCAAATCCCAAACCGAAGGCACTGGAAAGATTGACAGAAAAGGCCCGCGACGCCGTCGATGCCGACGTTATGCCGGAGCACATGACGGCGAAGGCGACGATAAATGTAACGAAATGGATGCCGAACGCCTTGTGCGTATAGAGCGCTGCGCCCGCGGCCTTCGGATATTTCGTCACCAGTTCGAGATAGCTGAAGGCCGTGATCAGGGCGACGACGAACGCTACCAAGAACGGCAGCCAGACGACTCCACCAACCTGCTTGGCCACTTGGCCGGTGAGCGCGTAGATGCCCGTGCCCAGAATATCGCCAACGATGAAAAGAAGCAGAAGCCAGGGCCCCATCACCCTGTGTAGACTAGGCTCGGCCGTTGCGCCGTTAGCCGTCGTGTCGGTCATTGTCCCCTCCTCGCAAGGTTCAATTGCCCCTCGGAAACGAGACTAAGGTTCAATGAAGAGTCGTGTCAAACGCACCGCGCAAAAAGGAGGTTGATCCAAGGCCTTGCGCCGAGCGGCCGGATGCTGTGGATGGAAGCATGCAAGGAGTAGGGCGATGGCTGATCGAGCAGAATCCGGACGCGCATGGGTCGATGAGGCTATTGCACGGATCGAAGCCGATGCGCGGCGATCCGCCGACACACATCTGTGGCGGCTGGCTCTGCCCGCGCTCGACGGCATCGACATCTATCTCAAGGACGAGTCGACCCACCCAACCGGCAGCCTGAAACACCGGCTCGCGCGTTCGCTCTTTCTCTATGCGTTGTGCAACGGCCATGTGCGCGAAGGCGCGGCGGTGGTCGAAGCCTCGTCTGGCTCGACGGCGGTTTCGGAAGCCTATTTCGCTCGGATGATCGGGGTGCCGTTCTACGCTGTCATGCCGCGTTCGACGTCGAAGGAAAAGATCGCGGCGATCGAACACCATGGCGGCCAGTGCCATTTCGTCGATGATGGTCGCCGGCTCTACGCCGAAGCGGCAGAACTCGCCGCGCGGCTGGGCGGCCACTATATCGACCAGTTCACCTATGCCGAGCGCGCCACCGACTGGCGCGGCAACAACAACATCGCCGAGTCGATCTTCGAGCAGATGCGCGGCGAGCATCATCCGATCCCGACCTGGGTTGTTATGAGCGCCGGCACCGGTGGCACGACTGCCACCATCGGCCGCTACATCCGCTACAAGCGTCATGCCACGCGCCTGTCGGTGGTCGATGTCGAACACTCCGCCTTCTTCGATGGCTACGCCACGCGCAATCCGGACTGCCGCTGTGAAAAGCCGACCCGCATCGAAGGCATCGGGCGTCCGCGCGTCGAACCGTCCTTTGTGCCGGGCGTGATCGACCACATGGCGCGCGCGCCCGACGCCGTGTCGTTGGCGGCGATGCGCGTGCTGTCACGTCATCTCGGCCGTCGCGTTGGCGGCTCGACGGGGACAAACTTCGTCGGCGTGTGCCTGAAGGCAGACGAGATGCGCCGCAACGGCGAGCATGGCTCGATCGTCTCGCTGATCTGCGATTCCGGCGAGCGTTACGCCAACACTTACCATTCCGACGACTGGCTTCAGGCCAGCGGGCTCGACACCCGCCTGTTCGAGGATGTCATCGAAACCTTCCTCGCCGGCGGCCCGCTACAGCTAGAACTCGAACAGTGTCCAGGCCAAGCAGAATAATTGATAAACCATCGCCGAGAGAAAAATGACCTACTATGTCTACAAAGCCTCGTCGAGGCCTGCGTTTCAGCTTGGCGATCTAGTCGGTTGGGATGAGAAAGTGCCATTGTTGAAGCGACGCGCGGACATATCGGGCCTCTTCAAGAATGGTAAGAGCCTGCTTGATCCAGCTGAGATGCCGGATACCTTGCGCTTGAGCAAAACGGTTGCAGAGAAATGTCCGGCCGCGTTCATATCCCAAGATGGAATTTGTGTCGTGAACTCTTTAATCCATGACCTTCTGGAAGAGATGGATCGAGGTATCCATCAGTTTATTCCGATAAAAGTGATTGATAAGAAAGGTAAATCACCCAACCATGTACAATACATACTGAACGTTCACCACATGCTGGACACTATCATTGACGAGAAATCCTACGTCGAAGGCGGGAGCGGCGCAAGAGATGGCAGCATCATGCACGTTCGCATGGAGAGCAAGCCATCTCTTACGGTAGATACTTCGCACCTCTCTTCGGTAAATCTGTGGACAGAGCAGCGATACCCAACAACGAGGCTAATGTCCGACAAGCTGTTTCGGGAGTTGAAGGCGAGGAATCTCAAATTTTTCCAGCCTATCAAGATAGCCGAACTCTGAAGATAGCGAGCAGAACGCCGCTTGTGGACCCTCCACGGTCTGCTAAGCAGACGCCAAATTCTCCGCCTTCTGGAACTATGAAAAATGAAGAAACCCATCCGTCTCGGCATCGTTGGTGTCGGCAAGATCGTTCGCGACCAGCACCTGCCGGCCGTGGCGGCAAACGCGGATTTCGAGCTGGTGGCCGCCGCAAGCCGCAACGCAACGGTCGATGGGATCGCCAACTTCAAGACCATCGAAGAGATGCTGGCCGGCGCGCCGAATCTGGATGCCGTCTCGCTCTGCATGCCGCCGGCCGCCCGCTATCAGGCCGCGCATGCGGCGATCACTGCCGGCAAGCACGTTTTCCTTGAAAAGCCGCCGGGAGCGACCATCAGCGAGGTCGAAGACCTCAGAGCATTGGCCGACGCAAAGGGAGTGACGCTCTTCGCGAGCTGGCACTCGCGCTATGCCCCGGCTGTCGAGACGGCGCGCAAGTTCCTGGCCGGCACGACAGTTCGCTCAACAAGCTTCGTGTGGAAGGAAGACGTGCGCCGCTGGCATCCGGGCCAGCCATGGATCTGGGAAGCCGGCGGCTTCGGCGTCTTCGATCCATTTATCAACTGCCTGTCGATCGTCACGCACATCCTGCCGCCCCTGCATATCACGTCGGCGACGCTCGACTTTCCGGCAAACAGGGATGCGCCTGTGGCGGCGCAGATGAGCTTCGCCGGAGCGAATGGACTGACGGCGACGGCCGACATCGACTGGCTGCAAACCGGACCGCAGAGCTGGGACATCATCGCCGAGACGGACGCCGGCCAGATGGTACTTTCTAGCGGTGGGGCAAAACTCGAAATCGCCGGCAAGGTCATTCAGGACGAGCCCGAGCGCGAATATCCCAACCTTTATGAGCGCTTTGCTGCTCTGGTCCATGGCGGCCAATCCGACGTCGATGTCGCGCCGCTGCGCCACATCGCGGATGCCTTCATGCTGGGCAAGCGCAATGTCGTCGAGCCGTTCTTCGATTGAACGTTGCTGAGACAAGCGCTTGCAGATGCTGGCCCTAACATTTGGGCCAGGCGCGCGACATGAGCCATCTATGAAGTCGTCGATAGCCCCCATTGCCCTGACCATGGGCGAACCCGCCGGCATTGGCGGCGAGTGCGCCGTCAGGGCATGGCAGGCGCTGCACACAGGCTCAACGCCATTCTTTCTGCTTGATGATCCGACGCGCATTCGGGGTTTGGTCCGTCAATTCAGTGAGGACATCGCGATCTCCGAGATCGGCTCCGCGCAGGAGGCGCGCAATGTGTTCGCGACCGCCCTGCCCGTCTTGCCGGTCCGGCTCGATCATCCAGCGACCCTCGGCCAGCCTGACGGCCGGAACAGCAAGGCCGTCATTTCATCGATCGAACAGGCTGTCTCTCTGACGACAAGCGGCGAGACGTCGGCAATTGTCACCAATCCAATTCAGAAATCGACGCTCTATGAAGCGGGCTTTTCCTATCCCGGCCATACCGAATTTCTGGGTGCTCTGGCGGGCGAAACAGTGCGACCGGTGATGATGCTCGCATGTCCGGAACTGCGTGTCGTGCCGGTCACCGTGCATGTTTCTCTGCGCGAGGCGATCGCGTCGTTGACCACGGAGCGCATCGTCGAAGATGCGACGATTGCCTGGCAGGCGCTGCGGCAGGATTTCGGCATCGCTTCACCACGGCTGGTTGTTGCCGGCCTCAATCCACACGCCGGCGAAAGCGGCGCGATGGGAGATGAAGAGACTCGGTTGATCCTGCCGGCCATCGCCCAACTGTGCGCTCGCGGCATCGATGCCAGTGGCCCTTATCCCTCCGACACCTTATTCACGACCCGCAAGCGCCCAACCTATGACGCCGCGATCTGCATGTACCACGATCAGGCGTTGATCCCGGTGAAGACGCTCGCCGAGGATGGCGGCGTCAATGTCACGCTCGGCTTACCTTTTGTGCGCACGTCGCCAGACCACGGCACGGCGCTTGATATCGCAGACAAAGGCATCGCCGACCCGGCCAGCCTGATCGCAGCGATTCGCATGGCCGGCGACATCGCCAGACAGCGGCAAAGGAGTGTTCGATGAAAAGACTTCGGCTGGGCGTCAATATCGACCACGTCGCGACGATCCGCAACGCGCGTGGCGGCACGCATCCCGACCCGGTCGAAGCCGCGCATCTGGCCATTCGCGCCGGCGCCGACGGCATAACCGCGCATCTGCGCGAAGACCGCCGGCACATCCGCGACGAGGACATCCGGCGTTTGAAAGCCGAGCTTACAGCGCCGCTCAACCTGGAAATGGCGGTGACGGACGAAATGGTGGAAATCGCGCTCGCCACCCTGCCCCATGCCGCCTGCCTGGTGCCGGAGAAGCGGACAGAGGTAACGACCGAAGGCGGCCTGGACGTGGTCGGTCAGGAGAACTTGCTGAAACAGGCCGTCGCCAGGCTTTCAAATGCCGGCATTCGTGTCTCGCTGTTCATCGATCCCGAAATCGCCCAGCTCGATGCGGCAAAGCGCGTTGGCGCGCAGGTCGTCGAACTGCACACTGGTTCTTATGCGCACGCAGCACCCGACGACACGGCCGAACTGGAACGCATCCGGCTTGCCGCCCGCCACGCCGCGGCCATCGGCCTCGAATGCCATGCCGGCCACGGACTGAACCTGGAAAACGTCGGCGCGGTCGCTGCCATGCCCGAGATTGTCGAGCTGAACATCGGCCATTTCATAATCGGCGATGCGGTCTTCGTCGGGCTTGAGCAGGCGATCCGCAGCATGCGCTCGACGATGGATGCAGCGCGTGCCATGCATTGAAATACGCATCAGATGATGCTAGTTTTGATGCTGCATTGACGAGCATTTTTGGAGTGTATTGTGCGCACAACCGTCACACTTGATGACAAGCTCATTGAAACGGCCAAAGAGTTCTCTGGACTGGAGGAAACTTCGGCGGTTATTCGAGAGGCTTTGAGGGCGCTTGTTGAACGCGAGGCAGGTCGCCGGCTTATCCTAATGGGTGGCAGCGATCCCAACGCAGAGATGCCGCGCCGCCGCCGCCCGTGGGATGAATGATCGTTATCGTCGACACATCCATTTGGATCGAACACTTGCGGGCAAGTGATCCGATGCTAGCGGATATGATACGGCAGAGGTCGGTTCGCCTACATCCCTTTGTGCTCGCGGAAATTGCATTGGGGAATCCCCCAAATCGTTCGCGCTTGCTGACCAATCTTAAAGGTTTGCGACCGGCGCCCGTCGCGACCGAGGAGGAAATGCTGACCCTTGTGGAAAGCGAGGCGATCTTTGGAAAAGGACTAGGATTCGTAGATGTCCATCTGCTTGCGTCGGCTCGCCTAGAACCAGGATCGTCGGTTTGGACCCGGGATAAGCGGCTGGGCGCGGTGGCACGCAATCTCGGCCTTGCGATGACATCGCATTGATCGCAGCGCGGCTGACGGCACGTACAGCGCTATTGCGATCTGACGATCGCGATCGCAAAGCCGTCATAGCCCTTTGCGCCAACGGTCTGGATTGCCGTGCCGTCCAGGCGCGGGTGTGAGCCGATGAATTTCAACGCCGCTTGTGCGCCCTGCACATTCGGGTCTGCCGACGTTTCATCAGCCACGTCG
The DNA here is from genome assembly GCA_050247155.1 of Rhizobiaceae bacterium. Classification (GTDB taxonomy): domain Bacteria; phylum Pseudomonadota; class Alphaproteobacteria; order Rhizobiales; family Rhizobiaceae; genus Mesorhizobium_G. Next base: position 20,424 of record JBFWUS010000039.1, read on the forward strand.
CCATTGCGGATGACATTGTCCAACACGATCACTGTGCCCGGCCGCGAGAGCGTCAGCGCTGCCGTCAGGTAGTTCACGTTGTTTGGTTTGTCGGCGTCGATGAAGACGAAGTCGAACGGTCCGGCTTTGTCACCCTGAAGACGCTTCAGGCTTTCGACGGCCGGTCCGACGATCACCTCGACTTTTTCAGCTAGGCCCGCATCGGCAATGTTCTTCCGCGCAACGTCGGCGTGATGCTGTTCCAGTTCCAGCGTCACGACCTTGCCACCCTCCGGCAATGCCCGCGCCAACCAGATCGTCGAATAGGCGCCGAGCGTTCCGACTTCGAGAATGCGTTTCGCGCCAGTTATTTTCACCAGCAGATGCAGAAGTTTACCCTGCGCCGGCGACACATCAATAGCCGGCAGACCCTCGTCAGTGTTGCGCTGCAACGCCTTGGTCATCCCAGGATCGTCGCCGAGCACCAGCCTACCAACCAGCGTGTCCACCGCATCCCAAACCTGTTTGCTCATCGCATCATTCTCCAAAGCCGCAAATGAGAAAGGGGGCCGAAGCCCCCTTTATGATTTTGTATGACTGCCTTACTGCGCGGCGGCCGTCATGTCCGTCAGCATCGGCTCGGCGGTCTCCGCGCCGGAGGCCTTGCGGCGCTCGTCGAGGATGAGCTCGTCGCGCGACGTCGCGATGCGCCGGATCTGGCTCATCGTGCCGCCCGTGCCGGCCGGGATCAGGCGGCCGACGATGACGTTTTCCTTCAAGCCTTGCAGCATGTCGGTCTTGCCGGCAACAGCCGCTTCCGTCAGCACGCGCGTCGTCTCCTGGAAGGAGGCGGCGGAGATGAAGGACGGCGTCTGCAGCGAGGCCTTGGTAATGCCGAGCAGCACTGGCTGGCCCGCCGCCGGCTTCTTGCCTTCCTCGATCAGGCGCTCGTTGACCTCGTCGAGCTCGATCGAGTCGACATGGTCGCCGGCGATGTAGGTCGAATCGCCCTGCTCCGTGATCTCGACCTTCTGCAGCATCTGGCGAACGATCACCTCGATGTGCTTGTCGTTGATCAACACGCCCTGCAACCGGTAGACCTCCTGGATTTCGTTGACGAGGTAGGAAGCCAGAGCCTCCACACCCTTGATCGCCAGGATGTCGTGCGGCGCCGGGTTGCCGTCCATCACGTAGTCGCCCTTCTCGATGGCGTCGCCGTCCTGAAGATGGAACGGCTTGCCCTTCGGGATGAGGTATTCGACCGGCTCCAGCGTCGAGTCGTGCGGCTCGATGATGATGCGGCGCTTGTTCTTGTAGTCGCGGCCGAAGCGGATCGTGCCATCGATCTCGGCGATGATGGCGTGATCCTTCGGACGGCGAGCCTCGAACAATTCCGCGACGCGCGGCAGACCACCGGTGATGTCCTTCGTCTTGGCGCTTTCCATCGGGATACGCGCCAGCACGTCGCCCGGCTTCACATGCGCGCCCGGCTCGACCGAAAGGATGGTCTCGACCGAGAGCAGGAAGCGGGCGTCGCCACCCTTCGACAGCTTGCCCACCTTGCCCTTCGGGTCGAGGATGGTCAGAGCCGGCTTGAGGTCCGAACCGCGCGGCGTCGAGCGCCAATCGATGACCTCGCGCTTGGTGATGCCGGTCGATTCGTCGGCGGTCTCCTGCACGGAGATACCGTCGACCAGATCCTCGAACGCGACATTGCCTTCGACTTCGGTCAGAATGGGACGGGTGTACGGGTCCCACTCGGCGATGCGCTGGCCACGCTTTACCTTGTCGCCGTCGTCAACGAAGATGCGCGAGCCATAGGTGACGCGGTGCGCGGCGCGCTCCTTGCCGGCCTCGTCGAGGATCAGCACCGCCATGTTGCGGCCCATCGCCATCATCTGACCGTCGGAGTTGCGCACCACGTTGCGGTTGCGGATCTCGACCTTGCCTTCATACGAAGCTTCCAGGAAGGACGAGTCGACGACCTGCGCCGTGCCGCCCATGTGGAAGGTACGCATGGTGAGCTGCGTGCCCGGTTCACCGATCGACTGTGCGGCGATGACGCCGACTGCCTCGCCGATGTTGACCGGTGTACCACGCGCCAGATCGCGACCGTAACAGACCGCGCAGACGCCGGTCTGCACTTCGCAGGTCAGCGCCGAGCGGATGCGGATCGACTGGATGTTCGCTTTCTCGATCTGCTCGACATCGCGCTCGTCCATCAGCGTGCCGGCCTTGACGATCAGATCACCGGTGACCGGATGATTGATGTCGTCGAGCGCAGTCCGTCCGAGAACGCGCGCGCCGATCGAAGCAACCACCTGCCCCGCGTCAACGATCGGGGTCATGGTCAGACCCTTGTCGGTGCCGCAATCGGTGGCGTTGACGATGCAGTCCTGCGCCACGTCGACCAGACGGCGGGTCAGGTAACCCGAGTTCGCCGTCTTGAGCGCCGTGTCGGCCAGACCCTTGCGGGCGCCGTGCGTCGAGTTGAAGTATTCGAGAACGGTCAAGCCTTCCTTGAAGTTCGAGATGATAGGCGTCTCGATGATTTCGCCCGACGGCTTGGCCATCAGGCCGCGCATGCCGGCGAGCTGACGCATCTGCGTCGGCGAACCGCGCGCGCCGGAATGCGACATCATGTAGATCGAGTTCATCGGCTTCTGACGTCCGTCATCGCCGAACTCGACCGCCTTGATGCGGCCCATCATTTCGTCGGCGACCTTTTCCGAGCACTTGGCCCAGGCATCGACCACCTTGTTGTACTTCTCGCCCTGGGTGATCAGGCCGTCATTGTACTGCTGCTCATATTCCTTGGTCAGCGCCTCGGTGTCGGCAACCAGCTTCTCCTTGGCGGCCGGGATGACCATGTCGTCCTTGCCGAACGAGATGCCGGCGCGGCAGGCATGCGCGAAACCGAGCGCCATGATACGGTCGCAGAAGATCACAGTCTCCTTCTGGCCGCAGTGGCGATAGACGGTGTCGATCATCTTGGAGATGTTCTTCTTGGTCATCTCCTGGTTGGCAGTCTCGTACGGAACGTTGACGTTCTTCGGCAGCAACTCGCCGATGATCATGCGGCCAGGCGTCGTATCGTAGATCTTCGACACGACCTTACCGTCCTTGTCGACCGTCTTGAAGCGGCCCTTGATCTTGGCGTGCAGCGTGACCGCCCTGGTCTCCAAAGCATGCTGCAGTTCGCCCATATCGGCAAACACCATGCCCTGCCCCGGCTCGTTCTCATTGACGATCGACAGGTAGTAGAGACCCAGCACCATGTCCTGCGACGGCACGATGATCGGCGCGCCGGAAGCGGGGTGCAGGATGTTGTTGGTCGACATCATCAAGACGCGGGCTTCGAGCTGTGCTTCCAGCGACAGCGGTACGTGGACCGCCATCTGGTCGCCGTCGAAGTCCGCGTTGAAGGCGGTGCAGACCAGCGGGTGAAGCTGGATCGCCTTGCCTTCGATCAGGGTCGGTTCGAACGCCTGGATGCCGAGGCGGTGCAGCGTCGGCGCACGGTTCAACAGCACCGGATGCTCGCGGATAACCTCGTCCAGGATATCCCAGACTTCCGGCTTTTCCTTCTCGACCAGCTTCTTCGCCTGCTTGACGGTCGAGGAGTAACCCTTGGCATCGAGGCGGGCGTAGATGAACGGCTTGAAGAGTTCGAGCGCCATCTTCTTCGGCAGGCCACACTGGTGCAGCTTGAGCTCCGGACCGGTCACGATGACCGAACGGCCGGAATAGTCGACGCGCTTGCCGAGCAGGTTCTGGCGGAACCGGCCCTGCTTGCCCTTCAGCATGTCGGACAGAGACTTCAGCGGGCGCTTGTTGGCGCCGGTGATGACGCGGCCGCGGCGGCCGTTGTCGAACAACGCGTCGACAGCTTCCTGAAGCATGCGCTTTTCGTTGCGGATAATGATGCCAGGCGCGCGCAGTTCGATCAGCCGCTTCAGGCGGTTGTTACGGTTGATGACGCGGCGATAGAGATCGTTGAGATCCGACGTCGCGAAGCGGCCGCCATCCAACGGCACCAGCGGGCGCAGGTCCGGCGGGATTACCGGCACGACCTTCATGATCATCCATTCCGGACGGTTGCCGGACTCCATGAAGTTCTCGACCACCTTAAGGCGCTTGAGATACTTCTTCTGCTTGAGCTCGGACGTCGTCGAAGCGAGCTCCGAACGCAGGTCGCCGGCGATCTTTTCCAGATCCATGCCAGCCAGCAGCGTGTGGATGGCTTCCGCGCCGATCATGGCGGTGAAAGAATCCTCGCCATACTCGTCGACGGCCAGCATGTACTCTTCTTCCGAGAGAAGCTGGTTTTCCTTGAGCGCGGTCAGGCCCGGCTCGGTGACGATGTAGTTTTCGAAGTAGAGGACACGCTCGATGTCCTTCAGAGTCATGTCGAGCAGCGTGCCGATGCGGCTCGGCAGCGACTTCAGGAACCAGATATGCGCAACGGGTGCCGCCAGCTCGATGTGGCCCATGCGCTCGCGGCGCACGCGCGACAGCGTGACTTCGACGCCACACTTTTCGCAGATGACGCCCTTGTACTTCATGCGCTTGTACTTGCCGCACAGGCACTCATAGTCCTTGATCGGACCAAAGATACGCGCGCAGAACAGGCCGTCACGCTCGGGCTTGAACGTGCGGTAGTTGATGGTCTCCGGCTTTTTGATTTCGCCGAACGACCAGGACAGAATCTTATCCGGGCTGGCCAGGGAGATTCGGATCGAATCGAACACCTGGGCTGGCGCCTGCGGGTTGAAGAGATTCATGACCTCTTGGTTCATGCCATTCTCCTTTGCGGGGCTCTCGAAACCCCTTTGCATCGAATACGGACCGGGCAGTCCGCTTTGGTGCCGGTCTGCGCCGGCTGAATTTCAGTGGCCGCCCGCATGAACGGGCGGCCGAAGAGCCTTACTCGGCTGCGTCCTGCATCCGATGCGGCGGCTGGTCTTCCACCTTGGTGTTCTCGAGCTCGACATTGAGCCCGAGCGAACGCATTTCCTTGACGAGCACGTTGAAGCTCTCGGGAATGCCCGCCTCGAACGTGTCGTCGCCGCGCACGATCGCTTCGTAGACCTTGGTGCGGCCGGCAACGTCGTCCGACTTCACCGTCAGCATCTCCTGCAGCGTGTAGGCCGCGCCGTAAGCTTCCAGCGCCCAGACCTCCATTTCGCCGAAGCGCTGGCCGCCGAACTGCGCCTTGCCGCCCAGCGGCTGCTGGGTGACCAGCGAGTACGGGCCGATCGAACGCGCGTGGATCTTGTCGTCCACCAGGTGGTGCAACTTGAGCATATATATGTAGCCCATCGTCACTTTGCGATCGAACGGTTCGCCCGTGCGGCCATCATAGAGCTGAGACTGGCCGGATGTGTGCAGGCCCGCCTGTTCCAACATCTCGTTGATGTTGGCTTCATGCGCGCCGTCAAACACCGGGGTCGCGATCGAGACGCCGCGCTTCATCTGCTCGCCGAGGCGAACGACGGACGCGTCGTCATAATCACGCACAGGCTCATTGCGGTCGTTGGCAGGGATGATCGACTCGATCGTCTTGCGCAGCGGCTTGATGTCGCCGCCCGCCTTGTACGCCTCGATCAGCTCGCCGATCTTCCTGCCCATGCCGGCGCAGGCCCAGCCGAGATGCGTCTCGAGGATCTGGCCGACATTCATGCGCGACGGCACGCCCAGCGGGTTGAGCACGATGTCGGCATGCGTACCGTCTTCGAGGAACGGCATGTCCTCGACCGGAACGATACGCGACACGACTCCCTTGTTGCCGTGACGGCCGGCCATCTTGTCGCCCGGCTGCATCTTGCGCTTCACCGCAACGAAGACCTTGACCATCTTCATGACGCCCGGAGGCATTTCGTCGCCGCGCTGTACCTTCTCGACCTTGTCCATGAAGCGCTGTTCCAGCGCCTTCTTGGATTCGTCGTACTGGCCGCGCAAAGCTTCGAGCTCGCCCTGCAGCTTCTCGTCGTCGACAGCAAATTGCCACCACTGCGAACGCGGGAACTCGTCCAGCACGTCCTTGGACAGCTTGGTGCCCTTCTTGAAGCTCTTCGGGCCAGCGATCGCATCCTTGCCGACCAGCATGTCGGTCAGGCGTGCGTAGACGTTGCGGTCGAGAATGGCCTGCTCGTCGTCGCGGTCCTTGGCCAGACGCTCGATCTCCTCGCGCTCGATGGCCATCGCGCGCTCGTCCTTCTCCACGCCGTGGCGGTTGAAGACGCGCACTTCGACAACCGTACCGAAGGTTCCCGGAGGCATGCGCATAGAGGTATCACGCACATCCGACGCCTTTTCGCCGAAGATGGCGCGCAGGAGCTTTTCTTCCGGCGTCATCGGGCTTTCGCCCTTCGGCGTGATCTTGCCGACCAGGATGTCGCCAGGCTGCACTTCCGCGCCGATATAGACGATGCCGGCTTCATCGAGGTTCTTCAGCGCCTCTTCCGAAACGTTCGGAATGTCGCGCGTAATTTCCTCTGGGCCGAGCTTCGTATCGCGCGCCATGACCTCGAACTCCTCGATATGGATCGAGGTGAAGACGTCGTCGGCGACGATACGCTCGGACAGCAGGATGGAGTCCTCGTAGTTGTAGCCGTTCCACGGCATGAACGCGACGAGCACGTTGCGGCCGAGCGCCAGATCGCCGAGGTCGGTCGATGGACCGTCGGCGATAATGTCGCCCTTCTCGATCCGGTCACCCACGGTCACCAGCGGGCGCTGGTTGATGCAGGTGTTCTGGTTCGAGCGCTGGAACTTCATCAGGCGGTAGATGTCGACGCCCGACTTGCCGGCTTCGAGATCTTCCGTCGCGCGGATAACGATACGCGTCGCGTCCACCTGGTCGACGATGCCGCCCCGGCGGGCGCCGATCGCAGCGCCCGAGTCACGGGCGACGATCGGCTCCATACCCGTGCCGACGAACGGCGCTTCGGCGCGCACCAACGGCACGGCCTGACGCTGCATGTTGGAGCCCATCAGAGCGCGGTTGGCGTCGTCGTTCTCGAGGAACGGGATCAGCGCAGCCGCGACCGAGACCATCTGCTTCGGCGAAACGTCCATCAGGTCGACGTTTTCGCGCGGCGCCATCATCACTTCGCCGGCGTTACGGCAAATGACGAACTCGTCAACGAAATGGCCGTTCTTGTCGAGCTCGGCATTCGCCTGCGCCACGAAGTGTTTTGCTTCCTCCATGGCGGACAGGTAGACGACTTCGTCAGTCAGCCTGCCGTCCACGATCTTGCGGTACGGGCTCTCGATGAAGCCGTACTTGTTGACGCGCGCGAAGGTCGCCAGCGAGTTGATCAGACCGATATTCGGGCCTTCCGGCGTCTCGATAGGGCAGATACGGCCGTAATGCGTCGGGTGCACGTCGCGCACTTCGAAGCCGGCGCGTTCGCGCGTCAGACCGCCCGGTCCAAGCGCCGAGAGACGGCGCTTGTGGGTGATCTCAGAGAGCGGGTTGGTCTGGTCCATGAACTGCGAGAGCTGCGAGGAGCCGAAGAACTCGCGCACGGCGGCCGCCGCGGGCTTCGCGTTGATCAGGTCCTGCGGCATGACGGTGTCGATCTCGATCGACGACATGCGCTCCTTGATCGCGCGCTCCATGCGCAGCAGACCGACGCGGTACTGGTTCTCCATCAGCTCGCCGACCGAACGCACGCGGCGGTTGCCGAGATTGTCGATGTCGTCGATCTCGCCCTTGCCATCGCGCAGTTCGACCAGCGTCTTCACTACGGCGAGGATATCAGCCTTGCGCAGCACGCGCACGGTGTCCTCGGCGTCGAGCTCCAGACGCATGTTCATCTTGACGCGGCCGACAGCCGACAGATCGTAGCGTTCGCTGTCGAAGAACAGCGAGTTGAACATCGCCTCCGCCGTTTCCAGCGTCGGCGGTTCGCCCGGGCGCATCACGCGGTAGATGTCGAACAGCGCGTCCTGGCGGCTTTCGTTCTTATCGACCGCCAGCGTGTTGCGGATGTAGCCACCGACATTGATGTGGTCGATGTCGAGGATCTGCAGCTCTTCCTCGCCCGCATCCATCAGGACCTTGAGGGTCTTCTCGTCGATCTCGTCGCCGGCTTCGAGATAGATCTCGCCGGTGGCATAGTTGACGACGTCCTCAGCCAAATAGGAGCCGAACAGATCTTCGTTCGTCGCCTTGATGGCCTTGAGGCCCTTGTCGGCGAGCTGCTTGGCCTGGCGGGCGGTGATCTTCTTGCCCTGCTCAACCACGACTTCGCCGGTGTCGGCGTCAACGAGGTCGCCAACGGCCTTCAGGCCGCGGAACCGGTCGACGTTGAACGGAATGCGCCAGTGATCGCCCGACTTCTTGTAGGTGATCTTGTTGTAGAAGGTGGACAGGATCTCTTCACCGTCCATGCCGAGCGCCATCAAGAGCGACGTCACCGGGATCTTGCGGCGGCGGTCGATGCGGGCGTGCACGATGTCCTTCGAGTCGAACTCGATATCGAGCCACGAACCGCGATAAGGGATCACGCGCGCGGCAAACAGCAGCTTGCCCGACGAGTGCGACTTGCCCTTGTCATGATCGAAGAAGACGCCCGGCGAACGGTGCATCTGCGAAACGATCACGCGCTCGGTGCCGTTGATGATGAAGGTGCCGTTCATCGTCATGAGCGGCATGTCGCCCATGTAGACGTCCTGCTCCTTGATGTCCTTGATGGACTTCGCGCCGGTATCCTCGTCGATATCGAACACGATCAGGCGCAGCGTCACCTTGAGCGGCGCGGCATAGGTCAGGTCGCGCTGGCGGCACTCGTCAACGTCGAACTTCGGCGCTTCGAACTCATACTTGACGAACTCCAGCATCGAAGAGCCGGAGAAATCGGAAATCGGAAACACCGACTTGAAAACAGCCTGCAATCCTTCGTCGGCACGACCGCCCTTGGGCTCGTCGACCATCAGGAACTGGTCGTAAGACGCCTTCTGAACCTCGATCAGGTTCGGCATCTCGGCCACTTCCGGGATCTTACCGAAGAATTTTCTTACGCGTCTGCGGCCGTTGAAAGTCTGCGTCTGGGCCATCGTCGCTCCTTGCCTAGCCTCTAGGGCTTTACCTCTTGGGGCGCGTCGGGAACCGCGCCTTGCACTTGCCTGCCGCCTGGGAAAGGACGGCCAATCCTAGAAACGGGAGAAAACCCGTTTCCTGAAGGCTCCCGCTAGCCCTCAGGAAAAAGGTTTCCAAACGTCCCGTTCACGCCGGGACGGCGGACGGATATGACCCGTCCGCCGCACGCCGAAACGCTTACTTCAGCTCGACCTTGGCGCCAGCCTTCTCGAGCTGCTCCTTGATCTTGTCGGCTTCGGCCTTGGCCACGCCTTCCTTGACCGGCTTCGGAGCGCCTTCGACCAGGTCCTTGGCTTCCTTGAGGCCGAGACCGGTGATGGCGCGCACTTCCTTGATGACCTCGATCTTCTTGTCGCCGGCAGCAGCCAGGATCACGTCGAACTCGGTCTTCTCTTCAGCCGGAGCAGCAGCGGCGGCAGCGCCGCCAGCGGCGGCAACCGCCACCGGAGCAGCGGCGGAAACGCCCCACTTCTCTTCCAGCAACTTCGACAGCTCGGCTGCCTCGAGCACGGTCAGGCTCGACAGGTCTTCAACGATTTTGGCGAGATCAGCCATTTTTCAGTTCCTTAGTTTGGTTCGAACACTTGATGACAGCGAGGAACGGCCTCATGCCGCCTCGTCCTTGCGGGCGTAGGCGCCGAAAACGCGGGCAAGCTGAGCTGCCGGCGCTTGAACGACTCCAGCGATCCTGGTTGCCGGCGTCTGAATCATGCCGAGCAACTTGGCGCGCAATTCGTCGAGCGACGGCAGGGTGGCCAAAGCCTTGACCCCATCCGCATTCAACGTCGTCGCGCCCATTGCGCCACCGAGGATGATCAGCTTCTCGTTCGCCTTGGCGAACTCGGAAGCGATCTTCGGCGCCGTAACGGGATCGTCCGAGTAGGCGACCAACGTCTGTCCCTTGAACAGATCGATGATCTTCTCGGATTCCGTACCCTGAAGGGCGATTTTGGCGAGACGGTTCTTCGCGACTTTGACGGTGCCGCCGGCTGAACGCATCTTCGAGCGAAGATCGTTCATTTGCGCGACGGTGATACCGGCATAGTGGGCCACGACGACCGAGCCGGCGCCTTTGAAAGCGTCGTTCAGACCCGTGACGAGCTCGCGTTTTTCCGCTCTATCCACTGCCTATCTCCAGTTGACCCTTTGCCCATTCTCGGGCGCGGGGCCGGGTTGCCTTATGCCGGGCAGGCTATCCATTCCTGGATCTCCCGAACGGCGTTCGAGGATCCTGCCGCTTCCCGCCACACTTGCCCGTTGCCGGGAGTGCGCAGACAAAGGTCAACACGGTTCGAACCATTCATTGGGACGAAAGTCCCTTTGTCCGGTTGTCACCCGTCTCATGCAGACCCCATTTGGATTTCTCCGGCGGGATTAAGGTCCGCCCTTTCGGGACTGGACCGCCTGCAATCTCGGACAGGATTTGCGAAAAGCTTTCGCCTTCCGCATCCGGACCCCGGCGAACCGGGACCCGGAATTCTCAATTTGACCAGCCGCTTGCGACCGATCGTGAAACTTAGCTCGCAGCCGCGGCCAGCGACGCGATGTCGAGCTTCAGGCCCGGGCCCATCGTCGAAGTCACGGAGACCTTCTTGACGTAGTTGCCCTTGGCGCCAGCGGGCTTCGCCTTGGTCACGGCATCTGCGAACGCACGCACATTCTCTTCGATCGCCTTGGCGTCGAACGACACCTTGCCGACGCCGGCATGAATGATGCCAGCCTTCTCGACGCGGAACTCGACGGCGCCGCCCTTAGAAGCCTTCACGGCCGCCGCGACGTCCATGGTCACAGTGCCGACACGCGGGTTCGGCATCAGGCCACGCGGACCGAGCACCTTACCCAAGCGGCCGACGAGGCCCATCATGTCCGGGGTGGCGATGCAGCGGTCGAAATCGATCGTGCCGCCCTGGACGGTCGCCACCAGGTCGTCCGCGCCAACGATATCGGCGCCGGCGGCCTTGGCTTCCTCGGCCTTGTCGCCCTTGGCGAACACGGCGACCCGCACGTTGCGGCCGGTGCCGTTCGGCAGGTTGACGACGCCACGGACCATCTGGTCGGCGTGACGCGGGTCGACACCCAGGTTCATCGCAACTTCGACCGTTTCGTCGAACTTGGCCGACGCGCGCTCCTTGAGCAGCTTCACGGCTTCCTCGAGCGAGTAGGCCTTGTTCGGGTCGATGCCCTCGCGGGACTTGGCTACGCGTTTTGCAATCTTAGCCATGATCTCAGCCCACCACTTCCAGGCCCATCGAGCGGGCGGAGCCTTCGACCATGCGCATCGCTGCTTCGACGTCGTTGGCGTTCAGGTCCTTCATCTTCTTCTCGGCGATCTCGCGCACCTTGTCGCGGGCGATCGTGCCGGCCTTCACCTTGCCCGGCTCCTTCGAGCCTGACTTCAGGTTGGCGGCCTTTTTGAGGAAGAAGCTCACTGGAGGCGTCTTCATGACGAAGGTGAACGACTTGTCCTGGTAGTAGGTAATGACCACCGGGATCGGCGAACCCTTTTCCATTTCCTGCGTCTGGGCGTTAAACGCCTTGCAGAATTCCATGATGTTGATGCCACGCTGACCAAGTGCGGGACCGATCGGCGGCGACGGGGTCGCGGAGCCGGCGGATACCTGCAGCTTGAGCTGGCCTGCAACTTTCTTAGCCATCTCTTTCCTGCCTCTATTCTCGTGCCGGCTCCCATCAATGGGAAAACACCGGCGGTTGCAGTTCGGTGGTTCGGTTCAGACAGCCGGCTAAGCCGCCCTCGCCTCCCACCAGCTTTGCGCCAGCGTTGCGGCCGGCGCGGACAGTCAGCCCTTTTCGACCTGACTGAATTCGAGATCGACGGGCACGGCGCGCCCGAAGATCGAAACTTCCACCTTGAGCCGCGCCCGCTCTTCGTCGACTTCCTGAACGAAGCCATTGAACGACGCGAACGGACCGTCGGCCACACGGACCTGCTCGCCGATCTCGAAAGTGATCGACGGCTTCGGCCGCTCGACGCCTTCCTGGACCTGGTTGAGGATGCGCTCGGCTTCCTTCTCGGTGATCGGCATCGGCTTGGCCGTATGCTTGTCTTCGCCGAGGAAGCCCGTCACGCGCGGCGTGTTCTTGACCAGGCTGATCACCTGGTCGTTCAGATTGGCTTTCAGGAGCACATAGCCCGGAAAGAATTTGCGCTCGGCATCCACCTTCTTGCCGCGGCGGACCTCGACCACTTTTTCAGTCGGAACGACGACCTGCTCGATGCGGTCGCTCAATCCCTTCTGCTTGGCCTTGTTCTCGATATCTTCCGCCACCTTCTTTTCGAAGTTCGAATAGGCGTGAACGATGTACCAGCGAGCCGTCATTCAAATTTCCCCGTATTCGCCAGTCTTCAGCGGCCAACGCCGAGAATGAATTCGACGCCGAAAGCCATGATCTGATCGGCGAGGAAAAAGAAGATCATCGCGATCACCGAAAAGATCAGCACCATCACGGTCGAGATCATCGTCTCGCGCCTGGACGGCCAGGTCACCTTCGCCGTCTCCGACCTCACCTGCTGAAGGAAGGTGAAGGGATTGCTGATTTTCGAAGCCATTCGCCGCTCTGCTTTCAAGAACCCGTAGGCCGGGCCTTCTGGATGTTCCCGCCGAAACGGGAGAATTCTTCATGCCGTGCAGCCTTAGCTCGCGCCGTGCTGCCGATTCGGCCAATCCGAACACGCAACAAAGGCGCGTAAAGCCGGCTGCCCAGCTCCACGCACCGCGTGTCCGTTCCCCTACATAGAGACGATTCCTACCCCATGCAAGGGGAAAGAGCCTCTATCGCACCAAACGCTGCATCGGAACCATCCAGTCGTCCCGTCCCAGCTATGGCTTTTCTATGCCAGAATTCGGCTTTCCCCGCAAGATGAGCGGGCAATGCCGATTCTGATCGAGAAGATGGCAGGGGCAGCAGGGCTCGAACCCGCGACCTGCGGTTTTGGAGACCGCCGCTCTACCAACTGAGCTATACCCCTAAACGCGGAGGCGTTCATTTCACAAAGCGGCACGGAACTCAAGCGCAATCGCGATATTCATTGCTGTGGCTGGTACGGACCGCCTGGCACGCCCCAACCCCATTGCGGCATCGGCTCGTCCAACGTCGGAGCAGCGCCATCCTGAGAGTTCAGCCTGGCCAGGCGCGTGCCCCACTCGATATAAGCGACAAAGGCCGAACGGAATTCGGGATCATCCGGCAGGCCAACTGCATCAGCCGCATCGATCAACAGCGCAATCCAGCGCCTACGTTGTTCTTCAGTTAGATGCCGGTTCAGATGATGCGTTATCATGGCGGGATGCCCTCCATGCTGCTCGCTATATGTCTTCGGCCCGCCGAACACTTCGCCCAGAAATGCCGCTACGTGTTTCGGATGATCGCCGGACATGTGCCGGAACACCGGTTCCAGCGTCGGGTCTTTCAGCACGCGATCGTAAAGGGTTTCGGTCAGGCGGTTGAGAGCGTCAATGCCGCCGGCCCAATCGTAAAGTGTCGGAATATCCTTTGCCATGCATTCCACATGGGGTCGGGCGGAGGTTCCTGCAAGCGCATCTCGAAGAATGCGATTTCCGATCACTCGCAGCCGCCTTTAGACGCGCAAAGACCGGCGCGCATCGCTGCGCACCGGTCCAATTAGCTGCGGAAACGGCTTACGCTGCTTCGGACTGCTCGGCGCCTTCGGCTTCAGCGCGCGCCTTATCAGCCGCGCCCTTGGCCGAGGTGTCGCGATCGACGAACTCGATCACCGCCATCGGCGCATTGTCGCCATGGCGGAAGCCTGCCTTCATAATGCGCAGATAGCCGCCATTGCGCTGTGCGTAGCGCGGCGCAAGCTCGTCGAACAGGCGCTTGACGATCGGCTCGTTGCCGATCTGGGCGATGACGAGGCGGCGTGCATGCAAGTCGCCGCGCTTGCCCAGCGTCACTAGCTTCTCGACGATCGGACGCAAATCCTTCGCCTTCGGCAGGGTGGTGACGATCTGCTCATGCTCGATGAGCGAGGCAGCGAGGTTGGCGAACATCGACTTGCGATGGCTGACACTGCGGGCGAACCGGCGGCCTTTAAAACCGTGGCGCATGGCGTTTTTCCTTCTCGGTTATTCAAGAGGCCACGGCCTCTGATGGTTTTCCGCATGACCGTCGGGCCCGAAGGCCCTTGGCATCATGCTCGATTAGCTTTCTATGCCGCATCTCCGGACGCAAAACCGTTTCACAGTTTTGCTGGAGATGCTCCTGCTCAGTACTGGTCTTCGTAACGCTTGGCGAGGTCTTCGATGTTGTCCGGCGGCCAGTCCGGCACTTCCATGCCGAGATGGAGGCCCATGGCGGCCAGCACTTCCTTGATCTCGTTGAGCGACTTGCGGCCGAAATTCGGCGTGCGCAGCATCTCGGCTTCCGTCTTCTGGATCAGGTCGCCGATGTAGACGATGTTGTCGTTCTTCAGGCAGTTGGCCGAACGGACCGAAAGCTCCAGTTCGTCCACCTTCTTGAGCAGCGCCGGGTTGAACGCCAGCTCGGTGACGGCTTCCGAAGCAACTTCCTTCTGCGGCTCGTCGAAGTTGACGAACAGGCCAAGCTGGTCCTGCAGGATGCGCGCGGCGTAAGCAACCGCATCCTCACCGGTGACCGAACCGTTGGTCTCGATCGTCATGGTCAGCTTGTCGTAGTCAAGAACCTGGCCCTCGCGGGTGTTCTCGACCTTGTAGGAGACCTTCTTGACCGGCGAATAGAGCGAGTCGACCGGGATCAGCCCGATCGGCGCGTCTTCGGCGCGGTTGCGCTCGGCCGGCACATAACCCTTGCCGGTGTCGACGGTGAATTCCATCCGAATCTCGGCTCCCTCGTCGAGGGTGCAGATCACATGGTCGGGGTTCAGGATCTCGACGTCGCCGACTGTCTGGATGTCGCCAGCCTTGACGGTGCCCGGGCCCTGCTTGCGCACGACCATGCGCTTCGGGCCATCGCCTTCCATCTTGATGGCGATTTCCTTGATGTTGAGCACGATGTCGGTCACGTCCTCGCGCACGCCGGCGATCGAGGAGAACTCATGCAGCACGCCGTCGATCTGCACGGCGGTCACGGCCGCGCCACGCAGCGACGACAAAAGAACGCGGCGCAACGCGTTGCCCAGCGTCAGGCCAAAGCCGCGCTCAAGCGGCTCGGCGACCAGCGTAGTCTGGGTTTTGCCCTTCGACGAGAAGTCGATCTTGTTGGGCTTGATCAGCTCGGTCCAATTTTTCTGGATCATGTTTGGTCCTTCCGTTTGCCTGCACCATCCAATCGTGACAGGCGTCGTGGAAGCCGTGGAGGAACCGCCCGATTTGGGCGGTTCGCGCGGCGTTTCAATCTTGCTTAGACGCGGCGCTTCTTGCGCGGGCGGCAGCCATTGTGCGGGATCGGCGTCACGTCGCGGATCGAGGTGATCGTGAAGCCAGCTGCCTGCAAAGCACGCAAAGCCGATTCACGGCCCGAACCCGGTCCGCAAACCTCGACCTCGAGAGTGCGCATGCCATGCTCCTGCGCCTTCTTGGCGACATCCTCGGCGGCGACCTGCGCGGCGAACGGGGTCGACTTGCGCGAACCCTTGAAGCCCTGAGCGCCAGCCGACGACCAGGCAATCGCATTGCCCTGCGCGTCGGAGATGGTGATCATCGTGTTGTTGAAGCTCGAGTTGACGTGGGCCACACCCGAGGAAATGTTCTTGCGTTCGCGACGGCGGACGCGCGCGGCTTCCTTAGCCATTCAAAAGTCCTTCCAGTTGATCTCGACACCGCCGTAGTTCCAGCGGCTACACCTGGGTGAATGGTCAATGGCAAAATGGTGAATGGTCGAAACATCGCCGAAGCGGTCGGCTCACCATTCACTATTCACCATTCACTACTTCACCAAATTACTTCTTCTTCCCGGCAATCGCCTTGGCAGGCCCCTTGCGGGTGCGGGCATTGGTATGCGTGCGCTGGCCGCGGACCGGCAGCGAGCGGCGATGGCGCAGGCCGCGATAGCAGCCGAGGTCCATCAGACGCTTGATGTTCATCGAGACTTCGCGGCGCAGGTCGCCTTCGACCTGATAGTCGCGGTCGATCGTCTCGCGGATCTGCAGCACTTCCGCGTCGGTCAACTGGCTGACGCGGCGATCCGCCGGGATGCCGACCTTGTCGACGATCTCCTGAGCGAACTTCTTGCCGATCCCGTGAATGTACTGAAGCGCGATCACCACGCGCTTGTTGGTCGGTATGTTGACGCCGGCTATACGGGCCATCTTCATCTCCATGTAAGCCGGTCGCGATCTCTTCGCGCCGGTGGGTTGTTATTGACCCGCGTCCGGTGGAGGCCGGCCCTTGCGGGTACGCTCCAATCAAAAAACCGGCCTGCCCTGAAAGGGCGGCCAGTCCAAACCTGATTGGAATGTGAGGCGCATGTAGTGGAGGATCAGTGAGGAGTCAACAGCGACCGCGCAACAACGAAGTGGCGACCAGTGGCTACGGCATCGAGCACATGACCAAACAAAGGGCTTCCATCTTCGTCTGACAATCGCATCTTGAAACATTGTATGTTTTAACTTACAAAATGCGATGATCCTCAAACAGTCGGCCACATTCGAGAAATGGCGGGGAAATCTGCGAGACCGAAATGCCAAGGCAGCGATTGCTATACGGCTGCAGCGTTTGGCAAACGGTTATTTTGGAGATGTTGCGCCGATCGGAGACGGTTTGAGCGAATTGCGAATTCACCTTGGCCCCGGTTATCGCATCTATCTGCGGCAACAAGGTGAAACGGTGGTCTTGCTTCTTTGTGGTGGCGACAAGAGTTCACAGGATCGAGATATCAAGAGGGCCAAGAGCATCGCGGCCGAGTGGAGTGACAACAATGGCTGAAACGTTCAGTGACTTCGACGTCGCAGAAATGCTTGACAGCGACGAGGTGATCGAACTGTTCCTGGCGGAAGCAATGGAAACAGGCGACGCAAAATTCATCGCGTCCGCGCTTGGCACGGTAGCCCGCGCAAAGGGTATGACGAAGATCGCCCGCGAGACGGGCCTCGCGCGCGAGCACCTTTACAAATCGCTCAGCGAGAACGGCAACCCAACCCTGGAGACGACTTTGGCGGTGCTAAAAGCCTTCGGCTTTCATCTGACGCCGAAACAGAACGCAGCGTAGCTGCTACTTCTTCGCCTTCTTCAGCCCTTTGAGTAGCTTGTCGATCTGACCGGTGACATCATCGATTGCCGCCATGCCATCGATGCCCGAAAGCTGTTTCTTGGCGTAGTAGTAGCCTGTCAGCGGCGCGGTCTTCTTGTAATACTCGCGCAGACGCTCGTCGAACACCGTCGGGTTGTCGTCCTTGCGCACCGGCTGGCCTGCGGCTTTCGCATCCTCGGCGCGCTTGATGATACGCCCGACCAAGGCCTTGTCGTCGACGACGAGCTCAATCACCGCGTCCAGCTTCAGCTTGCGCTTGGAAAGCATCTTCCCCAGCGCATCGGCCTGGGCCAGCGTGCGCGGATATCCGTCGAGGATAAAACCCTTCTTGCAATCCTTCTGGTCGATTCGTTCTGCCACAATGGCGTTAACGACGTCGTCCGATACCAGCTCGCCGGCATCCATGATCGCTTTCGCCCTAAGGCCTACGGGCGTCTGCGCGGCAACAGCCGCGCGCAACATATCGCCCGTGGAAAGCTGCGGGATCTTATGCTTCTCGACCAGACGTTGCGCCTGTGTCCCCTTCCCCGCTCCCGGAGGTCCAAGCAGAATAAGCCTCATCGTCCCCTGTCCCTCCAGACATTTGGATTGTGGCTCGGCGGCATCGCCAAGCTGCGCGACTGCCAGCAGCCCGCCGGCAGAGTTTGAGCGTTACACTGGCCGCGCCGAAAAGCGAAGTGCCCCATTGGTAGAAAATCGGCCGATACG
Source organism: Rhizobiaceae bacterium (assembly GCA_050247155.1). Taxonomy (GTDB): domain Bacteria; phylum Pseudomonadota; class Alphaproteobacteria; order Rhizobiales; family Rhizobiaceae; genus Mesorhizobium_G. Next base: position 38,428 of record JBFWUS010000039.1, read on the forward strand.
ACAATCGGCCTCAGGCGGCGCCAAACCGGCGCACCTGCCGAAGGCGCGCCGGCCTGCCAGGCATCAATGACAGGGTTAATTTCGAAGAGCGGAGACGCCTCTAGCGCCCGCGCTTGCCTCCGCGCAGCTTCGACTTTTTGATCAGGCCTTCATACTGATGGGCGATCAGATGGCCCTGCACCTGCGCGACCGTGTCGAGCGTGACGCTGACGACGATGAGCAGCGACGTGCCGCCGAGATAGAACGGCACGCCGGCCTGCGAGATCAGGAACTCCGGCAGCAGGCAGACGATCACCAGATAGATCGCGCCGACCACCGTGATGCGCGTCAGCACATAATCGATGTACTCCGCCGTCCGCTCGCCCGGGCGATAGCCGGGGATGAAGCCCGAATGCTTCTTGAGCTGGTCTGCCGTGTCCTTCGGATTGAACACGATTGCCGTATAGAAGAAGCAGAAGAATGCGATCATCGCGGCATAGAACAGCATGTAGAGCGGCTGGCCGTGACCGAGCGCCGTCAGGATCGCGCTGGCCCACGACGGCAACGTCGTCGTGTCGGAGAAACCGGCCAAAGTCGCCGGCAGCAACAGCAGCGACGAAGCGAATATCGGCGGGATGACGCCCGAGGTGTTCAGCTTCAGCGGCAAGTGGGAGGTATCGCCCTGGAACATCCGGTTGCCGACCTGGCGCTTCGGATACTGGATCAACAGCCGGCGTTGCGCGCGCTCGAAGAAGACGATCGCGGCGATGACGACAACGGCGAGAACGATGATGGCCAGGATCAGGCCGGTAGACAGCGCCCCCGTCCGACCAAGCTCAAGCGTCTGGCCCATCGCGTGCGGCAGGCCCGCGACGATGCCGGCAAAGATGATCAACGAAATGCCGTTGCCAATGCCGCGTGCTGTGATTTGCTCGCCGAGCCACATCAAAAACATGGTGCCGCCGGTCAGCGTGATGACCGTGGAAATGCGGAAGAACCAGCCTGGATCGGTGACGATGTTGTTACCGCTCTCGAGGCCCACCGAGATGCCATAAGCCTGCACGACGGCCAGCAGCACGGTGCCGTAGCGCGTGTACTGGTTGATGATCTTGCGGCCCTGCTCGCCTTCCTTCTTCAGCGCTTCCAAAGTCGGGATGACCGACGTCATGAGCTGCATGATAATCGAGGCGGAGATGTAGGGCATGATGCCGAGCGCGAAGATCGCCATGCGCTCGACAGCGCCGCCGGCAAATGCGTTGAAGATGCCGAGCATACCTCCGCTCTGACTCTGGAACGCCTGGGCGAATGCGTCAGGATTGATGCCAGGCAGAGGAATGTAAGTACCGAGGCGGTAGACGAGTAACGCGCCGAGCGTGAACCAGATGCGCTTCTTGAGGTCTTCGGCCTTCGAAAACGCCGCGAAATTCAGGTTGGATGCTAGTTGTTCAGCAGCCGATGCCATGCAACTGGTCTCCGTGAGAGCAGCGATCGATCACGAGGTCGCCGGCCACTCTGATGCTGGGGGTGTCCGCGCGAAGCACGGCCAAAATGAGGTCGCCACGAAATAGGCGCACCGTGCGCAACATGCAAGCCGCGCCAACAGCAAAACGGCGGCACCTGGCCGCCGTTTTCAGTCCGGTTTATTCCGCGGCCTTGGCCGCTTCCGGCAGCTTCACCGAGCCGCCGGCCTTCTCGACGGCCGCCAGGGCCGACTTCGAAGCATGAGCGATATCGAAGGCAACCTTGGCCTTCAGTTCGCCACCGCCCAAAAGGCGTACGCCGTCCTTGGCGCGGCGGATGACGCCGGCCTTGACCAACGCTTCGGCGTTCACCGTTTCCTTGGCGTCGAGCTTCTTGGCGTCGATCGCAGCCTGGATTCGGCCGAGGGACACGGTGTTATAGCTCTCCGGGAACGGCCTGTTGAAGCCGCGCTTCGGCAGGCGCCGGTAGAGCGGCATCTGGCCACCCTCGAAGCCGTTGATGGCGACGCCCGAGCGCGCCTTCTGGCCCTTGACGCCACGACCACCGGTCTTGCCCTTGCCGGAGCCGATGCCACGGCCGAGACGCTTCTTGTAGTGGGTTGCGCCTTCGTTATCGCGAAGTTCGTTGAGTTTCATGATGTCCTCCTCACTTCTCGTCGACAACGCGGACGAGGTGCGGGATGGCGTTGATCATGCCGCGCACGGACGGGGTATCTTCCAGCGTGCGGCGCTTGTGCATCTTGTTCAGGCCGAGACCGACCAGCGTCGCGCGCTGTTCCTTCGGCTGGCGGATCGGCGAACCGATCTGTTCCACCACCAGGGTCTTGTCCGCCTTCTTGGCTGCTGCTTTCTTGGCCATGACTCTTACTCCTCAGCCGTCACGGCCGAACCGCGGCGCGCCTGCAGGGTCGAGTACTTGATGCCGCGCGCGGCAGCCACATCCTTCGGATGCATCTGGCTCTTCAGCGCGTCGAACGTTGCGCGAACCATGTTGTACGGGTTTGACGAACCCATCGACTTGGCAACGACGTCATGCATGCCGACCGTTTCGAAAACGGCGCGCATCGGACCGCCGGCGATGATGCCGGTACCAGCCTTGGCGGCGCGCAGCAGAACGCGGCCAGCGCCCCAACGGCCTTCGACGTCGTGATGCAGCGTGCGACCCGAACGCAGCGGCACGAAAATCATGTCGCGCTTGGCCGACTCGGTCGCCTTGCGGATGGCTTCCGGCACTTCGCGCGCCTTGCCGTGACCGAAGCCGACGCGGCCCTTCTGGTCGCCGACGACGACGAGTGCTGCAAAGCCGAAGCGCTTGCCGCCCTTCACAACCTTGGCGACACGGTTGATGTGGACGAGCTTGTCCACCATGCCGTCGTCGCGCTCTTCGCGGTCACGGCCACGATCGCGGCCGCCTTCCCTACGTTCTGCCATATCCTGTTCCTTGTTCTTTTCCGGACTGGTCGGTTAAAAATGAAGTCCGGCGTCTATACGGACAGCGGACCGGTTGCAACTTCTCAATTCCCCTCGCCCCGTTTACGGGGAGAGGGTAAGGGTGAGGTGCAGCGCGACCCTTGATGTGTTCGCTCTGGCCCACATCCGGCCCTCCGGCCACCTTCTCCCCGTAAACGGGGAGAAGGAAAGCTCGTCAGAAGCTCAGCCCTGCCTCGCGGGCAGCTTCGGCCAGCGCCTTTACGCGGCCATGATAGATGTACGGTCCACGGTCGAAGACGACTTCCTTGACGCCCGCCTTGACAGCGCGCTCGGCAAGCAGCTTGCCGACGGCGGCTGCGGCCGCGGTGTCAGCGCCGGTCTTGCCGGAAGCCTTGTGGTCCTTTTCCAGCGTGGAGGCGGCAGCCACGGTGTGGCCCTTCGCATCGTCGATGATCTGCGCGTAGATGTGCTTCGACGAGCGATGCACGGAAAGGCGCGGACGGTCGCCGGCGACCTTCTTGATCTGACGGCGGATGCGCTGTGCGCGCTTCTGGATAGCTGCCTTATCGGCCATGTCTTTCTTCCTTGCCTTGTGAAACGGCGGCGGCTGTGCGCGGTTAGATAATCTGCCCTACCCGCAACCGCCTTCCGTGGCGTTCAGTGAAAGTGAGTAGTGAGGTCGTGAGATAGTGAACTCACTACTCACCATTCCCTTACTCACTCTCTCACTACTTCTTCTTGCCTTCCTTGCGGACGATCTTCTCGCCAGCGTAACGGACGCCCTTGCCCTTGTACGGCTCGGGGCCGCGATACTCGCGGATTTCGGCCGCAACCTGGCCCACCTGCTGCTTGTCGATACCCGACACGGTGATTTCGGTCGGCTTCGGCGTCGCGATCGTGATGCCTTCCGGCGTCTGGTAGACGACGTCATGCGAGAAGCCGAGCGCGAGCTGCAGGTTCTTGCCCTGCATCGCGGCGCGGTAGCCGACACCGGTGATTTCGAGCTTCTTCTCGAAGCCGTCCTTCACGCCGGACAGGATGTTGACGATCTGGGTGCGGGACATGCCCCACTTCGAGCGCGCATCCTTCGACTGGTCCTTCGGCTGAACGGAGATCTCGTTGTTCTCCAGCTTCACCAGAACCTCGTCGTTGACAACGAACTTCAGTTCGCCCTTCGGACCCTTTGCCGAAACGGTCTGGCCGTTCACGGAAGCGGACACGCCAGCCGGAATGGCCACGGGCTTTTTGCCAATACGAGACATTTTTGTCTCCTCGTTCCTGTTCTAGTTGCTGCTCGGCGTTCCGCTTAGAACACCTGGCAGAGGATTTCGCCGCCGACGTTCTTTTCGCGCGCCTCGTGATCGGCCATCACGCCTTGCGGCGTCGACAGGATCGAGATGCCGAGACCATTGGCTACGTTCGGGATCGACTTCGCCGAGACGTAGACGCGGCGGCCCGGCTTCGACACGCGGGAAATCTCGCGCACCACCGGCTTGCCGTCGAAATACTTCAGCTCGATCGAGATTTCCGACTTGCCGTTGTCGAAATCGGTCTGCGAGTAGTCGCGGATGTACCCCTCGGACTTCAGCACGTCGAGAACGCGGGCGCGCAGGCGCGAAGCAGGCGTAAGGCAGCTCGACTTGTTGCGGCCATAGGCGTTACGGATACGGGTCAGCATATCGCCGAGCGGATCGGTCAAAGACATGTCAAACCCTCCTTACCAGCTAGACTTGACCAGGCCGGGCACCATGCCCAGCGAGCCAAGTTCGCGCAACGCGACGCGCGACATCTTCAGCTTGCGATAGTAGGCGCGCGGACGGCCCGTCACTTCGCAGCGGTTGCGGATCCGCACCTTGGCGCCGTTGCGCGGCAGGGCGGCGAGCTTGAGCTGAGCCTGGAAGCGCTCTTCCAGCGGCAGCTTCTGATCCATGACGATCTTCTTCAGCGCGCGACGCTTGCCGGCATATTGCGCGGCGAGCTTGCGGCGGCGCTCGTTCTTCTCGACTGAACTGGTCTTAGCCATTTCTTCGCTTTTCCTTGTTCGCTGCCGTTACTGCCGGAAGGGGAAATTGAAAGCCTTGAGCAAAGCCCGGGCTTCGTCGTCCGTCTTGGCGGTCGTACAAACGATGATATCCATGCCCCAGATCTGATCGACCTTGTCGTAGTTGATCTCCGGAAACACGATGTGCTCCTTGATGCCCATGGCGTAGTTGCCACGGCCGTCAAAGCTCTTCGGGTTCAGGCCGCGGAAGTCGCGAACGCGCGGCAAAGCGATGTTCACCAGGCGGTCCAGGAACTCGTACATACGCTCCTTGCGCAGCGTAACCTTGGTGCCGATCGGCATGTTCTCGCGAACCTTGAACTGCGCGATCGACTTGCGGGCACGGGTGACGACTGGCTTCTGGCCAGCGATCAGCGCCAGGTCTTCCGAAGCCGCCGTCGGCTTCTTGGAGTCGCCGGTCGCTTCGCCAACGCCCATGTTCAGCACGATCTTGTCGAGACGCGGGATCTGCATCTCGTTGTCATACTTGAACTGCTCCTTGAGCGCGTTGCGGATGGTCTCTTTGTAGACCTTCTTCAGCCGCGGCTCGATCTTGGCCCCGGAATTGGCTTCTGGGGCCTTTGCTGCTGCCTTAGCCATTAGAGTGTAGCTCCCGAACGTTTGGCGACGCGCACTTTCTTGCCGTCAGCCTCGATCTTGAATCCGACGCGGGTCGGCTTGCCGTCCTTCGGATCGGCGATCGCGATGTTGGACAAGTGGATCGGCGCTTCCTTGGAAATGATGCCGCCTTCCTGAGACTGCGACTGCTTCTGGTGGCGGCGGATGATGTTGACGCCGCGCACGACAGCCTTGTCGTCCTTCGGCATGACGCGCAGCACTTCGCCCGAGCGGCCCTTGTCCTTGCCGGTCAGCACGACGACTTTGTCGCCTTTACGGATCTTCTGCATTGTACCGGCTCCTTACAGCACTTCTGGCGCGAGCGAGATGATCTTCATGTGGTTCTTGGCGCGAAGCTCGCGCGGAACCGGCCCGAAGATACGCGTGCCGATCGGCTCTTTCTTATTGTCGACGAGAACGGCTGCGTTCTTGTCGAAACGGATCACGCTGCCGTCCGGGCGGCGGATGTCCTTGGCCGTGCGAACCACGACCGCCTTCATCACATCGCCCTTCTTAACGCGGCCGCGCGGAATGGCTTCCTTGATCGACACCACGATGATGTCGCCGACCGAGGCATACTTCCGCTTCGAGCCGCCCAGCACCTTGATGCACATGACACGACGCGCACCGGAATTATCCGCCACGTCGAGGTTTGTTTGCATCTGAATCATGACTGGCCGCCTTCTTTATTCTCTATCGGGAGGGCAGATCCCCTCCCCGGCTTGTCTCAAAATTCGGTTCGTTACGCCTTGGCTTCGCCGGCGGCTTCCGCCTGCGCCGCAGTCAGCACAACCCAGCGCTTGTCCTTGGAAATCGGAGCCGATTCCTGGATGAACACCTGATCGCCAACCTTGTGGGCGTTGGTCTCGTCATGCGCCTTGTACTTCTTCGACAGGCGCACGGTCTTCTTCATGACAGGGTGCGTGAAGCGACGTTCGACCTTGACCACGACGGTCTTCTCGTTCTTGTCGCTGACGACGGTGCCCTGCAAAACGCGCTTTGGCATTGTTCTCGTCCTTAAGCCTTCTTGGCGGCTTTCTGGGCCGCGATGGTCTTGATGCGCGCGATGTCCCGACGGACTTCCTTCACGCGGCCCGTCTTTTCGAGCTGGCCGGTCGCCTTCTGGAAGCGCAGGTTGAACTGCTCTTTCTTCAGCGAGGCGAGCTGCGTTTCCAGCTCATCCGTGGTCTTGGTCCTGATCTCAGAGGCTTTCATCGTTCAGTCCCTTCCTTACTCGGCGATGCGCTGCACGAAGCGCGTGCGAACCGACAGCTTCGCTGCGCCGAGGCGCAGCGATTCACGCGCCGTCTCTTCGTCGACGCCGTCGATCTCGAACAGGATGCGGCCCGGCTTGACGCGCGCCGCCCAGTAGTCAACCGCGCCCTTGCCCTTACCCATGCGGACTTCGGTCGGCTTCGAGGTCACCGGAACGTCCGGGAACACACGAATCCAGACACGGCCCTGACGCTTCATCTCGCGGGTGATCGCGCGGCGGGCCGCCTCGATCTCACGCGCGGTGACACGGTTCGGTTCCAACGCCTTCAGGCCAAAACCGCCGAAGTCGAGGTTCGTCCCGCCCTTCGCGGTGCCGTGGATACGGCCCTTGAACTGCTTGCGGAACTTTGTGCGCTTTGGCTGCAGCATCTTGTCTATTCTCCAAATTCTATCGCGTTACCGCTCAGGCGGCTTCGCGTTCCGGACGGCGGCGGCCAGTCGAGCGCTCACCGGAGTGATCGCCTTCGGTCGCGCGACGCTCCGAAGCCATCGGGTCATGCTCGAGGATCTCGCCCTTGAACACCCAAACCTTGACGCCGCAGATGCCATAGGCGGTCTGCGCTTCGGCGGTGCCGTAGTCGACATCGGCGCGCAGGGTGTGCAGCGGCACGCGGCCTTCACGGTACCATTCCATGCGGGCGATTTCGGCGCCGCCGAGACGGCCCGAGCAGTTGATGCGGATGCCCTCGGCGCCGAGACGCATGGCCGACTGCACCGCGCGCTTCATAGCGCGGCGGAAAGCGATGCGGCGCTCGAGCTGCTGCGCGATCGACTGGGCGATCAGCGTGGCGTCGATTTCCGGCTTCCGCACCTCGACGATGTTCAGGTGCGTTTCCGACTTGGTCATCTCGGTCAGCTTCTTGCGCAGCTTCTCGATGTCGGCGCCCTTCTTGCCGATGACCAGACCCGGACGGGCGGCATGGATCGTCACGCGGCACTTCTTGTGCGGACGCTCGATCACGATCTTCGACACCGCCGCCTGCTTGAGCTCCTTCTTCAGGTACTCGCGGATCTTGATGTCCTCGTGCAGCAGCTTGCCGTACTCGCCGGTGTTCGCATACCAGCGCGAATCCCAGGTGCGGTTGATGCCGAGGCGCAGGCCGATCGGATTAACTTTCTGACCCATTATGCGGCTTCCTTCTCTTCCACTTCACGAACGACGATCGTGAGGTGGGAAAACGGCTTCTCGATGCGGCTGGCGCGGCCACGGCCACGAGCGTGGAAACGCTTCATGACGATCGACTTGCCGACAAACGCCTCCGCGACGACCAGTGCGTCGACATCAAGATCGTGATTGTTCTCGGCGTTGGCGATAGCGCTCTGCAGCGTCTTCTTGACCGTCGAGGCGATACGCTTGCGCGAGAACTCCAGATCGTTCAGCGCGACGCCGACCTTCTTGCCGCGGATCAGCGCGGCGACCAGGTTCAGCTTCTGCGGGCTGACACGGATGGTGCGGAGAACCGCACGAGCCTCGTTGTCAGCAAGCCGGCGCGGGGCTTTTGGCTTGCTCATCGTTATTTCCTCTTCGCCTTCTTGTCCGCGCCGTGGCCGTAATAGGTACGGGTCGGAGCGAACTCACCGAACTTGTGGCCGACCATCTCTTCCGAGACGGAAACCGGAACATGTTTCTGGCCGTTGTAGACGCCGAAGGTGAGACCAACGAACTGCGGCAGGATCGTCGAGCGACGAGTCCACATCTTGATCACTTCACTCCGACCGCCTTCACGAACCTTCTCTGCCTTCTTGAGCAGGAAGCCGTCGACGAACGGGCCTTTCCAAACTGAACGGGTCACGTCTGACTACCTCTCTTATGCCTTGCGCGCGTGGCGCGAGCGCATGATGAACTTGTCGGTCGACTTGTTGGACCGCGTCTTCTTGCCCTTGGTCGGCTTGCCCCACGGCGTAACCGGGTGACGGCCGCCGGAGGTGCGGCCTTCACCGCCGCCATGCGGATGGTCGACCGGGTTCATGGCAACGCCGCGATTGTGCGGACGCTTGCCGAGCCAGACCTTGCGGCCCGCCTTGCCGAGATTGATGTTACCGTGGTCGGCGTTGGAGACCGCGCCGACGGTAGCCATGCACGAACCGTGGACGATGCGCTGCTCACCCGAGTTGAGACGCAGGATCGCCATGCCCTGGTCACGACCGACAAGCTGCGCGTAGGCGCCGGCCGAGCGAGCGACCTGGCCGCCTTTGCCGGGCTTCAGCTCAACATTGTGCACGATCGTGCCGACAGGCATGGCCTGCAGCGGCATCGCGTTACCCGGCTTCACGTCGACCGCGGCGCCAGCCACGACTTTGTCGTCTGCTGCCAGGCGCTGCGGCGCCAGGATGTAGGACAACTCGCCATCCTCATACTTGATCAGCGCGATGAAGGCGGTGCGGTTCGGATCGTATTCGATCCGCTCGACCGTCGCCGTCATGTCGAACTTCGTGCGCTTGAAGTCGATGATGCGGTACGAACGCTTGTGGCCGCCGCCGATAAAGCGGGCGGTGACACGGCCGTAGTTGTTGCGGCCGCCGGACTTGGTCAGACCTTCGGTCAGGCCCTTCACCGGCTTGCCCTTGTAGAGGCTCGAGCGGTCGACCAGAACAAGCTGGCGGGTGCTCGGCGTCGTGGGCTTATACGTTTTCAATGCCATCGTTCTATTCCTCAGAGGCCGGTGGCGACGTCGATCGAATGGCCGTCAGCCAACGTCACGACAGCCTTCTTCACATCGCTGAGCTGCCCGATCGTGCCGCGGAAGCGCTTGACCTTGCCCTTGCGGATCATCGTGTTGACGCCGGTCACCTTGACGTTGAACAGCGCTTCGACAGCAGCCTTGATCTGCGGCTTGGTAGCCTTCTTGGCGACGTTGAACACGACCTGGTTCTGCTCGGAAGCCATGGTCGACTTTTCGGTGATCGCGGGCGCCACGATCACGTCGTAGTGGCGAAGATCGGTCATTTGAAGCGCTCCTCGAGAGCCTCGACCGCCGCCTTCGAGAGGACCAGCGTGCCGCGGCGCAGAATGTCGTAGACGTTGATGCCCTGAACCGGCAGCACGTCGATGTTGTGCAGAGCGCGCGCAGCCTTGGCGAAGCCTTGGTCGACCTCGGCGCCGCCGATCAGCAGCGCGTTGGTGAGACCCAGCGTCTCCAGATTAGCGGCCAGCGCCTTCGTCTTGGCTTCCGCCAGCTTCAGCTCGTCGATGACGATGATCGACGACGCCTTGGCCTTTGCCGACAGCGCATGCTTCAAGCCGAGCGCGCGGACCTTCTTCGGCAGATCGTGCTCATGCGAACGAACCACCGGGCCGTGAGCCTTGCCGCCGCCGCGGAACTGCGGAGCACGAGCCGAATGGTGACGGGCGCGGCCCGTACCCTTCTGCTTGTACATCTTGGCGCCGGTGCGGTTCACCTCGGCGCGGGTCTGCGCCTTGTGCGTGCCCTGCTGCTTCTTGGCCAACTGCCAGCGCACGACGCGCTGCAGGATGTCCTCACGCGGGTCGAGACCGAAAATCTCGTCCGAGAGGCTGACCTTGCCGGCGTCCTTGCCGGCGAGCGTGGTGATCTTGATGTCCATTATTGCGCTCCCTCGGCGGCAGCCGATTCAGACTTGGCGCGCAGGCCGGCAGGCTTAGGCGCATTCGCCGGCAGGTCGACCTTGACCGCATCGCGAACCAGGATCCAGGCGCCCTTGGAGCCGGGAACGGCGCCGCAGATCAGGATCAGGCCGCGGTCGGCGTCCGTGCCATGCACTTCGACGTTCAGCGTGGTAACGCGGGTGGCGCCCATGTGGCCGGCCATCTTCTTGCCCTTGAACACCTTGCCGGGGTCCTGGCGCTGACCGGTCGAGCCGTGCACGCGGTGTGACACGGAGTTACCGTGGGTCGCGCGGCCGCCACCGAAATTGTACTTCTTCATGACGCCCTGGAAGCCCTTACCGATCGAAGTGCCGGTAACGTCGACCTTCTGGCCGGCAACGAAGTGATCGACGGTGATCTCGGCGCCAACGTCCAGCAGGTTCTCCGGGGAGACGCGGAATTCGGCAACCTTCGACTTCGGCTCGACGGACGCACCGGCGAAATGGCCGCGCAGCGCCTTCGACGTGTTCTTCACCTTGGCGAGGCCGACGCCGAGCTGAACGGCCGTGTAGCCATTCTTCTCCGCCGTGCGCTGCGCCACGACCTGGCAGTTCTCCATCTTGAGAACCGTGACCGGGATATGCTCGCCGGCGTCGTTGTAGACGCGGGTCATCCCGACCTTCTGTGCAATTACACCTGAACGCATTGTTTCGTTCTTCCTTCAGAGGAGCTTGGCTTTCGCCCGGCTCATGGCAGTTTCAGGTTTCCCTGTCGGGGCTACGCCCCTCCTCGCCTCTTGTCCTTAGAGCTTGATCTCGACGTCCACGCCCGCGGCCAGGTCGAGCTTCATCAGCGCATCGACCGTTTGCGGCGTCGGGTCGACGATGTCGAGCAGACGCTTGTGCGTGCGCATCTCGAACTGCTCGCGGCTCTTCTTGTCGATGTGGGGCGAGCGGTTCACGGTGAACTTCTCGATCCGCGTCGGCAGCGGAATGGGGCCGCGCACGTTGGCGCCGGTGCGCTTCGCCGTCGAGACAATTTCCTTCGTCGACGCGTCGAGCACGCGATGGTCAAACGCTTTGAGGCGGATGCGGATATTTTGGCCGTTCATTGTCGTCTTTGTCCTTGTTCTGGCGCGGCGCGGGCGAAACCCGCCCGCGACAGATCATTTGTTCTTGTTCTTACTCGACGATGGATGCGACGACGCCGGCGCCGACGGTGCGGCCGCCTTCACGGATGGCGAAGCGCAGCTTCTCTTCCATGGCGATCGGCACGATCAGTTCGACATCAACAGTCACATTGTCGCCGGGCATCACCATCTCGGTGCCGGAAGGCAGGGTGACGATGCCGGTCACATCGGTCGTGCGGAAGTAGAACTGCGGACGGTAGTTGGTGAAGAACGGCGTGTGACGGCCACCCTCTTCCTTGGTCAGGATGTAGGCTTCCGCCTTGAACTTCTTGTGCGGCTTCACCGAACCCGGCTTGGCCAGAACCTGGCCGCGCTCCACACCTTCACGATCAACGCCGCGCAGCAGCGCGCCGATGTTGTCGCCGGCCTGGCCCTGATCGAGCAGCTTGCGGAACATTTCAACGCCCGTGCAGGTCGTCTTCGAGGTCGGGCGGATGCCGACGATCTCGAGTTCCTCGCCAACCTTGACGATGCCGCGCTCGACGCGGCCGGTCACAACCGTGCCGCGGCCCGAGATCGAGAACACGTCCTCGATCGGCATCAGGAACGGCTTGTCGATCGGACGCTCAGGCGTCGGGATGTAGGCATCCACCTCTTCCATCAGCTTGCGGATCGCCGTCTCGCCGATCTCCTTGTTGGAGTCCTCAAGAGCCGCCAGCGCCGAACCCTTGACGATCGGAATGTCGTCGCCCGGGAATTCGTACTTCGACAGCAACTCGCGAACCTCGAGCTCGACCAGCTCAAGCAGCTCGGCGTCGTCGACCTGATCGACCTTGTTCAAAAACACAACGATCGCCGGAACGCCGACCTGACGGGCGAGCAGGATGTGCTCGCGGGTCTGCGGCATCGGGCCGTCGGCGGCCGACACAACCAGGATCGCGCCGTCCATCTGCGCCGCACCCGTGATCATGTTCTTCACATAGTCGGCGTGGCCGGGGCAGTCGACATGGGCATAGTGACGGTTCGGCGTCTCGTATTCCACGTGCGCGGTCGAGATCGTGATGCCGCGCGCCTTCTCTTCCGGCGCCGCGTCGATCTGGTCATACGGCTTGTATTCGCCAAAATACTTCGTGATCGCAGCCGTCAACGACGTCTTGCCATGGTCAACGTGACCAATCGTGCCAACATTCACATGCGGCTTGTTGCGCTCAAATTTACCTTTTGCCATGGAATATCTCCACTTTCTTCAAGCCCGTCAGGGCACTTAAGTTCTGATCGTAAGTCCCTGAACTTACGCGTATTTCTTCTGGACTTCCTGAGCCACCGCGGTCGGCACCGGCTCATAGTGGTCGAACTGCATCGTGTAGGCCGCACGGCCCTGGCTCATCGAGCGCAGGTTGTCGACGTACTTGAACATGTTGGCCAGCGGCACCATCGCATTGACGACGACGGCCACGCCGCGGGTCTCCTGGCCCTGGATCTGGCCGCGGCGGCTGTTCAGGTCGCCGATGACGTTGCCGACGTAATCTTCCGGCGTCACGACCTCGACCTTCATGATCGGCTCGAGAAGCTGCACGCCGAGCTTCGGCGCGGCTTCACGGAAGGCTGCGCGGCTGGCGATTTCGAACGCCAGCACCGAGGAGTCGACGTCGTGGTAGGCGCCGTCGATCAGGGTTGCCTTGACGCCGATCATCGGGAAGCCAGCGAACGGACCCGCGCCCAGGACGCTCTGGATACCCTTCTCGACACCCGGAATGTATTCCTTCGGCACCGCGCCGCCGACAATCTTGGAGTCGAACACGAAATCCTCGCCCTCTTCGTTCGGTTCGAAGATGAGCTTGATGCGGGCGAACTGACCGGTACCGCCGGTCTGCTTCTTGTGGGTGTAGTCCTGCTCGTGCTTGCGCGTGATCGTCTCGCGATAGGCAACCTGCGGCGCGCCGACATTGGCCTCGACCTTGAACTCGCGGCGCATACGGTCGACGAGGATGTCGAGATGAAGTTCGCCCATGCCGGCAATAATCGTCTGGCCGGACTCTTCGTCGGTCTTGACGCGGAAGGACGGGTCTTCGGCAGCCAGGCGGTTGAGCGCGAGGCCCATCTTTTCCTGGTCGCCCTTAGTCTTCGGCTCGATCGCGATCTGGATGACAGGATCCGGGAATTCCATGCGCTCGAGGATGACCGGCTTCAGCGGGTCGCAGAGCGTGTCGCCGGTGGTGACTTCCTTGAGGCCAGCCAGAGCGACGATGTCACCGGCGAACGCCTCTTCGATATCAGCCCGCGAGTTCGAGTGCATCTGCAGCATGCGGCCGATGCGCTCGCGCTTGCCCTTGACCGTATTCTCGAGCGACATGCCCTTGGTCATCTGGCCCGAATAGATGCGGCAGAACGTCAACGAACCGACGAACGGGTCGTTCATGATCTTGAACGCCAGCATCGAGAGCGGCTCGCTGTCGCTCGACTTGCGCACCACTTCCGCGTCCGTCTTCGGGTCGATGCCCTTGATCGCAGGAACGTCGATCGGCGACGGCAGGTACTCGATGACGCCGTCGAGCAAGGGCTGCACGCCCTTGTTCTTGAAGGCCGAGCCGCAGAACATCGGGAAGAACTTCACCGCGATGGTGCCCTTGCGGATCAGCGCGCGCAGCTCGTCATTCGACGGCATGGTGCCTTCGAGGTAGGCGTTCATCGCGTCGTCGTCCATTTCGACGGCGGTCTCGATCATCTTCTCGCGGAACTCTTCCGCCTTGGCTTGAAGGTCAGCCGGGATCTCGACGACATCCCACTGCGCGCCGAGCTGCTCGTCGCGCCAGACCAGCGCCTTCATCTCGATCAGGTCGATGACGCCCTTGAAATCGTTCTCGGCGCCGATCGGAAGCTGAACCGCAACGGCGGTGGCGCCAAGGCGGGTCTTGATCATCTCGTAGGAGCGGTAAAAATCGGCGCCGATCTTGTCCATCTTGTTGCAGAAGATCATGCGCGGCACGTTGTACTTGTCAGCCTGGCGCCAGACCGTCTCGGTCTGCGGCTCGACACCGGCGTTTGCGTCGAGCAGCGCGATGGCGCCGTCGAGCACGCGCAGCGAACGCTCGACTTCGATGGTGAAGTCGACGTGGCCGGGGGTATCGATGATGTTGAAGCGGCGCTGCTTGCCGTCACGGCCTTTCCAGAAGGTCGTGGTCGCGGCCGACGTGATCGTGATGCCGCGCTCCTGCTCCTGCTCCATCCAGTCCATGGTGGCAGCGCCGTCGTGCACTTCGCCGATCTTGTGCGACTTGCCGGTGTAATAAAGGATGCGCTCGGTCGTCGTCGTCTTGCCGGCGTCGATATGCGCCATGATGCCGAAGTTGCGGTAATCTTCGATTTTATATTCGCGGGCCATGACAGCTCTTCCTTCTCGCGCGCCGATTACCAGCGGTAATGGGCGAAGGCGCGGTTGGCCTCGGCCATCTTGTGGGTGTCTTCACGCTTCTTCACGGCAGTGCCACGGTTGTTGGCCGCGTCCATGAGCTCGCCGGAGAGGCGGTCGACCATGGTCGTTTCGTTGCGGTTACGGGCAGCCGTGATCAGCCAGCGAATGGCGAGCGCCTGGCGGCGCTCCGGGCGGACATCGACCGGCACCTGGTAGGTTGCGCCACCGACGCGACGGGAACGCACTTCCACATGCGGCGCAACATTGTCGAGCGCCTGATGGAAAACGGTGACCGGCTCCTGCTTGGTCTTGGCCTTCACCTGATCGAGCGCGCCGTAGACGATCGTCTCGGCGACCGACTTCTTGCCGTCATACATGACGGCATTCATGAACTTGGTGACAACCAGATCGCCGAACTTCGGGTCCGGGTTGATCTCGCGCTTTTCTGCAGCATGACGTCGGGACATATTCTTCTCGTCTCTCGTTCTCGACAGCCTGGCGCAGAAATA
>JBFWUS010000040.1:0-53750 GCA_050247155.1 Rhizobiaceae bacterium
TCACGACGCTGACCCGCCGTGTTGCCGAAGCCAGCGGGACAGACGCCGCCGAGGTCGAAGCGGCGGAGGTCAAGGTAGAGACCAAGGATATGCACGGGCCGGATGTCGGCTCGGGTGTTACCTCCCCCTCGAGGGGGGAGGTCGCGCCGCGAGGCGCGGGTGGGGGTGATAATAGTGGCGATTTTCACCCCACCCCGGCGCTACGCGCCGACCCTCCCCCTCCAGGGGAGGGTAAGACTCCTGCCGACCTCGCAACCGCCCGCCGCGAGGCAGCGACGGCCGAGACCTTCGACGTCAATGCCTACATCTGCATCCGTGACCTCCAAACGCTGGCGGATTGGGTCGCCGAGGCGCGCGAAGTCGGCGTCGTCGCTTTCGACACCGAGACCACTTCGCTTGACCCCATGCAGGCCGAGCTTGTCGGATTTTCGCTTGCCACAAAGCCAGGCCGCGCGGCCTATGTACCTCTGTCGCACAAGGCAGGAGCGGGCGACCTGCTCGGCGGCGGACTGGTCGACGGCCAGATCGGCGTGCGGGAAGCCATCGCGCTGATAAAACCGCTGATGGCGGACAAGTCCGTTCTGAAAATCGGTCAGAACCTGAAATACGACATGCTGGTGATGAACCGTCATGGCGTCGAGATCGCGCCCTACGACGACACCATGCTGTTGTCCTATGTGCTGGAAGGCGGCGTGAACTCCACGCATGGCATGGACCCGCTGTCCGAGCGCTGGCTGGGCCACAAGCCGATCGCATACAAAGACCTCACCGCGGGCGCGAAGATAACCTTCGACATGGTCGATATCGGCAAGGCCACCTGTTACGCGGCCGAAGACGCCGACATCACGCTGCGGCTCTGGCGCGTGCTGAAACCGCAGCTTGCCGCGCGCGGACTGGTCTCCGTGTACGAACGGCTGGAGCGGCCGATGATCCCGGTGCTTTCCCGCATGGAGCAGCGCGGCATTTCGGTCGATCGGCAAATCCTGTCGCGGCTCTCCGGCGATTTCGCTCAAGGAGCGGCGGCGCTGGAGGCCGAAATCTTCGAGATCGCGGGCGAGCGCTTCACCATCGGCTCGCCGAAACAGCTCGGCGATATCCTGTTTGGGAAGATGGGGCTGCCGGGCGGCTCGAAAACCAAGACCGGCCAATGGTCGACGTCGGCTTCCGTGCTTGAAGACCTCGCGGTCGAGGGACATCCGTTGCCGCGCAAGATTGTCGACTGGCGACAGCTCACCAAGCTGAAATCGACCTATACCGACGCGCTGCCGGGCTATGTGAATCCCGAAACCCACCGCGTGCACACATCGTACGCGCTGGCGTCAACCACGACAGGACGCCTCTCCTCTTCGGAACCGAATCTGCAAAATATCCCGATCCGCACGGCGGAAGGCCGCAAGATCAGGACGGCCTTCATCGCCGACAAAGGCTACAAGCTCGTATCGGCCGACTACAGCCAGATCGAGCTGCGCGTGCTGGCGCATGTCGCCGATATCCCGCAGCTTCGCCAGGCTTTCGCGGACGGTCGCGACATCCATGCCGCAACGGCATCGGAAATGTTCAGCGTGCCGATCGAAGGCATGCCATCGGAAATCCGCCGCCGCGCCAAGGCGATCAATTTCGGCATCATCTACGGCATCTCGGCCTTCGGCCTGGCCAACCAGCTTTCCATTCCGCGCGAGGAAGCGTCGGACTACATCAAGAAATATTTCGAGCGCTTTCCGGGCATCCGCGAATACATTGATTCAACCAAGGAGTTTGCCCGCAAGAACGGCTATGTCGAGACCGTATTCGGCCGGCGCGTGCATTATCCTGAGATCCGCTCTCCGAACCCTTCGATCCGCGCCTTCAACGAGCGCGCCTCCACCAATGCCCGCCTGCAAGGCACGGCCGCCGACATTATCCGCCGCGCCATGATGCGCATGGACGAGGCGCTGGAAAAGGCGAAGCTCGATGCTCGCATGCTCTTACAAGTGCACGACGAACTAATCTTCGAGGTGCCGGACGCAGAGGTCGAGGCGACGATCCCGATCGTCAAGCAGGTGATGGAAACCGCCTCCATGCCTGCGGCGGCGCTGAAGGTGCCGTTGCAGGTGGACGCACGCGCGGCCGACAATTGGGACGAGGCGCATTGAGGCCGAACGGTTCGCCGCCAATTTGCCCCTGCCCGGCCACCGCGGTTCCGCAAGTTTGACGTGAAGTCTTCAAACTCGTCTCGAATATTGGCACAATGCGAGCGGCGACTTGGGCAAAGCCCGCGGGCTTGGGAGATTTGACCTCATGATCGTGTTGACACGCCGTGGCGTGTTGCTTGGCGCGACGGCACTATCGGCCGCCGGCCTCATACGACCGCTGGCAGCCCAGGAAACGGCGCGCGCCAACCATGCCGTGCTCGTGGCCTGCACGGCCTATCCGAACCTGCCCAAACGTGTGTCGCTGATCGGGCCAAACAACGATGCGACACTGGTGCGTGAATTCCTGATGAATGCCGCGCCGGTGCGTTTCGAGCCGGAGAACATCACGCTGCTTGCGGACGGAGCCGAGGGTGCGATGGGTTCACCGACGCATCGGAACATTCTGGATGCGCTTGCCGCCACCGCGAAAAAAGCAAAGCGCGACGACTTTGTTTACATCCATCTTTCTGGCCATGGCTCGCGCCAGCCGGCGGTCGATACGAACTCGGAAACGGACGGCATGGACGAAATATTCCTGCCGTCGGACACCGACGTTTGGGGTCAGGCGACGCATATCCCGAACGCCCTGCTCGACAATCAGATCGGCGCGGCACTGGACGCGATCCGTTCGACCGGTGCGTTCGTCTGGTTTGTGATCGACGCCTGCCATTCCGGCACCGCGACCCGGGCGGCGACCATCGACGAGGATTTTGCCGTCGAGCGGCAGGTCAGGCCCGAGGATCTCGGCATCCCGGGCGACAAGCTGGCCGCTGCCGAGGCTGCCGGAGCCACCCAGGCGGTGGGTGACCAGCCGGCCAAGCCGGCTTTCGGCGCGGCGGCGCCGACAAGCGCCGAATCTGTCGGAAAAGGAGGTCTGGTCGGCTTCTATGCCGCGCAGACGGTCGAGACGACGCCCGAAATGCCGCTGCCGAAAGGCGTCGAGGGGGCGACGCGCTATGGCCTCTTCACTTACACGATCTTCTCCAAGATTGCCGAGAGCCAAAACCCAGCGATGACATATCGCCAGCTCGGGCAAGCGATCCTCCAACAATATGCGGCAGACGCGCGCACCAAGCCGACGCCGCTGTTCGACGGCGATCTGGACGCGCCGGTATTCGGCACCAAGGAAGGCAATGTCGCCCTGCAATGGCCGGTGACGGTCAAGGACGGCGCCGTGACCATCAATGCGGGTCTGCTGCATCGACTCACACCCGGTGCAAAGCTTGCCATCCTCGCCAAGCCGCAGGACGCCAGCGATGCCTCGATCGGCATGGTCGAAGTGACGTCGGCCAAGAACCTAAGCAGCCGGTTGAAGCCGGTCGCCAGGGACGACAAGCCCGCCCTCGCCATCGACGCGATCCCATCAAACGCCTATGCGCGCGTGACGGACCTTGCGCTGAACTTTGCGCTGACGGTGGCGAGGCCATCCGAGACCGAAGAGCTCGCGGAAGAGGTCAAGCTGGTCAACGCCATCGTTGACGAGGTTTCGACGCGCGAGGGCAAGCGTTACAATGTCAACCTCGTCGAGCCCGGCAAGGAGGCCGACATCCGGCTTGCGGTCATGCGTGAGAACGCCATCCCCAACGCCGCGAAGGACGCCAGCGAAGCCCCGGCACTATGGTTCCTGCCAACGTCGGGCGATATCGCCGCAGGCGGCAGGGAGCGCCCGCCACTGGTCGCCATCGACCCAGCTAATCCGAAAAAACTCGCCGATGCGGTGGCGTCGAACTTCGAGAAAATCTATCGCGCGGTCAGCCTGTCACGGCTTGCTGCGGCATCCGATTACGATAGCACACAGGTGAGCGTAACCTTCAACATCCGCCGCGAGGGCAGTGATGCCGAACTCCCGCTCGACGCCTCGACGATACCGGCAGTCAGCCCCGGCGACATTGTGAGCGTCGCGGCCAAAAACCTGTCGCCGAACATGGTCGACGTCAACGTGCTTTATATCGGCAGCGACTATTCGATCACGCATATGGGCGCCAACCGCATGGAGCCGAACGGGGCGCTGAACGAAGATCTGCTGATGTTTACCGGCGACAGTTTCGGCATGGAGCGCATGGTCGCGGTGCTGACCGAAGCGCCGCGGATCAGCGAGATCGCCGACCTGTCATTCCTGCAGCAGGGCGGCGTTCCGGCAGCGATGCGAGGACGGGAAAGCGGCGACTTTATGGGATTGCTGGAGCATATCGGCAATGCGCCGGCGTCGCGCGCCGCCATGAAGCTTGGCGGCAAGAGCGGTCAGAAGGGTGCGGTGATGATATTCTCCGTTCAAAACCTGCCACGCGGCAGTTAGGCAGTTTAGGAGGTCAGCGCATGAGCAGGATTTTGAACATCGCGACGCATGCGGCAGCGGCAATTGCCTTCATGTTTGCCGCTTCGACGGCGGTGGCCGACGAAGCCTGCGGCCTGTGCGAGAAGGAAATCACCACGAATGGCGATCTCGCGCAGTGTTTTCTGGATGAATATGACGCGCTGGCTGGACAGACCGGAACCGAAGTGGTCGTGGATCTCAACAATTGCGAGGCTTCGCGCGGCGTCGTGGAGGCCTTGCCAACCCCTAATGCCGGGACCGCCCCACCCGATCTCGAGTTCATGATTTCGCGATCTCAGCTTGCGTGTCTGAAAAGTAAGCTCGAGGAACCCGGACTTGTGCTCGACCCCAGCGTCACGATTTCGCTGGACAGCTGCTCATGAAGAAACCGGACGAAGCCTCCGCCGAAACGCCGGTCGATTTTCCGACGAGCACGCCGTCCAGCTCGCCTGTCTTTTCTGCAGCCAAGGCGAAGATCAGCGTCGAACCGTTCACCGAGCCGAGCCCGCAAGAAATCAAGAAAGAAAGCAATCCGTTCACCGACGCCGACTGGCGCATGTGGACCTATGCCTGGTCGGGGTTCCTGCTGCGCCTGATGCTGGTGTTCGGCGCCAGTTTCTCGGTTTACCAATATTTGGTGCAGCGCGAGGAAAAGCGCGTCGAACGCACTTTTGCCTTGATCGAATTGTGGGAGCGGCCCGAGTATCAAGATGCGCAGAAGGCCCTGCGGCAGCGGCTGGTGCAAGTGCATGACCGACTGAAGGGCCAACTCAGCGCCACGCCGACACAGGCCCAGCTCGAGTTCTACTACCGCAAGGTCGGAATGGAAGCGATGACCAGCGCTGACAGCGCAGTGCCGTTAGCAGACGTCCAGGCGAATTTCGATCGCGTGCTCTATTTCCTCAACCGGGTCTCGTCATGCACGACGACGAACCTTTGCTCCAAGTCGGTCACGGACGAATATTTCCGCGACTATGCTCAAACCTTCTGGGGCTATTTCTCCAGCTATATCAGAGGTCAGCGCCGCGCCGGTTCGACCACGCTGGCCGAGTCGCTGGAAAACTATCTGAAGGCTGACGCGGCCCCCGCCGCAACGGCTGAGCCTCCGGCATCGGCAACGAAATAAGTCGATGGCTCGCTATCGAGGACTGACAGCGCGCAGGAACGTCTCCAGATCGTCGGTCACGAAATCAACCGCGTCCTCATATTCGGCGTCGCGCTCCCAGATTTCGGAGAAGGTCGGCTCGAAGTTGCGCGGCACGATCAGCACCGTTGTCATGCCGAGCTGCTTCGGTACGGTCAGATTGCGGGCGAGATCCTCGAACATGACAGCATTCGAGCCGACAACTTTGTGCAGGTCGACGAAGCGGTCATAGGTTTCGCGTGCAGGCTTCGGCGTGAGCTGCGCCGCGACCAGATCGAAAATATCATCGAAGTGGTCGAGGATGCCGAGTTGTCTGGCAGTACGTTCGGCATGGGGCCGATCACCGTTGGTGAAGATGAATTTTCGCCCCGGCAGCGCCTTGATCGCCTCCCCGAGCGACGGATTGGGAGAGACCCAGGAATAATCGATATCATGTACTTTTTCGAGGAAGTCGTCCGGATCGATGTCGTGCCGCAGCATCAGGCCGTTCAGCGTGGTGCCGTATTCCTTATAGAGCTCCTTTTGGAGGACGTGCGCATCCTCGCGTGACAACTTCAGCAGCTCAGCCACATAAGCCGTCATCTTGACGTCGATCTGCGAGAACAGATTCGAGTGGTGCGGATAGAGCGTATTGTCGAGGTCGAACACCCAGTCCCGGATCTGTTCGAAGCGGCGCGGATCAGGGGCGGCGGTCATCCGTAGCGGTCCATCAACACCTTGTGTAATGCACGGATGCATTGCGCCTCACCCCCGACCGGCGACCACGGCTTCTCCACCGGGTTCCAGCCGTAGATATCAAAGTGCGCCCAACTCTCTGCTTTTTCGACAAAGCGCTGAAGGAACAGCGCGGCCGTAACAGAGCCGGCGAAGCCGTCCGTCGTGACGTTGTTCAAGTCCGCGACCTTTGAAGAGAGTTTCTTGCGGTAGGGTTTCCACAGCGGCAATCGCCACATTGGATCTTCGGTCGCAACCGAGGCCGCGGCAAATTCGGAAGCCAGCGTTTCGTCGTCAGTGTAGAAGGGCGGAATATCCGGCCCAAGTGCGACGCGGGCGGCTCCGGTCAACGTCGCCATATCGATCAGCAATTGCGGTTCTTCCTCGTCGGCCAGCGCAAGCGCATCGGCCAAAATCAATCGGCCCTCCGCGTCGGTATTGCCGATTTCGACCGTCATGCCCTTGCGGCTTTGCAGCACGTCGCCCGGACGAAAAGCGTTGCCCGCAATTGCGTTTTCCACGGCCGGAATGAGTACGCGCAAGCGGATGTCC
The DNA here is from genome assembly GCA_050247155.1 of Rhizobiaceae bacterium. GTDB lineage: Bacteria > Pseudomonadota > Alphaproteobacteria > Rhizobiales > Rhizobiaceae > Mesorhizobium_G. The sequence goes on from JBFWUS010000040.1 coordinate 6,896, forward strand.
AGCTTCGCCGTCATCAGCATCGAGGCAAGGCCAAGTACATTGGCCGCCCCGCCCATGTCTTTCTTCATCAGCAGCATGTTGCTGCTGGGTTTGATATCCAGCCCGCCTGTGTCGAAGCAAACACCCTTGCCGACCAGCGTCACCTTCGGCGCGGCGCTGCGGCCCCATGTCAGGTCGATCAACCGAGGCGGCGTCGCGGCAGCGCGGCCCACTGCGTGGATCAGCGGAAAGTTTTTTCGCAAAAGCGCGTCACCGAGAACCACCGAGACCTTCGCCCGGTGCGCCTTGGCGAGCGCACGGACAGCGCTTTCCAGCTCCGCCGGCCCCATATCGCTCGTCGGCGTGTTGATCAGATCGCGCGCGAGCTCAACGCCGGCAACGGTGCGCTCGACCAGCTCGGCCCTAGATCCTTTCACCAGATCGATATCGGCGCGTGGACGAGTCGACGTTCGGTAGCGATCGAAACTGTAGCGGCCAAGGCCGAGGCCAATCGCCGCAAGGGACGGATCAGCCACGGCGCTGGCAATGTGCCAGTTCCCTTCCGGCAATTTTTTCGCCAGGCCGCCGAGCGCGAGGTTCGATCGTTCCGTATCGTCGCCCTCGCCGTATAGCGCGGCCGCCACATTGCCGTCGGCATCCGGCAACACCAGCATTTGCCCCGCTTCCCCAGTGAAACCGTTTGCCTCAGCCCATCTGCGATGGTGCGCGACGAGCGGCACATCGTCCAACCTGCCCTTCGGCGCCAGATAGACCGGCCGCGAATTGCGCCGCTTGCGTTGATCCATTCCTGGCCTCCAAGTCGCGACTCTCTCCCCTGTCTTAACCAACCGTTAGGGTTAACTGAATATTTATTTGCCTGAAGGCGGGCCACCAACGGTCCAAAGGCGGGGAGCTGTTTCCATGTCTACCAGAGCGCCCGGGAAAGCAATGATCTCCAGAGTCGCATTGGGCGTCGCGATGATCGCGCTGGCGGCTTCGCTGGCCGGCTGCGCCGACCGGAAGCTGACCACCGGTTCCGTCGGGCGTGGTTCCGCCAAGGCGGTCGACCAGATGTCAGGTCCGGAACTTCAAGGGGTCGCGAGTTCCCTGGGGGACAGTTATACGCAAAACCCCCAGGACAAGCGGGTAGCGATGCGCTACGCCTCAGTACTGCAGATGGAGGGCAAGACTGACCAATCGCTTGCGGTAATGCGGAAGCTGACGATCGCCCATCCACGAGACCGGAAGGTGCTTGCGGCCTATGGCAAGGCCTTGGCGGCAGCCGAGGAGTTCCAGCCCGCGCTCGATGCGATCCGCCGAGCTCAAACGCCCGAATATCCCGACTGGAAGCTCTTCTCCGCCGAGGCCGCTATTCTGGACCAGCTCGGAAAATCTGACGATGCGCGCGTTATGTATCGCAAGGCGCTGGATTTGGAGCCCAACGAACCATCCGTGCTTTCCAACCTCGGAATGTCCTACGTTCTCAGTGGCGACCTGAAGACCGCCGAAACCTATTTGCGCTCCGCGATCGACCGCCCTGGGGCGGGCAGTCGCGTACGCCAGAATTTGGCCCTGGTCGTTGGGCTGCAGGGCCGCTTCGAGGAAGCCCAGCAGATTGCGCGGCAAGAAATGTCGCCTGATCAGGCGGAAGCCAATATGGGATATCTGCGCACCATGATGGCCCAGCAGAACGCCTGGAGCCAATTGGAGAACGAAGACAAAGCTCCCAAGAAGAAGTCAGCCAAAAACTGACCCTCCCTCACCCGCAGACCGGTATCGGTCGCCGGGTGGACGGCTCCAATCGACTTCAGGAAAATTTCTGCCCAAGCAAGAGGGGCCTAACCGCTGCCGGTTCTTGTAAAAATGTCGTTCCACGGACGTTATCCGTGGAACGACATTTAGTTGCCGCCGAAAATGCCGCCCTGCGCGCTGATTTGGATCCCCGCCGGTCCCAGAATGACCATAAACAGCACGGGCAGGAAGAACAGGATCATCGGCACCGTCAGCTTCGGCGGCAGCGCGGCGGCCTTCTTTTCGGCCTCATTCATGCGCTGGTCGCGGCTTTCGCTGGCCAGCACACGCAAAGCGTGAGCCACTGGCGTGCCATAGCGTTCCGCCTGGATCAGCGCTTGCGTCACCGATTTGACCGATTCCAGTCCAGTGCGGAGGGCCAGATTCTCATAAGCCTGGCGGCGCTCCTGCAGGAACGACAATTCGGCGTTGGTAAGCACGAACTCCTCGGCAAGGGGCACCGACTGAGCACCAATTTCTTCCGCCACCCTGCGAAACGCCACTTCCACCGACATGCCCGATTCGACGCAGATCAGCATCAGGTCGAGCGCATCGGGAAAGGCGCGCTGAATGGAGTGCTTACGCTTGGCGGCGCGATTGTTGACGTAGAGAATCGGCGCATAAAAGCCCGCATAGGCGGCGGCGACGCAGATGAACCCGCGCACCAGGACTGGCTTATCGGCAAAATTGCCCAGGACGAAGACGTAAACCAGCGCCAATCCCAAAAAAACAAACGGCAGCACGAGCCGGAAGAATAGAAACCGCGTCAAAGGATTCTGGCCGCGAAAACCGGCCATCCGAAGCTTTGCGAGCGTGTTTTCATCGGCCAGGGCGCGGCGCAGATCGAGCCGTTCCACAATGTTCTTCATGCCGAGCGACTGCTCCTCGCGCAGGCCGCCCCGCCGACGTTCCGCATCGGCGACGAGGCGCGCGCGTTGCTTGGCGCGCAGTTCATCGCGTTCGAGCGCGACAGACTTCATGCGCGACTTGAGCGAGTTGCCGCCCAGCGCCGGCAGCGCCGAAAGCAGTGTCGCGAACACCGCCACCGCGACCAGAAGTCCCATGAGGAACTTTGGATCGGTCAGCGTCTTCATCACCAGTTCGGTCATCGATCAAGCTCTCAGACTTCGAAATTGACCATCTTGCGCATCACCAGAATGCCGATGGACATCCAGAACAGGCTGATGCCTATGATGATGTTGCCGGTCGTCGTGGTAAACAACAGGGAAATGTATCCGGGGCTGGAAAGATAGACCAGGAACGTGACGATGAATGGCAACGCGCCGATGATGGCGGCTGATGCCTTGGCTTCCATCGAAAGCGCTTTGACCTTGGCTTTCATCTTCTTGCGATCGCGCAAAACACGCGACAGGTTGCCCAAGGCCTCCGCGAGGTTGCCGCCGGCCTGCGCCTGGATCTGGATGACGATGCCGAAGAACGAGGCTTCGGAGCACGGCATCGTTTCGCTCATGCGCATGGAGGCTTCCGGGATGGACAGACCGATCTGCTGCGATTCGACGATGCGCCGGAATTCCGACCGGACCGGCTCCTGCGCCTCATTGGCGATCAGGCGAATGCCGTCATTGAGCGGCAGGCCCGACTTGACGGCACGGACAATAATATCGAGCGCATTGGGAAATTCTTCCAGGAAGCGCTTGACGCGCATGTTGCGGCGAAAGGAAACCAACCAGCGCGGCATGCCGATGCCTGCAATCAGCGGAACAGCCGGCAAAAGATAGTGGGGCAACCCGCCGACAAAAGCGACCAGCGCGGCAGCCACTGCGAAGATCGCGGAATAGGCGTAGAAGCGCTCGACAGAGACCTTCATGCCGGCCTGCCTGATTTGCGCGGAAAGCGGCGGCCTGGTGGTCTTTCCTTCCCGGACGGCCTGTTTCGCCTCAAGCTCTTTCAGGCTGTCCTGGATGGTCTTGCGGCGCTTCGCAGTCTCGGCCTGGCGGTCGCGGGATGCCTTCACCGCGGAACGGTCCGTGTCGGCGCGGCTGACCTGACCGAACCGGCGTTCCTTGGCCTTCTCGTTCTCGAGGGTATTGAACAGAAAAGCATAAGCGACGCCGCCAGCGCTGAGGCCGGCGAGCAGGACAAATCCCAAGACTACCGGATCAATGCCGAACATTTGCAGTTTCCGATCGGCAAACGGCGGCTAAGCGGCTCACCGTCTGACAGTTGTGGGCCGGCGTCGTCATGGCCGGACTATTCCTTTTCCATCGCTTCGAGCGCCGCAGCCAAGCGCACTTCCTCGTTGTAGTAGCGCGCACGCTCCCAGAAATGCGGCCGGCCGATTCCGGTTGAGACATGACGGCCCATAAGCCGTCCCGACGCGTCTTCGCCTTTGAGATTATAGAGAACAATGTCCTGGGTGATGATGACATCGCCTTCCATACCGATCACTTCGGTGATGTGCGTGATGCGGCGTGAGCCATCGCGCAGGCGCGCCGCCTGGATAATCACGTCGACGGAGCCGACGATGATCTCACGCACCGTTCGCTGCGGCAGGGAAAACCCGCCCATTGCAATCATCGATTCCATACGGTTCAGGCATTCGCGCGGACTGTTCGAGTGGATCGTGCCCATCGACCCATCGTGGCCGGTGTTCATGGCTTGCAGGAGATCGAACACCTCCGGGCCGCGGACTTCACCGACGATGATCCTTTCAGGTCGCATGCGCAGGCAGTTCTTCACCAGGTCGCGCATGGTGACCTGACCTTCACCTTCCAGATTCGGCGGCCGGGTCTCCAGACGGACGACATGGGGCTGCTGTAACTGCAATTCCGCCGAGTCTTCGCAGGTGATGACGCGCTCCTCCCGATCGACATAATTCGTCAAACAGTTGAGAAGCGTCGTCTTGCCGGAGCCGGTGCCGCCGGAAATGATGGTGTTGCAGCGAACCCTGCCGATAATCTTCAATATTTCCGCGCCCTCCTGCGAAATGGCGCCAAACCGGACGAGCTGATCGAGCGTCAACTTGTCCTTCTTGAATTTGCGGATCGTCAGGGCAGTGCCGTCGATTGCCAGAGGCGGTGCGATGACGTTGACGCGGGAACCGTCCGGCAGACGCGCGTCGCAGATCGGCGAGGCTTCGTCAACGCGCCGCCCTACCTGGCTGACGATGCGTTGACAGACGTTGAGCAGTTGCTGATTGTCGCGAAATCGGATGCTGGTCGCCTCAACCTTGCCGTTGACCTCGATGTAGATCTGCTTGGCGCCGTTGACCATGATGTCGGCGATGTCGTCACGTGCAAGCAGCGGCTCAAGCGGGCCATAGCCAAGAACGTCGTTGCAGATGTCGTCGAGCAATTCCTCCTGTTCGGCTATCGACATCGCGAAATTCTTGATCGCGATGATATCGTTGACGATGTCGCGAATTTCCTCGCGTGCGTTCTCCGGCGAGAGCTTGGATAGTTGGGAAAGATCGATCGTATCGATCAGTGCCGAGAAAACCTGGCTCTTGGTGTCGTAATAGGCTTCGCTGCGTTCGCGCACCGCCGGCTTCTTCGGCTCTGGCTGGCGCGCGGGCGCCTCGCGACGCGCCGCGGGCGGACTGGACTGAGCCGCCGGTTCCGTGGACCGGGCAGCTTCCGGCGCGCGCACCGGCTCCGGCGCACGCACCGCCGGCTGACTTACGGGCGGGCGGAACACCCCCCCATCACGCCCGTCTTCATTGCCTCTTTTGCCAAACATCGCCGGCCTTCAATCCCGAATTCGGAACGTCTATTTCTTCTTCTTCAGCGCCAGCTTACCTAACAGCCCGTTAATGCCGACTTTCTTCTTGGTCTTGATTTCCGCACGGCCGGTCAGGATATGGGCCACTTCATTCAGCATACCCACGACGGGGTTCTTGGCATCCATTTCGCCGAGCATACGACCATTGTTTGCTGCGTTGCCAAATAGCTGTGCGTCAAATGGGATGACGGCCAAGGCCGTCAGGCCGAGCGGATCGGCAAAGTCGGACGGTGAAATCTCCGGCCGCTTCGGAATGCCGACCTGATTGAGAATAAGCTTCGGCGGCGCATCGTTCGGACGCAGTTTCTTCAGAGTGTCGAAGAGATTCTTGGTGTTGCGCAGGTTGGCAAGTTCCGGCGTCGCCGTGATAACGACGTCGTCAGCCCGGACCAGCGTCGTCTTGGTCCAGCCGTTCCAGACATGGGGAACATCGAGCACGACCGTCGGCGCGCTACGCTGGGCAGTGTCGATGATTTCGGCGAAAGATTCTGAATCGAAATCATATATCCGATCCAGCGAGGACGGCGCAGCCAGTAGCGACAGGTGCTCGGCGCACTGCGCCAGCAGTCGGTCGAGGTAGACTTCATCGACGCGCTCGGGCGAAAAGACCGCTTCCGCCATACCCTGGCCGGGATCCTGATCGAAATTGATGTTGGCGGTGCCGTAGGGAAGATCCAGGTCGGCCACGACAACCTCGGACTTGAAAAGCGACGACATCGTCCAGGCCAGATTGTGCGCAATCGTCGAGGAACCGACTCCACCCTTTGCGCCGATGAAGGCGATCGAGCGGCCGATCGGCGCCGCTTCAGGATCGACGAAGATAGCGGAGACGACCGCCACGATCTCGGCCATCGAAATCGGTGCGACCACGTATTCCGAAATGCCGGCCCGGATCAGATCGCGGTAAAGCCCAACATCGTTGTAATGGCCAATGACGATGACCTTGGAGGTCGGATCGCAGTACTCCGAGAGGCGGGTAAGATCAGCCATCAATTCGCGCGGCTCGGCGCGCGATTCAAGGATGATGAGGTTGGGAGTCGGAGCTCCCTGGTAAAATTCAATGGCGGTTTGAATGCCGCCCATATGGACTTTCAAATGCACCTTGGCCATCCGGCGATCACCGGAGGCACGCTCAAGCGGATTGGCGACGCCTTCCGTTTCACAAAATGCCTGGATGGAAATGCGCGGCAGCGGGCGAATCGACTGAATGGAACCCGAAGCCTCGCCCTCGCGGCCAGCCTCGAAAGTAGCGTCATAGGCAGCGTTGTTCATGACCATACCCCCCTTATCAGCGCGATCATTCGTCGCTTGCCGGTGTCAGCACAGTCACCGTTTCCCGATATTCGTCGATGACCGCACCGCGATCTTCGGCGTCTATCTCGGAAGGCTTACGCGGGCCGAGCAGATCGTTGGGATCAGCGATCTGGGCAGCAAGATTGTTCTGATAGGAACAGCCGAAATTGGCATAGTGTTTGTTGTCGTCGCCTTTTGCCAGGATGTCCTCGGGCCAGCGTCCGCACTTGTCGGTCTGGGCTGCTATCGCCGTGAAGGATAACCGGACTGGCGCGGCTACTTCAGCGGAGCCCGCCTGGTAGCCGGTGATGACGACCCGACTATCAGGCACGCCGTTCTTATGGGCGATGCTGGCGAAATCGCGCGCGGCATCGCTGGCCGCGACCGAGTTCGAGGCTCCGTCCGGCACCATGATATTGAGCACCGGCGCCGCACTCTTGTCATAGTTGGTCAGGAAACCCTCGATTGCCGTGCGCTGCGAACGTGTCGCGCCGCGATCGGAAGACCCTACCGCCAGATCGAGTGTCCGCTGCTTCTCCGCGATCATGATGGGGTGATTGGTCCGGTAGTCGTCGGGAACCGAGCCGACCTTGATGCTGTGCCGATTGGCGCAGCCGGACACCGCCCCGGCAAGAACCAGGCCAAGGATCAGGCACCGACCGATGGTGGCCGTAGTTGGCTTGAATGACATTGCTCCTGGTCCCGTCTTATTTGTAAATGTAGCCGACGACGCCATGGTAGCGACCCTTGGGCTTGTTGGTTTGCATGCTGCCGTAGACGCGGTTGACGCGGCCGAGGAAATAGCCGGGGCCATCGCCGGCGGGCGTGAAATTGTCGTCTGGCTTGGCCAGTTCGGCACGCGCTACAGGCTTGGTAAGATAAGGCGTGACAAGAATCACGAGCTCCGTTTCGTTGCGCACGAAATCCTTGCTGCGGAACAGCGAGCCAAGCACGGGGACCTTCGACAGGCCAGGCAGGCCAGTGACCGCCTGCCTGACGTCGTCGCGAACGAGGCCGGCGATCATCATCGACCCCCCCGACGGCAATTCAACCGTCGTGTCGGCCAGGCGCTTACGAATGGAAAGCGCGTTCATGCCAAACAAGGCGCTCGCGCCGCCTTCGAGATTCGAGGAGCCCTCGAAAGTTGGCTCCGAGACCGATGTTCTGACCTTCAGACTGATGCGGCCAGGCGACAGGACCACCGGCCGGAATTGCAGCATGATGCCGTATTCCAGCTTCTCGACGTTGTAGGTCAACTCGCCATCGCGATTATCGTCACTCTTGGCCGAAGAGCGGCCACTCACCAGATTGAACTCGCCGCCGACGCGGAATTCCGCCGGCTCGCCAGACACCGCAGTCAATGTCGGCTCTGCGAGCGTCTTCATGACGCCGGCCTGCTCCATCGCATTGATGTATGCATCGATCAGCGACCCTCCCAAGCTAGCCGCGGTGGGGCCGAGCGGCTTGCCGAGGCCGAATGACGGATCGCTAATGGCGCCCCAGGAGATGCCGTCGACATTGCCACTGCCGATCAGCTTGACGCCAAGCTGTTTCATCACCGAACGGCTGACTTCGGCGACCGTAACCTTCAGCGTGACCTGATCCTCGCCCACGATCTTGATCAGGTTGACGATTTTGCTGTTCTGCCGGGCCTCATCGGGGTTGTCTATCGCAACGCCGCCGTCGGACGCTCCTCCGGACGCCGTCTGCGAATACTGGCCCGTCGTGGCTTCACCGCCGGATACGAAGAGGTTTGCCAGTTCCGCGGCGCGCTTGGCGTCGAGCGGCGTCTCGACCGTACCGGTGAGCACCACGTTGTCATTGATGAGCTGTACCTTGATATCCGCGGTCGGCAGAAACTGTTTGATATAGTCTTCAAGACCTGCCACATCGCGTTCGATGGCCAGGTCGAAGCTGGCGATCTGTTCGCCATTCTGACCGAAGACAAAAATGTTCGTCTCTCCGACGGCCTTGCCGAAGATGTAGAGACGGCGCGACGTCCTGGTCACCGCGTCGGCCACGGCGGGATTGGCTACCAGAATGTCGTAGGCGTCCGACGGCAGATTGACGACGAGAGATTTGTTTAATCCCAGCTTGTATCGCTCGTTTGTCGACGTCGAGGTAACCTGCACGCTCGCCGCGTCCGCCGTCGGAACGGGCGGAAGCAACGCGCCGCCTAGAATCAGCGCTGCGGCAGCTACGGCTGGCCTGACAACTCGTACGGCCGGCATGACGGCGACGCGCTCACCGTTGATTTGGTTCGCCCTCATTTCCGAGTCCCCACTTCACTAACTTCACCAGACTTGATCAGGCGTATGGTTCCACGTTTGCCATTTCCGCTGACCAGGTAGTCGGCCTCGTCTTGCGGCACCTCCTGGGTGTCGGCCACCGAGCGCAATGCCAAAGTCAGACGGTCAGCCATCTGTTGCGCGACGGTGATGATCTCCGCCTGCTGCGGCGTCAGCTCGAGCGTCGCGGTCTCGCCAACCTTCACGCGACGACCTTCCTCGTCCTCCTGGATCGCCTGATCGATGGCCAGGACCTTAATGTTCTTCAGGATCGTCTCGGTAATGAAGCCTTCCTGCTGGGTGCCGCCTTCGGCCGGCTTCTTGCGCGTCATGATGACGTCGACAAAATCGTTGGGCAGGATGAAACCGCCAGCCGACGTGTCGGCCGCGATCTGGGTCGCGACGGCGCGCCTGCCAGACGGCAGGATTGCCGACATGAAGGAGAGCCCTTCGCCGACTAATTTGGCTTTGCGGACCGGCTCGCCACCGTAAAGCGAAACACGAGCAAGCGAGTTCTTGAATTTCTCAGTCGCCTCGGGTTCGGCGGTCTTCGTTATGAAGGCTTCATTGACGCTGCCGCTCGGCCACTGCTCCCAGGCGATCTTGCCTTCAAGGGGCTGACCCATGGGAACATCCCCGGTCATAACCAGCACCTCGGTGGTTTCGATCGTGGGAGCGATCTCAACCACTTCGGGTGGCGGCGGCGTCATCCAATTCATGGCCAGATAGCCGGCGCCGCCTGCCGCAGCCAAGGCAACTGCCATGATCACCAATCTGGAAGCGGGCATTGCGGAACCTCTACAGCGGGCGGTTTGCCTCGTTGGTCCCGAAAATGGCGCAGCAATCGTCAAATTATAGTTAATGCACTGCTTACAAACATGTTTAATTTAATCTTTATGAAAATGTCGAACGTCGCACGACGCCGGCCGTGTCAGCTGCCCTCAACTTGCTGCGATGGATATGAAGAATTTGATGACCGCGTGACGGCAGGCGGCCTGTCAGCCGGAAGCTAGCTTGCCCATGGCCCAGATCATGAGTGGGGTCTCTGGATAGACGACGATACCGGCAACACCGAGCGCAATGCCATAGGGAACGCCTTTGGCATCGGACGTGAAATTGCGAAGAAAGCGGTTGCCAGCCGTATAGACCGCCAGGGGCGATCCTCGATAAGCGAGCACAGCGAGCGTCAGCAATCCGCCGAGGAAAGACGCGGCGACAAGATACGCTATCAGGTTGAAACCGAAACCCATCCAGACCGCGGACGCGGACATCAATTTGGCGTCTCCTCCGCCCATCCCGCCAAATGCAAACAGGATGAAAGTCGCGCACAGGACGATGACCCCGGCGGCCAAATGCCAGGCGATAGCTTGCCCATTCATTCCCGTCAGCGGCGCTACGATGACAAACGCAGCCACCAGTATGATTGACACACGATTGGCGATCGTCATCGACAACATGTCCGATACCGCCGCAAACAGCATGCAGAACGGGAAAACGATGAGGATGATGGCTTCCAGCATAAGGCTTTCATAGCTCAGGAGCGTTAAGGATCGGTGCCAAAGAGCGGTCGAAAGCAATGACCGCTTCGAAACGAAGAAAGCCGCCCTTAGGCGGCTTTCGACCAACATAGCGATGATCGACAGATCACGGAGTGACGGTCGTGCCGGTGCCGACTTTTGTGGCGATAGCGCCAAACTTGGAATTCAAAGTGTTACCGAGCGTGCCGGCACCAACGATGATGGCGACAGCGATAAGGGCTGCGATCAGGCCATATTCGATGGCCGTTGCACCCGACTCGTCCTTGGCGAAACGTGCGATAAGATTCGACATTATGAGAGCTCCTTACTCCACATGTTACACAGCACTTCCGTCAACTCTTCTTGTGCGTCGATCGGATGGTTGCAACTTATGAGGAAGCTGTTGCGATCGACTTAAGAAACAGCCTTACCGATTTCTTTCCGGGAACCGGGCTCCGGCGTAGTTAATCGAGCCATAATATCTCACCTATAATTTTCGGCAGGTCACCGGCTCCAACTGGCGCGGGAATAGTGTGGCAACCAGCACGGAGCGAAGAACCTCGGCCGACCTCGTGTTCTTTGCCTTAACCGTTGGTTCACCAATCTTGTTCATTTTGACGAAAGCATCATCCGGAGAAGCGTCATGGTCCCAGCGGCAGCGTTACGCACATTTCTTGCCACGATCCTGATTGCCGTAGGTGGCGCAGTCGCTGCGGCCGAATCCACAATTGACGTGCAGATCAACCAGGCCAAAATCCTGAAGCTCTCTCGCCCGGCCGACACGGTCGTTGTCGGCAACCCGCAAATCGCCGACGCTTCGGTTCAGGACGCGAGCACAATCGTCTTAACCGGCAAGGGCTTTGGCCAGACGAATCTTGTTGTGCTGGCCGAGGATGGAACACCCATAGTCGATCAGCAGATATCGGTGTCGCGCCACGCGGCGTCCACAGTGCGCATCTATCGCAGATCCGAGATACAGACCTTATTCTGCGCGCCCTATTGCGAGGCTGCATATAAGGCGCAAGCCGAGACGCAGTCCGAAACTGAAATGAACAAGGCTCAATAGCCCGCAAATCCTGTCAGAGGACAGGCGTCGGTCGCGAAGTATTAAGCCCCCGTAAATCCTCGGAGTGCATTTTAGCGGTTCAGCCAAACCGCCGGTCAATTTATCGGGCGTATGATGGCGTTCGAATTGACCAGGAACGACGGCATGGCCCGCCAGATTATGAAGATTGACGGCAGACGGCATGGTCTGCGCTCGGCGTTTGCGCGCTTCCAGCGCGACCGCGACGGGGCGACAGCGATCGAATTCGGCATTCTGGCCATCCCATTTTGCCTCCTGCTGTTTGCGATTTTGGAGAGTTGCATTTCATTCGCGGCCCAACAGGTGATGTCGAATGTAACGGATAACATCGCCCGCCAAATCCGAACAGGACGACTGCCAGCCGCCGACAACAATACCACGGCGATGAAGACCAAGATTTGCAACGAGCTGGCGATTATCGTCTCAAGCTGCTCGACCAATCTGGTCATCGACCTGAGGGCGTTCGACACCTACGCTCTCGCTGCGGCAGCCGCGCCAATCAAACTCAAGGGAACTGGCGCAACGCAGGATATTGATGAGACCAATTTTGACGTGAAGGCCGGCGGCGCCAAGACGAAGAACATGCTGCGTGTCTTTTACCGTTGGCCGGTGATGACCGACCTGTTGCGCCTTTCCATGTCAAACATCCGCCAGAAGCAGACTTTGCTCTTCGCGACGACAACCTGGAAGAACGAGCCCTTCTGATGGACTGTCATGACCCGCACGAGAAGACCGGCGCCACCATGACCGCGCCGACCTGGACACGCCGACTGCAAAGTGGTTTTGCGCAGCGGCTTGCGCAATTGGCCAAGGACCGGCGTGGCATCGCCGCCGTCGAATTTGCCATCATCGTTCCGCTGCTGCTGGCGATGTATTTCGTCACCCTGGAAGCCGGACAAGGGCTCGACACCAACAAGAAGCTCGGCCGCGTGGCATCGATAGTGGCGGACCTCGTCACCCAGGAGCCGGCCGTAGTCAAAGACGATCTAAACGCCATTTTGCAGATCGGTTCGGCCATTCTGCAGCCCTATAGTCGCAGCAAGCCGAGCATCTACATCGCAGGAATCCAACTCGACGGCGCCAACCCTCCAACAGCTACAGTCAAATGGTACAGATCGCTGATCAACGGAGCGACGGGCAAGGTGGAGCCTTCACCCCAACCGGTGATCCCAACCTCGCTCAAGATTCCAAATACCTTTCTCGTGCGGGTGTATACGACCCTAGATTACAAGCCTGTCATTGCCTGGTCAGCGACTGACAAAAGTGGTTTGGGATTTACGTCGCCCTTCACCGGCATAAAGATGGAAGAGACCTATTATCTGCGCGCGCGCAACGGGCCTACCGTTGAATGCTCGGACTGCTGACGCGACAAGCTATCACTGACAAAGCAACCAACACCGGGATCAAGGAGGCGATCCCGTTATGCCTCGAACGATCTTGCCGATTGGTTCGTAGCTGGCATCATCGACCTCTACAAAGCCTCCGGCGTGACCTGCCGAGAGCAGGTCATAGGCTCTCGGATCACGGCCGTGGAGCCCGGTCAGGAAATCGGCTAGCAGGGTCTTTGCTTCGGCGTGGAGACTCTTCAGCACCGCATGGGGGCCATAGGACATGATTGGGGACGTCCAGATCAAGTCCAGCTTGCCGGTATCCACACCCTGACGGCGAAGGCGATCCATGGTACCACCTTGAGGCAATGGCTTGCCTTCGGACGTCACGCGTTCCCAACCCAAAAGAGCATCGGCTTTGCCGCTGGCGAACTGCGCCTCCGCTTCCAAGACGGTAGGCGCAGGCACAATGAATAGCTCATCGCCGCGTAGCGCCAGACCGCCATCCGCCAGGAGCGAAAGCGGAGCAAGCCAGCCCGACAGATCGTCCTCGGCCGGAACCGCTACCTTCGTTTTCGGCAAGTCGGAAACCGACTTAAGCTTGCCGGCACGGGCAATCAGAATTGAACGGATGCCAGACGCGCCGTCGACGTCGGTCGGGGCCGCGAGAGGCTCGATGCATTGGCACAATTCCACAGCCGTTGCATAAGCCGTGGTCGAATAGATGGCGTATTCGATGCGTGATGTTGCCTGAGCGTCGATCAGCATCGCGAAGTCGCGGGCGATGAAGAAATCAACCGGCATGCCGAGCGCGCCGGAATAGGACTGTCGCAGCGCCTCGATACCGCTACCCGTCGGCGCACTCGATGCAATCATACCGATCCGGAACGTGCCGATGTCCTGGCGCCAGTCGGCAGCCCAGCCCGGGACGATACCCAGAAAAAGGAGCGTCGTGGCTGTCAGGACCGTGATCGGATGGACGAAACGAATTAGAGGCTCCAGAATCGAAAGAACGGCTGACGCACCATGCGATGTGCTGTTCGCCACGGCAAGTCGTATGCATTTGCCATGCAGGCCCGCGCGGCCTATCTCTTTGAAACCGACAAATGAGGTTGTGCATCGATGGCCAGAGCCTTTCTCTTTGTGCTCGATTCCTTTGGTATCGGCGGCTCGGCCGATGCCAAAGCGTTCGGCGATGAAGGCTCGGACACCTACGGGCACATACTCACCGCCTGCGCCTCCGGCAAAGGCGATCGCGAAGGTTTGCGCCAGGGCGCTCTCAAGTTGCCGGTGATGCGATCGCTGGGGCTTGGCGCTGCCGCCAAGCATGCGCGCGGACCACATCCAGATGAACCCTCGACGAAACCGGCTGCCACGTCATTTCATGCGGCGGCGCAGGAGGTGTCCAGCGGCAAGGATACGCCTTCCGGCCATTGGGAGATTGCCGCCGTGCCGGTGCCATTCGACTGGGGCTATTTTCCCAGCACGGTGCCCACATTTCCAGGCGACTTGACTGAGGCGGTCATCCGGGAAGGCAAGCTGCCCGGCATCCTTGGCGACTGTCATGCGTCAGGCACCGAGATCATCGACCGCTTTGGCGAGGAGCATATCCAGACCGGCAAGCCGATCTGCTACACCTCCGCCGACTCGGTCTACCAGATCGCCGCGCATGAAACGCATTTCGGGCTGGATCGGCTCTACGACCTTTGCCAGACCGTGAGGAGACTGGTCGACCCGCTGAATATCGGCCGTGTCATCGCGCGTCCTTTCGTCGGCGAAAGCCGGGCGGACTTCGTGCGCACGGCCAATCGCCGCGACTATGCCGTGCCGCCGCCCGAGCCGACGCTGCTCGACCGGCTGACGGTGCGGGGCAGCAGGGTCATCGGCATCGGCAAGATCGGAGACATCTTTGCCCATCAGGGTGTCAGCGAGGTGCGCAAGGGCGCCGGCAACGACACGCTGTTCGACAAAGCGCTCGGCGCCATGGACGATGCGAAGGATGGCGACCTCGTCTTCGCCAATTTCGTCGACTTCGACACGCTGTACGGTCATCGCCGCGATGTCCCCGGCTATGCGGCGGCACTGGAGCAATTCGACCGCAGGCTGCCGGAAGCGATCGCCAAGCTGCGCAAGGGCGACATGCTGCTTTTGACGGCCGATCATGGCTGCGATCCCAGTTATCGCGGGAACGACCACACGCGCGAGCGCGTGCCTGTGATCGGCATTTTGTCAGGAGGCAAGGGCGGCGATGCCGGTCTGCGCTCGACTTATGCAGATATCGGTGAAACGGTGGCCGAACATCTCGGCCTCCCGCCCGGCCGGCACGGCAAGTCCTTCTACGCAGAGATCCGATAAGACCAGCATGCCTGAACTGCCCGAAGTAGAAACCGTGCGGCGCGGATTGCAGCCAGTGATGGAAGGTGCACGGATCGTCGGCGTCGAAGCGCGACGGCCGGACCTGCGTTTTCCGCTGCCGACCAACTTCAGCGAACGGCTGGCCGGCCGCACGATCGGTCGCGTCGGCCGGCGGGCAAAATATCTGATCATAGAGGCCGATGGCGCCCCCAACCTCATTTCGCATCTCGGCATGTCGGGATCGTTCCGGATCGAGACTGACGACGGAAGCGGTACACTGGGCGTGTTTCACCACGAGCGCTCGAAGGACGGCGCGCACGACCATGTCGTGTTTCACTTGGAGGGGCCCGGTGCTGAACGCCATCGCGTTATCTACAATGACCCTCGCCGTTTCGGTTTCATGCTGTTCGCTGGTGCGCATGGCGAGCATCCGATGCTGGCGGATCTCGGCGTCGAGCCGGTCGGCAACGCTTTGAACGGGCCGGTGCTGGCTGACCTGCTGAAAGGCAAGAAAGCACCGCTGAAAGCCGTCCTGCTCGATCAGACCCTGATCGCCGGGCTCGGCAACATCTACGTGTCAGAGGCGCTCTGGCGAGCCGGATTGTCGCCGCGCCGTGCGGCCGGCACGATCACACGCAAGGACGGCGAGCCATCCGACCGGGTGGAGCGACTGGCGAGCGCCGTTCGCGCCGTCATCGCCGATGCGATCGAGGCCGGCGGCTCTTCGCTGCGCGACTATGTGCATGCAGACGGGTCGCTTGGGTATTTCCAGCATCGTTTTTCGGTCTACGACCGCGAGGGCGAGCCTTGCCAAAGACCGGGCTGCAATGGCGTCATCCATCGGATCGTGCAGAGCGGCCGCTCGACTTTCTTCTGTCCGGTGTGCCAACGCTAAGCCGTTGTGCGCGTGCCTTCTGTTCCCTCACGTCAAAAAGCGCGATACAGGCGACGGAAGGATTTGGAGGAGGGTCACATGGCGTTTGAAACCATCATCGTCGACACACGCGGCAAGGTCGGGCTGATCACACTCAACCGCCCGAAAGCGCTCAACGCGCTGAATAAGCAGGTGCTGGAGGAGTTGCTCGTTGCCCTCAACGCCTTCGAGGCCAATGCCAGCGTCGGTGCGATCGTGCTGACCGGCTCGGAAAAGGCTTTCGCCGCCGGCGCCGATATCAAGGAAATGCAGACCAAAAACTATGTCGACGTCTACCTTGAGGACATGTTCGTGGGCTGGGAGGGGTTTACGCGTATCCGCAAGCCGATCATCGCCGCCGTGGCCGGATATGCGCTGGGCGGCGGCTGCGAGGTGGCCATGATGTGCGACTTCATCATCGCCGCCGACAACGCAAAATTCGGCCAGCCGGAGATCACGCTCGGCGTCATGCCGGGCATGGGCGGCTCCCAGCGGCTGACCCGCTTCGTCGGCAAGTCAAAGGCGATGGACATGTGCCTGACCGGCCGCATGATGGACGCAGCGGAAGCCGAGCGTTCCGGTCTCGTCTCGCGCGTCGTGCCGGCCGGCGATCTGATCGAGGAGACGCTGAAGATCGCCGGCAAGATCGCCGACCAGTCGGGGCTGGCGGTGATGATGAACAAGGAGGCGGTCAATCGCGCCTATGAGACGACGCTGGCCGAGGGAATCCGCTTCGAACGGCGGCTGTTTCACGCCATGTTCGCGCTGGAAGACCAGAAGGAAGGCATGGCAGCCTTCGCCGAGAAGCGCCAGGCAAACTTCCGCAACAGGTAGTTGTGATCACATTGCCGTGCGCCGCGCCCGGCATGTCAAATCTCATAGCGGACGCCCCTGGAAAGGGATAATGTTCGCAACCTGGGGTTAGACGGGTGGGGCTCTTCTTGGGAGGAGAGTCGCAATGTCATTGATACGCCGCTATGTCGAGCATTGGTTACCGATCCTGCAAGAGCGCATGCACGACAAAGAAAACCTGGAACCGCTGATCAGACGGGAAACGCCGGCGGTTCGCACGAAGGAACTGAAATTCCCGGGCGTCCGCGCAGCCTACAAGCCGAAGCCGAAAACGCTGGATTATTCTTCGCATAGCTAGCCGGTTGGCATCGTCGGCCTCTTAATTCGCGCCTTCGGGCTGCCATGCCTTGGGTTGGCGGTCGGCTGTTCCGCGACAAAGCTGCTATTAGGCGCAGGGACGACTGTTGTGGTATGCGGCGCGCTCAATAGAGACCGCCAGCCATGACGACCACCGACGCCGCAGCCCAAGAAGCCCTGCCGGCAACCATCCACCCCGCTCTCACCACGGCGCTGGCGGCAAAGGGCTACAGCCAGTTGACGCCGGTGCAGATGGAGATGGCGAATGGAGGCCATGGCGAGGCCGACCTCCTCGTCTCGGCGCAGACGGGCTCCGGCAAGACGGTCGCCTTCGGCATCGCCATCGCCACCACGCTGCTCGGAAACGCGGAGCGGTTCGAAACGGCGGAACGACCGCTCGGCCTGATCATCGCGCCGACCCGCGAGCTTGCCATCCAGGTGCAACGCGAGCTCGACTGGCTCTACGCGGCGGCCGGCATCCAGACCGCGAGTTGCGTCGGCGGCATGGACATGCGCAAGGAACGCCGCGCGCTGGAGCGCGGCGCACATCTCGTTGTCGGCACGCCGGGACGGCTGCGGGATCACATCACCAAGGGCGCATTGGACCTTGGAGCGCTGCGCGCCGTGGTGCTGGACGAGGCCGACGAGATGCTGGACCTCGGCTTCCGCGAGGATCTGGAATTCATCCTAGGCGCGGCGCCATCGGAGCGGCGCACATTGCTGTTCTCGGCGACCGTGCCACGCGGCATCGCGGAACTGGCCAAGACGTTCCAGAAAGATGCGGTGCGCGTCGCGGCTGCTTCTCCCACCGCGCAGCATGCCGACATCGAATATCAGCTCATGCTGGTGCGGCGCGACGAGCGCGAGCACGCGGTGATCAACACGCTTCTCGATTCCGACAGCACGAGCGCGCTGGTGTTCTGCCACACGCGCGAGGCGGTGCGCCACCTGACTGCACGCCTCGCCAACCGCGGCTTCTCGGTCGTCTCGCTGTCCGGCGAGATGGCGCAGTCCGAACGGTCGAACGCATTGCAATCGATGCGCGACGGCCGGGCGCATGTCTGCGTGGCGACGGACGTTGCGGCGCGCGGCATCGACCTGCCGAACCTCGACCTCGTGATACACGCAGACGTGCCAAGCAATCCCGCCACCCTGCTCCACCGTTCGGGTCGGACGGGACGCGCAGGTCGAAAGGGCGTCTGCGTGCTCATCGTTCCGGAAAACAGACGCGGCGCGGCGCAACGCGTGCTGGCGCTCGCCAAGCTGACCGCGACGCTGCGCGCCGCGCCCGGCATCGCCGAGATAGAAGCGCGCTACCGCCGACAGATCCTCGACACGGTGCTCTCCGCCGCCGAGCCCGATGACGCGGAAGCGGCCTTCGTCGCCGAATTGCTTGGCCAGGCAACGCCCGAACGGATGGCCGCCGCCTTCCTGCGCCAACAACTGACAGCCCGGCCCGTGCCCGAAGACCTGTCACCACTGCCCGTCGATGCCATGCAGGCGAAGAAGGGAAAGCGCGACAAGCGTT
The DNA here is from genome assembly GCA_050247155.1 of Rhizobiaceae bacterium. Classification (GTDB taxonomy): domain Bacteria; phylum Pseudomonadota; class Alphaproteobacteria; order Rhizobiales; family Rhizobiaceae; genus Mesorhizobium_G. Next base: position 25,862 of record JBFWUS010000040.1, read on the forward strand.
TTGGAGAGGAGCGTGAGGCACGGCCGCCACGCGAGCCCCGTGGTCCCGATATGGCGGGCGGCGTCTGGTTCACGCTGTCGCTCGGCAGGAAGCAGAGGGCCGATCCGAAATGGCTGCTGCCGATGATCTGCAAGGCGGGCGGGGTGACGAAGCGCGACGTCGGTTCAATCAGGATCGACGACACCGAGACCCGTTTCGAGATTTCCGCTGACAAGGCCGCTGATTTCGCCGCGCAGATCAGGCAGCCTGGCAGCATCGAGCGCGGCATCGTCATCGCGCCGGCCGGCGAGGCCGGAGAGTGGCACAGAGAAGGAAAGTCGAAGCCCAGACAGGGCGGCAAGCCAGATTTCAAGCCCGGCGCAAAACCGTTCAAGAAGCCGCATCGCAAGGGCGAACCCGACGGGAAACCTTTTGCCGGCAAGCGCCCACAGGGCAAGTTCGGCGGCAAGAAGCCGAAGCGCCCGGACTGACTTCCGGGCGACACCGATCAGCTCCTGAGGCCAGGCGCCTCCTGGCCGGTGCGCTCAACATATTCGGTGTAGCCGCCGCCATAGGTGTGCAGCCCGTCCGGCGTCAGCTCCAGCACACGGTTCGACAACGCGGCGAGGAAATGCCGGTCGTGGCTGACGAACAGCATCGCGCCCTCGTAGCGCGACAGCGCCTCGATCAGCATCTGCTTGGTGGCGATGTCGAGATGGTTGGTCGGTTCGTCGAGGACCAAGAAATTCGGCGGGTCGAACAGCATGCGGGCCATGACCAGGCGCGCCTTCTCGCCGCCCGACAGCACGCGGCATTTCTTCTCGATCTCGTCGCCGGAGAAGCCGAAACATCCGGCAAGCGCGCGCAGCGGGGCCTGACCGGCTTGCGGGAAGGACTCCTCCAGAAAGCGCAGCACAGTCTGGTCCGCGTCGAGCACCTCCATCGCGTGCTGCGCGAAATAGCCCATCCTGACGCTCGGGCCGCGCGCGACGGTGCCCTGATCCGGGTTTGACTCGCCCGCCACCAGCTTGAGCAGCGTCGACTTGCCGGCGCCGTTGACGCCCATGACACACCAGCGCTCGCGCCTGCGGATCTGGAAGTCGAGCCCCTCATAGATCGTCCGGCTGCCGTAGCTCTTATGCACGCTTTTCAGTGTCGCGACATCCTCGCCCGAGCGCGGCGCGGGCTGGAACTCGAAGCGCACCGTCTGCTGGCGCTTGGGTGGCTCGACCTTCTCGATCTTGTCCAGCTTCTTGACGCGGCTCTGCACCTGCGCGGCATGGCTGGCGCGCGCCTTGAACCGCTCGATGAAGGCAATCTCCTTGGCGAGCATCGCCTGCTGCCGCTCGAACTGGGCCTGCTGCTGCGCTTCGGCGATGGCGCGCTGCTGGCAGTAGAACTCGTAGTCGCCGGAATAGGAAGTCAGCGCGCCGCCGTCGATCTCGACGATCTTGCCGACGATGCGGTTCATGAACTCGCGGTCGTGTGATGTCATCAGCAGCGCGCCGTCGAAATTTTTCAGGAAATTCTCCAGCCAGATGAGGCTTTCGAGGTCGAGATGGTTGGACGGCTCGTCGAGCAGCATCACGTCGGGCCGCATCAGGAGAATGCGCGCGAGCGCGACGCGCATCTTCCAGCCGCCCGACAGTTTCGCAACGTCGCCATCCATCATTTCCGGGCTGAAGCCCAGGCCGCCGAGCACTTCGCGCGCTCGGCCGTCGAGCGCGTAGCCGTCAAGTTCGTCGAAGCGGTGCTGCGCCTCGCCGTAGCGGACAATGATGTCGTCCATCTCGCCGGCGCGGTCCGGATCGGCCATCGCCGCTTCCAGCTCCGCCATCTCGCCAGCGAGCGCGCTGACCGGCCCGACGCCGTCGATAACCTCGAGCACGGCGCTCTTGCCGGACATGTCGCCGACATCCTGGCTGAAATAGCCGATCGAGATGCCGCGATCGACGGAGACCTGCCCCTCGTCGGGCTGTTCCTCGCCCGTGATCATGCGGAAGAGCGTGGTCTTGCCGGCGCCGTTCGGCCCCACAAGCCCGACCTTCTCGCCGCGCTGAAGCGCGGCCGAAGCTTCGATGAAGACGATCTGCTTGCCGTTCTGCTTACTGATATTTTCGAGGCGGATCATGGTTTGGCGCGGGTTCCGTCAATCTGGCGCGGCTAGATCACCGCTACCCGGTTGGCGCAAGGGCGGTCGATGTCGCAGCCGAGCCGACCTGGTGTCGCGCGTCCGGCAGGCGATTGAAGGGATTTACCCCCACCCCTTACCTAACCGGGGCGAGACCCGTGGCTCGCCCCGGTTAGGTAAGGGGTGGGGGTCATGCCGCAGATCAATCATGATGTGTCGCGGCGTTCCAGCGCGAAGACGGCCAGCGCGTGGGCGTGAGCGAGAATCTCATCAACCTCGCGGATGTTGCGTCGGCGTCGAGCAACCGGGTCGAAGCGCGACAGCCGGCCGCCCGGCGGGCGACCGCCGCGCAGCGGGTAGATGCGTCCGCGCCGCGTCGTGTTTCGATTTTGGAGGCAGCGCGATTGCCACCGCGCGAAGCGCTCGGCCTGAGCCGGCAAATCATTCAGCGCCGCAGCCAGCGCGGCGAGACGCCGGCCGAGATGCGTGGCGTCAGTCGGGTCGGCCGCCGACGGCTGTTTCGGCGGCGGGAGGGCGCGCACTTCAGTGATGCCGGGCAGGGAAATGCGCGGCACGCTGCTGGCCACCACATTCACGCGGCGGAACGGACGCGGCAGTGGATCGAACAAAGGCAGACTGAGCCGCGCGGAGTCTTTTTTCGCCGGCGGCGCGCCATGCCGGGCCCAGAGCGGAACGAGGATGCCGGGCTGGGCCGCCGGCCGCAGCACGATTGCACCAGCGATCCGCGTGGGGCGGACAGGCAGCGCCTTCACCGGCACGGGAGGCAGATGGGCGGCAAACGCGATGATCAGCCGCCGCGCCGCCGATTCGGCCGGCCGCAACAGGCGCAGGACGGCGAGATAGAGATGACGCGGCAAGGCAAGCGCTGGAAACCGGTTTTCCGCCGACGTTGAAACGGCGGCGCCTTGCCGCGCAAACATAGCAAACTGTCGCCCGGTAGCCACCTGCACCATGGCGACAAGACCTGCCACGATGCGCCTCAACGCCTCGTGGTTAAAATTGATCGCTGCCCTTCCATCCATCGCCGTCGCCTCTTCACGCAGCGACAAGTATGATGCGGGGTTAGAGGGGGTGGACGAAAAAATGAACCTTTGTATCGACTCGCGTTTAGGTCGTAGTGACGAATTAACGGTTGCCAGCGCCGCCGGTCAAATCGGCCAGTTTTAGGCGCGAGGAGGAAGGACATGCAGCGCATATTCGACGACGAGCGCCGCGAAAATGGACGATTTGGACGCGGCCCCTACGGGGTTGGGCCAAAATCGCCCCTGAATGCGTCGAAAATGCTCGACGGTGGTCAACACCGCCTTGCGCTTTTCTCCTGTTCAGGAACGATTTTGGACACCAACGCTGACAATCGTTAATTCGTCACTACGACCTAGGAACGTCACAAACCTTTGACCCGATCAGCGCCGCGCTATGTCGATGCGGATGCTCGCGCCAGTTCGGCGGCCCGCGCATGCGGTGATCCGCCAATCATTGGCCTTGGCGATCTCCGTGACGACCGAGAGGCCAAGTCCGGCGCCATCGGCCGCGTTTCGATCACGCTCCAGCCGCTGGTTGCGCAACAGGGCCTGCTCGAACGCCGCGCCGCTTAGCCCCGGCCCGGTGTCGTGGATCTCCACGCGATGTCCCGTGCCGTCGCGGCGCAGCCCGATGAGTATCCGCCCCTTCCGGGTATATTTGATCGCATTGGAGACGAGATTGGCGACAATTCGCATCAACGGGTACGCGGCCACTTCCGCGTCCGGCGCGGCAAGCACGAGCCGCAGTTCGAGCCCCTTGTCGGCCGCCTCGGCCGCGAACATGTCGGCGATCCCGCGGAGCACGTCGTGAAGACCGGGCTCGTCGCTTCGCTGGTCTCCCGCCTCGCTCCGCGAGCGGTCAAGCGCTGTGGGAGCTGACCGATCCGCATCCATATTGCCCGCCAGCCGATCGGAGACCAGTTTCTCCATATAGGCGAGCGCCGACTCGACCTGTCCGACATCCGTCGACCTATTGGACTGTGGTGCAAATATCTGGCGAAGCGACAGCCTTAGCGCGTGCATCGGCTGACGCAAATCATGAACGGTATCCTTGACGCTTTCCTCGCGCTGGCGCGCATTCACGGTCACCTGCTCATAACGCTCTTCCAGCAACGCCAGCCTTTGGCTCAGGGCCAGATTGCGTTGCGCATGCGCAAGGGTCTCTTCCACGGCGGATTGCCGCAAATGATTGTAGCGGTCGAAAATGGCCAGGCCCATCATCAACGCATCGATAGTGAGCGCGAGACGGGTCGCGTCGTATGGGGTGATGAATGTCGGCCCTATCCCGAAGGCGAACCGGGCGGTGAAAAGACATGCTGGAATGAGGCTGGCGAGCCAAGCGAAGACATAGAAGCGAACTTCCCGGAAGCGTGTGCGGGCAGCGACAATTCCCGCAGCCAAAAAGGTCAACACGCTGACCAAGATCATCAGGACAAGAAGCCGTTTGAGGAGTTGCGGATCCGTGGCCCAGAGGACAGCATCGGTCGCCAGGACGGAAACGATGACCGCTATCAGGACCCGATGCATGATCGGATGAAAACGCGCGGTCTGCAGGAAGGTGATCGCGAACAACGCGCCGAAGACCATGACGCATGAACCGGCCACGACCGACGCCATCGAATTGAAGCGCGGGAAATCGGGCCAAAGATACTGGAACGCCGTGCCGTCGGCATGGGCGATGTAGAGAAATATGGACGACAAATAGGCGGCATATGTTGCAAAGACCGGCTGGCGGAGGACCACCAGCGCGATAGTCGCCAGCGCGATCATGACGAGCATCATCCCGTAGAAGGCGTAGTTTTTTGCCTCGTTCACACGCACCCAGGCGGCGAAACTGTCCGGCGTTTCGACCGACATCGAAAGCCTGGACGAGCCTTGCGAATAATAAGCAACGACCAGTGTCGCCGCCTGACCCGGGGCCAGGTCGAAGGGTGCGACCATCTGCGGGGCATTGATCGGGCGCGCGCTAAAAGGGCTGTCTTCCGTAAGGTCGAGAAGGGTCGTGACGGCCCCGTCCGAACCGATCCGGTAGATCGCGATCTTCTGGGTGAAGTTGGCATGGACGAAGAAGCGCCAAGACCCCGTATCCGGCGTGCCGTTCATCACATGCAGCCTCAGCCAAATACGCGCGGGCGTGTAGCCGAAATCGGGGATCGATCCCGGAAGGGGGCGCATCGCAACTGCCGAAGGCCCCGCAAGATCGCCGACATTCAGTTGCCAAGCCGGATCAGTGGTGTATTCAAAGTGGCTGCCCAGAGCTTGAATGTCCGCAGGGCCTGTAAGGACAAGTGGACCTGGCTCTGCGGCATAGGCTGACGCATGAGGGAGCGTCATGATCAGGGCGAGGGCGAGCGCTTGGCCTAAAATGGCCAGCAGCGCACTAAATAGACGCATATTCAGGACCCTTTGATGCGTAAAAGGGTTCTGATAGCGGACGATCATGCATTCGTCTCTTGGGGCCTGGCCCGAGCGCTCTCGGTACTCGAAGATGTCGACATTATCGGTTCCGTCAAGAACGGCATCGAAGCGATTGTTGAAATCAGAAAATGCAAGCCGGATTGTGCGATCCTGGACTACAATATGCCGGGCGCTAACGGACTGGAAGTCTTCCTGGAATCGAAACGCTGGTCACCGGAGACGCGCTTCGTGCTGGTCACCGGCACCGCTATGCCGGCGACAATTCGCACGATCATCGATGCCGGCATTCACGGCGTATGCCTCAAGGACGATACCGAGGACGAGATCGTTGACACGGTGCAAAGAGTTTGCGCCGGACGGACGGTGATCGGCGCCAGCGTACAGCGTCTATTGAAGGCATCGGATGCAAGCGTCGCCGTGACCGATCGCGAACTCGCCGTCTTGCAGGCGCTCGCACGCGGGCACACAAATGCCAGCGCGGCCGCCAGTCTTGGCGTCAGCCCGAAAACGGTCGACAGCCACCGCACCAGCCTGATGCGCAAATTCGCCGTTAATTCGACGGCAAGCCTTTTACTGGCGGCAGTGCGGGCAGGATTTCTGGATCCCGGTGGCATTCGCTGAGAAAGCCACATAATCCCTCCGAAACGGGTAAAAGGCTGTGGTAATTCAGGTGATCACCTGATGGTTTGAACCCTCGCTTTCCGCTGAACTCCCCCACGTCGAACACTCCGAAAGAGGTTCGAAAAGGCGCCGGGTCGATGGAGTTAGTCCGCCCGCCGCGCATCCGGGTAGGGGGGCGAAATGGACTATGTGGCGTTCGGTCCTTACTTTGTGGCATTGGGCGCCTTGACGGCGGCGCCGGGGCCTATCATGGCGGTTCTCATCGCCCGGTCGCTCGGCCACGATTCCAGAGGGGCGGCCGCATTTGCCGCCGGTCTCTGCGCGGGCGACGTGCTCGCCGTTTGCGCCGTCATCCTGGGTGTCGGCGTGTGGGCCGAAAACAGCCCGGGGTGGCTTTCCCTCGCAAAGTACGCGGGCGTCGCCTATCTCCTTTGGCTATCGGTCAGGATGTGGAATGCCCGTTCCAGCCTCGCCTCGAGGCAGCAGCACAAGGCTGGATGGCTCGCTTCGGCCAGTGCAGGCATGGCGCTTTGCCTGGGAAATCCATCAACCCTGCTGATTTATATGCTGCTGCTGCCGACCGCTATTCCAGGCGGCATCGTCAGTTTGGAACAGATGACGATGCTCGTGCTGGTCACATTCGCGGCGGTCGGCGCGGTCTTCTTCGGCACGATCATTCTTGCTCGGCAGCTCAATCGTGTCGTCGCCTCGCCCGGCGGATCCGGCACGTTGAGCCGTATCATGGCAGCCACGATCGCTTTGACCTCTGTATGGATCCTCGTGGTTTGACGCCGACTCGGTCAGTCAATTGTGTTCGCGCGGCGCAGGAGAGGTAAAAAATAGAAACCCGCCGGGTTGCCCCGGCGGGTTTTGTGTCTTCTTCGGAGGGCTTAGCGCCGCACGTCATCCGGCCTTTCGGGCCACTAGCGGGGGCCCGTTGCCTACGGCAACTCCCCCGCGTTCGAAGCCTTTCGTCGTGCCACCGGCACGACGAATTCGCTGCGCGAACCGGCTTCTCACCCCCCTCAAGGGGAGGGTAAGAGGCTAGCCTTAGCTGCCCTGCTTCTTCAGCGCGGCGCCGAGAATGTCGCCAAGCGAAGCGCCGGAGTCGGTCGAGCCATACTGTGCGACGGCTTCCTTCTCCTCGGCGATTTCGAGCGCCTTGATCGACACCTGAACCTTACGGCTCTTCTTATCGTAGGCGATGACGCGGGCGTCCACCTTCTGGCCGACGGCGAAACGCTCGGGGCGCTGCTCGTCGCGGTCGCGCGACAGGTCGTTGCGCTTGATGAAGGTTTCGATGCCGGTATCGACCAGACGCACTTCCAGGCCGCCATCCTTGATGGCGATCACTTCGCAGGTGACCACGGCATTCTTGCGCAGCTCGCCGGAAGCGGCGGCATCGCCGGCCGCGTCACGCGAAAGCTGCTTAATGCCCAGCGAAATGCGCTCCTTGTCGGTGTCGACGTCGAGCACCTGCGCACGCACCATCTGGCCCTTCTGGTACTCCTCGATGGCCTGCTCGCCCGGACGTGTCCAGTCGAGGTCGGAGAGGTGCACCATGCCGTCCACGTCGCCTTCGAGGCCGACGAACAGACCGAACTCGGTCTTGTTCTTGACCTCGCCCTCGACCGTCGAACCAATCGGGTGGTTGCGCTGGAAAGCTTCCCATGGGTTTTCGAGCGTCTGCTTGAGACCCAGCGAAATGCGGCGCTTGGCCGGATCGACCTCGAGCACGACCACATCCACCTGCTGCGAAGTGGAGAGGATCTTGCCGGGGTGCACGTTCTTCTTCGTCCACGACATTTCCGAAACGTGGATGAGGCCCTCGATGCCCGGCTCCAACTCGACGAACGCGCCGTAGTCGGTGATGTTCGTGACCGTGCCGGAGATCTTCTTGCCGATCGGGAATTTGGTGCCGATGTCGCCCCACGGATCCGACTCGAGCTGCTTCATGCCGAGCGAGATGCGGTGGGTTTCCTGGTTGATGCGGATGATCTGCACCTTCACCGTCTGGCCGATGTTCAAAATCTCGGTCGGATGGTTGACGCGGCGCCAGGCCATGTCGGTGACATGCAACAGGCCGTCGATGCCGCCGAGGTCCACGAACGCACCGTAATCGGTGATGTTCTTGACCACGCCGTCGACCACCTGGCCCTCTTCGAGATTCTGCACGATCTCCGAGCGCTGCTCGGCGCGGCTCTCTTCCAGCACCGTGCGGCGCGAGACCACGATGTTGCCGCGACGGCGATCCATCTTGAGGATCTCGAAGGGCTGCGGGTTGTGCATGAGGGGCGTGACGTCGCGGATCGGACGGATGTCGACCTGCGAACGCGGCAGGAAGGCCACGGCGCCGTCGAGATCGACCGTGAAGCCACCTTTGACCTGGTTGAAGATAACACCTTCGACGCGCTCGCCCTTGGCGAACTTCTCTTCAAGCTTGCCCCAGCTCTCTTCGCGGCGGGCCTTGTCGCGGGAAAGCATCGCTTCGCCCAGCGCGTTTTCGATGCGCTCGACGTAAACTTCAACGGTGTCGCCAATCTTGAGCGATCCATCCTTGGCCTTGGCGCCGAATTCCTTCAGCGGCACGCGGCCTTCGACCTTGAGGCCGACGTCGATGATGGCCATGTCCTTCTCGATCGCGGTGACGAGGCCGCGAACGACCTGGCCTTCGCCCGAGTGACCATCGGAAAAGGATTCTTCCAAAAGCGCGGCGAAATCGTCGCGCGAGGGATTTGCTGCAGACATTTTTTCTCCTGAAGTGCCCGTGCCGCATCTATGGCGGAGGGCGGGCGCCGTGGTTAGCGTTGCGAAAACCTGCCGGCGTTCCGGACATTTCTGTCCTATGCCGCTACTTGAAGCGGCGAAACCGGCGCAAAGAATGCTGGCAGGCTGGTTAGACCGGCTAGATGGGGTGCGAAGCCTCGAATGTGAAGGCTGGCAGTCCGATCAGGCCGGGGTCTCGTTCCGGTTGGCCAGAAACCGATCGATGATCGTCCGGGCCGCCTGGAACGCGGCCTCTATAGACATATTGGACGTGTCGAGCAAGTGCGCATCCTGCGCGGCGCGGAGCGGCGAGTCGGCGCGGCCCATGTCGCGCTCGTCGCGTTTGACGATGTCGGCCAAGATCGCGGCCGGATCGGCTTGGCCACCACGACCCTCGATGTCGCGCACGCGCCGCCCGGCCCGCGCTTCTGCGCTGGCGGTGACGTATAGTTTCACGTCGGCATCGGGGCAGACCACGGTGCCGATGTCGCGACCGTCCAACACCGCGCCGCCAGGCTGGCCGGCAAAAGCGCGCTGCTTCTCGACCAGGATTTTCCGCACCTCGGAAATGACGGCGACGCGCGAGGCGGCATCGCCGACGGCGTGGGCAGAGAGCGCGTGCTTATCAAGATTGGAGAGATCGACCTGGCGGGCAGCCTCGATCGCGTGGGTTTCATCGTCCAGCGGCCAGCCTTTCTGGATAAGCCCGTGGGCGACCGCGCGATAGGTCAGGCCAGTGTCCAAGTGTGGCAAGTGATAATAGTCGGCCAGCCGGCGCGCGAGCGTGCCCTTACCCGAGGCGGCTGGACCGTCGATGGCGATGAGGAGGGAGGTCATGAATCAACTGCGCCTTACGGGTTTTGACCTTCCACCCCGTATCTCGACAGCGATGCGCGCAGCAAGCGCCCTAGTGAACGTTTCGGAAAAGCTGCCCAACGGGTCAAGCGATAAGAAATCGTAGGTCCGCGTCTCAAGCGTGATGTTGAATTCGTCCAAGATGAGCCAGCACTGCTGGTCGAGGCCTGCCGCCAAGCGTTCTTTGCCGGGGATTTCAACAGCGGCGCGCGATGCATCGGGCCGCCTGGTCGTAATCGGAAACAGGTAAAGCCGAGCGGCGTCCGCCGACGAGCGAAAGATCAATGCGGATGGCCGGGCCTTTCGCCCAGACTCCTCTCCAGCCAGTTGCTGGTAGGGCCAAAGATAGTGGTAGGCGTAGACCTCGCCAAGCTTGAAGGAACTCATTCGCCCTTGACGATTGCGTCAAGTCCCGCGAGCAATTCCTCGATGACATCGTCGGGCGCGTCGTGGATGGAATAGGCACGCGGGTAGGTAAGGCGCTCATAGTCCCCAATCGACATCATCACCACCTTAGGCTTGCCGTGCTTGGTCAGCGTCACGGGCCCGGCCAGCGCGGCGTCCAGCACTTCGCCGGACTGGCGGTTGAGATCGGAAAAGGCAAACGACTTCATGGCAGTGATCCTACGTGAAATACGTATATAACGTTTTTTACGTAGGAATGCCAGGATTCGATGGCTGCGATTTGCCTACCTCCAGAACGGCCCGGCATCCTTGAACTTGCGAAACTGCTTTCTGGCATCGCGCCAAGCAATTTCCGCCCGTGCGTCGCTTGCTCCGAGCACCCAGCCGACAGCCCGTTGCGTCGACGCCTCGGCGGCATGTGCGAAGCCCTGTCTTTCGATGATACCACGCGCCATCTGCGCATCATTCAAAGCACCGAAGATGGTTTGCAGGCGCTTCAGACGGCCGATCATCCGCTTCATGCCTTTGGCTTCGAAAAGGCTGGCAAAAAACTCGATCGTGTAGCGCAGCTTCTTCAGCTCCTTGCGCAATTCATGGCGCTGCTCGATGCCGAGTTGTTTGAATTGCCGACCGCGTTTACCAACCTTGCGCCACCGCTTCTCGATCGCCGACGCGGCGAAGCCGCGCACCGGCATGGCGAGTTGCATGGTCTGCGTGAGGTTGGTCGAGGCGAGCCAACCTCGGGTCTCCACGAAATTGACCAGATCAAGCAGCAGCGCCTGGGTGCGTGGCGTGACAAGCGTCGCGCACAAGGTTTCGCGTCGGGCGGCCGCCTCAAGGCTGATTGTCGCGGAAAGCGGCGGCAGGCCAACTTCATCGGGATGCCGCTCGATCTCCACACCAAGAATATCATGCCAGACGACGTCAAGATCGCGCAGTTCGCCGACCTGCCGAGCCAACCACCGCGTCTCCGCATCGAGCCGTTCCAGCTCGTCGCTGCGCACAACGGCGGCGAAAATAGTGAAAATCGTGCGCAGCCGCCGCAGGCCAATTCGCAGCTGGTGAGGGCCTTCGGGATTGTCCGATATCCACACCACCTCAATGTTCGCCGCGATCTGGTCGACGCATTCGCGAAGGATCTCACGGAATGACGCCTCGACTGTCATCCCGGGTCTCAAGTGGACGGGCGCTGCGCTGCGGGGAGCAGGCGTGTTATCGTTACCGCTCTGCCGGCCGTATCCATACAGCCGCGTCAGGCTGCTGGCGGGCCTCAAAGGATGGGATCTGACTTCGACGTCGCTCATGCGCTCGATAGTCGCTGCCGTTTCTCTAGGCACCGATATGAGACGATAAGGACGGAATTGTGCAAGTCCCTGACAACGAATCGTGTATCAGGCTATGCTTCCGTACCACCCGGCCGGGCAGACACTATTCAATTTCCGCGGCCAGCCCCTTCATCAGCCCCAGAAACTCCGGAAAACTCGTCACGATCATATTGGCGTCGTCGATGGAGACGGGTCTCTCTGTTGCAAGGCCCATGATCAGGAAACTCATTGCAATGCGGTGATCGAGGTGAGTTTTCACCGTACCCCCGCCAAGGCCCTTGCCGTCCGGTTTGCCGCGCACGGAGAGCGTATCCTTGCCCTCGGTGCAATCGACGCCATTGGCCTCAAGGCCGCGAGCGACGGCGGCGAGCCGGTCGCTTTCCTTCACGCGCAGCTCTTCCAGGCCAAGCATCACAGTCTCACCCTCCGCGAAGGATGCAGCGACGGCCAACACCGGGTATTCGTCGATCATCGACGGCGCGCGCTCAGGCGGGACGGTGACGCCCTTCAAATTGGACGAGCGCACGCGCAGGTCGGCGACGTCTTCCCCGCCGGCCGAGCGGGTATTCAACACCTCGATATCGCCGCCCATCTCTTGAAGCGTCAGCAGCAGGCCAGTGCGGGTCGGGTTCATCAGCACATTTTCGATGACGATATCCGAGCCAGCGACGATCAACGCGGCAACCAGGGGAAAACCGGCCGAGGATGGGTCGCCCGGCACCGCGATGATCTGGCCGGAGAGCTTGCCCTGACCCTCGATGAGGATATGGCGCACGCCGTCCTTGTCGGTCTCGACTTCCAGATTGGCGCCGAAACCTTTCAGCATCTTTTCTGTGTGGTCACGCGTCATCACCGGCTCGATGACCGTCGTCACGCCTGGCGTGTTCAAGCCAGCAAGAAGCACGGCCGATTTCACCTGCGCTGAGGCCATCGGAACACGATAGACGATCGGCACCGCGTGCTTCGGCCCCCGAAGCGTCAACGGCATGCGATCGCCCGGGGCCGCCTTGACGATCTGCACGCCCATTTCGCGCAGGGGCTTGAGCACGCGCGCCATCGGGCGGCTCTGCAAGGAAGCGTCGCCGATGAAAGTCGTCTCCATGTCGTAAGTGCCGACCAGACCCATGGTCAGGCGCGAACCGGTGCCGGCATTGCCGAAATCGAGCGGCGCCTCGGGCTCAAGCAGGCAGCCATTGCCGACGCCCCGAATGGTCCAGCTGTCGCCATCCTTGCGAATATTGGCGCCCATCGCCTTCATGGCCTCGCCGGTGCGCATCACATCCTCGCCTTCCAGCAGGCCGGTGATACGGGTTTCGCCGGAGGCCAGGCCACCGAACATGAAGGAACGGTGCGAGATCGACTTGTCGCCCGGCACGCGGGCGATTCCGGACAGCGCGGACGAGCGCCGCGCGGTTGCGGGTTGGGGTTTGGCGTCATGCGCCATGGCAAATGTCCTGAAATCTTGCGGCATGTCCGCGCTTTTCAGCGGAATTTTGGGGCCGCGGTGGTCGTTGGTGCGACATTGTCCTAGCATGGCGCATCAGACCGGTCATCTCCAAAATGGGACCAATTTCACGACTTTTGGACCATTTTGGAGCCAGTCATTTGGCTTTGACAGGGCGAAAATCTCTCGTTAAGGGGACCGACACTTTTTCGACGAGGCAGCAGTGGCTAAAGAAGAACTTGGCGCAAAGCGCATCGACCCGGAGACGGGGCGCAAATTCTACGATCTGAATAAGGATCCGATCGTTTCGCCGTACACTGGCAAGAGCTATCCGCGCAGCTATTTCGAGACTGGCAACGAAAAGCCGGTCGAGGAAGAGGATGAAGCTGAACAGCGCGAAGTCGACTCCGAGGACGATGCTCCGGAAGTCGTGTCGCTGGAGGATGCGGACGATGAGGCGTCGGGTGGCGGCGATGACCTGCCGGACCTTGGCGATGACGACGACGTCGACCTCGGCGACGATGACGACGACGCCTTCCTCGAAGACGAGGAAGAAGAAAACGACGACGTCTCCGATATCATCGGCGTCGGCGACGAAGACGAAGACGTCTGACACGGCGAGTCCCAGCGGTCGTATGTGGCGCTTTTCGCATGCGGCAAAAATGCGGGCGGATAGTGCTTGATCTTGTTTGAGGGGCGGTTTAGAAGCCGCCCCCATGAAGCGTGGGCAACCGCGCTGAACCTCTTCGCCGGAAACGGCGCCGGCCATGCCGGGTGTGGGGCCATAGCTCAGTTGGGAGAGCGCTTGAATGGCATTCAAGAGGTCGTCGGTTCGATTCCGATTGGCTCCACCATTTTTCTGATTTGATGCCGGCTTTCCGCGTCGACGCTTCTGAGCAGGCACAACCTTGCTTCATTATGGTGTGAGCCTTCCCTCGCTGCCGCTTCTCGCCATCAGGCCTCGCGCCGTTTCTTCAAAGCTGTCAATCAGGGTCACGAGCTCCGACTCGTCGATGAGCGCTCGTGCGTCCCTCCAATCCAGCCAGGCCCGCTGGCGCTCATCATCCTCCTTCCAGCGGGGCAGTTCTGCCGACACCGTTAGCGGGAACACATGCACAACGATCGGGACGAATGCGGTTCTCATCCTCTTCCAGTAGCGATAAGAGCCGATGGGCTGGTGCTCGGCCTGCCCGATCACCCCGGCCTCTTCCCTGGCCTCGATTTCGGCAGCGCGCCAATCCTCGACCTTGCGCATGGGCCAGCCACGCGGGATCACGATCCGTTTGGTCTGGCGCGAGCTAACGAGCAGAATCTGAAGCGAACCCTCAGCGGTCCGTCTGTGCACCAACGCTGCGATCTGACGAATTGGCGTGCCCTTCTTGACCAGCGCACGCGCCCTTTTCTGCTTCATGGTCGGAAAGATTCATGAACCGGCTAAGTTTTTCAAGAGCCGAATAAGAGAATCGTTCAACCGGCGCTTGGCGGCGTTCGCCGGCATCCTTCTGTCAGCGCATTGTCGCAGTCGCCCGGCGGTGTTGGTGTTGCGGTCCAGAACAGATAACCGACGAGGACCGCGGCCAAGGCGATCAAGAGGTATGCTAGCCGCCTGTTCATGTGAACGAACCTCAAAACCCGGCGGACAAAGAAGCGCGGAATGCTTGATCGCTGTCAACGACAATGCCTTTGGCATGTCGCGGCCGATAGTGCTTAGGCCCTTGTGGCCAGAGCGGCGGCGGGCGGCTATGGTCATCCGCGTCGCTTGCCACGTGCTGAAATGACAGGATCCGTCTATGCCAAAGCCCATACCCATGACCAAACTCGCCGGTGGTGAGCTGGTACCGACCCTTGGACAAGGCACCTGGATGATGGGCGAACGGGGCGCGAACCGGCGCGAAGAAGCGGATGCGTTGCGGCTCGGTCTCGACCTCGGCATTACACTTATCGACACAGCCGAAATGTATGCTTCTGGTGGGTCGGAAGAGGTGGTGGCCGCCGCAATCGCCGGACGCCGCGACGAGGTGTTTCTGGTCTCGAAGGTGCTGCCGTCCAACGCTTCACAGTCCGGTGTGCCGACAGCCTGCGAGCGCAGCCTGAAACGGCTGAAGACGGATCGTATCGACCTTTATCTCTACCATTGGCGCGGCGGCACGCCGCTTGCCGAAACAATCGAAGCACTCGATCGGCTAAAACAGTCCGGCAAAATCCGCCACTGGGGGGTCAGCAATTTCGATACGGATGATATGCAGGAACTGGCGCTGTTGCCGGCCGGCGATCAGGTGCGGGCGAACCAGGTTCTCTACAATCTTTCGCGGCGCGGGCCCGAGTTCGACCTGCTACCGTGGCAGCGCGAACGCGGTATTCCGACCATGGCCTATTCGCCGGTCGAGCAAGGCTCGCTCACCAACGACAGGCGATTGGCTGTGGCCGCGGCCCGGCATAACGCAACGCCGGCACAGATCGCGCTCGCCTGGACCATGAGAAACGGCGATGTGATCGCCATCCCGAAAGCGAGCCAGCCGGCGCATGTTCGCGAAAACCGCGCGGCCGCGGATATCCGTCTGACGGCGGAGGATCTGGCCGAGTTAAACAAGGCTTTCCCGCCGCCAAACCGCAAGCGGTCGCTGGAGATGATCTGAGCAGATGCTGGGCCGTCTTGTAGGTCATTCGTTTCTTGAAGCCGCGAGCCAGATGCGATGAACGATCTTGCGGTGTCTTCGCCCGGCAAGAGCCAGCGATTGAGGCTCAACACGCTGATCCGGCTGCGCTGGCTGGCGATCGTGGGCCAGAGCGCAACGGTGCTGGCCGTGGCCTACTGGCTGGATTTCCCCCTGAGGGTCAGCGCGTGCTTCGGGCTGATCGCCTGCTCGGCCTGGCTGAACCTGTTCCTCGCTTTCCGCTATCCGGCCGCCCAGCGGCTCGGCCCTTATGCCGCGCTCGGCATTCTGCTGTTCGACAGCCTTCAGCTTGCCGGCCTGCTTTATCTCACCGGCGGGCTAACCAATCCGTTCTCGCTGCTGATGAGCGTGCCTGTGGTGATATCAGCAACGTCGCTGCCGCTGCGGCTGACAGCGGTGCTGGCCGGCGTCGTGCTGACCATCGCAACGCTGCTGGCCTTTTTCCATGAACCGCTGCCCTGGACCGACGGCAAGCCGCTCGAAATGCCGTTCGTCTATGTCGCGGGTATCTGGATGGCGGTTTTTTCCAGCATTTCGTTTACCGCGCTTTATGCTTTTCGCGTGGCCGAGGAAGGCCGGC
Organism: Rhizobiaceae bacterium; assembly: GCA_050247155.1. GTDB lineage: Bacteria > Pseudomonadota > Alphaproteobacteria > Rhizobiales > Rhizobiaceae > Mesorhizobium_G. Next base: position 42,104 of record JBFWUS010000040.1, read on the forward strand.
AGCTTGCCAACGCGCTGGCCGCGACGGAGCTGGTATTGCAGCGCGAGCAGCATCTATCGGCGCTGGACGGCCTGGCGGCAGCGGCGGCGCATGAGCTCGGCACACCGCTGGCGACGATTTCGCTTGTGGCGCGCGAGATGGAGCGCGGCATCGAGGACCCGAAATTCAAGGAGGACGTCGCTCTACTGCGTTCGCAAAGCGAGCGCTGTCGAGAAATCCTGAAGCGGCTGACCAGTCTGTCATCCGACAGTGAAGCGCATATGGCGCGTCTGCCCCTGACCTCGCTGATCGAAGAAGCGACCGCGCCGCATCGCGACTTCGGCATTGCGATCAAGATGGTGGAAGGCGAGCGCATCGGCGCAGAGCCGGTTGGGCGGCGCAATCCCGGGGTCATCTACGGTATCGGCAATCTGGTCGAGAATGCGGTCGACTTCGCCAAGACCACGGTCACTATTCGCTGGCACTGGGATGAGCATACCGTCGCCATCACCGTGCTGGACGACGGTGAAGGCTTTCCTCCTGAAATCATCGACCGCATCGGCGAGCCCTATATGTCGACCCGACAGGAAGGCAATTCGAGTGGCGGCGGGCTGGGGCTCGGTCTGTTCATCGCCAAGACGCTGCTGGAACGTTCTGGCGCGACCTTGACCTTTCGCAATGCGAGCGGACGCGGCGAGGGCGCGATGGTCATTATCGAATGGTCACGCGATCGATTCCTGAGTGAAGCCGGCGAATTCGCCCTGGAGCCGGCGCGGTAACCGAAAGCTCAAAAACTGTGCCAAAACATGGTTTTCCGCTTTGCCGAAGAATCTTGTAAGGATAGGAAAGGGAAACAGGAACCGAAACGGCCATGGCTTCCGAGACCGCATCCGCCCCGGCTATTCCCGGCGATGACCCCTCGCTTCTGATCGTCGACGACGACAAGCCGTTCCTGACCCGCTTGGCACGCGCCATGGAGATGCGCGGCTTCCAGGTCGAGCAAGCCGAGAGCGTGGCCGAAGCGCTGGCAAAAGTGCGGACCAAGGCGCCGGCCTATGCGGTTGTGGATATGCGGCTTGGCGACGGTAACGGGCTCGACGTGATTACCGCCATCCACGACAAGCGCGCCGATGCGCGGGCCATCATCCTCACGGGCTACGGCAACATCGCAACCGCTGTAACCGCGGTGAAGCTTGGAGCGATCGACTATCTGTCGAAACCGGCAGACGCGGACGATATTTTTGCGGCGTTGACCGGTACAGGTGGTAACCGTAGCGCGCTACCGGAAAACCCGATGTCGGCCGACCGGGTGCGTTGGGAGCATATCCAGCGGGTCTATGAAATGTGTGACCGCAACGTGTCAGAAACGGCGCGGCGGCTGAACATGCATCGCCGCACCCTCCAGCGCATCCTGGCCAAGCGAGCGCCGCGCTAAATCCTGGCTTTTTGCCGGGAAAGGAACTTTTAGCCGGGGATTCTCGTTTGGCCGCCAGTGAAATCTGGAGGGCTTGCCCCGTGAACAATATCATCTACATCGTCGGCCTGGTCGTCATCGTTCTGGCAATCCTGTCGTTCTTCGGAATGCGCTGAAGGATTTTTGCAAGGCCACTCGTGGACCCGCTATCGTGGCGCGGCGGCTACCGACGCCCTGACGATCAGTTCGACCGGCCACACCTCGCCCAAAGGCTCGATTTCCGTGCCAGCGATCCGCGCAGCCAGCCGTTCGGCCACGCGCGTGCCGGCCGCCCTGATCGACGATCTTGTCGTCGTCAGCGGGATCGAAAAGTGTTCCGGCTTCAGCCACGGGAACACGTCGTCATGGGCGATCACAGAGAGCTCTTCCGGGATTCTCAGGCCGAGGTCCCGGGCTGCCCGGAAGATGCCAAGCGTCATGATGAGGCTCGAGCTTATGATCGCTGTCGGGCGATCCGAGCGTTCCATCAGACTACGCGTAGCACGATAACCCGCCTCGTCGGTCATGCGCTGCGACCGAACCAGACCGGCTGGCAGCGTCAGTCCGGCGGCCACCATCGCCTGGCGCAGCCCACGCTCGCGAAAGATAGCGAAAGTCTCGCTTGTCTCGCCATTGATCAATGCGATCCTTTCATGGCCCAACTGTATCAGCAGCCGGCCGGCGTCGCGAAACGCCGCCTCGTTGTCGATGTCCATATACGGGTAGGCGAAATTCAATCCCTCGCTGCGCCCATGCACGAGGAACGGCAGACCGAGCTGGTGCAACAGGGCAATGCGGCGATCTGCCGGACGCGGCGCGGAAACGTAGACGGCATCGACCTGCTTGTTGGCCGCGACTCGGCGATAGGTTGTTTCCTCGTCGTCCGCCTCCGTGGGCGACAGTACGAGGTCAAGTCCGTGGCCGCGCGCGTAATCACCGAGGCCCGACAGGAACTCGACGAAATGCGGATCGATGTCGACCGCCGAGCCTGTCGGCATGACATAGCCGATCATGCCGGCCTTGCCGGTGGCCAGCCTGCGGGCGCTCGGATTGGGGCGGTAGCCATGCCGCTTGGCGGCATCCATGACGCGGCGACGGGTTTCCTCGTTGACTTCGGGATAACCGTTGAGCGCGCGGCTAACCGTTGTCTGCGACAGCGCCAGCATGGCCGATAGCTGTTTCAGGTTCACCGACAAGAAAATTCCTCAAAGCGCTTTAAATCATATCTCTGCAAGCCGTTCCGCGCCATCGGACTCCAGATTAAGCCAAATCGAGCCCCCCGCAACGAAAATTTGCCATGCCCCTCTATTTTTCGTTATAAAACAACGTGTCGAAAAGAAATTCAATCGATTTGCATCCGACCCTCTTGACTTCCGGCGCGTTCGATGGCTGTAATTCCAGTCACCAAAGCGCTTTGGATTTGCCGACTGTCAAGGCGGTTGCGCACTGCCTCTCATTGGGGCAGAGTTCAAAAGGCGTCAGTGGCGGACGGAGTGGAGGCTTCGTCCACAAGAGTTGACCCGTTGGGAGGAAATCAGATGAAGAAACGCCTTTTGATGGGGGCCGCATTGACCGTGCTGGCCCTGTGCGCACCTGCATCCGCGGAACTCAAGTTCAAGCCGGGTGAAGACCCGAAATTCAACTGGGCGAATTTCGAAGAACTGAAGAAGACCGACCTCAAGGGCGAGACGCTGACCGTTTTTGGTCCGTGGCGCGGCCCCGACGAGATACAGTTCCAATCGGTGCTCGAATATTTCCGTGAGGCGACCGGCGCCGACGTCAAATATTCGTCGTCGGAGAACTATGAGCAGCAGATCGTCATCGACACGCAGGCCGGCAGCCCACCAAATATCGCCATCCTGCCACAGCCTGGTCTCATCCAGGATCTTGCCTCGAAGGGTATGCTTGTGGCGCTGGATGACGCGACCACCGCCTATGTGAAAGACAATTACGGCGCCGGCCAGAGCTGGGTCGACCTCGGCACCTTCAAGGACAAGGACGGCGCGGCCAAATTCTTCGCTTATCCCTGGAAGCAAGACCTGAAGTCGATGGTCTGGTACGTCCCGGAAAATTTCGAAGAGAACGACTACAAGGTTCCGGAGACCTGGGAAGACATGATGAAACTGTCCGACCAGATCATCGCCGATGGTGGCGTGCCATGGTGCATCGGCCTCGGCTCCGGCGGCGCGACCGGCTGGCCGGCGACCGACTGGGTGGAAGACATCCTGCTGCGCACGGCGCCGGCCGATGTCTACACGAAGTGGACGAAGAACGAAATTCCGTTCAGCGACCCGCAAGTGGTGAATGCGCTGACGATCTTCAACGACATCGTGCAGAACCCGAAGATGGTGGACGGCGGTACCGCGGCGGTCGCGGCGACCGACTTCCGCGACTCGTCGAAGGGTCTCTTCGGCGTGCCGCCGAAATGCTACATGCACCGCATGGCGTCGTTCATCCCGTCTTTCTTCCCGGAAGGCACGAAGCTCGGCGAGGACGCGGACTTCTTCTACCTGCCGCCGATGGCCGCGCATGCCGATCTCGGCAAGCCCGTGCTGGGCGCCGGCACCTTCGCAATGGTCGCCAAGGACTCCAAGGCCGCTCGCGCCTTCATCGAGTTCCTGAAGATGCCGCTGTCGCATGAGCTCTGGATGGCGCAGTCCGGCTTCCTGTCCGCCTTGAAAACAACGAAGCCGGAGGCCTATGCCAACGACATCCTGCGTCGCGAAGGCGAGGTGCTGCTCAACGCATCGACCTTCGGCTTCGACGGTTCGGACCTGATGCCCGGCAAGATCGGCGCAGGCGCCTTCTGGACCGGCATGATCGACATGGTCGGCGGCAAGCCGCCGGCAGACGTCGCCGCCGACATCCAGAAGACCTGGGACGGCCTCAAGTAAGCGACGGCCTCAAAGAGGGGCGGCAACCGCCCCTCACTTTCAGCAAGCCCCCTCACCCGGCCGCTTCGCGGCCACCCTCCCCCGCTGGGGGAGGAACCCGGCGGCAAGGCTGGCTCCCTCCTCTCCCTCCAGGGAGAGGGCGGCCGCGAAGCGGCCGGGTGAGGGGGCTGACGACCAACCTTTCGCCAGCAAGAAAGAGCCCGGCAGGGCTTGCGAACACGGGGAGGGATACATGGCGTCGCAGATCATCTCGGCCATCATGGTCATCATCATCGGCGTCGGCGGTTGCGTCGCCTATTTCTGGGGCGCAAATAAGCTCGTCGACCTGATCTTTCCGGCGCATGGCGTCAAAGGCCAGGCTGCGATCGACAATCTGCGGCGTCAGGGACTTGTTCGACCGTGGCTGTTCATCGGTCCGGCGCTACTCATCCTGATCGTCTACCTGATCTACCCGGTGGTCGACACGGTGATCACTTCCTTCCAGGACAAGTCGGGTGAGGGCTTTGTCGGACTGGCCAACTATCAATGGGCCCTCGGCGACGCGCAGTTTCGCAACTCGATCTTCAATAATCTGCTCTGGCTGCTCGTCGTGCCAGCCGCTTGCACCTTCCTCGGCCTGGTCATTGCTGTCCTGACCGACAAGATCTGGTGGGGCACTATCGCAAAGAGCCTGATCTTCCTGCCGCTGGCGATCTCCTTTGTCGGCGCATCGGTGATCTGGAAGTTCGTCTACGAGTACCGCGGCGAAGGCCAGACGCAGATCGGCATTCTGAACGCGATCGTGCAGTGGTTCGGCGGCACGCCGCAGGTGTGGATATCTATGCCTTTCTGGAACAATTTCTTCCTGATGGTCATCCTGATCTGGATCCAGACCGGCTTCGCCATGGTGATCCTCTCGGCGGCGCTGCGCGGCATCCCGGAAGAAACCATCGAGGCCGCTGTCATCGACGGCGCCAATCCGTTCCAGATTTTCTGGAAGATCATGGTGCCACAGATATGGGGGACGATCATCGTCGTGTGGACGACTATCACCATCCTTGTGCTGAAAGTGTTCGACATCGTGCTGACCATGACCAATGGCCAGTGGAACAGCCAGGTGCTGGCCAATCTGATGTTCGACTGGATGTTCCGAGGCGGCGGCGATTTCGGCAAGGGCGCGACGATCGCGGTGATCATCATGCTCGCCGTGCTGCCTATCATGATCTGGAACATTCGCCAGGCGAACAAGGAAGGAGGACTCTGAGATGGCACAGCCAAGCGGCAGCTCAGCCGGCAAGTCCGGCATCTCCAAATGGGGCGTTCACATCGCCGTGCTCTTCTTCGTGACGCTGTGGACCATTCCGACGCTGGGCATCCTGGTCACGTCGCTGCGCGACAAGGACCAGATCATCACCTCGGCGTGGTGGAATTCCTTCTTCTCTTCCACGCAGACCACGGACGGCCGCCTGGCGGCCGCCGACAAGGCCGTGCAGGAAGGCGATAAACACCTGATCAAGGGCAATCTCTTCGAGGGTGGTCCGGCAGGGCAGATCACCGCCTTCGGGACCAAGAGCCGCGCCCCGACAGAGTTTCCAGTGGGCACGGTCGCCGATCTCGGCGATGGCGAGACGCTGCAGATCAACGCTGACGGCAGCTATGTCCATACGTCCGCCAAGCCATTCGAGGGCACGCGTGGGCAACGCGTTTACTACGCGGCGGAGACGCCGCCCAAATTCACCACGGATAACTATCAGAACGTGCTGACGTCCGAAGGCGTCGGGCGCTCCTTCCTCAACTCCCTGACGGTGACCATTCCAGCCACCATCATTCCGATCATGATCGCCGCCTTTGCCGCCTACGCGCTGGCGTGGATGCGTTTTCCAGGTCGGGCTTTGCTCATCGCCACCATCATCGGCCTGCTCGTCGTGCCGCTGCAGATGGCGCTCATTCCGCTGCTGGAAATCTACAACGGCGTCGGCAATCTGTTTGGCGTGCCGTCGAAGACCTATCTCGGCATCTGGCTGGCGCATACCGGCTTCGGCCTGCCCTTCGCTATCTATCTGCTGCGCAGCTACATGGCTGGCCTGCCGCGGGAACTGATGGAGTCGGCACGCATCGACGGCGCGAGTGATTTCGAGATCTTCATGAAGATCGTGCTGCCGCTTTCCTTCCCGGTGCTCGCCTCCTTCGCCATCTTCCAGTTCCTCTGGGTCTGGAACGACCTACTAGTGGCGATGGTGTTCCTCGGCTCCGGCGCGGATCAGCTCGTGCTGACCGGCAAGCTCAATGCGCTGCTCGGTTCGCGCGGCGGCGATTGGGAAATCCTCACGACCTCGGCCTTCATCACCATCATCGTGCCGCTGATCGTGTTCTTCTCGCTGCAACGCTACTTCGTGCGCGGCCTGCTGGCCGGCTCGGTCAAGGGAGGCTGAGCCTTGGCCAGCGTTCAACGCAAGGAAAGCCCGGCGCCAGCCCTGGCGCCGGATCGGGACTGGTGGCGCGGCGCGGTGATCTACCAGATCTATCCGCGCAGCTTCCAAGACTCGGATGGCGATGGCATCGGCGACCTCAAAGGCATCGTTCAGCGCCTGCCCTATGTCGCCGAACTGGGCGCGGATGCGATCTGGATATCGCCGTGCTTCAAGTCACCGATGAGGGACTTTGGATACGACGTTTCGGATTATCGCGCGATTGATCCGATGTTCGGAACGTTGGAGGATTTTGACGCGCTGATTGCCGAGGCGCACCGGCTCGGCCTCAAAGTGATGATCGACGGCGTGATCTCGCACACGTCGGATGAGCATCCCTGGTTTGCGGAAAGCCGGAAGGACAGGACAAACCCGAGGGCCGACTGGTATGTCTGGGCCGATCCCAAGCCGGACGGCACGCCGCCGAATAACTGGCTGTCGATCTTCGGCGGCTCGGCATGGCAATGGGACGCCCGGCGCATGCAGTATTATCTGCACAATTTTCTGGCCGAGCAGCCGGATCTGAACTTCCACAACAGGGACGTTCAGGACGCCCTGCTCGAGGTCGCGCGGTTCTGGATGGATCGCGGCGTCGATGGCTTCAGGCTGGATACGATCAATTTCTACTTCCACAGCCAGGGGCTGGAGAATAATCCGGCGCTGCCGCCGGAAGAGCGGAACGACCAGACCGCGCCGGCGGTGAACCCCTACAATTTCCAGGATCACGTCTACGACAAAAGCCGGCCGGAGAACCTGAAATTCCTCGAACGTTTCCGCGCCGTGCTGGACGAATATCCGGCTGCCGCAACGGTCGGTGAAGTCGGCGATTCGCAGCGCGGACTGGAAGTCGTCGCAGCCTACACCGCGGGCGATAACCGCGTGCATATGTGCTACGCGTTCGACTTCCTGGCGCCGGAAAAGATCAGCGCCAAGAACGTCAAGAAGGTGCTTGAGGATTTCGGTCGCGTCGCGTCGGACGGCTGGGCGTGCTGGGCGTTTTCAAACCATGACGTGATGCGCCACGCGACCCGCTGGGGCGCGGGAGAAGAGGACCACGACGCCTATCTGAAGGTCGTCTCGGCGCTGTTGATGTCGCTGCGCGGGTCGGTCTGCCTCTATCAGGGCGAGGAGCTCGGCCTGCCCGAGGCGGAGCTTCAATTCGAGGATTTGCAGGACCCCTATGGCATTCGCTTCTGGCCGGAATTCAAAGGACGCGACGGCTGCCGCACGCCCATGGTGTGGGACAAGACGCAGGACAACGGCGGCTTCTCCTCAGCAAAGCCCTGGCTGCCGGTGCCGCAAGATCATCGCGACCGCGCGGTCGATGCGCAGACGGGCGACGAGAAATCGCTGCTGGAGCATTACCGGCGCTTCATTGCCTTCCGCCGCAACCACCCGGCGTTGGCCAAAGGCGACATCGAATTCCTGGCGGCCGACGGCGATGCCGTCGCCTTCACACGCAGTGCGGGAAACGAGCGCATCGCGTGCGTTTTCAATCTCGGCGCGGAACCGGCCGAACTGAACATCGACGGCGTTGGCGAAGAGTTGACCGGCCACGGCTTTGCCGGCGTTGCCCGCGACGGCAAGATCAGATTAGGCGGCTATGGAGCCTGGTTTGGCCGGATAGGCGAAAGAGCAAATTGAGGATCGAGGGAGGACGACAATGGCTGATCTAGAACTGCGAGATGTCAAGAAGGCCTATGGCCCGCTGAACATCCTTCACGGTATCAATCTCGACATCAAATCGGGCGAGTTCATCGTCTTCGTCGGACCGTCCGGCTGCGGCAAATCCACCTTGCTGCGTTCGATCGCCGGCCTCGAGGAGATCACCGGCGGCACGCTGAAGATCGCGGGCGAAGTGGTCAACGACGTGCCGCCGTCGAAGCGCGGCATCGCCATGGTGTTCCAGTCCTACGCGCTCTACCCGCATATGACTGTTTACGACAACATGGCCTTCTCCATGCAGATCGCCAAGGAGAGCAAGGCGGAGATCGACAAGCGCGTGAAGCAGGCGGCCGAGATCCTGCAATTGACACCCTATCTGGAGCGCCTGCCCAAGGCCATGTCGGGCGGCCAGCGCCAGCGCGTCGCCATTGGCCGCGCCATCGTGCGCAATCCGAAAGTGTTCCTGTTCGACGAACCTCTGTCAAACCTCGACGCCGCGCTACGCGTCGCTACCCGCATCGAGATCGCCAAGCTGAAGGAATCGATGCCAAACACGACCATGATCTATGTCACGCACGACCAGGTGGAAGCGATGACGCTGGCCGACCGCATCGTGGTTTTGAAGGCAGGCAAGGTGGAGCAGGTCGGTTCGCCGATGGAGCTCTATCGCCGCCCCGGCAATCTCTTCGTGGCGCAATTCATCGGTTCACCGGCGATGAACATCGTGCCGGCAACTGTCGAGAAGACCGGAAATACGACGGAGATTTCCCACATCGGTGGCCGCAAGGTCTCCGTGCCGATCGCGTCGCCAGCCAGCGCGCAGGGCACGACGATCAGCTTCGGTGTGCGGCCGGAGGATCTTCGCGTGGCCAAGGGCAACGATTTTCTGTTCGAAGGCCCGATCGGCTACATCGAGCAGCTCGGCGAAGTGCAGCTCGTCTATGTCGATATCGGCCGTGCCGACCAGCCGCTGACGGCCAAGCTTCCAGGCAATGCGCAGATTAAGCGCGGTGACGTGTTAAGGCTCGATGCGGACGGGGGCGATTTGCACATCTTCGACGCAAACGGCTCGTCCTTCGTGGCGCACGATCCCGAGCGCAAGGCAGCATAGACCGCGCAATCAGAAATCAATGGGCGGCGGGGCAACTCGCCGCCCATTTGTATTGGCGGCGCTGGGCTGGGATGACACGAATGCGCGATGCGTTGTCGACGCCTTTGCAACTCAGTCGCAACTGAAGCATAGTCTGACCATGCAGGCACACCACACCCGCAAGCCGGATTATCTCGCGCTTTTGCGTAAGTCGGGCGTACGCGTGACACGGCCGCGAGAAATTATCGTCGGCATCCTGTCGAGGTGCGAAGACCATCCCGACGCACTGGAGATTTTCCGACGCGCCGCCGAAATCGATGCCACGATTTCGCTGGCGACCGTCTATCGGACGATGAAACTGCTGGAGGGTCTGGGCGCCATTCACCGTCACGCGTTCGAGGGCGGGCCTTCACGCTTCGAGCGGGCCGGCGGCGAACATCACGACCACCTGATCGATCTCGACACCGGCGATGTGATCGAGTTCAAGTCCGACCGCATCGAACAGCTTCAGGACGAAATCGCGAAGTCGCTCGGTTACGACATCGTGCATCACCGGCTGGAGCTTTACGGGCGCAAGCGCAAGAGCGGCTGATGGCCTTTACGCGGTCGGCAGGACTCGCCGCACGACGACCTTGACCGCTCCGGGGCGTTTCGCAGCAATTGTGTAAGCCGCGCGAACCGCAGCAGCAGCGCGCTCCGCATCATCGGTTGTCCGGGCAAGAACAAAACCGAGCGGTTCGCCCTTGTCGACTTCCGCGCCGATCGGCAGCAGCCCTGTCAGACCGACCGAATGATCCACCGGATCCTGCGGCCGGGTGCGGCCGCCGCCCAACGCCACGACGGCCAAGCCAATGTCGCGTGTGACGATCGATCCGACAAAACCTTTCGACCCAGCCATGATCGGGATTCGCACCGCCGCCCGCGGCAGATATTTGCGGCAATCATCGACAAAGTCTTTTGGACCGCCGAGCACCGACACCATGCGGGCGAACGTTTCAGCGGCGCGGCCGGACCGCAACGCATCCTCTGCCCTTGCCAGACCTTGCTTGTGCGAGGTGGCGATGCCGGATGCCTGCAGCATATCCGCCGCCAGCGCCAAGGTTGCGCGCTCCAGCCGCCTGTCGGTTTTTCGCCGGGTCAGGAAATCGACGGCGTTCTCTACTTCGACCGCGTTGCCTGCGGCCGACGCGAGCGGCTCATTCATGTCGGTCAGGAGAGCCGACGTCTTAAGCCCGGCGCCGTTCGCCACTTCGACAAGGCTTGTTGCGAGTGCAACCGCATCGCGGCTCTTTTCCATGAAGGCGCCATTACCGATCTTCACGTCAAGCACCAACGATTGCAGGCCGGCCGCCAGCTTCTTAGACAGGATGGATGCCGTGATCAGTGGAACAGATTCGATCGTCGCGGTGACATCGCGGATGCCGTAGAAGCGCTTGTCGGCCGGCGCGAGATTGGCGGTCTGGCCGATGATGGCGCACCCCGTTTCCAGCACAGCCTTGCGGAACAAGATATTGTCGGGCTGGCTGACGTAGCCGGGGATCGAATCCATCTTGTCCAGCGTGCCGCCAGTGTGGCCGAGGCCACGGCCGGAGATCATAGGCACATAGGCGCCGCAAGCTGCCACGATCGGCGCCAACATCAAAGACACGTTGTCGCCGACGCCGCCCGTCGAGTGTTTGTCCGTGACCGGACCCGGCAGGTCCGACCAGTCGAGCACATCGCCGGAATCGCGCATCGCCAGCGTCAGCGCGACGGCCTCGTCGCGACTCATGCCGTTGAAGAAGACCGCCATCGCCAACGCGGCGATCTGCCCTTCGCTGACGGCGCCTGACGTGATGTCCGCAACAAAGGCGGCAATATCGTCTTTCGACAGCACCTTGCCGTCCCGCTTGCGGCGAATGATTTCCTGCGGGAGCATGGTTCTCTTACCCTCCCCCTTGTGGGGAGGGTCGATCGGCGAAGCCGGTCGGGGTGGGGGTATTGCATAAAGACGAGAGGCATAGGGCATCTGGAACATACCCCCACCCCGCCTCACGACATTTGCCAGGCAAATGTCGCTCGTCGACCCTCCCCACAAGGGGGTGGGTGGGGCGCGCGTCCTCAGTCATCCACCCGCCCG
>JBFWUS010000041.1:0-53703 GCA_050247155.1 Rhizobiaceae bacterium
GCGGAAACCTACCTGCATTCGTCATCCTCGGCCTGGAGCGAAACGAAGTGGAGCGGAGGGTCGGGGATCCAGGCCTCGGAGCCGATGAAGCCAAAGCCGATGAAAGACAATCTCCCATGAGCGAGAGGCTCGATCCCTTGTTTTCCCACAACGAAGGCGATTAACTGCCGCACGAATCCCGCGCGGCGTATCGGCCGAAGAAGACGGGGCAAGGAGGGACGCCTTGCCGGAAGGCTACAAGTTCGTCATCGCGGACGACCATCCGCTGTTTCGCGGTGCGCTGAAGCAGGCGCTGTCGGGTCTCGACAATGTCTCGACCATTCTGGAGGCCGGCGATTTCGAGGCGGCCAAGTCGCTGGTCAAGGACAATGAAGACCTCGACCTGGTGCTGCTCGATCTCTCTATGCCCGGCGTCAGCGGCTTGTCCGGCCTGATCTCGTTGCGCGGCATCCACCCGTCGGCGCCGATGGTGGTGGTCTCGGCGCAGGACGATCCGCAGACGATCCGGCGGTCGCTCGATCTCGGGGCGTCAGGTTTCATTTCCAAATCGGCCAGCATGGAGGATATCCGCGCCGCGATCTCGGCCGTGTTGGCCGGCGACGTGGCCGTGCCGTCCGGCATCGAGCTGGGCGTTGAGCACGATGCCGAGATTTCGGCGATCATCCGACGCATCCAATCGCTGACGCCGCAACAAACGCGTGTGCTGAGCATGTTGGCGGAAGGGCTGCTCAACAAGCAGATCGCCTATGAGCTTGGTGTCTCCGAAGCGACGATCAAGGCGCATGTCTCGGCCATTCTGCAAAAGCTCGATGTCGACAGCCGCACCCAGGCGGTGATCATGCTGAACAAGATGGGTGCGGAGCAGGGCGGCTGATCTATTCCGCGAAACTGTCTCTATCTGCCCCTCACCCTTACCCTCTCCACGTGAATGTCGGGGAGAGGGGGCGTCAACGTTGCTGACAGCCGATAATCCAAGCGTGTCACAAGCAATTGAATTCACTTTTGAGGTTCCGGAATGGGTCCCGGCTCGCCTCCGCTTCGCTCCGTTGGCCGGGATGACGCAGCGTCGAGGTCGGCGCCAGTCTCGGACGTTGGCGATTAGCGCAGGCATTGCTGCCGCGCGTCATCCCGGCCAACGGAGCGAAGCGGAGGCGAGCCGGGACCCATTCCGGAGCTTTAAAGAATTTGCCGTTTTCTTCGACCTGAGCCCGATTGAACGCGACACGCATTAACGCTTGGCAAAACGCGTCGAATGCTGAGAGCCAGCATCAAGGTCCCCTTCTCCCCGTCTTTCACGGGGAGAGGGTAAGGAGGGGCGGACAGAGCGCCCATCTGATTTTACTCCGCCGCCTCCGCAACCCGCCTGACCCGCGCCATGGCCGAGCGCAGAGCCGCGGGCTTCACCGGTTTGTTGAGCAGCGGCACATCCAACGAGGCAGCGGCAGCTTTCACTTCCGGCGAGCGGTCGGCGGTGACCAGCACGGCGGCAAGCTCGACGCCGAAGATGGCTCGTGCCTTCTGGATCGCCTCAAGGCCGGTCTCGCGGTCGAGATGATAGTCCGCCAGCACGATTTCAGGCTGGTTACCGGGGTCGATGTCGGAGGAAGCCGATATCGTCTCGACAAAACAGCCCCAGCCTTCGAGCAGCCGCCGCATGCCGTCGAGAATGCGCGGATCGTTGTCGATACAGAGCACACGAATGTCAGTGAGACCGAAAGCGGGCTTGGCGGTCGCGCCGGCGCTTTGCGGCAAGAGTTCGGCCTTGGCGGCCGTTACCGGAAGCACCACGGAAAAGCGGGTGCCCCTGCCGGCTTGCGAGTCGATCCGCAATTCGGCGCGCAGCACGCGCGCGAGGCGGTCCACGATCGAGAGCCCAAGGCCAAGCCCCTGCGCTTCGCGCTTGCCGCCTTCGAGGCGGGTGAACTCGTGGAAAACCTTGTCGAGCTGGCCGTCGGGAATGCCGATGCCCGTGTCGATGACTTGGATCGCGGCCAGATCGCCGTGCCGGCGCACGCCGACCAGGATTCGGCCTTCGCGCGTATACTTGATCGCGTTGGAGACAAGATTCTGGATCAAGCGGCGCAAGAGATTACGATCGGTGCGGATGCGCAGCGATGACGGCACGATGGTGAGCGCCAGTTTCTTTTCGCTGGCCATCGGCGAAAAATCGGTGCCGATCTGCTTCAGAAGCGGGCCGATCTCAAACACGGTTTCCGAAGGCTTCATCGCGCCGGCATCGAGCCGTGAAATATCAAGCACGGCGCCCAGAATGGTCTCGACCGAGTCCAGCGAGGATTCGATATTTTCCGCTTCACCGGCGAAGCCGCTGCCGCCGGCTTTTTCGGTAAGCGAGGCGCAGTAGAGGCGCGCGGCGTTGAGCGGCTGAAGGATGTCGTGGCCGACCGCTGCGAGGAACCGCGTCTTGCCGAGATTGGCCTCCTCGGCGAGGAACTGCGCCTGCGCCAGCTCCTGGTTGACCGTTGTCAACTCAGCGGTGCGGTCCTTGACGCGCTGTTCCAGAGACTCGTTGGCGCGCTTGAGCGCCAGGTCGGACGCGACGCGCGCCGAAATATCGGCGTAGGTCGCGACGACGCCACCGTCAGGCATCGGATTGGATTTGAGTTCGATGGTGCGGCCGCTGCCCTTGAGTTCCATCTGCCAGGCATTGCCAAAGGCGACGAAGCGGTTGAGCGTGGCCACCCGCTGTTCGGGGCCGATCTCGCCGCGCTCAACGAGCAGGCGCAGGATCTGATCGAGCGAGACGCCGACCTGGCCGAGTTCGTCAGGCAGGGCAAAGAGTGCGCGGAACTGGCGGTTCCAGCAGGTGAGGCGCAGATCGCTGTCGAAAACGGTGATGCCCTGTTCCATCTGATCGAGCGCGATCTGCAGGAGGTCGCGGTTGTGCTGCAGCGCCTCGGTGGCGTCATCGAGCAGGCGATAGGCGTCGCGGGCGCTGCTATCGTTGCGTTTGAGCAGCAAGGTCAGCACCAGCCGTGCCGAGGATGAACCGACGGCGCTGGCCAAAAGCTGTTCGGCGAAGCGCACCACATCCATGTTGGCGGGCTCGGTTCCGGTGAGCTTCGCGCCGGTCGATTTCTGGAAGGACTCGAAGGAGCGCTCGGTGCGCTCGACGCCGAGATAGCGGCCGATCGTGTCCTTGAGATCATTGACTGTCACCGCGGTGCGAAAACGGCGCAGGCTGGGCACTGGCGCCGCGTCCCGCGGCGCAAAGATCGACGCCTGGATGCGCTCCAGCGGCAGTGAGGCGCGCGACAGCGAGCCGAAGACGTAGAACAGGGCGTTGATCGACAGGCTCCACAGCACGCCGTGGTTCAAAGGTTCCGCCACGGTGCCGAACAAGGCCTGCGGTCGCAAAGCCTCGAAGCCGAACAGGCCATGGACAACGATGGCGTTGCCGGGCGACGCGAGTGACGGGAAGAGCAGCGTGTAGAACCACATCAGGAAACCCGCGGCCAGGCCGAGCGCCGCGCCACGCGCATTCGCGCCGCGCCACATCAGGCCGCCAAAGAAAGCCGGTGCGAACTGGGCGATCGCCGCGAAGGACATCAAGCCGATCGCCGCTAGCCGCGTGTTCGACGTGCTCTCGCGATAGTAGAGGAAAGCCGCGAACAGGATAACGAAGATCGAGATGCGGCGGATGTTCAAGATCAGCGCCGACCAATCCTGGCTTTCGGCTGGTTTGCTGGTCAAAAGCCGGCGTACGAAGATCGGGATGACCAGATCGTTGGACACCATGATGGCGAGCGCCACGCTTTCAACGATGACCATCGCGGTTGCCGCCGACAGCCCACCGATGAACGCGATCATGGCCAAAACGTCATGGCCGCCGAGCAGCGGGACCGAGAGCACGTAGAGGTCGCTGCTGGTCGAGGCGCCGACCAGCGACAGGCCAGCAAAAGCGATCGGCAGGACGAAAATGTTGATGGCGACCAGGTAGAGCGGGAAGAGCCAGGTCGCGGTGCGCAGTTCGCCGCCACTGCGGTTTTCCACGATGGTGACGTAGAACTGGCGCGGCAGCATCAGGATGGCGCAGGCGCTGAGGCTGGTGACCACCAGCCAGGTGCCAAGCGATGTGGAATAAGACATCGCTTTGTCGACCGAAGGTGTCTGCGACAGTTTGGCGAACATGTCGCCCGGACCGCCGAACAGCATGAAGGTGACGGCAAGACCGACTGCCAGGAAGGCCGCCAGCTTGACGATGGACTCGATAGCGACGGCCAGCACCAGCCCGTTCTGGTGCTCCGTGGCGTCGGCATGGCGCGTGCCGAACAGGACGGCGAACAGCGCCAGCAGCATGGCGACGATCAGCGAGATGTCGCTGACGAAGGGATCGAACGATGGCGGCGAGCCGGTATAGTGTTCGACCATGAGGCTCACCGAGCCGGAGATCGCCTTGAGCTGCAAGGCGATGTAGGGCACAGCGCCGATGACCGCGATGAGCGTGGCAATCGAGGCGACGGCAAAGCTCTTACCATAGCGCGCCCCGAGGAAGTCGGCGATCGAGGTGATCTTCTCGCTCTTGGCGAGTCGCACGATGCGGATCAGCAGTGGATAGCCGAACAGGAACACCAGCACCGGGCCGATATAGATCGCCAGGAACTCGAAATTGCGTTCCGCGGCGAGACCGACGGACCCGAAGAAGGTCCACGACGTGCAATAGATCGCCAGACTCAGCGCATAGATGAACGGGCGCGGCTCGGCCGCGCTGCGACGCGCCGCACGACGGTCGCCAACGCTGGCGATGGCGAAAAGCAGCGTCACATAGGCAATTGCGGACAGGACGACGAGCAGCCCTTGCACGCGGTTTCCTCCCAAGACGCGCCCGCAAAAGCAACCACAGCGGACAGCCTGTGTCTACCGTCGCACCCGGCTCCTACCTTTGCGGCATGGCTAATGTTTCGTTTACGGCTTTCGCTATTGCACTTTTTTGTTATTTTGCGCCCGGGACGGCTGCCAGCGGCGGCGGCCGATACGATGGAGAGTGGGAATGTCAATCGTTAGGGAATTTCAGGAATTCATTGCCAAAGGCAATGTCATGGATCTGGCAGTCGGTGTGATCATCGGCGCGGCCTTTGGCAAGATTGTCGATTCGCTGGTCAACGACATCATCATGCCGGTCGTCGGCGCGATTTTCGGCGGCTTCGATTTCAACAACTACTTCTTTCCTCTGTCGTCTAGCGTCACGGCAACTTCACTGGCGGCAGCCAAGGAGCAGGGCGCGGTGTTTGCTTACGGCAGCTTCATCACCGTCGCGATCAATTTCCTCATTCTGGCCTGGATCATCTTCCTGATGGTCAAGGGCGTGAACACGATGCGCAAGCGCCTCGAGCGCGAGAAGCCGGCTCCGGAAGCCGCGCCGCCTCCCGCGGACGTCGCATTGTTAACGGAAATTCGCGATCTGCTCGCCAAGCGCTGACCGCTTAACCATTGATCCAGTTGCAAATCCCCGGTGGTCCGCCGCCGGGGATTTTTGTATTCTGATAGCCCTTCCAGTTAGACGCGGACCCCAAATGGCTGATCTGACTTCCGTGTTGCGCGACGCCGCGCGTGCCGCACCCGAGAGCGGGATCGTAGCGGTGGCCAATCACGGGCGAGGCAAGGCCGGTCTCATCCCGCTCTGGGTCGGCGAAGGCGACAAGCCGACGCCCGGCTTCATCAGCGACGCGATGAAGGCGTCGATCGACTCAGGCGAGACTTTTTACACCTGGCAGCGTGGTATTCCGGGTTTGCGCGAAGCGCTGGCGCGTTACCACACGCGCCATTTCGGTCGGACCTTCGATGCCTCCGAGTTCATCGTCACCGGCGGCGGCATGCACGCCATCTTGTTGTCGTTACAGGCGACCGCCGGGCAGGGCGATGAAGCAATCTATCTGACGCCGGCCTGGCCGAATTTTCCGGGAGCGGCCGGTGTCGCAGGCGCGGCGCCTGTCGCGGTGCCGCTGGAGTTCACCGGCAATGGCTGGGTTCTCGACCACGAACGACTGAAGGCCGCGATCACGCCGAAGACAAAAGTGATCTTCTTCAACAGTCCGTCAAATCCGACCGGCTGGACCGCCGATCGCGCCGATCTGGAAGCCGTGCTCGCGCTGGCGCGTAAACATGGCATCTGGATCATCGCCGACGAGATTTATGCCCGCTTCCACTATGACGGCAGTCGCGCGCCGTCTTTTATGGACATCATGGAGCCGGAAGACCGCATCCTCTTCGTCAATACCTTCTCCAAGAATTGGGCCATGACCGGCTGGCGCATCGGTTGGATTACGGCGCATCCGTCGTTGCAGCAGGTGTTCGAAAACCTGGTCCAGTATTCGACGTCAGGCGTCGCGCCGTTCATGCAACGGGGCGCCATCGCCGCTTTGGACGACGGGGATCAATATCTCAGCGACCAGATCGAACACGCCAGACAGGCACGCGATCTGATGTGCTCTGTGCTCGGGCGAACGGGCCGGACGCGCTTTGCCGTGCCGTCAGGCGCGTTCTACCTGTTTTTCTCGATCGATCATATTACCGACTCGAAAGACGCAGCGCTAAGCATTATCGACGACGTTCTGGTTGGCTTGGCCCCCGGTTCGGCTTTCGGCCCGGGAGGCGAGGGCTTCTTTCGGCTGTGTTTCCATCGCAGCATCGATGGTCTTGAGGAAGCCGCTTTGCGACTGGCCGGCTGGATCAAACGACTTTGACAGTCGTCCAAGAAAAAGGTCATCATTACTGACATATTTTTCTTGCCCGAAAACGGCGTTTCGACATAATGTTTTGTCCGGTTGGGAGCAGGCCGGTTGATTGGCCAGGAGGAGTTCGCATGACCGCAACGGTCGAAATCGCCAAAGTCGCGCATCCATCGCCGACCGCGCCCGAGGCGCGCGCGACGCTGATGGAAAACCCGGGCTTCGGCAAGGTATTCAGCGACCATATGGTGACGATTACCTGGACCCCCGACAAGGGCTGGCACGACGCGAAGGTTCGCGCCCGCGAGCCGTTCCAGATCGATCCGGCCAGCGCCGTGCTGCATTACGCTCAGGAAATTTTCGAGGGCATGAAGGCCTATCGCACCGCCGATGGCGGGCTTGCGCTGTTTCGTCCGGAAGAGAATGCGCGACGCCTCAACCAATCGGCCGAACGCATGGCGATGCCGACGATCCCGGAAGATCTCTTCATAGACGCTGTCGAGACGCTGGTGCGCACCGACGCCGACTGGGTGCCGAAGGGTGAGGGTAGCTTCTATCTGCGCCCCTTCATGTTCGCCAGCGAGTCCTTCCTCGGTGTCCGTCCGGCTCATGAATACACCTTCTGCGTCATCGGCTGCCCGGTGGGCGCTTATTTCAAGGGCGGCTACAAGGCGGTGACCGTCTGGGTGTCGGACGACTACACCCGCGCAGCACCTGGCGGCACGGGCGCCGCCAAATGCGGCGGCAATTATGCTGGCAGCTTGGTCGCCCAGGCCGAGGCGATCAAACACGGCTGCGATCAGGTCGTGTTTCTCGATGCCGCCGAGCGCAAATGGATCGAAGAACTGGGTGGCATGAACATCTTCTTCGTCATGGACGACAAGACGATCATCACGCCGCCGCTGGGCACGATCCTGCCGGGCATCACCCGCGCCTCGATCATGAAGCTCGCCGGCGAGGCCGGCTTTACTGTCAGGGAACAACTCTACAGCTTCGACCAGTGGCAGGCGGACGCGCAGAGCGGCAAGCTGCGGGAGGCCTTTGCCTGCGGCACGGCGGCTGTGATCGCCGGCATCGGCACCGTGAAATTTTCAGGCGGGTCTTTCGCCATCGGCAACAGCGGCGACGGCGAGACCACATCGCAACTGCGTGCCAAACTGGTCGGCATCCAGAAGGGCAAGGAAGCCGACGCGCACGGGTGGATGCACGAGATCGCGGCTTAGTCGTATCCGTCTGACGTGTCGCCAATCAGATGATTGGCTGACGCCCGCCGCCCTTAGAAATTGCGCTGGAAGCGCAGAAATCCGCCGAACTCGTCATCGCCATCGACGTCGAGATTGTCGGTGTACACGACTTCGGGCGTGATGGCGAAGTTTGGAACCAGCGTGTATTCGACGTTGGCGACGGCGGCGAGATTGTCGTCGTCGTCATAGCCGACTTGCACGTTCAAAGCGGCCTTGTCCGAAAGCGTAGCGGTTCCACCGGCCCAGACGGCCCAGTTGCCGCCCCATGTCTTGTAGAAACTGACATCGGCATTGTCGTCCGATCCGTAGCCCACCATGGCGAAGAGCGATATGGCTTCGGAAGCCTTCACGTCGACGCGGCCCCTGGCGGCGAATTCTTCCCAGACCGAGTCATAGCCGCCGACGACCGACACCCCGCCCCAATCAGCCGTATAGCCTGCGCCTGCCACAATGTGCGGCACATAGGAGTCGATTGTGAAGTCGTCCTCTCCCTCCTCGAGGCCGAAGGCCGCCTTGAACCCTTTGCCCGAGTCGAACGTGTAGACGATTTGATGCGTGCCAAACGGACCGTACGGGACCAGGTCGTCATTGATGACGGCGCCGGCATAGTCGGTAAAAGTCGAGAACAGGGAATCCGTCTTGCCGATCCGGAAGCCGCCAAGCTCGATATAGGCATGCTCGATCTCGAGCGACGTTTCCGTGCCCGTTATGCCTTCAAGCTCGCCGTCGCCGTCCACATCGTCGATGTCGAGCCTGACGCTGTCATAGTCGAAATTGATCTGCGAATAAGCGCGCAACGTGCCGAGTTCCGTTTCCGAGCGGGCGTCGAATTCAAGCGAGGCACGCGCTCGCTTGTAGTAGGTGTCGTTGACGTTCAATATCCCGGCTGCAAAGTCTTTCTTGTCGAGGATATCCTGCAAACCCAGCGAGTTGACGCCGATGTCGTAGCGGACATAGCCGCCGACGCGCAGGCAGGTCTCGGTGCCGGGGATGTAGTAAAAGCCTTCTCCATACGTGTCGCAGATACGCACATATTCCACAGGCTCGGGTTCGGCGACGACTTCGACGGCGTCGGCAGCTCGCGCGCCTGAGATCGCCAAAAACACTGCGCCCGAACCAAGCAGCAGACCTTTGATGTTCATCGGCGATCCCTCGGTTTGCCAACCATAATCATGCGGCATGGCGTTGAATGAAACGTCCGTCAAGCCGTCCGTTTGATTCTGGAGGATGAGCATCCAGTTTTGCATGGTCAATCGCTTTTACGACGTGAGGTTGGCTGATGGGTGTTGGTAGGTCGTCCAATGTTGCCCGGAAAGCACTAAAATGCCCAAAGTGAACTCTTGGGTTGCACTCTCCCGTGCCCGCCGAGTGAGAAGCTGCCGAGTGCTGCCTTAGCCGCGGTTGAGCGCATCCGAAGTTTTGATCATCTTTGGCCTAACGGCATTTTCGCGGGGCAGCTATCCAAGAGCGCTGCTTCATTTTTTCTCGCTTTGGCTTTCGCGCTGCGATACTTCGATTGGGTGACATCGTTCGAAGGCACGAGATGGAAACTCCTACCACACCCCATCCGCTCGCTGTGGAGCATTTCCCATCATTCATCACCGCTCCGGGGCAGACCGACGTTCTGTTCAATTTCGTCGTCGTCTTCATGGTGGTGGCCATCTTCACGGCCGGCGTCCTGTACATGCGGCTACATGCCTTGCCGGAACATCTGGCGCATCGCACTCAAAAGATTCAGTTCGAGATTGTTGCCGTTCTGGGCCTGATCGCGCTGTTTACCCACAGCCGGATTTTTTGGATTGCGGCGCTCCTGTTGGCGATGATCGACCTGCCCGACTTCCTTTCGCCGCTGAGGTCGATGGCGAAGTCTCTGCGCAAGGTGGCCGGCGGGCAGCCGCCCGCGCCGGCGCTTGCCGGAGCGCCGGCCGAAATTGCCGGTGGGACCGGCAGGGAGTTTCACAAACTGGAAACGGCACCCCCGCTCGTCAAGACATCCGAAACAGCGGAGAACGCGGCAGCCCCCGACGAAGCCAACGGCGGCAAGACGACGACAGCGAGCCAGGGAGCAAACTGATGCTGGAAACGCTGCTCTGCTCAATGATCACCATTCTCCCAGATTATCTTTTCCGTCGCTATGGCCAGGGCAAGAGGATCGGCAAGGAGATCACGCTCTATTCGGTATGGTTCGAGCTGCGCTGGGGCATCACCGCCTGCCTCGTGCTGACGGTCTCGCTGATTACGATGATCTTTTATTTTCACCCATCGACGACCAACGTCACGGCCGCTTATCGCACGGTCGCGGTTATTCCAGAGATTGTCGGTCGGGTCGAGGAAGTTTATGTCCAGCCCTTCCAGAAGGTGAAAGCCGGCGACCGGCTGTTTCGCCTGGACAGCAGCAAGCAAGAGGCTGCGCTGGAAACCGCGCGCAGACGGGTTGCCGAAGTGGACGCCGCGATTGTCGTTGCCCGGTCTGAACTGGTCACCAGCGGCGCGCAGATCGGCCAGGTCGAGGCAGCCTTGAGTCAGGCGAAAGATGATCTAAGCACAAAGCTGGAGCTCCAGAGACGCAATCCAGGCGGTGTCGCGGCCAAGGAAATCGATAGGCTGGAAAGTATTGTTGAGGGCCGCCAAAGCGAGCTGGCCGCAGCCGTCGCGACCAAGCAGACGTTGGAAACGCGTATCGCCACGCTGCTGCCGGCAGAGAAATCGAGCGCGGAGGCTCAGGTGGCCGAGGCGCAAAATGCCATCGACAAGACGTTGGTGACGGCTGGCATAGACGGTACGTTGCAACAATTCACGCTGCGCGTGGGCGAAGTCGTCAATCCGCTGCTGCGTCCGGCCGGTGTGCTTGTCCCCGACGACGCGGGGCGCGAACGGCTCGTAGCTGGCTTTGGGCAGATCGAGACCCAGGTGCTGAAAGTCGGCATGATTTCGGAGGTAACCTGCATCGCACGGCCCTTCACAATCATTCCCATGGTGGTGACCGAGGTTCAGACCGTCATCGCGGGCGGCCAGTTCCGCGCCAGCGACCAACTGATCGACATTCAGCAATTGGCCGCGCCTGGCACCGTTACAGCCATTCTGGAGCCGCTCTATCCCGGCCAATACGGCAATATTCTGCCCGGCAGCAATTGCATCGCCAATGTCTATACGTCCAACCACGACGAGCTCGCTTCGGGCAATGTCGGCACGTGGAGGTGGCTATTCCTGCATGCGGTGGACGCCACGGCGCTGGTTCATGCCATGATCTTGCGCATGCAGGCGGTCATGGCGCCGGTGCAGACCTTGGTCTTGTCCGGCCACTGAGGTTGCCAGTCAATCTCGCTTCCAGGGTCAGACAGCCGTTCTCTTTCGAGAGCCTCAGCCGCCGCTGGTAGGCACCACCAACGGAATGATCCGCTCGGTCTTGGTAACTGTCGGGCGACCGCTTTTGGCATAAGGGATGCTAAGGGCGTCCCAGGTTTCGACGAGAGCCGCCTTCAACGTATCGACAAGACCGTCGCCGTGGAGTGGCGTCGGCGTGATGCGCAAACGCTCCGTGCCGCGCGGTACGGTCGGATAGTTGATTGGCTGGATGTAGATATTGTGCAGGCCGAGGAGCCGGTCGCTGGCCATCTTGCAAAGCTCTGGATCACCGACCAGCACAGGAACGATATGCGTGTCGGACGGCATCACCGGCAGGCCGGCATCCGCCAGCACCTGCTTGGTGCGGGCAGCTTGGCGCTGCTGTCCTTCACGCTCGGCCTGGCTCGCCTTGAGATGTCGGATCGAGGTCGTCGCCGCCGCGGCTATGGCCGGCGGCAAGGCGGTCGTGAAAATGAAGCCCGGCGCATAGGAACGAACGGCGTCGACGACGTTACGTTTGCCGGCGATGTAGCCGCCGAGCGTGCCAAAGGCCTTGGCCAACGTGCCTTCGATGATGTCGATGCGGTCCGCCAGACCCTCACGCTCGGTAATGCCGCCACCGCGGTGACCATACATGCCGACCGCATGGACCTCGTCGATATAGGTCATGGCGTTGTATTTTTCGGCCAAGTCAGTGATTGCCGCGATCGGGGCGACGTCGCCGTCCATCGAATAAACCGATTCGAAAACGATCAGCTTGGCGCGCTCGCGCCCGGCCGTCTGGAGCAAGCTTTCCAGATGTGCCACGTCGTTGTGGCGGAACACTTTCTTCTCGGCGCCCGAACGGCGCACGCCCTCGATCATCGAGGCGTGGTTCAACTCATCCGAGAGGATCAGGCAGTTCGGTAGCAAACGGCCGATGGTCGAGATTGCGGCTTCGTTCGATACGAAACCGGAGGTGAAGACCAGCGCGGATTCCTTGCCGTGCAGGTCGGCGAGTTCGAGTTCGAGCTCGACAAGCGGGTGGGTGGTGCCGGAAATGTTGCGGGTGCCGCCGGCGCCGGAGCCCATGCGGCCTGCCGTATTCTGAAACGCGGCGATGACGTCTGGATGCTGGCCCATGCCGAGATAGTCGTTGGAGCACCAAACGGTGACTTCCTTCGCCTCGCCGTTGGTAGGCGCGCCGGCCTCGGCTGTCGGACGCCAGATGGCGCGGGGAAATGCGCCGGCAATGCGCTCCAGATCGGCAAATACGCGATAACGGCGCTCCGAGTGGAGCTGATCGATAGCTTCGGCGAAAAAGCGCTCGTACTGCATGCGTGACTCCAGTTCGGTCCAACCTTATGCCCGCAAGGAAAGGCAGTCCATTGATCCAAAGACGGGCATAATGCCACGCCTGAGCCAACGAAAGTTGGGCCTCCGGTCTTCCGTCTTGCCGCGGATTTCCCGGTTGGGAACCACGCATTCCAATCCTGAAGGAGCTTCCCCGGATTGAAAACGCCGCACCAAATATAAACTGTTTCAGGCTATTTGGCCACCAAGACAACCTGCGGCGAGAGGCAGATGGCAGTCTTGGTTACCGGCGGGGCCGGCTATATCGGCAGCCATATGGTGTGGGAATTGCTCGACGGCGGCGACGACGTCGTCGTGCTGGATCGACTGTCGACGGGCTTCGAATGGGCCGTGGCGCCCGAGGCAAAGCTGGTCGTCGGCGATATCGGCGACATTGAACTGGTCAAGTCGATCGTCGCCGAACACAAGATCGATGCGATGATTCATTTTGCCGGCTCGATCGTGGTGCCGGAATCGGTGTCGGATCCGCTCGGCTATTATCAGAACAATACGACCAAGACGCGTGATCTGCTGGAAGCGGCCATAACGTCGGGCGTGCCGCATTTCATCTTTTCCTCGACCGCCGCCGTCTATGGCGGGGCGGGCAGCGAACCGGTGCGCGAGGATGCGCCGCTGCATCCGGAATCGCCCTATGGTCGCTCCAAGCTGATGACCGAATGGATGTTGCAGGACGCCGCCCGTGCACACCCGCTGAAATATACGATCCTGCGCTATTTCAACGTCGCTGGCGCAGATCCGAAAGGACGCACAGGCCAATCGACACCGGGCGCGACGCATCTGATCAAGGTTGCCTGCGAGACGGCGCTCGGCAAGCGTGCGTCGATGAATGTGTTCGGGACTGATTATGCCACGCCGGACGGCACCTGCCTGCGCGACTACATCCACGTCAGCGACCTCGCGGCCGCGCATCGTCTGGCCTTGCAGCGGCTGCGCGAGGGTGGCGATAGCCTGCTTGCCAACTGCGGCTACGGGCATGGTTATTCGGTGCTGGAAGTGGTCGATGCGGTTCGCAGGGTGCGTGGCGCTGATTTTGACGTACGCCTGAGCGAGCGCCGTCCCGGCGACCCCGCCGCAATTGTCGCCAACTCGGAGCGGGCGCGGGCCGAACTTGGCTGGCAACCTAGGCATGACGATCTTGACGCCATCGTCGCCGACGCCCTGGCTTGGGAGGCGGCGCTGTCTCGCCGCAACTCGTCGAAATAGCCTGTCGCCGGTCGGTACCGGAACAATCCCGGGCGCTCACCGTTACATCGTCTCCTACGATGCGGAGACGAATACTTATGGCACGAGCATCTGACCTGCGCGACGACCTTGTCGAAAGCCTGGAGGCACAGGTTGAGTCACTGCGGAAGGAGGTTTCGGGCCTGCACAAAACGCTGTCGAACCGAGGTCGTGCTGCCTATGCCGACGCCAGCGAGACCGCGGAATCAGTTTACGACGATCTTGCCCAGCGTTGGGCCGAGGCCGCTCCGCATCTGCGAAAGCATGCGAGGCAGGTCGAGCAGACCGCCCGCGATAACCCTGCAGCCGCTGCCGCGGTAGGACTGGTCGTGGTTGGATTGCTGGCGGCAATGTTGTTCCGGCGCTAGCCGAGACGCCGGGTCGCGATCGCCAATTCTCACTCGAAAGAACCTGTCAGATTGGCAAGGGCTTGATTCCCTAGCTTTTGCACGGCCATGATTGGTGCAGATTCTGGAGTTCTGCATGCAATCTGTCTTTGACGGTCACAATGACCTGCTGCTGCGCTTGTGGCGCAACCAGGCGGCGGGCAGGGACCCTGTCGCAGAGTTCGTCAACGGCGCGGAAAAAGGCCATATCGATGGTCCTCGCGCCAGGAAAGGCGGCCTGATCGGCGGTCTGTGCGCCATCTACATTCCGGCTGGTGACCTGAAACTCGACGAGCCGGACAAGAACGGCCACTACGCAACGCCTTTGTCTGCACCGTTGGAGCGGCAACCGTCGCTCGATATCGCTATCGGCATGGCCTCAATCGCGCTCCGATTGGAACGGGCAGACGCCTGGCGGCTATGCCGGTCAGGCAAAGACATCGACCGCGCCGTCGTTGACGGCAAGTTCGCGGCGGTGATGCACATGGAAGGCTGCGAGGCCATCGACGAGGGTCTTGAGGCGCTGAACGTCTTTTACAGCGCTGGGCTACGTTCGCTCGGGCCTGTCTGGAGCCGTAACAACATCTTCGGCCACGGCGTGCCGTTCGCCTATCCGATGTCGCCCGACACTGGGCCAGGACTGACGGAAGCAGGCTTCCGGCTGGTCAAGGCCTGCAACAAGCTCGGCATCCTGATCGACCTGTCGCACATCACCGAGAAGGGCTTTTGGGATGTCGCCAGGACCTCCGATCAGCCGCTGGTTGCGAGCCACTCCAACGTTCATACGATCACGCCGGTCGCGCGCAACCTGACTGACAAGCAGCTTGACGCGATCAAGGCGAGCCATGGTCTTGTCGGTCTCAACTTCGCGGTGACCATGCTGCGTGAAGACGGTCGCGACAACACCGACACGCCAATGTCGGACCTCGTGCGCCACGTCGACTATCTGGTCGACCGCTTGGGCATCGACGGCGTGGCAATCGGCTCGGACTATGACGGCGCCACCATACCGAACGAAATCAAGGATGCGGCGGGTCTGCAAAAGCTCGTTGCTGCGCTAGAACGTGCCGGATATGGTGGCGCGGATTTGGCGAAAATCTGCCGCGACAACTGGTTCAGGGTGTTGCGCCGGGCGTGGCACGAAGTTTGAAGAAGCCTGGTTGAACAGGCGTAACGACAGGAAAAAACACAATGACAATGGGTAGGTTTGTTATTCGTCCGCGCGCTATGCTGGCTGGTGCGGCGCTGGCGGCGCTTTTGAGCGGTCTTCCGGCGCTCGCCGAGACGCCCGCCGATACGCTGGTGATTGTCTGGGCAATGGACGACATGATTTCGCTCGACCCCGGTGAGGCGTTCGAATTGTCCACCGGAGAAATCACCGGCAACACCTATGACCAGCTTGTGCGGCTCGACGCCAACGACACGACGAAGATCGTGGGCGGCGTTGCCGAAAGCTGGACGGTTTCGGATGACGGCCTGACCTACACGTTCAAGCTCAAGCCTGACCTCAAATTCGCGTCCGGCAATCCGCTGACGGCGGAAGATGTTGCGTGGTCGTTCGAGCGCGCGGTTAAACTGAACAAGAGCCCGGCCTTCATCGTCCAGCAGTTCGGCCTCACCGGCGACAATGTGGCCGAAAAGGCCAAGGCAGCCGACCCGACCACCTTCGTCTTCACCGTCGACAAGGCCTATGCGCCGACTTTCGTGCTGAACTGCCTGACGGCGACCGTCGGATCGGTGGTTGACGCCAAATTGGTGAAGGAGCACGTGGCTGCTGTCACGCCAAGCGCCGAGTACAAGTTCGACAACGATTTCGGCAATGGCTGGCTGAAGACCAACTATGCCGGCTCCGGCGCTTACAAGACGCGTGAATGGCGCGCCAACGAGGCGGTCGTGCTGGAGCGCAACGACAATTATTACGGCGAGAAGGGCAAGCTTGCGCGCGTGATTTACCGCCATGTCAAGGAAAGCGCGACGCAGCGCCTGATGCTGGAAAAGGGCGACGTCGACGTGGCGCGCAATCTGGAGCCCGGCGACATCGACGCCGTCTCGAAAAATGCCGACCTCACCATTACCGCAACGCCGAAGAGCACGGTCTATTTCGTGTCGCTGAACCAGAAGAACGAGAAGCTGGCGAAGCCCGAGGTACGGGAAGCGTTCAAATATCTGTTCGACTACGATGCGCTCGGCGACACGCTGTTGAAAAACATCGGCGCGATGCGCCAAAGCTATTTGCCGGCGGGCATTTTGGGCGCGGTCGACGACAAGCCTTACAAGTTCGATATCGCCAAGGCTAAGGAACTGCTGGCCAAGGCGGGTCTTGCCGACGGTTTTTCGGTGACGATGGATGTGCGCTCGGCGCAGCCGGTGACCGGCGTTGCGGAATCGCTACAGGCGAATGCCGCGCAGGCCGGCGTCAAGATCGAAATTATTCCGGGCGACTTCAAACAGGTGCTGACGAAGTTCCGCGCTCGTACGCACGAGATCTATATCGGTCAGTGGGGCGTCGATTATTGGGATCCGAATTCAAACGCGGAGACCTTTGGCATCAACCCCAACAATGCCGACGACTCGATGAATAAAACACTGGCCTGGCGCAATGCCTGGGACGTGCCGAAGGATATCCAGGACGAAACCAAGGCCGCGCTACTTGAGAAGGACGGCGCCAAGCGCGCTTCGATGTATGCGGAATTGCAGAAGAAGGTGAACGAGCAGGGACCGTTCATTTTCCTGTGGCAGCAGACCGAAGTCGCCGGCGTGCGCAAGAATGTACAGAACTACAAGCTTGGCCCGACCTTCGACACCAATTTCGTAGGGCCAGTGACGAAGTAGGCCGCGGTCGGCGTCCGGTTTTGGACAATCGTCGACGACCCCCCTCTGTCCTGTCGGACATCTCCCCCTCAAGGGGGGAGATCGGCAGCTTTGACGATTGGCGAAACCCTTGCGGCCGGCTGATCTCCCCCCTTGAGGGGGAGATGTCCGACAGGACAGAGGGGGGTCGTTGATGAGTCTGGCATCTTCCGCCGCTACCTCGGTCTCGTCAAAGCGTGCAAAGGGTGCAGTCCGCGCCATCGTCCGCTTCCTCTTCATCGCGGCGATCACCTTTCTCGGCTTGATCGCGGTGACGTTTTTCATTGGCCGTGTGGTGCCGATCGACCCTGTTCTGGCGATCGTCGGCGACCGCGCGACCCAAAGCACTTATGAGGCGACACGCAAGGCTTACGGTCTCGACCTGCCGCTCTGGCAGCAGTTTTTCGTCTATGTACAAAAAGCCGTGACCGGTGATTTCGGCACGTCGGTGTTGTCGTCGAACCCGGTCATGCAGGACATCCGCCGCGTGTTTCCGGCGACGCTGGAACTGGCGACCGCCGGCACGTTGATCGGTCTGATCTTCGGCATCCCGCTGGGCGTGCTGGCGGCAGTGAAACGCGGCAGCCTGGCGGACCAGGTCGTGCGCGTCGTCGGGTTGATCGGTTATTCCATCCCCATCTTCTGGCTGGGGCTGGTCGGGCTGCTGATCTTCTATGCCAAGCTTGACTGGGTGGCGGGGCCGGGCCGCATCGACATCGCCTATGAATACACGTTTACGCCGATTACCGGCATCTTCCTGTTCGACGCCGCGATCCAGGGCGAATGGGACGCCTTCTGGGACATCTTTCGCCACATCATATTGCCGGCCTCGCTGCTGGGCTATTTTTCCATGGCCTATATCAGCCGCATGACGCGCTCGTTCATGCTGAATGAGTTGGGCCAGGAATACATCGTAGCCGCCCGCGCCAAAGGCCTGTCCGAGCAGCGCATCATCTGGGGACATGCGCTGCGCAATGCGGCCGTGCCGCTGGTCACCGTCATCGCACTGTCCTACGCGACGCTGCTGGAAGGATCGGTGCTCACCGAGACGATCTTCGCGTGGCCTGGCATCGGCATGTACCTCACCAACTCGTTGCAAAACGCCGATATGAACGCTGTACTCGGCGCAACGATCGTCATCGGCGCCGTGTTCATTGCGCTCAACCTGCTGGCCGATCTGCTCTACCGCCTGCTTGATCCGAGGACGCGGTGATGGACCACTGGCATTTTGAAAGCGCCCCTCACCCTTGCCCTCTCCCCGTGAAAGACGGGGAGAGGGGGGCGTCGGCGGCTGCATCCGGCTTTCATCCGCCAATGCCTGGCATGAACTCTGTCGGCGTGGACGCAACGTCCGCGTCTCCCTCTCCCCGTCTTTTACGGGGAGAGGGTAAGGGTGAGGGGCTTCTTTGACGGCTACCCCTACGCTCTCCCGTCGCGAATGGCTGCTGTCGGAACGGCCGGCATCGCGCATGCAGGCGAGGCTTGGCCGCGCCTACATGACCTGGCGGCGGTTTTCGGCCAATCGCCTGGCCCTGTTTGGCCTGGGGATTATCATCGCGCTCCTGTTCATCGCTGCCTTCGCCGATCTGTTGGCGCCATATTCGCCCTACCAGGGCGATCTGCGCGCCGGCCTACGGCCGCCGGATGCCGAACACTGGTTCGGCACCGACGATCAGGGCCGCGATATTCTTTCGCGCATCATCTACGGCTCGCGACTGACGCTCTATGTCATCGTGCTGGTCGCCATTCTAGCCGCCCCCGTGGGGCTGATTGTCGGCACGGTGGCGGGCTATGCCGGCGGCTGGATCGACACGGTGCTGACGCGCATCACCGACATCTTTCTTGCCTTTCCGAAGCTCGTATTGGCGCTAGCCTTTGTTGCCGCGCTGGGTCCGGGGATTGAGAACGCGGTGATCGCCATCGCCATCACATCCTGGCCGCCCTATGCGCGCATCGCACGGGCCGAGACGCTGACGGTGCGCAATTCGGATTACATCGCAGCCGTGCGCCTGATGGGCGCGTCACCCTTACGCATCATCGTGCGGCACATCATGCCGCTGTGCCTCTCGTCGCTGATCGTGCGGGTGACGCTGGACATGGCGGGCATTATCCTGACCGCCGCCGGGCTCGGCTTCCTCGGCCTTGGCGCGCAGCCGCCCTTGCCGGAATGGGGCGCGATGATCGCGTCGGGACGGCGCTTCATCCTCGACCAATGGTGGGTGGCCGCGATGCCCGGCATCGCCATCCTGATCGTCAGCCTCGGCTTCAATCTGCTCGGCGACGGCTTGCGCGATGCGCTCGATCCGAAGGACTCGACGCAATGACGGCTTCCAGCTTAAGTCGTTCCATTATGCTTGGCGCTGCTGATCTGCAGTACAGTGTCTTTTCGAAGATGACCCCCACCCCTAACCCCTCCCCACAAGGGGGAGGGGGACACACAAGCGCCGACGCCAAGTCCCCCTCCCCCTTGTGGGGAGGGGTTAGGGGTGGGGGTCATCTTCGCAAGAACTCACGACGGATTAATCTTGCGATCGGCCCCTCGACATGACCGCGATGCTGACCGTCAACGATCTGCATGTGCGGTTCCCAACCCGTACTGGCGTGGTGCATGCGGTTCGCGGTGTGTCGTTCGAGCTTGGCCGCGAGCGGCTGGGCATCGTCGGCGAGTCCGGCTCCGGCAAGTCGCAGACGGGCAGGGCGATCATGGGCTTGACGCCGCGCCATGCCGAAGTGACGGCGAAGCGGCTGGCATTCGATGGCATCGACCTGCTTGCCGCCTCGCCGAAGCTGCGGCGCGACCTGCGTGGCAAGCGCATTTCCATGATCCTGCAGGACCCGAAATATTCGCTCGATCCTGTGATGACGATCGGCCGGCAGATCGTCGAGACACTGCGCACGCATGAAAAGGTTTCCAAGGGCGAAGCGCGCGACCGGGCGCTGGCCATGCTGGAGGCAGTGCAAATCCGCAATCCCGGCCGGGTTTTCGATCTCTATCCGCACGAAGTGTCGGGCGGCATGGGTCAGCGCGCGATGATCGCCATGATGCTGGTCACTGGCCCCCAACTGCTGATTGCCGACGAACCGACGTCCGCGCTCGACGTGACGGTGCAGCTCGATGTGCTGGGCATTCTCGACCGGCTGGTCGCCGATCGTGGCATGGGGCTTATCTTCATTTCGCACGATCTGCGGCTGGTGTCGTCCTTCTGCGACCGCGTCATCGTCATGTATGCCGGCAAGATCGTCGAGCAGATCAAGGCGTCGGATCTCGCGAACGCGCAGCATCCCTATACGCGCGGCCTGCTCAATTGCATGCCCAAGGTCGGCGAGAACAGGCACCCGCTGCCGGTGCTGGACCGCAAGCCGGAGTGGGCTGCGTGACGCCAGCGCTTTCCATCAAAAATCTCTCCGTCGTCTACGACGGCCACCACGCGCTGAAGAATGCCGATCTCGAGGTTCGGCCGGGCGAATCCTTCGGTCTCGTTGGCGAGTCCGGCTCCGGCAAATCGACCATGCTGCGCGCCATTGCCGGTCTCGCGCCGGTGAGCGAGGGCGAGATTGTCGTGAACGGCAAGACCCTGCCGCGTGGACATCGCGACAAGACGTTCTATCGTCAGGTGCAAATGGTGTTTCAGGACCCCTACGGGTCGCTGCATCCGCGCCAGACGGTAGACCGGCTCCTCCTGGAGCCGCTGGCGATACACGCAATTGCCGACGCCGAGCCGCGCATCGTGCGAGCGCTGGAGGAGGTGGGCTTGGGGACCGGTTTCCGCTTCCGCTACCCGCATCAGCTGTCTGGCGGCCAGCGTCAGCGCGTGGCGATCGCCCGCGCCCTGATCCTCGAACCGTCGATCCTGCTGCTGGATGAGCCAACCTCGGCGCTTGATGCGTCGGTGCAGGCCGAGGTCCTCAATTTGCTGGAAGAGGTGCGCCGCGCGCGAAAATTGACCTTCGTAATGGTCAGCCATGATCTAGGTGTCGTCACCCACATGTGCGAGCGGTTGATGGTCATGCAGCACGGCGAGGAGGTGGAGCGCCTGAGTTCCACCGATCTCGCCGCGCGAAAGGTCGAGAAGGACTATACGCGCAAACTGCTGGAAGCGAGCGTCGGCTTCAGGCGCGCGTCATAGCCTCAATAATCGTCGTCGTAATAGTAGTCATCGTCGCGATAGGCGCGCCGGTAGCGATCCGGGCAGCGGTCGACATAGATGCGGCCGCGGCGATCCTGATATTCGCAATAGCCGCGCCGCTCTCGTGACTCGCCCACCAGCGCGCCAGCCACGGCGCCAATGGCGCCGCCCACCAGTGCGCCTTCCGCTTCGTGCCCGGGCGAGGCTACGGCCGCGCCGATCAGCGCACCGCTGCCGCCGCCGATGGCTGCTCCGCGTTCGGTAGCCGTGCATGCCGCCAAAGGCACTATGAGCGCCAATCCGATAAGAAGCTTTTTCATGCGGTTCGAAAATCCTCGTGATCGGACCTGAAACTATAGGCAAATGGTGACTGAAAGACAAAAGACCCCGGCCGCTGGGTGGCCGGGGTCTTTGGATTGATCAGATCAATATCCGTCCGGACAACGGTCGGTGTAGATGCGACCGCGGCGGTCCCGATATTCGCAATAGCCGCGCCGCTCGATCGACCTGCCGATGAGAGCGCCGGCAACAGCGCCGACCGCCCCACCCACGATGGCGCCTTCGGTGGAATTTCCGGCGACGGCAGCACCGATAGCCGCGCCGCTGGCGCCACCGATCACCGCACCCTTTTCAGTTGGGGTGCATGCTGTGAGCGGCACGATCAGCGCCAACCCGAGAAGCAATTTTTTCATTGTAACCTCCAATACCCCGACCGGACATGCACCGCGCCCTAAGACAAAACGTCCGAGCCGGCGTCTGGTTTCATCGGGGGTAAAGGGGTCCAACCGATTGCCGCTTTTGATCAATATCCGTCGGGGCAGCGATCGACATAGATGCGGCCGCGACGGTCACGATATTCGCAATAGCCGTCACGTTCCTGTCCGCGCTCATCCATCGCTTTGCCGACCAATGCGCCTGCAGCCGCGCCGACCAAGCCACCGATGACCGCGTTGCGCGTGTCGTTGCCGCCGGCTGCGGTGCCGAGAGCCGCGCCGCCGACCGCGCCGATCGCGGCGCCTTTTTCAGCATTCGTGCACGCTGCGAGCGGCATGATGAGCGCCAGAGCCAAAACCAATTTCTTCACAATCACCTCCTGAGGGTATGTCGTAAGCGGCCACATAACGTGGTGGATTCCCATTCGATCCGCAGCCGCCGCTGATAGCACGGGAAAGAATCCCCAAGTGGCAAAAAGGCAACGTTTGAGGCGATTCCAAGACACCACTGAGTTCTCAGTCGGGACCACAGTTAACAAGATGTTTCAAGTGGTCATCCAACGAATGGCAGGGCAATCGCTTCAGGTTAACGGGCTAGCGTCATTCCGGGTCCGCTACGCGTCCCGGAATGACGCGCGTTAACCCGAAGCGATTGCCCAACAAGGAATGGCTGCGCCGATGTCGAAAGCGCGGCTTTTCAAGGCCGGACACACCGCGGATTCACCCGGCCGGTGCGCCTAAAATGTTGAACGCTACGGCTTCGTCGGGTCGAAATGTTTCTTCAGCGCCTTGCCGTAGGAGGCGTAGCTGTTCTGGAAGGCCGGGCTCTTGGCCGCGAACTCGCTGATCTTCTGCGGGAAACGCGTCTCGAACATGAAGGCGAGCGTGCCTTCCAGCTTGTGCGGCGCAAGTTCGACATTGGAGGCGCGTTCGAAGGCGTCCATATCCGGCCCGTGCGGCAGCATCATATTGTGCAGCGAACATCCACCCGGCTGAAAGCCGCCGCCGGTCTTGGCGTCATAGACGCCATAGACCAGGCCCATGAACTCGCTCATGACATTCATGTGGTACCACGGCGGGCGGAAGGTGTTTTCGGCGACCAGCCAGCGGTCGGAAAAGATCACGAAATCGATGTTGGCCGTGCCGGGCGTCTCCGACGGCGAGGTCAGCACCGTGAAGATCGACGGATCGGCATGGTCGAACAGGATCGGGCCGACCGGCGAATATTTGCGCAGGTCGTATTTGTAGGGCGCGTAGTTGCCGTGCCACGCGACGACATCCAGCGGCGAATGGTCGAGGTCGCACACCCACATCGCGCCGCCCCACTTCACATACATCTTCGAGGGCGCGTCGCGATCCTCGTAGGCGGCAACGGGGGTCAGGAAGTCGCGCTGGTTGGCCAGGCAGTTCGCTCCGATCGGGCCGCGCTCAGGCAGGCTGAACGCGCCGCCATAGTTCTCGCATAGATAGCCCCGCGCCGGGCCGTTGGTCAGCTCGACGCGGATTTTGACTCCGCGCGGGATGATGGCGATCTCGCCTGGCTCGATGTCGATGATGCCGAACTCTGTCCATAAGCGCAGGTCGCCTTGCTGCGGCACAAACAGCATCTCGCCGTCGGCGTTATAAAAATATTCGTCTTCCATCGAACGCGTGATGAAATAGAGATGTGCGCCCATGCCGCCCTGGCTGCCCGCGTCTCCGCAGGTCGTCATCGTGCGCACGCCTTGCAGGAAAGTCAGCGGCTCGGACGGGATCGGCATCGGGTCCCAGCGATAAGGCGCGATCGGCAGGGACGGGGACTCGACCGGCGCGGTGCGCCACAGGCCGATCTCGGCCGGCTCGAACGCGCCGAAATGCACCACCGTCGGGCGGATGCGGTAGAGCCAGGTGCGCTCGTTGGTCGTGCGCGGCGCAGTGAACGGCGAGCCTGAAAGCTGCTCGGCATAAAGCCCGTAGGCGCACTTTTGCGGCGAGTTGCGGCCGATCGGAAGCGCACCGGGCAAGGCCTCCGTCTCGAAGCCGTTGCCGAAGCCGGACATGTAACCCGGCGCGATGCCGGAACCCGTGGCGACATGGCCGCTGAGGCCGGGCTTCTGGACGTTCATGACTTGTCCTCCCACACGATTTGGTTACATTGGAAACTAATTTGACTGGATAGTTACATCTGAAACTAATGTCAAGACCAAGTGATGATAGGCCTTCCAGCGCGGATATGCAGCCGTTGCGGCTCAACGAATTTTTGCCCTATCGCTTGAGCGTGCTGGCGGCGCTTGTTAGCGAAGGACTTGCCCGCTCTTATAGCG
The DNA here is from genome assembly GCA_050247155.1 of Rhizobiaceae bacterium. Classification (GTDB taxonomy): domain Bacteria; phylum Pseudomonadota; class Alphaproteobacteria; order Rhizobiales; family Rhizobiaceae; genus Mesorhizobium_G. The sequence continues at coordinate 24,229 of JBFWUS010000041.1, forward strand.
AGCAGTTCGGCATCGGGGTGCCGGAATGGCGGGTGATGGCGACAATTGGCGAATTCCGCTCAATCACCGCGAAAGCGATCGGCGCGCATGCGCATATGGGTAAGGTGAAGGTCAGTCGCGCGGCCGCAGCGCTGGAAGGCAGAGGGCTGATCCAGCGCACCCAGAACGCCGACGACATGCGCGAGGCCTTCCTCGTGCTGACGCCGGCGGGCGACGACATGTATCGACACATCGTGCCGATGGCGCTTGGATATGCGGCGACGTTGCGTGGCTCGCTTTCGCACGAGGAGGCGACAACGCTGGAAAGGCTTATCGACAAGCTGATGGCCCGAGCAGGCGAAATGCCGCCGGTTTTCTAAAAGCTCTTCGGTTACGCCACGCCTGCCGTTAGGCAGAGAGCCCGCATGCGCTGCACGGCAAGCTCCGGCTTTGCCAGCAGTCCGGCTTGATCGGCGAGCCGGAATATCTCGGCATAGTGCACGATCGAGCGCGCCGACTGCATGCCGCCGACCATAGCGAAATGGTCCTGATGGCCGTTGAGCCAGGCCATGAAGACGACGCCGGCCTTGTAATATTGCGTCGGCGCTTCGAAGATTTTGCGCGACAGCGGCACGGTCGGTCCGAGCAGGCGGTGGAATTCGGCGTTATCGCCTTTTGCCAGAGCCACCAGCGCGGCATTTGCCACGGGCGCGATGGCGTCGAAAATGCCGAGCAAAGCATGCGAATGCTTTTGTCCGTCGCCCGCTATCAACTCGGCGTAATTGAAGTCGTCGCCGGTGAACATCATCACGCCGTCGGGCAACCGGCGGCGCAACTCCACCTCATAGGCGGCGTCGAGCAACGAAATCTTGATGCCTTCGACCTTGTCCTTGTGCCGTTCGATGATCGCGAGCACTGTCTCCAGCGCCGGCTCAAAGGCTTCGCTGCCCCAATAGCCTTTGAGCGCCGGGTCGAACATGTCGCCCAGCCAATGCAGGATCACCTTGTTGGAGGCCTGGCCGAGAAGGCGGTCATAAACGCGTTCATAATCGTCGGCGCTCTTGGCGAGCGCCGCCAGCGCACGGCTGGCCATCATGATTGCCTTGCCCCCTTCGCCTTCGATGAACGCGAATTGTTCCTCATAGGCGCAGATCACATCGTCGAGGCTTTTGGCTTCGCCCGGCAAAAGCTGGTCGGTGCCGGCGCCGGACGCGAGGTCCGCTCCCTTGACGGTCTTGGCTTCAGCGACGGAACGGCGGATCAGTTCCTTCGCGCTAGCCCAGTCGAAACCCATGCCGCGCTGCGACGTATCCATCGCTTCCGCAATGCGAAAGCCAAGCGACCAGAGATGGTGGCGGAAGGCCATTGTGCGCTCCCAGTCGACGGCCGGTGTCGACCAGGGATCGCTCATCGCAAAGGGATTCGCGACCACATGCGCTGCCGCATACGCGACACGCGAAAAGCTTGGCGCGGCGATGCCCTCGATCGGCGAGCCGGCCAAACGATAACGTTCGATACGCCCTTCGGCGTCAGGCAAGGCGATGTCCACGCAGCGACCCTCTTTAGCTCAAAGTCAGCGCGTCATAATTAGAACGTTCCAAATTTGCAAGGCCTTTGATCACTTATCATGATATATTAAGGATTGTCTAGATTTTCGGCCAGAATGCCAGCATCGTTGGATACGCGACAAATTTCGCGAATCCGCGCTGGTGCCTCTTGACAGAGAGCGGTGGCTAAAATTAGAACGTTCCAATAAATTTCCGACAGAGCGATGGAATTTTCAGGCGTGAGCAGCCGCGATAAAATGACGATTTTGGACATCGCCCGGGAAGCCGGCGTGTCGAAGTCGACCGTGTCGCTGGTTTTGCAGGGCAGCGATCTGATCAAGCCGGATACGGCGGCGAAAGTGCGCAAGGCGATTGCCGAGACCGGCTACGTCTACAATCGCGGCGCCGCAAATCTGCGTAAGGCGCAGTCGAATGTCATCGGCATGGTAATCCACGACCTGACGAACCCGTTTTATGCGGAGCTTGCGGTCGGCATGGAACGCACCTTCCAGACCGCTGGCATCGTGCCCTTTATCGCTAACACGGCCGAAAGCCCGGTGCGCCAGGATCAGGTGCTGAAGTCGATGCTGGAGCAGGGGGCAGCGGGGCTGATCGTCGCCCCGGCGCGAAACTCGCGGGCCGACGCCTTCAAGCGGATCGAGGCGGCAGGAATACCGATCGTCTTTGTCATGCGCCGTCTCGCCGACAGCCGCATTCCGGTGATTGCTCCGGACAATTATCGCGGCGGTGTCATCGTGGCGGAGCACCTGATCGCCAAGGGGCACCGCCGGCTGGCCTTCCTCGGCGGCGAGGCGGATCTTTCCGTCTATCAGGAACGCATGGGCGGTTTCCGCGACGCCTGCCTGGCGGCAGGGATACCTGCCGACGACATCGTGGTGGTGGACGGTGATACAAGCCGGCTCGGCGGCATGGCCTCATTGGACATCGCGCTGGATCGCGACAACCCGCCGACGGCGGCGATGTGCTTCAACGATGCAGTCGCCTTCGGTGCGATGATAGGCCTGCGGCGGCGCGGCATTGAGCCCGGCAAGGATTTTGCCGTCGTCGGTTTTGACGACGTAGTCGAGGCGCGGCACTACGTGCCAACGCTGACCAGCGTCTCGGTGGACACACCTGGTCTCGGCGAACGCGCCGCGCATGCGGTGCTGAAGATGATCCAAACCCGCGCCACCCGTGCGGAAGACCATATCGGCTCGGTGAGTCTGATGGTGCGCGAGAGCTGTGGGCCGAATCGTATGGGAGTTATGTGATGGCAATACGCTGGGGCCTTATCGGCGCAAGCACGATCGCCAAACAGTTCATGATCAACGCGATCCGCAGCCAGCCGGATGGCGAGATCGTTTCGGTGGTGAGCTCGAATGCCGACCGTGCCGCAGCCTATGCCAAGGAAAACGGCATTCCGAAGGGCGTTGCTTCGCTGGATGCGCTGTTGGGTGCGGGGGTCGATGCAGTCTACATCTCGACCACCAATGAACTTCATCTGGAGCAGGCGCTCGCCGCGGCGAAGGCCGGAAAACATGTGCTGTGCGAGAAGCCTCTCGCGTTGAATACGGACGACGCCCGCAAGATCGTCGCGACCTGCAAGGATGCCGGGGTCGTGCTCGGCACCAATCATCATCTGCGGAATGCCGGTGCGCATCGCGCTATGCGCGACGCAATCAAGGCAGGCCGGATCGGCAAGCCGGTCGCTGCGCGAGTCTTTCACTCAGTCTATCTGCCGCCGCATCTGCAAGGCTGGCGCATCGAGAAGCCGGAAGCAGGCGGCGGCGTGGTGCTCGACATCACCGTGCACGATGCCGACACGCTGCGCTTCGTCCTCGGTGATGATCCGCTTGAGGTGACGGCAATCACACAAGCCTCCGGCATGGCCTCGGCCGGACTGGAAGACGGCGCGATGTGCCTCTGGCGTTTCAAGTCGGGCGTGATCGCGCAATCGCACGAAGGTTTCACGACCAAGTTCGCCGGTACAGGTTTCGAAGTTCATGGAACGGAAGGTTCGCTGTTTGCCAAGGATGTGATGACCCAGAAGCCGATCGGCTCAGTCAAGCTGCGGACGGAAAATGGTGAGGAAGAACTGACCTTCGATCGCGAAGACCTCTACACACGCTCGCTACGCGCCTTCCATGCCGCGGTGCGCGGCGAAGGCCGGCCTGCCGCGACCGGCGAGGACGGCGTGTGGTCGCTGGCCGCTGCTGAAGCGGCGCTGGCGTCAGCGAAGAGCGGCAAGACGGCAAAAATCGAGGTGGAGCTGTGAGAACAAATTTCATTACCCCCACCCCTAACCCCTCCCCTCAAGGGGGAGGGGGATTCACTATCGTTGCCGCCAGGCCCCCCTCCCCCTTGTGGGGAGGGGTTAGGGGTGGGGGTATGTTCTCGCCAGACCGACGGGTGCGACTGTGACCAAAACCATCTCTCCCGCCGCTGCGGCATCGCTCATCAAGGACGGTATGACTGTTTCGGTCTCGTCGTCGTCGGGGCTCGGCTGTCCGGACCTTGTGCTGCGCGCCATCGGCGAACGCTTCGATGCCGAAGGCCACCCGCGCAATCTGACGACGCTGCATCCGATCGCAGCGGGCGACATGTCGGGCATAAAGGGCATCGACCATATCGCCAAGCCGGGCCTGCTGAAGAAAACGCTGTGCGGGTCTTACCCCTCCGGCCCGTCGTCGGCCGAGCCGCCAAAGATCTGGCAGATGATCGGCGACAATTCGGTGGCCGCCTATAACATCCCGTCCGGCATCCTGTTCGACATGCATCGCGAAGCGGCCGCCAAGCGTCCCGGCGTGCTGACCAAGGTTGGTCTAGACACTTTTGTCGATCCTCGGCTGCAGGGCTGCGCGATGAACGACAGCGCGGCGAGAGAGCCGGTCGTCAGCGTCGAGCAGTTCAAGGGCGAAGAGTGGCTCTATTTCCCGGCCATCGCGCCTGATGTCTCGATCATCCGCGCCACGACTGCCGACGAACGCGGCAACCTGACATATGAGCATGAGGGTGCCTACCTTGGCGGGCTGGAGCAGGCGCTGGCCGCGCGCAACAATGGCGGCATCGTCATCGCGCAGGTGAAGCGCGTTGTGCAGAACGGCTCGCTGAAGCCTCATGACGTGCGCGTGCCCGGCGTGCTGGTCGACCATATCGTCATCGATCCCGACCAGTTGCAGACCACGCAGACGCCCTATGACCCGGCGATCTCGGGCGAGATTTTCCGGCCGCTATCGACGTTCCGCACACCTGAGTTCAACATCCAGAAGGTTATCGCGCGCCGCGTCGCCATGGAATTGCGCGACGGCTGGGCGGTGAATATCGGTTTTGGCATTTCGGCCAACGTGCCGCGCATTCTTCTGGAGGAAGGCCAGCACGGCAAGGTGACCTGGGTCATCGAGCAGGGCGCTGTCGGCGGCGTGCCGCTGCTCGACTTCAAGTTCGGCTGCGCCTCGAACGCCGAGGCGATCATGCCGTCGCCGCACCAGTTCATCTATTTCCAGGCAGGCGGCTTCGATGCCTCGCTGCTGTCCTTCCTGCAAATCGACCGGCACGGCTCGGTCAACGTGTCGAAACTGTCGGCGCGTCCGCATGTCACCGCCGGATGCGGCGGTTTTGTCGACATCACGGCGCGCGCGAAGAAGGTCGTCTTCTCCGGCTTCTTCAATGCCGGCGCAAAACTGTCGATCGCCGACGGCGCGCTGCGCATCGATCAGGAAGGCAAGGTGAAGAAGGTCGTCGACGAGGTCGAGCACGTCTCCTTCTCCGGCAAGCGCGCGGTCGCCCAGGGGCAGGACATCACCTATGTGACCGAGCGCTGTGTGATGAAACTCACGCCTGAAGGTCTGGTTGTCACGGAGATTGCTCCGGGCGTCGATCTCGACCGCGACGTTCTCGGGCAATCTGCGATCCCGCTGGCGGTGGCGAAGGATCTCAAGGTGATGCCGAAGGCGCTGTTCCAGGATGCGCCGATGGGACTCGATCTCGGGGGTGACAATGGCTGAGCTGTTTGGCTTTGTACCCCCACCCCTTACCCATCCCCTCAAGGGGGAGGGGGGCGTCAACGCCTCAGAATCCCCCTCCCCCTTGAGGGGATGGGTAAGGGGTGGGGGTATAATTCCGCCGAGGAAAGAGCTCCGGCATGGCTGATCTCGTCACCTTCGAAGCCAACGGCGCGATCGGCACGATCACACTGCGCAGGCCGGAAAAATTCAACGCGCTCGACATCCCGATGCTCGATGCGCTCTCGGCGGCAATCGAGGTCGCCGAAGCCGCGGAAACTGTGCGCGTGGTTCTGCTCACCGGCCAGGGCAAGGGCTTCTGCGCGGGCGGCGACATCGAAGCCTGGGGACAGATGAGCGCCGCCGACTTCCAGATCAAATGGATACGGCATGGTCACCGCGTGTTCGACCGGCTGGCCCGTCTGCGCCAACCGACGATTGCGGTGCTTTCTGGCCATGCCCTGGGCGGCGGCCTAGAGCTGGCTGCGACCTGTGATTTTCGCGTTGCCGAGCGGCACATCAAGATCGGCCTGCCGGAAACATCTCTTGGCGTCATTCCTGGCTGGTCCGGCACTCAGCGGGCAGTGCGCCGCTTGGGCGCGCAGACGGTGCGGCGCATGGCGTTGGGCGGTGAGGTTTTTGTTGCGCCGCAGGCTTTTGAGCTGGGGCTCGTCGATCGGCTCGTCGACACCGGCGCCGGCATGACCGAAGCCACGGTCTGGGCAGAAAAGATCGCCGTCCGCGCGCCGCTCGCGACAGAAGCGGCGAAGATGCTGATCAACATGGCGGAAGGCGAGGAGACCTCGCATGGCGCAGAGGCACTGGCCAGCGGGTTTGTCGCGATGACCTCGGACCTAAAGACGGGCGCTGCCGCTTTCAGCCAAAAAAAGTCGCCGGTGTTCGAGAGGAAATAGGAATGAACGCGCCCTTGAACATCAAAATGCCAGCCGAGGCATCGGCTGCGCTGAAGAGCTACAAGCTGCTGATCGACGGCAAGTTCGTCGACGCGCAGGCCGGCCGCATCATGGAACGCCGCTCGCCGGGACACGGCTTTGTGGTTTCGCAATATGCGCAGGCGGGTGAGGCGGATGTCGAATTGGCCGTGCAGGCCGCGCACAGGGCATTCGAGACGGGCCCTTGGCCGCGCATGAAGGCGGCAGAGCGCTCGCTGATCCTCCTGAAGGCGGCTGATCTGATCGAGGACCGGCTAGAAGAGATTGCGCGCCTCGACGCGCTGGAATCGGGCAAGCCGATTGCGCAGGCGCGGGGCGAGATCGCCGGGGCGGTCGATATCTGGCGTTATGCTGCGGCGCTGACGCGCACCCTGCACGGCGAATCCTATGCCAATCTCGGCGACCCGATGCTGGGCGTCGTGCTCCGCGAACCCGTCGGCGTCGTGTCGATCATCACGCCCTGGAACTTTCCGTTCCTGATCGTCAGCCAGAAGCTGCCGTTCGCGCTGGCTGCCGGCTGCACGGCGGTCGTGAAACCGAGCGAGATGACATCGGCCTCGACGCTCCTGCTTGGCGAAATCCTGATGCAGGCAGGCGTGCCCGCCGGCGTCGTCAACATCGTGGCAGGGCTTGGCGCTGACGCCGGCGCGCCGATGGTCAACCATCCGCTGGTCGAGATGGTGTCTTTCACCGGCTCGACGCGTGTCGGCAAAATGACGATGGCGACAGCGTCGGAGTCGCTGAAAAAGGTTTCGATGGAACTCGGCGGCAAGAACGGCCAAATCGTGTTTCCGGATGGCGACCTGGAAGCTGCGGCTGATGCAGCCGTGTTCGGAGGTTTCTTCAACGCCGGCGAGTGCTGCAACGCTGGTTCCCGCTTGATCGTTCATGGCGATATTGCGAGCGATTTTCTTGCCGAGGTGAAAAAGCTCGCAGGAAAAGTTCGTGTCGGTGATCCGCTCGATGACGCAACGAAGGTCGGCGCCCTGATCTCGGATGCGCATCTTGGCAAGGTGCTCGACTATGTCGACGGCGCGTCGAAGGATGGCGCGGAGGTAATCGCGGGCGGCGCCAAACTCGCCTCGGACGCCGGCGATTATCTGTCGCCGACGATCGTTTCCGGCGTGACAGACGGCATGGCGATCGCGCGCGAGGAAGTGTTCGGCCCGGTGCTTTCCGTGCTGACCTTCGCGACGCTGGAAGAGGCGCAGCGCATCGCCAACAATACGCCCTACGGGCTCTCGGCTGGCGTCTGGAGCAAGGACATCGACACCTGCATGACGGTTGCGCGCGGCGTCAGGGCCGGCACTGTCTGGGTCAACACCTTCATGGACGGATACCCGGAGCTGCCGTTCGGCGGCTACAAACAATCCGGCATCGGCCGCGAACTCGGCAAGCGCGCGGTGGAAGACTACACCGAGGAAAAAACGATCCAATTCCATCGCGGTCCACGCACAGGCTGGTGGGTAGCGCAGCCATGAATGCCATCGCAACCCAACTTTACGTTCAGATTGCGATCGACGCATCAAGGCGGGAAATTTTCCCGCTTGACGAGTCCGTGCGAATGCTTTTAGATCGATCTAAATCCGGCCTAAGAACAATAATCGCCGGGTTTGGGAGGATCTTCGATTTGGTGCAGCGGCCGCGAGCGACCGTGCTGGATATTGCGCGCAAGGCGGGCGTGTCGCGTGCGACGGTCTCGCTTGTGCTGCGCGGCAGCGACCTCATCAAGAAGGAGACCGCAGCCAAGGTCCGGCAGGCCATGGAGGAGGTCGGTTACGTCTATAACCGCGCCGCTGCCAATCTCCGCACGGCGCGAACGAATTTCGTCGGCATGATCATGTCCGACTTGAAGAACCCATTCTTCTCCGAACTCGCGGTCGGCATCGAGGACAGCCTTTACAAGCTCGGCCTGACACCGATCCTCGCCAACACTAACGATGATCTGGAGCGCCAGAACCAGGTGCTTCGTTCCATGCTGGAAAACGGTGTGCAAGGGATCATTTTGAGCCCGGCGCGTGGTACGGAAGCCGAGCATCTCGACTTCCTGCCACGGTCTTTGCCCGTGATCCTTGGCATGCGCCGCATCGAAGGGTGCGAACTGCCCTATGTCGGACAGGACAATCGCGGCGGCGCTCGCAAGGCGGTCGAGCATTTGATCGCGCTCGGTCACAAGCGAATCGCCTTCTTCGGCGGCGACGGCAAAATCACGACCCAGCAGGAACGGTACGCAGGTTACTGCGATGCGCTGCAGGCGGCCGGCCTGCCGATCTCGCGCGACCTTGTGTTCGAAACCAGCGTGTCCAAGGCCGGCGGCGGCGAAGCGATGGAAAGGGCGCTGGCAAGCCCGGCAAAGCCGACGGCCGCGACCTGCTACAACGATTTGATTGCTATCGGCGCTACGCGGGCGCTGGCCATGCGAGACATGCGCGCGGGCAGGGATTTTGCCGTCGTCGGCTTCGACGATCTCGACGAGGCGAAAGACAATTTTCCGCCATTGACGACGATCGATGCCGAGACGTTCGAGATGGGCGGCCGCGCGGCTGGTGCCCTGATCCAGATCATCGACGGATCGGCCTCGCGCTCGATCGCTGTCACGGGATCAAGCCGGCTCGTGGTGCGGGACTCGTGTGGTGCGCGTGCAGTCGCCCAGCGTCCGGCGTCCGACAGCAATCGGAAAGGATTTCATCGCGGTCAGGTCGAAACGGCCTGACCGCGTTGGGAGATGGCCGGCAAAGTTGCCGGTTCTTACAGGGTGCAACAAGGGAGGTACTTATGTTGCGTAAACTGCTTATTGGAACCATGCTTTCGACGGCGATGACGGCCGGCTTCGCCGCGCCGGTGTTGGCCGCCGAAGAGGTGGAAGTGCTGCACTGGTGGACATCAGGCGGTGAAGCCGCCGCGCTCGACGTTCTGAAGAAGAACCTCGAAAGCCAGGGTGTTACCTGGAAGGATATGCCGGTGGCCGGCGGCGGCGGCGAAGCCGCGATGACCGCGCTGCGCGCCCGCGTCACTGCAGGCGATCCGCCGACCGCCGTGCAGGCGCTGGGCTTCGATATTATCGACTGGGCAAAGCAGGGCGTCGTCGGCGATCTCGGCGAAGTGGCCGACAAGGAAGGCTGGGACAAGGTGATCCCTGTCGCTCTTCAGCAGTTCGGCAAATATGACGGCAAGTGGATCGCAGCTCCGGTCAATGTCCACTCGACCAACTGGGTGTGGATCAACAAGAAGGCGCTCGACGCGGCCGGCGGCAAGGCTCCGGAATCGTGGGACGAACTGATCGCCGTGCTTGACAAGATGAAGGCCAACGGCATTTCGCCGATCGGCCATGGCGGCCAGCCGTGGCAGGATGCGACCATCTTCGACGCGGTCGTGCTGTCGCAAGGCACCGACTTCTACAAGGCCTCGATGGTCGACCTCGACCCGGCAGCGCTGGGCGGCGAGAAGATGGTCGAAGTGTTCGACAAAATGGGCAAGTTGAAGGAGTATGTCGACAAGGACTTCTCCGGCCGCGACTGGAACCTGGCCTCGGCCATGGTCATCGAAGGCAAGGCCGGCATGCAGTTCATGGGCGACTGGGCCAAGGGCGAATTCCTGAAGGCCGGCCAGAAGCCGGGCGCCGACTTCGTCTGCATCCGCTTCCCGGGCACGCAAGGCTCCGTCACCTTTAACTCCGACCAGTTCATGATGTTCAAGGTCGGCGACGACAAGAAGGCGGCGCAACTCAAGATGGCGGCTGACATCGAGAGCCCCGAATTCCAGTCGGCCTTCAACGTGGTCAAGGGTTCTGCCCCGGCCCGCACGGACGTGCCGGACACCGCTTTCGACGATTGCGGCAAGAAGGCGATCAAGGACCTCGCGGAAGCCGACAAGGCCGGCAAGCTGTTCGGGTCGATGGCTCACGGCCATGCCAACCCGGCAGCCGTCAAGAACGCCATGTATGACGTGATCACGCGTCACTTCAACGGCGAGCTGGACTCCAAGGCCGCCGCTGCCGCGCTGGTGGAAGCCGTCGCGGCCGCCAAGGGCTAAGGCCGCTCGTTACCCTCCCCTTGAGGGGGAGGGTCGGCGAGTAATCGAAGCGAAGCTGAGATTATGAGACGGGGTGGGGTGCAATCGCACCTGAACACCCCACCCCGCTTACTGCGTTCGCGACCCTCCCCCTCAAGGGGAGGGTAGCCAAATTAGGAGGGACACATGACCATCGCCACCACCGCGCAAGCGGCGGCCGTGAATCCGCGTGCGACGTTGCAGGACTGGCTGCCCAAGCTGGTGCTGGCGCCGAGCTTCGCGTTGATCCTGCTGTTCGTCTACGGCTTTATCATCTTCACGGCGGTGCTCTCCCTGACCGGATCGAAGCTGCTGCCCGATTTCTCCACATGGGTCGGCTTCAACAATTATGTGCGCCTGTTCAACCACCCGAACTGGATCGTGTCGCTGAAGAACCTGGCGATCTTTTCGTTCCTCTACATCCTGATCTGCAGCGTACTGGGTCTCGGACTTGCCATCCTGCTGGACCAGAAGATCCGCGGCGAGGGCGTGCTGCGGCCGATCTACCTCTACCCGATGGCGCTCTCCTTCATCGTCACGGGTGTAGCCTGGAAGTGGTTCCTCGACCCCGGCATCGGCCTCGAACATGTGATGCATCAGTGGGGCTGGGAAAGCTTTTCCTTCCGCTGGATCAAGGAAGGCCAGTTCGCGATCTACACCATTGTGATCGCCGCGATCTGGCAATCCTCCGGCTTCGTCATGGCGATGTTTCTGGCTGGCCTGCGTGGCGTCGACAATGAGGTGATCAAGGCCGCGCAGATCGATGGTGCATCGACGATGACGATCTACCGGCGCATCATCATTCCGCTGATGCGGCCGGTGTTTCTCTCCGCCTTCGTGGTGCTCGCGCACCTGGCCATCAAATCTTACGACCTCGTGGTGGCGATGACCGATGGTGGGCCCGGCACGGCCACATGGACGCCGGCGCTGTTCATGCAGAAGTTCACCTTCGGCCGCAACGAGATGGCGATGGGCGCCTCGTCCGCGATGATCATGATGATCATGATCTTCTCCATCATCGTGCCCTACCTCTATTCCGAACTCGCGGGAGGGAAGAAGCAATGAGCGGGCAATCTCAAGACGTTGCGACACGCAACGGAATCTTTGCGCGAGCCGTCATCTATTCGGTGCTGATCGTTTTCGCGGTCTATTACCTTTTGCCGCTCTACGTGATGCTGGTGAATTCGCTCAAGCCGCTGGACGAGATCCGCCAGGGCAACATGCTGGCGCTTCCGGACCAGTGGACGATCGAACCTTGGCTTAGCGCATGGTCGACCGCGCAGATCGGCGTCTCGCCGACCGGACTGAAGCCTTACTTTCTAAACTCGATAATGATGGTGGTACCGGCCGTCGCGCTGTCCACCATCCTCGGCGCGCTGAACGGCTACGTACTGACCAAGTGGCGGTTCAAAGGCGACAACATCGTTTTCGGGCTCATGCTACTCGCGTGCTTCATCCCGTTCCAGATCGTGCTGATCCCGTCGGCGCGTATCTTGGGTCTGCTCGGATTGGCCGGTACGGTGCCCGGCCTGATCCTGATCCACGCGATCTATGGTCTCGGCTTCACCACGCTATTCTTCCGCAACTATTATGAAGCGTTTCCGACAGAGCTGATCCGCGCAGCGCAGATCGATGGCGCGACCTTCTTCCAGATTTTCCGACGCATCCTGCTGCCGTCATCCGGGCCGATCATCGTGGTGACGGTCATCTGGCAGTTTACCAATATCTGGAACGACTTCCTGTTCGGCTCGTCCTTCTCCTCGGTCGACTCGATCCCGCTCACGGTGGCGCTCAACAATCTGGTGAACTCGTCGACCGGCGTGAAGGAATACAATGTCCACTTCGCCGGCGCGATCCTGGCCGCGCTGCCGACCCTCATCGTCTACATCGTCTCCGGACGCTACTTCGTTCGCGGCCTGATGGCCGGCGCCGTGAAAGGGTGAACCCATGTCCTTTTTGCAGATCGTCAACCTCCAGAAGGATTTTGGCGCGACCAAGATCCTGAAGGGCATCAATCTCGAAATCGAGAAGGGCGGCTTCCTCGTGCTGGTCGGCCCGTCGGGCTGCGGCAAGTCGACCTTGCTCAACACCATCGCCGGGCTGGAAAACATCACCGGCGGCGAAATCCGCATCAACGGCAACAAGGTCAACGACCTGCACCCGTCGAAGCGCGACATCGCCATGGTGTTCCAGTCTTACGCGCTCTATCCGAACATGACGGTGGGCGAGAACATCGCCTTCGGCATGGAAATCCGGGGCGTGCCGAAGCCGGAGCGCGACAAGGCGATCGCCGACGTGGCGAAGCTCCTGCAGATCGGCCATCTGCTCGACCGCAAGCCGAGCCAGCTTTCGGGCGGCCAGCGTCAGCGCGTTGCCATGGGCCGGGCGCTCGTGCGTGATCCCCAGGTGTTCCTGTTCGACGAACCGCTGTCCAACCTCGACGCCAAGTTGCGCATCGACATGCGCACGGAGATCAAGCGGCTGCACCAGCGCATGAAAACGACGATTGTCTATGTCACGCACGATCAGATCGAGGCGATGACGCTGGCGACCAAGATCGCCGTGCTGAAGGACGGCGTGTTGCAGCAATTCGGCACGCCGGCCGAAATCTACAACAACCCGGTCAATATGTTCGTCGCCGACTTCATGGGCTCGCCGGCAATGAATCTCGTGCCGGCCAAGATCGGCGTAGAAGGCAACAAGCTGACAGTCGTACTCGACCGTGGCCAGCGTACGCCGATCGTACTGCCGCTCAACAATGCACCGGAAGGTCTCGGCGCGTTCAAGGATCGTGACATCGTCTTCGGCGTGCGCCCGGAGGCGCTGACCGACCCCGATGGCGCCGACAAGAATGCCAAGCAACTGGTCAATGCGGATTGCCATATCGAAGTCGTCGAGCCGGCCGGCTCCGACACTTTTGCGGTGACGGCGCTGGGCGGTAAGCATGTCGTCGCTCGGCTGCGAGCTGACGCCAATGTGCAGCCGGGTTCGATGACGCCGCTGGCGTTCAATCTGTCGAAGGCGGTGTTCTTCGATCCCCAGAGCCAAGACCGGATTGGCTAATTTTCCACGCTTGTACAATCAGCGAGCTTCGCCGTGACAGTGCTGTCACCGACCCCCCTCTGTCCTGTCGGATATCTCCCCCTCAAGGGGGGAGATCAGCCGGCCGCTTGGCTTTCGCCAATTTCCAGTTTTGCAGGTCGAGCACTTTCGATGACGTGCGTGATCTCCCCCCTTGAGGGGGAGCTGTCCGGTAGGACAGAGGGGGGTCGGCACAGGATTGTCGTCGACGCTGACGTATGACCCCCGATATCGTCATCATCGGCTCCGGCATGGGCGGAGCGACGATTGCCGCGGGCTTGGCCGGCAGCGGCGCGAAGGTCACAATCCTTGAAAAGGGCGAGCGGCTCACCGACACGCCGGAAACGCGTGACGCGCGGGCGATCTTCCAGCGCGGCCATTTTCGGCCGAAGGAGATGTGGCTCGACAAGGACGGCAAGGAGTTCAACCCCGGCAACTATCATGTCGTGGGCGGCAATACGAAGTTTTACGGCGCGGTCCTCTTCCGCTACCGCAAGGAGGATTTTGCCGAACTGGAGTTTCCCGACGGCGGCGTCTCGCCCGCCTGGCCTTTCTCTTATGAGGAACTTGAGCCCTGGTACTCCAAGGCGGAGCAGCTTTATCAGGTGCGGGGAACCACGGACGAAGACCCAACTGAGCCATATCACTCCCAGAAATACCCTTTCGCGCCTGTGCCGGACGAACCGGCGATCGCCAAGGTCCGCGAGCGGCTGAAGTCGGCTGGATTGCACCCGGCCAGCCTGCCGCTCGGTGTCGATATCGACCGCTGGCTGGCGCGGGCGAAAACACCTTTTGATGCCTACCCGGACACGCTGACGGGTAAGATGGATGCCGAAAGCTGTGGCCTGGCCGCAGCACTCAAGGACAGCGATATCGAGCTGCAAACCGGGGCTGACGTCATCCGGCTGGAGACCGACGAGCGAAATCGCATCTCCTCGATCGTCTATCGCCAGAAGGGTGAGGAAAGGCGGCTGTCGCCGAAGCTTGTGATCCTCGCGGCCGGGGCGATCCGCTCCGCCACCCTGCTTCTGAGTTCGGCGGGCGGCCGCAACCCCAACGGCCTCGCCAACAGTTCGGATCAGGTTGGCCGCAATTTCATGAACCACAACGCGACCTTCATGCTGGCCATCGACCCGCGAAGCGTCAACGATTCCGTCTATCAGAAGACCATCCACTTCAACGATTTCTATTTCGATGATGGAAAGGGTTCGGGGCCGCTCGGCCAGGTTCAGCTTCTCGGACGCGTCACCGCGCCGATCCTCAAGAGCCGTGTGAGGCTTGTCCCCGAAATCGCGCTCAACATGCTGATCCGGCGCGCGGTCGATTGGTATCTCGTTTCGGAAGATCTGCCGCGCAAGGAAAGCCGCGTTCGGCTGGATGGCAATCGGGTGGTTCTCGAGTGGCGCTTCTCGAACATGAAGGCGCATGAAACCCTGGTGGCGTGCGTCAAGGAGCGCATGCGGGCAGCGGGATATCCGATCATCCTGAGCCAGCTTGTCGACGGCCGTCTGCCATCCCACCAATGCGGGACCACGCGTATCGGAACCGACCCCGCAAATTGCGTGTCCGACCCGTGGTGCCGCAGCTTCGATCACCAGAATCTTTTTATCGTCGACGCCGGCTTTCTGCCGACGTCCGCCGCCGTCAATCCATCCTTGACCGTTGCCGCGCAGGCTCTGCGCGTGGCCGATCATATTCGCAAGACGGAGTTGATTTGATGGGTGCTTTGGCGGCCAATTTGGCAGGACAGAGGGGGGCGCTGTCCCGCCGACCTTTCCGATCGGGGGACAATCCAATGACCCGCCCCGTAGCACTCGTCACGGGCGCGGCACGCGGCATTGGCCGCGCCTGCGCTGAGGCATTGGCCGAAGGCGGCTTCGACCTCTACGTTGCCGATTTAGCCGACGAACCAACTGCTGAATTGGTGGGCGCTATCACGACGCACGGCGCGCGTCTCGCCTATGGCCGCTGCGACATCGCCGACGTTGCCTCGCACGAAGCCACCGTCGACGATTGCGTGGCAAAGCTCGGCGGCATCGATTGCCTGGTCAACAATGCTGGCGTCGGCGCGGTGGTGCGCGGCGACATGTTGAGCGTCGCGCCGGAAAACTTCGACCGCGTCATGAACATCAATTTGCGTGGCACGGTGTTCCTGACCAACGCCGTCGCCCGCGCGATGCTGAACAATGCGTCCAGCCGCCCGCGCTCGATCGTCACCATCACTTCGGTCAGCGCCGACATGGTGTCGCCTGAACGCGCCGACTATTGCGTCTCGAAGGCGGCGCTGTCGATGTGGGTGAAAAACCTCGCCGTCCGGCTGGCGCCAGAAAATATCGGCGTGTTCGAGGTCAGACCGGGCATCATCCGTACCGACATGACCGCCGCGGTGTCGGACAAATATGACCGGCTGATTGCCGGTGGGCTGGTGCCGTCGAGCCGCTGGGGCGAGGCAGCGGATGTCGCCTCGGCGGTCGCGGCGCTGGCTTCCGGCAAATTGGGATTTGCGACCGGTACGGTCGTCAATGTGGATGGCGCGCTTTCGGTGCCGCGCCTCTAGAGGAACTGGACATGACCGATTTTATCATCGTCGGCGCCGGGCCGGCCGGCTGCGTGCTTGCCAACCGGCTTTCGGAAGATCCGTCCAGCACGGTCCTGCTCATCGAGGCCGGCGGCAAGGATTGGCATCCGCTGATCCACATGCCGGCAGGCTTCGCCAAGATGACCAAAGGCATCGCCTCCTGGGGCTGGTCGACGGTGCCGCAGACACACATGAAAGACCGGGTCTTCTGGTACACGCAGGCCAAGGTTGTCGGCGGCGGCTCGTCGATCAACGCGCAGATCTACACGCGCGGAAATGCCGGCGACTATGACGGCTGGGCGAAGGAAGAGGGGTGCGACGGCTGGGGCTATCGCGACATTCTCCCCTACTTCAAGCGGGCAGAAAACAACCAGCGCTACGCCAACGATTACCATTCCTATGGCGGGCCGCTTGGCGTGTCCAATCCGATTTCGCCGCTTCCGATCTGCGAGGCCTATTTCCAGGCCGGGCAGGAGATGGGCATTCCGTTCAACCCGGATTTCAACGGGGCGAAGCAGGAAGGATTGGGCTACTACCAGCTGACGCAAAAAGACGCCCGCCGTTCGTCGACCTCGGTCGCCTATCTGAAGCCGATCCGCGACCGCAAGAATCTGACCGTACGCACCGACGCGCTGGTCACGCGGGTGGTCGTCGAGAAGGGTAGGGCGGTCGGTGTGGAGATCGTCGACAAGCCGGGCGGCCAGCCGCAGATCCTGCGCGCCGAGCGTGAGGTGATTGTCTCCTGCGGCGCGATCGGCTCGCCGCGCCTTTTGCAACTATCCGGCATCGGTCCGGCCGATCACCTGAAATCGGCCGGCGTCCCTGTGGTACACGATTTGCCGGGCGTCGGCTCGAACATGCAGGACCATCTCGACCTGTTCGTGATTGCCGAATGCAATGGCGACCACACTTATGACAGCTATGCGCGGCTGGACAAAACGGTCTGGGCCGGCTTGCAATATATCCTGCTGAAGAAGGGCCCCGCCGCGTCGAGCCTCTTCGAGACCGGCGGTTTCTGGTATGCCGACCCGACCGCAGCCTGGCCGGATATCCAGTTCCACCTCGGCCTGGGCTCCGGCATCGAGGCCGGTGTCGAAAAGCTGAAGAATCCCGGCGTTACGCTGAACTCCGCTTTCCTGCGGCCGCGTTCGCGCGGTTCTGTGCGCCTCAAGAGCGCCGATCCAACCGCGATGCCGCTCATCGACCCGAACTATTGGAGCGATCCCTACGACCGCGAGATGTCGATCAAGGGCTTGCGGCTGGCGCGCGAGATCATGCGGCAGAAGTCGCTTGAGCGCTACGTCATGCGCGAAGTGCTGCCGGGGCCTTCCCTTCAGTCGGATGACGACCTGTTCGACTATGCGTGCCGCACGTCGAAGACCGACCATCATCCGGTCGGCACCTGCAAAATGGGCCATGACAATATGGCCGTTGTGACTCCGGACCTGAAGCTGCGTGGCGTTGACGGATTGCGTGTTTGCGACGCCTCGATCATGCCGCGCGTGCCGTCCTCGAATACCAACGCACCGACGATCATGGTGGGCGAAAAAGGCGCTGACTTGATCCTCGGCCGCGAGCCGTTGGCGCCGGTTGTATTTACGGGCAATCAGGCGGCGTGAAGCACGAAAATGGTGCCCAGGGGCGGAATCGAACCACCGACACGCGGATTTTCAGTCCGCTGCTCTACCAACTGAGCTACCTGGGCTTGGCGTTGCGACTGAATGGCCGGCTCGCCTGTCTGGCGGGCCGAGCCCGTCAAAGCGGGCGGGTTATAGCACGCAATTGGTGGCTGTCCAGCGTATTGCCGCTGAAAAGTTCGATCGTCGCCAAGTCACCTTTTGCCGCATGCGCAACCCGTTGGGACCAAAGTGGATTTTGGCTTGGCGCCGTGCCCGTAACGGCTATTCCTCGTCGGAGGTCGCGCGTTTGTTGGCCTCGTCCTCTTCCTCGTCGTCGCGCACCGGGATCGCATAAGCCCCGGAAAGCCAGCGGTTCAGGTCGACATCCTTGCAGCGCGGCGAGCAGAATGGGTAGGTCTCGCGTGCAGACGGCTTGCCGCATTCGGGGCAGGGGCGTTTGGTGCGGATCGGCGCGACATTGCTGGCCGCAGTCCCTTTAGCCGACCCCTTGTTTTCGGAATCCGGCTTCATTTCTTACGCCCGCTGGGCTGGCCGGCAGACAACCAGCTAAAATGCACGGGATAACCGTCGCCGGTCAGAAGCCCGACAGTTTCATAGAGCGGCAGGCCGACGACATTGGTGTAGGAGCCGACCAGCTTGACGACGAAAGTCCCGGCGAGACCCTGCACGCCATAGGCGCCGGCTTTGCCGCGCCATTCGCCGGAGGCCAGATAGGCGTCGATCTCCTCGCGCGACAGGCGCTTGAAGCGCACGCGCGTCTCGACGAGGCGCTGGCGCAGCTTGCCGTCGGGCGCGAACATGGCGACACCGGAATAGACCCGGTGCGAGCGCCCTGACAGGAAACGCAGGCAGAATTCGGCATCGTCCAGCGTCTCGGCCTTGGGCATGATGCGGCGGCCGACGGCGACCACCGTATCGGCGGCCAGCACGAAACAAGGCTCGAAATCGGCTTCCTTGCGCAGCTTGGCAAGGGCGGCTTCGGCTTTTTCCTGCGCCAGGCGCTTGGCAAGGGAACGCGGATGTTCGGCGCGGTGCGGCGTCTCGTCGATGTCGGCCGGCACGATGCGGTCCGGCTCGACGCCGGCCTGCTGCAACAATTCGATGCGGCGGGGCGAGCCTGACGCCAGCACCAGCTTTGCCGATGAAGTCATCGGGGTGGCAGCGCCTTACTTGAAACGATAGGTGATGCGCCCCTTGGTGAGGTCGTAGGGCGTCATTTCAACCAAAACCTTGTCGCCGGTGAGCACGCGAATGCGGTTCTTGCGCATGCGGCCGGCGGTGTGCGCGATGATCTCGTGCTCGTTTTCGAGTTTTACACGGAACATTGCATTGGGCAGCAGTTCGGTCACAGTGCCCGGAAATTCGAGGACTTCTTCCTTCGGCATTCTCTTCCTTTGTATGGGATTCGGCCGGCAGGGGCCGGAAAAATTTGGCGGAACCTATATGATCAAGGCAGCTTTGTGAACCTGCTTCGAGTCATTCTTCGATGAAGGCATAGCCATCGGCATTCCGTGTCACACGTTTGATTCCGTGCACATGGCTGCCAGCGACGTACCAGCCTTCGCGCGCGGCGCTTTCCAGGGCATGACGTCGGCTGCGCAGGGCGGCATCGGCGTCCATGTCGAAATCGAAGCCGAGGTCAGGATCGGCGAGCTGCAATTCCGCCAGATGCACGACATCGGCCCAGAAAAGGACCGCGCGGCGGTCGTCGTGCACGAGATATCCCGTATGGCCTGGCGTGTGGCCGGGCAGGGCGATGGCGTCGATGCCGGCCAGCACCGGGCCGACATCGATGGGGCGAAGCTGCACGCCATAGGCTTCGCGCAGCCGGTCGACCGTCAGAAAACCTGAGCGCTTGTTTTTGGGCGCGGCGTCTTTCCGAGCGGCATCGCCGAACCAGTCGAGTTCGGCGCGCGGGATCAGAATGTCGGCGTTCGGGTAACGTGGTACGAGCCCGTCGAACAGGCCGAGGGCATGGTCGCCATGGATGTGCGTTAACAGAACGGTGGAAACCTGCTCCCGCGCAAAACCGGCGGCGCGCATCGCGCTTTCGGCATGGCCGAGATGCGGTCCCCAGGCTGGGCCTGTGCCGGCATCGATGAGGATCAGTCCGTCCGGCCCATGCAGGCCGAAACAATTGACGTCGATGGTGAAGTCGGGTTTGCCCCAGGCGTCGATGGCCCTCTGGCGGGTGGCCGTCCCGCTGTCGTGGATAAGTTGGTCGATCGAGTCCGTGAACAGGCCGTCCAGAAAGGTGTGGATTTCATACGGGCCGACGGAGAGGGTTGTCGAGGCACGCTCCTTCATCGGCAAACGCCGCGCTATGGTCAGTGTCATCTGCTTTCAGTCCGCGCAGTCTCTTCCGCCTCGGCTCGTTGACGCGCGTCGTCATAGAACTGATCAACATCTCCAGCGCCATTTTCCAAGTAAATCTCAATGACTTCATAGCACCAGTCTCGTATCTCTTCCTCTGTCGGCGGCATCATGCGTGGCAACGCGCCCCACAAGACAAAGCAAATCTGCTTTTCCGATTCCGAATGAACCAAGTGTAAGCGTACGAAATCAAAATAATTCAGGGCATGAAATATTGAGCTTTCGTCTGGCTCTCGCCAAAGCTGCCGCACCGTACCGAGGATAAACTCGAAACGACACCTTGTTGCGGGATCGATCAGTTTCTCGACCGTATCAACCAATTGCAAAGCAATCGCGCGCTCGCATGTCGACAAGTCAAAGTTGCGCAATAGGCTATCAAGGTTGTTGAGTTCGGTTCCTATTCTATCCGGCCTAGCTTTCACCGAACCTACTCCGAGCAAAAGGGATATTGGTTGCTCATCGTCAGCCGCGCCAATGCAGCACGCAGACCAGGGTGAAGAGGCGTCGCGCGGTGTCGAAATCGATCTCGATCTTGCCGGCCAGCCGGTCGAGCAGAGTCTGCGAGCCTTCATTGTGCAGGCCGCGACGGCCCATATCGATCGCCTCGATCTGGCTCGGCGTTGAGGAGCGGATGGCGTCGTAATAGCTCTCGCAGATCATGTAGTAGTCTTTGATGATCCGGCGGAACGGCGTCAGCGAGAGGATGTGGGTGACGACATCGTCGCCGCTTTCGCGCGAGATGGCGAAGACGAGGCGCTGTTCGGCGAGCGCGAGCTTCAGCTTGTAAGGTCCGCCCTCCGCATCATTGACCGGGGCAAAGCTGTTCTCCTCGATCAGGTCGAAGATCGCGACCGCGCGCTCATGCTCGACGTCGGGCGTCGAACGGCCGATCGATTCGTCGAGGACGATATCGACCAGCTTGGCGTTGGTGCGACCGGTGCCCGACATCTCTACATGTTCAACCTGATGGCGACGGAGCGGGCATGCGCGTCGAGCCCTTCGGCCTTGGCCAATGCGATCGCCGCAGGCGCGAGCGCCTTCAATTGTTCTGGCCCGAGCTTCAGCACCGAGGTGCGCTTGACGAAATCGAGCACCGACAGGCCGGAAGAAAACCGGGCAGAGCGGGCGGTCGGCAGCACGTGGTTGGAGCCGCCGACATAATCGCCGATCACCTCCGGCGTGTGACGACCGATGAAGACTGCTCCGGCATTGCGCATCCTGCCGAAGAAGGCCTCAGCGTCGTCGAACGCAAGCTCGACATGTTCCGCCGCGATACGATCGGCGAGTGGCAGGGCGTCGTCGATCGAATTGACGATGATCACAGCGCCGAACTCGCGCCAGCCTTCGCGCGCGTGGTCAGGTCGGGGCAAGGCCGCGATCTGGCGATCGACTTCCTCCGAAACCGACCGGGCGAGCCCCTCGTCGTCCGTCATGAGAATGGATTGCGCACCGCCGCCATGCTCCGCCTGCGCCAGCAGGTCGGCGGCCAGCCAGGCAGGATCATTATCCTTGTCTGCGATCACCAGCACTTCGGACGGCCCGGCGATCGAATCAATGCCGACTTGCCCGAACACCTGCCGCTTGGCGACGGCGACATAGGCATTCCCAGGACCAACGATCTTGGCGACCGGCGCGATGGTTTCGGTGCCGTAGGCAAGGGCCGCAATCGCCTGCGCGCCGCTGATGCGATAAATCTCGGAAACGCCGGCGATGTCCGCCGCGACCAGCACCAGCGGATTGATGTCGCCGCCGGTCGGCGGCACCGCGATGACGACACGCTCGACGCCTGCGACCTTGGCCGGAATGGCGTTCATCAACACCGAGCTCGGATAGCTGGCAAGGCCGCCTGGAACATAGAGGCCGACTGATTCCACGGCCGTCCAGCGCGAACCGAGTTCGACGCCGATCGGGTCCGTGTAGCGATCGTCCTTCGGCATTTGACGCCGGTGATGCGCCAATATGCGGTCACGGGCGAATTTCAACGCATCGACCGTCTCGGGCGCGGCATGTTTATATGCGGCCTTTATGTCGTCGGCGGTGACCCTGAGCCCGATCTGGTCGAGGTCGGCGCGATCGAATTTCTTGACCAGTTCCTTCACCGCGGCATCGCCGCGCTGGCGTACATCGGCGATGATCTGGCGAACCGTCTGGTCGACCTCCGGCGAATCCTCGCGCTTGCTGGCAAGAAAAGCCTGGAACCTCTGTTCAAAATCGGCGTCCGCCTGCCGCAGGGTGATTGCCATCGCTACACCTTGTGGCTGGGACGGGAAGAGGCTTCCCAGGCGCCGCCGAGATCGGCGAGACGGGCTTCGACGACCTCGACTTCGAGTCGGATTGCTCCACCGCCGGCAAAAACCAGCTCGATCGTACCGGCTGGCGTCTCGCCAGCTTCGAAACCGATTGCAAGCAGTGAGAGCACGTCGTTCTTTTTGCTCTGGTCGATGCCAGCCGTCTTGACTGCGAGCACCCGCTCGAAATGCAGCACGCTGTTGCGGCGCTCATTGTGCGGTTTGCGGAAGCGGCCTGCCTCGATTTCCCAGACGAAGCGATGCAGCGGCAGCACGAAGCGCTTTTCGGCCGGTTTGTAGTCCAGATCGCCGATCTTGGTGATTGCATCCTGGACGTGCGCCGACACGATGGCGAGATCGTCGGCGTCGAAGGCTATGAGTTTCAACAGGTCCATAGGGTTCCGGCGGGCCGTTTGGTTGCCAGTCTTGTTATGCGCTTGGCGCGGAAGGCGCAACCGGACGAAAAGCGAGGAACTGTCGCAAGAAAGGATAGAGAGATCATCGGCCGGGGCCGTTGCACCGGGACAACATAATTCGTGGCAAATTCCATCGTGACCGCGCTGCCTTTCGGCCCTGGCTATTGCCCTCCGCGACGGCTCCGGATGTCGGGAATTCGAAAAGCCCATTTTGGGCTCTTCGCCTGCCGCGCCCACGCGACACGTTAACCCGCTCGTCGATTTCAAGCCCCTCGCTTCATCACAAAAAAGTTTTCGTACATGTACGAATCCATCTTGCGGTCGGAAAAATTCGGCGTATATGTACGTCGTATCGTACACGTACGAAAAACTGACCAGGAGCCAAGATCATGAAGACCACCGTTATCGCCCTTGCCGCCGTGCTGGCTTTGTCGGGGGCAGCTTTCGCAAAGGACAACGAGCAGAACACGGTCGCTGCGCCGGAAGTTTCCACGCTTATGTCCAAGAAATTCATCGATCCGCAGACGACCGGCTCGATCCAGACGCAGAATAGCGACATTCCCGCGTCGCAGCGCCTCGGTGGCGGGATTGACACGTCGGTTCTGCCGAACTTCTGATCGCCACGCAGATTGTTCATCAGCAGTTTCAAGCCCTGGAGCATCGCTCCGGGGCTTTTTGCTATGGCTTCCGTCGGCGCGATGGAGCGGTTATGAGATCGCTCAAAGGAGCATTCCATGGCCATAAAACTCATTCTCGTCGGCGCCGGCAATATGGGTTTCGCCATGCTGTCCGGCTGGCTCAAGGCAGGCAAACTGGAGCCGGAGGAGACCTTCATCGTCGAGCCGAATGATGGTTTGCGCGAACGGGCGGCCGGGCTCGGATGCCCGGTAGGGCCTGCAGCCGACGCGCTGCCGCAGGATAGCAAGCCCGCGTTGATCGTGCTTGCGGTGAAACCGCAGGTGATCCGCGACGTGACGGCAGGTTATGCTGCTTACGGCAAAGGCGAGACGACCTTCCTGAGTATAGCCGCCGGCACGCCTGTGAAGACGTTCGAAGAAGTGCTCGGCGCGGCGACACCCATCATCCGCTGCATGCCGAACACGCCGGCGGCGATCGGCAGGGGCATGATGGTGTTGTTTTCCAGTCCGAAAGTGACGGACGAGATGAAAGCCATCGTCGCCGATCTTCTGGCAGCGAGCGGTGAAGTCGCGACGATCGAGGATGAAAGCCTGATGGATGCCGTCACCGCCGTTTCCGGGTCGGGACCGGCCTACGTCTTTCATTTCATCGAATGCCTGACGGCCGCGGCCGAGCAGGCGGGACTGCGGCCGGAGATCGCCAGGCTGTCGGCCATGCAGACCGTTTATGGCGCGGCCTCGCTGGCGGCCGAAAGCCGCGAGGATCCGGCCGAACTGCGCCGCCAGGTGACCAGCCCCAACGGCACCACCCATGCGGCGCTGCAAGTGCTGATGGGCGACGACCGTCTGAAAAAGCTGGTGGGCGAGGCGGTCGAGGCGGCGCAGGCCCGAAGCGTGGAGCTTGGAAGGTAGGGCGACGGCGTTCAAGATTCCATTATTCGGTAGATCCGCCCCGCGCCGGCGTCGCGATAATAATCGATGCGCGCGCCGTTCCAGTGATAATCCAGATGCCGCCCCTGGACGGGGTTGCTGGCAAGGTCCGGGTAAAAGAGCCCGGCGCAAACGCCGCCGGGACAGCGGACGCTGGGATAGACGATGCCATCCGATCCCGCCTTTCGGAGCGAAGCGCCCAGCGCCTGGCCGGACCGGTAGTCGTCGGGATAGAGAAACGTGCCGAATGCCGCATGGCCGCCGCGCAGGTCGTGCAGCTCAGCGACGATATCGAGCACGATCTCGCGGAATTGTGAGGTCCAACCGGGCGGCTCTTTCGTGCGGGCCATGAAGGCGGCGTGATGATGAATGGTTTCCATCAGCGCCACGTGAAACCGGTCACCGGCATAGAGCACGCCGAACGTGCCGTCGCTGAAGCGGCTTTTTCGATCCGGGCTGACATGGGTAAACGGCGCCATCAGATAGCTGGCGCCGGAACCCGAAACGCGGCGATGCGGCGGCACGAGATCGAGATTGCCGATCGATTCGACCAGGCGCGGATTGGTCTTCATTTCGGCGGCGATCAGAAGCGGCCAGTCGGCGGGATCGGCGATGTCTTCGAAGAGGTCGATGGGTGGGAATATGCTGCGGATGATGCGCACGGCGTCCGGCCAGTGAATGGCCACGACAGGCGGGTCGGGCAGAGACTTCACTGCGCGCCGCGCTCCGCATCCAGATAGCGGCGGACCCGCATCAGGTCGGTCAACTCGCCGCCCAGCATGATGTCGAGCGCCGAGCGCCCGGCAAACGCCTCATTGGCCGCCTTGACCCAGCGATAGCCGCGCTGCGGCTCGCGAAAGATGATGCGCAGCGCCTTGTGAATGCCCATCAGGTTGGAAAGCCGGGCCTTGCCGTCGCGGTCGATGCGGCCGAGCGCACCGGCCTTCCAGCGCGCATAGGTGCGTGGCGGCAGATCGAGCAGCGTCGCGGCTTCGTCGTCGGTGATTTCCCAGAGGCGGAACAGGTTGATCGCGGCTCGGAACATGGCTGCCGCTTCATCGTCGGTGATCGGCTGACCGGTGAAGTCGACCGTCGGTGTGTCGATGAGCTGAAGCTGCGCCATGGCATTCTCCTTTTGGCATAAAATAGGAGATAATCTGCCATTTGGCAAATACAAGGTCCGAGGTTGCTGGCGGAAAGCTACGACGATGCAGCCAATGTTACGTCTGGTTCCACCGTCGGATGACCGGCGTGTCCCGCTCGTAGCCGACGACACTGATGCTGGCGGTGTCCAGAACGAAGTTCGCGCCGCCTTCGGGCGGCAGGCCAATCCAGCGGGCGGCAAGCACGCGCAAGAAATGCGAGCTTGAAAAGACCAGCACGTTTGCGTTCTGCTCCCGCAGGCCAGCGATGATGTGGTCGGCGCGGGCGCCGACATCGGCAGCTGCCTCTCCGTTCGGGCAGCCGTCTCGAAACAGGAACCAGCCGGGCCGGCTTTCCCGGATCTCCTTGGTGGTGATGCCTTCGTAATCGCCATAGTCCCATTCGGCGAGGTCGTCCTTGACGACGGCCTCGTTGCCGAAGCCGGCCAACATGCATGTCGTGCGCGCCCGGAGCGAGGGGCTCGTCCAGACCGCGCCGTATGCGACGCCGGCCAGACGATCCGCCAGCCCGCGCGCCGCCGCCTCGCCTGTTTCCGTCAGCGGTATGTCGGTGCGGCCGGTGTGCTTGCCGGCTTTGCTCCATTCGGTCTCGCCATGGCGAACAAGCGTGATTTGATGGCCTTGGACGCTCATTTTTTGCTCTCTTGGCAGCGCTCGTGGTTCACGCGGAGCAAATTCCCGTCAGCGCCGGCCATAGAGCATCTCATCCTGCTTTGTCCGCAGCGCGTAGAGCCGGGTCGTAGGGTCCGGCGCGGCGTTGTCGGCGGTCAGCAGCTGGCCTTTTTTCACCGGTTTCAGCACTTGGCCGCCTTCCAGCAGCCCGACCGGCACCGCCCTTGCGTCGCGAGCTTCGCCAACGGTCATCGTCCAGGAGCGGTAACAAGTCTCGCCGATGGCGTCGAAAGTCTCGCCGGCGGCGAGGTCTCGTTTGGCGACGGCGCAGACTTCAGCCACGGGTTTCGGCAGCGGCACCATGTCAGGCTTGCCGTAGAGCATGATGCGCGCGGCCGTCAGCGGCACTTCCAGCGAGGTGAGGTGGTACGGACGATGGAAGGCGTAGTAGGGGCCCTTGCCGACGTGCAGATCGTCCATGCGCTCGATGATGCGTGGGTGCGTCGCCTCGACGACGACGAACACGCCGGGCGCGACGCCTTTGCCGACCGTGTAGTCGACCACGCCCTTCTTTGAGAGCAGTCCGCCGTCTTCCCTAGGTATCAACACCTTGGCCAAGGTTTCGCGTGCGGCGTCGGGGCCATGCATGCCCGGCACGTCGGGCACCAGGCCGGTGGCGTTGGCGATCGCCGCCATCTCAACCATGGTTTTCGAGCCGTCGACGAACTCGACCAGCATGCGCGGGTTCATGTTGCGCCGCTCGGCTTCCGCCCGGTAGTCGTCCGGCACCGCGTCGGGATTGAAGGCGTTGTTCTTGCCCTTGCCGGCAGAGACGATGGTGTAGCCAAGCGCGGAGGCGAACTCGATCAGCTCCATGCACGATGATGGCTCATCGCCGGCGCCGATCGTGTAAATAACGCCCAGTCGGTCCGCCTGTTGCTTGAGATAGGGCCCGATAGTGACGTCGGCCTCGACATTCATCATCACGACGTGCTTGCCGTGCTCCATCGCCATCAGGTCGAAATCGGCAGCGACGCCAGGCTTGCCGGTGGCGTCGATCACCACATCGACCAGCGGGTGGGTAACCAGCAGGTCGTTCGAGGTAATTGCCAGCCTTTTGGCCTCGATCGCGGCGGTGACGAGCGATTCCGTACCGGCCTCGACGGCGCGCGCATCGTCGCCATAGGCGATCTGGACCGCGTGCCTGGCCGTATGCGGGCGGCGGGTCGACATTGCGACGAGTTCGACGCCCTGCATCAGCATGCATTGCGTGACGAGGTCGGTGCCCATCTCGCCTGAGCCGATGACGCCGATGCGCACTGGCTTGCCCTCATCCGCACGGCGGGCGAGGTCGCGGGCAAGGCCGGTGAGCGCAATGTTGGTGGTCATCGAAGGAGGTTGGTCCGCGTGATCTTGATTCGATAGAGGGCGCTGGACCGGATTTGTCAATGCAGCGCCGCAGAGTACGCAATGTTGCGATTTGGGGATCCCAGTTGGTTGGCGAAACCAGACCCGCGTAGGCGTCGGCTAGATCATTTGGCAGGACGTGATCCGCGGCGTTTTCTGGCCTCAGCGAAGCAGCGACAAGCCTGCTCTGGCGCCCCGGGTCATCACGCGCAACGCGGACCCTGCCATCGAGAGGGCGTGAGCCCGCACGGGACCAGCGGACCAGTAGTCGGGATGCGTGAGGATATGCAGGAGGTATGGATCGCTCTGGTGAAGAATATCCAGCAACCCTTTGACAGTACCGCCGGACACAGGAACAGCGTTGGATTTGACGGATGCCTTCATGCTCGCCCCCGTGTCGGAAACAGAAAATATCTCTTCCGTCGGGAAGAAGCTTGTGGAGGCCTCTCCAAGCAATTCTTGCTCGGTCAGAAGATTGGGGTAGCGTTTCAGAATGTCATAGTTGCTCTTGTAGCCGATCTTGCGTTTCCGTGGATTGCCGTGCGCACAGACCGTTGTTGTCGGGAATCCTGCGTCCCGAAACTGCCGTAACTCATCCTCGAAAATAGCCTTGGCTTTTTCGAAGTTGCCATCGGTCTGATCCAGCACCTCGTAGTGATACCCCACCTCATGACCGAGCTGTACGAATCGCTCCATCTCCTTGGGCTGGAACACCTTTGGCCGATGCGGGCCATGGAAATAATAACTTGCACGAATGCCGCGCCGAGCCTCCAACTCCGCCTGCCGGAATGAATTGATGCAGCCCCATTCTACATCATGGCGCAGAATGCAGATGTTTTCCGTTCGCGGCGACCGGAAATAGTCGCTTTGTGTCAACATCGTCCTGCCCATGTCGGTGATCTGGGCAAGAAGATCATCATAACGTGAAAGCCGAAGGTCCGAAGCCACTAAAGAAAACTCGCTATCAATTTATAGGATCGCGCGAGGCCGCTCTTACGTATCAAACCAATGCGCGTAAAGCCGGCCTTCAGAATGCCCCGGCTGCTTGCGGCGTTTCCATTATGGGCAAACATCAAAACACGACCTTTTTCGCCCTTTGCCTGCAGGTCTCGCACTATCTGGCCAATTACCCAACGGTAAATGCCGCGGCCTCGAAATTTTTCAACCGTGAACGCAGGGCCAATCTGCCAATCAGTGGCGGCCATGAACGATAATCGAGGCATTTTCGGCAGCAGATAAGTGGTATGCGCAACGGCGCCATCCTCTGTAATCGCGCGGTAGCATGCAGCCTTGCCACGAGACAGCACCCGCCAATAAACGTGCATTGGCCTTGAGCCCAGCGGCATTCGTTCCAAACGCATTCCCGGCATTTCTACCGGGACTGGATCAGACGCGGTAAACTCAAAAAGATCGTAGAGTTCGGCGTTGCTGTCATCGGCAATCCGATCCTGCAGAAGCACCGCGCCGACGCGGGGAGCCGCTTTCTTTAGAATCGGCGCCACGAGCCGGCTGGCCCTAATCATTGTTCTCACAGGCGGGCGATACCGAACTTGGAGTCGCGTGAATGCCCTTTCGAAGTGAAGCTTGTCGATCAACAGCTTTTGAATGGCGGAATCGTGTAACAGCGAGCGGTATCCATCGTTGGTGTAGCCGTGCTGTGGGATGATCTCCTGATTGATAAAGTGAATAAGGCCATAGCTGCGATTATGCTTCAGTCCCTCGGCAGCCATCTTTATCTCTGAAAAATCCGCTCCCTCGTCGCCAAAGAGGTACATCGAGGCCACGCCTGCGAGCCTGCCGCCGGTATAGACGCCGTATA
>JBFWUS010000042.1:0-52523 GCA_050247155.1 Rhizobiaceae bacterium
CCGAGCGGCGGCACTGCATCGATCATGACGGCTTGATGTTTTGCATCCAGCACCCGGTCAACGGTGAATTGCTCGACCACCTGCGCATATTTCACCTGGACGTCCTGGCGGATCTGATCCCAGTCGATGAGCTCCTTCATCGGCCCTGGCAGGTCTTTGTAAGCCGCGATCACCGCGACCAGCTGGCCGACGTCAAGCCGGCCCTGAAGGGCCAGATAGCCGCCAATCATGTAAAACAGGAAAGGCGTAATCTGTGCCAGGAAGTTGTTGATGAACTTCACCATGAACTTCCACTGGTAGATGTCGTAGCGGATCTTGAAGATACGCCCCAACCGGGCCGCTATGTCGGCCCGCTCGTAGTTGGAGGTGTCGTGAATGTGGACGGCCCCGATTCCGTCCACGATCTCGCCGACGCGGCCCGACAGCTGGCGCGCTGTGATCTGCCGCTCGCGGCCGAGCACCAGCAGTCGGCGGCGCATTTTCGGGATCAGCACAAGCTGTATGATGACGATGCCCAGCGCGATGAGTCCGAGCCAGAAATTCTGCACCATGATGAAGATCATGGCTGTCAGCGCCTGCCCGCCCAGCATGACCGGAGATACGAAAGCATCGCCGATAAAGCCGCCAAGCGGCTCGACCTCGTCCTTTACCATCGTCGCCACTTCGGCCGATTTCACCCGCTTGAAGTGGCTGGTGGGGAAGCGCAGCACCAGATCGACGAGCAGGAAGCGGATGCGGCGCAGCATGCGCTCTCCCAGCCGCCCCTTGTAGGTGTTGATGTAGAACTTGAAGAGGCCGTTGATGATGACCAGCACGAGGAAAACCATGCTGAGCGCAAACAGCGTCTGCTGGCGGTCAAGCTGAAATCCCGGAAAAAGATCGATATGGCCGATCAGGGGCAAATCGAAGGCAAGGTTTAGAAACGTCTGGGTCGCTCCCGGGCTATCGAAGCCGTCGCCCTGAATCGGTCCGTTGACGATCAGCTTGGGCAGATCGAACGACATGTAATAGGGGATCATCGAGATAACGACGATCGCCACGATCCAAAGCTGCTGGCGCCAGGTATGCGTCCAGATATAGCGCGCGAGGCTGGGTTCCATGGATCGCGCCGTCAGACCGCCGGATGCAGCACGTAGAACTGCCGGTACGTATAGGGCGAATCGGCAATCGCGGCGTCGTTCAGATCGAGCGAGAAGCAGCAAAAAAGTTGCAAGGTCGGGCGGTTTACAATCATCGGCGCCTGGCTGCTGGCCCCCTCCAGTTGCGGCGTATATTCGATGACGACAACCTTTGCGTTGTCAATCAGGGAAAACAGAAGCGGGCCTAGCGGCTCGCAGCTGCCAAAGGGTCTTAGCGAATAGCCGAGCAGCACAAGACCGTAGCGGCGCGGCGCAAAGTCGTAATCCACTTCCTGGAATTTTTTTGCCACATGCCTGACCCTGCAGGGTTGGCCATTCAGCATGTCCGATTCGTAAGGCGGCGTCTTCGGATCGACCGAAAGCACCGACTTCGGCTGGTGCGTCAGGAAATCCGTGACCGGCCGGATATGGCCGCCGATCTCCACGATGTGCTCGCAGTCCCGCACGAAATGCGCGGCCAGCACCTGGCGCACCGCCGCTGCTGGCCCCGACAGATGCGGCAGGGAATCGGAAATGCCGGCTGGCGCCATTGCGGCTTTTGTCATTGCTTTTGGACCGGATAGAATGGGCTTGCGGGCGGGAATGCGTTGTGTTGGCGTCGCGGCGACAATACAACAGGGCCATGAACGATGCCAACCCGACCGCAGCCGAAGACTGGCGCGAACATGCCTTCGACCTGACCCGAGGCATTGCCGCGTATTGCGGCAGCAACCTCGTCGCCAATCTAGCCCGGGTCATCGCCAAGCATCCGGAAGCCGACATCGCGAACGCCTTCAACCACAAGCAGGTGGCGTGCAAGATGTGGGCCGTGGACGCGTTGTTCGATGCATTTGGTCCGAAATTTGAGCGCATCTGGGTGCTCGGCGGCTGGTACGGGGTGCTGGCAGCGATGCTTTTTGACGATATGCGCTTCGATATCGGCGTTGTCGAGAACATCGATATCGACCCATCCGTCGAGGCGGTCGGATATACCCTTAACCGCTCTGCCGGCGAACGTTTCAAGGCAATCACGCAAGACATGTACAAGCTCGACTACGCCCAGGGCGCGCCCGACCTTGTCGTCAATACGAGTTGCGAGCACATCGCCGACGTGCGCGGCTGGTTGGACATGCTACCCAATGGCACACGGGTTCTGCTGCAATCCAACGACTATTTCGCCGAGCCGACGCATATCAACTGCGTCGCTTCTCTGGACCAATTTCGGGCACTGGCGCAGCTCGCCGAGGTGCGGTTTGCGGGCGCGCTACCCCAGAAGAAATACACGCGCTTTATGCTGATTGGATCGGTGTGATTGCAACATAGTTGGCTGACGAGAAGTCATGCCTTGCCCATCAACCTTGCACGCAACACCTCAGCCGAGCGAACCGCACCGTCGACATCGAGTGAATTGGCGGGCGGTTTGGGCTTTGCCAGCGCCGCGTCGACGGCTGCCGCCACCGTTTGTGGGGTCAGGTCGGCCTCGGTGATAAAATTCGCCAGACCCAAGGCCTGCAGCCGTTCGGCGCGCGCCGTCTGCTCGGTCTCGCCGCCGGCCGCAAAGGGCACCAGAAGCGAGCGGCAACCGGCGTGCAAAAGGTCGCAAACCGTGTTGTAGCCAGCCTGCGAGACAGAAAGCTCCGCGCTCGCCAACAGGCTCGGAAAATCAGGGCGGAAGCGGAAGATCGAGACATTCAGCGGCGCGGCAGCCGAAGCCGCATCGAAGTCGGCCGCCGGCAGATTCGGGCCGGTGATCAGGCCCCATTTCAACTTGATGGAGACTAGTTTGGCGGCCTCGACGGTCGCCCTCACCAACCCCTGCCCCGCCGCTCCGCCTCCGGCCGACACGAGGACGTCGAACACCTCATCCGATGGCGTCGGCGCGGGCCCGGCGACGAGGCCGGTATAGGCGATCCTGTCGCGGATTTTGTCGGCAAACGGAAAGGTCTCGTCGAGCGCTGCGAAAGCAGGGTCGCCATGCACCATCACAAGATCGAAATGCTCCTGGATCAAACAAAGGATTTCTTCGTTGCGGCCAGGCTTGGTCTGCTCCTGCAAGATGTCGCGAACCGACGACACGACCAGCGGTTTCGGCGAAGTCGATCGTACGGCATCCAGCAACGGCAGCAGTTCGAAACGCATTTGCCGGCGGCCAAACGGAAAGGCTTCGAGGATGACGATATCGGGGCGCAGCTCCGCAAACAGATGGAGCAGGCGGCCGCGGCGCGCGTTCAGGAACGCCTCGTCGGCCGGCCCGCCGTCGATCTGCGCCAGCCCGCCAAAGCCCTGGTCGCTGGCCACGACCGGCGGCAGCTCGATGCGCTTCACCCCTTGTGCCGGGAAGCCGCTTACCGGCGCGCCGCCGGTCACCAGGGTCAGGTCGAAACCGTTTTCGGTCAAAGCCTTGGCGACACGGCTCGCCCGCGCCAGATGTCCGATGCCGAGCAGATGCTGGACGTAAAACAGGACGCGGGGTGCGCTCATGCGGCTTGCCATTCCTTCTCGAACAGGGCCTTGAGTTGGCCGATGCTGGAGCGATGGTCGAAATGCTCGCGCACGCGACGCTCCGCCGCGCTGCCCAGCGCCTGGCGCAGAGCCGGTTCGCGGATTAGGCGGAGCAGCGCCGCCGCAAGCGCCGGCGGATCGTCCGGTTCGACAACCAAGCCATTTTCGCCATCGATCAGGAGCTCGGGTACGCCGGACACCTTTGTCGAAACACAGGCCAGTTTCTGGCTGGCGGCCTCGACCAGCACATTGGGCAGGCCGTCGCGGTCACCATCGGCGGCGATGCGGCATGGCAGCGCGAAAATGTCCGACTTGCGATAGCGATCAAGCACATCGGCCTGCGCCAATGCGCCCGCCCATCGAACCCGATCCGCCAGGTTCAGTTCCGCCGCCAGGGCTTGCAGCTTCTTCAATTGTTCGCCCGCGCCGATGTGCTCGAACCTCCAGTTGAGTTCTTTCGGCAGTAGCGCCAGCGCCCGCAGCAGCGTGTCGAAGCCCTTCTTCTCCACCGCTCGCCCAACGCTGATGATGCGCGCCGGATCGCCGGCATCGGACCCGTCACGCTCCCCGCGCTCGCCTTTGAAGGGTCCGAATCGGTCGAGGTCCAGACCGTGGTAACTGAGATGCACAGCCGATTTTTCGCCGACCAGCTTTTTCAGATGATCGTAGCCCGTTCTCGTGCAGGTCACCGTCCAGCGCGCGGTTTGCAACTTCTCGGCCAGTTCCCAATCCTGCGAGGTCCAGATGTCTTTGGCATGTGCCGAACAGGTCCACGGCAGATTGAGGATCAGGCTGGCATAGCGTGTTGCGGAGGCCGGTGTGTGGGCGAAATGCGCATGCAGCCACTGTCCGCCGTCCGGCCATTCGGCCGCCAGCACCAGCGCCTGACCAAAGCGGCGGACCCGGTTGCGGGTGAAATCGCGCGGCAGATCGCGCAGCAACGCGGCCATTGCCTGCCAGAAGCCGCCCCGCGGCAAGCAGGCGAGCAGCGCCCTGAATACACGCGCCGGCTCCCCGTGCAGATATTCCGGCAGATAGACGACAGGGGCGCGGATCTCGTCATGCACCGGATGGCGCTTGCTATCGGTGGGCCGCCGCAGAGCGACGATGACCAGGTCGAAGCCGGCGCGTTCCAGCCCAAGCAGTTCCTGTGCGATAAAGGTCTCCGAGAGCCGCGGGTAGCCCTTGAGCACCACTACGATCCTGCGGTTGCCAGATAGCTTGGCCGATTTTGCAGGGGTCAAAGCGGCCGCCGATAAAGATGGTATGCGGTCTGTGGCGCTTTGCCCGACAAAGGTATCGCTTCGAAGTCGGGCAGGTCGAGCATCAGGTCGGACATGATGATGCCGCCGGGCGCCACCACCGACGGCAGCAGACGCGCCGCCAGCGCGGCATTTTTTCGGCTCATCGTTTCGTCGAAATATTCGATGTCTGAATTGGCAAGCACGAACCGGCCCTGCATGCGCGCCGCGAAAGGCGGGAAGGTTTCCGAGATTTCACCCAGCGTCAGATAGTCGGGATCGGGTTGGTATTCGTCATAAGCCCAATTGCCGCGACCGAAGACGTAAATCTCACGCTCGGGCAGGTGACTTCGCATATGCTCAAACGTCCGGCCCCGGCCGAGGCCAAGTTCAAGGACGGGTCCCGACCGGTCGGCGATCTCGGCGAATGCCCATGCCAGGCAGGCATGTTGCGCCTGCAAACGGAAGAGGGTGCGTTCCAGGCGCGACAGCGACCGCAAGGGCGAGTCCATTATCCCTCGACCAGCGACAGATGACGGCGCTCGCGCTGGTCGAGCCAGTCGCCGACAATTTCGGAAATATGAGGAAGGCCCTCGAGGCGCAGATCCGGATTGCTCTGGGAGGGCCGCGGTCGGCTTGGCAGCGCTCTCAAAGTCTTGGCCATCAGCGCGGCGTCCTCCGCCTGCTCGGGCAGTAGCATTTCGACTAGGCCGAATTCCGCCGCCCGCCGCGCCCGGATGAGTTGCTCTTCGCGCGGCCTCACGCGCGGCACGATCAAGGCTGGCTTGTCGAAGGACAGGATCTCGCAATAGGTGTTGTAGCCGCCCATGGCAACGACCGCCTTCGCGCCGGCGATCAGGTCTTCCATGCGGTTGTCGAATTCGATGATCCTGATCTGCGGAATCTTCGAACCCTTACTGATCAGCTTGCGCCGTTTGCGTGCCGGCATGTAGGGGCCGAGCACGATCAGGGCCTTATGTGTCAAGCCAGCGTCATGCTGATAGGCATGGATGACATTGTGGATGAGGTCGGCGCCGTCTCCGCCGCCACCGGTCGTCACCAGCAGATAGTCGCCTTCGGGCCGGTGGTCCGTCTTGTCGTTGGGCGTGACGCTGCGTTGCAGGAAACCGACGAATTTCATCTTGGCGCGCACAGAAGGCGGCACGTCGAGACCGGTCAGCGGATCATAGAAATCGGGCGGGCCGTAAGCCCAGATCATATCGTAGAACAGGCCGATCTTGCGCATCACGTCGGCCCGTTTCCACTCCGCCTCAAGCAAATGCGGCGCGTCCATCACTTCGCGCAAGCCCAGCACCAGCGTCGTGCCTCGGGCCTTCAGATAGGTCAGCGTGTCCTCGACTTCGCCGCGAAGGCCGAGCGGCTCCTTGTCGACGATGAAGATGTCCGGCCGGAAGGTTTCGGCTGTCGAGCGGATAATCGACTGGCGCATCTTCAGTGTGTCCTGAAGATCGATATGTTTTTCCAGCGACGTGTATTCGCCGTTCCTGAGCTTGATGACCGAGGGGATCTTCACGAAATCCACGCGTGCGCGATAGTCGAACGCGCCTGCAATCGTCGCGCCCGAAATGATCAGGACATTGAGACCCCGAAAATCCTCGACAAGGGAGTGGGCGATCGTCCGGCAGCGCCGCAGATGCCCAAGTCCGAAGGTATCGTGGCTGTACATCAGGATGCGAGCGTCTTCGAAGCGGCGCATCATCTCCAGTTCACCTTGGTTGGGCCGGCTGGCCGTTCAAATTCCACGGAAATGCGGCTCCACGAGCGGGAACACTCACCATGCACCGCGATCACGTCGCCTGCAACCGCGGCGAATTTCCTTGCCGCTCATCGCCTACCTGCCCCAATCACCGGCGTTTTGGCAACCCCTGAAGGCTGGAGATTTGCCATATATGGCGCGGCTCATCTGGCGGCCCGAGTTGGAAAAGCGCCGTTTCGGCTATATGGCAGCGATGGCTTTATACGCGTTGGTAGCCAAGCGCCGCAGGATAGATTGTGATCGACGCCGTCCACAACCGCCCATTGCCGCAGGAATTGCTTGCCGCCATGGGCGCCGTCTGCCCCGAGGTCGCGCGCGATATCCAGGCTCATTGGAGCCGACCGATGACCGACTATGCGCGTCATCTGTTCCGTCCAGTCACGCAGCCGCGCTCGGCGATTGGAAAGCAGGCGCGATCTATTCTCCGTCAGACCCTGGCCGCCCGACTAGACGCTCTGCCAGCCGATGTTCAGGCGGACGGCGTTCTCGACGCTTTTGACAGGCATCCCGTCATCCAGGCGGGCGTACATAGCCAGCTTTTGTTCGACCGGATCAGCTTCAGCGCCTTCCTGTTGAGCTGGCTGGGCGCGGTCGAACAGCGTCTGTCGGTCTTTTTCGTCTTCACCGGCGCGACGGTCACAATGGAGACGATAGGCAAAGAGGGTCCGGGCTGGCTCGATTTAGGAGACCGTCAAATCAATCTCTTCGGCATGGGCCGGCACAAGCTCTGCCGGCAAAGCGTCGCCGGCGCCGGGCCTGTCTCCCTCAACCATGGGGCGTTGACTGACTGCGCAATGCCGGGCGTGGAAGTAATTGCGGCTCAGGCGGGCCGAAGATGGGGCGGCGCGGCCGACGCCTTTGCCGACATCAACGGACGGCTGGTCTCGTCCTGGGATCGGGAGAGCTCGGCGCGTCCGGCCTTCTTTGATGACCGCCACGCCTCTCTCGCCGTGGCGGAGCATCTGGAAAATGAGGCAAGCCTGGTCACCGGGCTGTTGACCGATCCGGCCCGCCGTTACGCGTTGGAAGGCCGATTGAACGCGGCGTCGGCCGGTCCGCTCGGCCGTTTTCTGCCGCTTGCAACCGCCCATTTCTGGGGCGTCCGCGACAAGCGGGTTCGCAAGCTGATCGTGACGAACGACGTGCTTACGGAGGTCGATCGCCCGCATGGCGTCCGCGTTCCGCTGGAACGCAGGGCATTGCGCGACGCGTTGTTGAACGGCGTCCTGCTGCCGAATCTCTTCGTCCTCTTTCTTGTCATGTCACTGCTTCCGCGCGTTCGCGTTCTCGGCGGTTTCAGGCAGATCGGATATGTGCCGGTCTTCCAATCGGTGCTGCGCGATGTCCTCAATCCTGAAAACGCCGACGAGCGCCTTTTGTTGGAAGATTTGTCGGTGCATGAGAATGCATGGGGCATGCGGGTCATTGAGGAGCCGCAGTCGGTCTTCGAGCAGATCGGCGCCCATACCCCCGGCGCTTTGCTTGCCGAACTGCGCCGAAACTATGCCGGCCGCAGCCTTGCCGACGTCACTGACGGGCTGCGGCTTCTGGTCGAAAGCTCGCGCTGGCGCAAGCTTGCCCGCGCGCAAACTGTTCAGCCGACGGCATGAGCATTGCCATTGTGGCGATGGCGCTGCCGATTCTAAACTGACCCGCGGCACAAACGGGCGGAGGGATCGACACCGGCATGGATGACACCGGCAGCGCAAAAACCCGCTGGGCGATCGGCACCTTTTTGCCGATCGTTCTGGGCGGGCTGATCGCGCTTGCCGTCCTGCCGGTGGTGATGGTCGGCTTTCTGGGAACGCAGGATGTATCGCGGCGTCTTTTGCGGGACCGTTCCGACCTATTGATCGAAGCGGTGGTAACGCCCATTGAAGATCTTTTGCGCCAGGTGGCGCAACAGGTCGAGCAGACCGCTGATCTGATCGGCCGGGGCGAAATTGACCCTGCGGACGAATCGCAATTTGCAGTCTTCGTTCAAGGGTTGATGGCGCCGACGCCGCAGGTGATTTCGGTCGCATTTACCGCCCGCGACGGAACCTTGCGGCATTGGCCCCAGGATAGCCAGGGCCAACCGTCCGAGGATCGCGGCATACAGCCGACGAGGCCGAGCCAGGCCCAGCTAGGCCGCACCGGACAATGGTCGGCGCCCTTCGTCAGCGAGGTGAGCGGCCAGATCGTCTTGACCTACCGCACCTTGATCCGCCGCGATGGAGAATTGCTGGGCCACATCTCGGCCGCCGTATCCACCAGCCGCGTCTCTCTGTCGCTGGACCAGATAGGCAGGCAGTTCGAAGTCGTTCCGTTTGTCTTGTCCAACCGTACCGAAATCGTCGCGCACCCAACAATGTCATCCGTTCCATTCGTCCGAGGGGTTGCAGCCTCGGGCAAGTTGCCGACGATCGAGAATTTCGGCGATCCGGTGATCGCTGCGATCTGGAAAGACCAGCGTCCCATTACGGCCAGCGATCCGCTCAGGTTCGCGCATGGTCATTGGAGCGTCATCGGAGATGTCCCCTACACGTTTGTCTATCGGGATTTCCCGCTGCCCAGCGAGGCCGGTCTCGTCGCCGGCCTTTATTTCGCCTCCGCAGCCGATCGCCGCGACCGCCTCATGAGCTACGTCGTTGCCGGCATCGGAATGACACTGCTGCTGGCGGCCGTGTTTGCCGCCACGCGCGTCGCACGCTCGCTAGCGCGGCCGCTGACCGATTTCGGCGAAGCCTCTCGCGCTATCGGAGAGTTCGATTTTAGCGAGCGCGGCCTCGATCGTTGGGAGCGCAGCCGCGTCGACGAAGTCGCCAGCACTGCTACCGCCATCCGCCAGACCGCGAGTGCGCTGTCGGCGTTCGAGCGCTATGTGCCGAAATCGCTGGTGCGGCAGTTGATCTCGCTGGGCACCCAAAGCAGCCAGCCGGCGAAACGGGAAATGTCTGTGCTGTTCCTCGATCTGGAAGGCTATACACGCTACGCCAAAGGGCGCAGCGCCAGCGAGGTGTCGGATTATCTCGGCGTCGTCTTCAGCCGGATCGGACCGATTATCGAGGAATGTGGCGGCACGATCGACAAATACACCGGTGATGGATTGATGGCGTTCTGGGGCGCGCCTCTGCCCGATCCGCATCATGCCCGCCATGCGGTCGAGGCAGCGTTGCTTATCGCCGAGCGGCTCTCCGGTTTCATCGAGGACAGCCATGCCGGCTGCCGGGTTCGTATCGGCATCCATTCGGGTGATGCCGTTGTCGGTGATCTCGGCTACGGCGAGCGGATGAATTATACGGTCGTTGGCGACACGGTGAACACAGCCAAGCGCACGGAAACGGCGGCGCGCGGCATCGCGCCTGATGTGCCGGTGATCATCGTGGTTACGCCGCGCGTGGTGGAACTGGCTGACCTCTCTC
Organism: Rhizobiaceae bacterium; assembly: GCA_050247155.1. Classification (GTDB taxonomy): domain Bacteria; phylum Pseudomonadota; class Alphaproteobacteria; order Rhizobiales; family Rhizobiaceae; genus Mesorhizobium_G. The sequence goes on from JBFWUS010000042.1 coordinate 10,043, forward strand.
CCGAAACACTGCCGATGGCCCCTTTTTCGGAGGGTCGGCTGTGGTTGATCGGCGCCGGTGCGACCAATGAAGGCGCCGGGTCCCCGACGCAATGACTACCGCGACAGCCGCTGCTCGTCATCGATCAAGGAAAGCGCGCCGTCTGCCCAACGCCAAAGCACCATATTGAGGTCCTCGGGGCCGGCGGCGGACGCAAAACTTCTGACCAGCAAGGCCTGATAGCCGTCGTTGGCGAGCCGCCGAGCGAAAGCCTGCGTCGGCGCCTCGCCGTGCGCCTTCATTGCGTCACGCCAGGCGGGGTCGGCCAATCCAGCCGCATTGATGCCGTAACGGTTGAGCGCTGCCACGTCGCGGCAATCGAACACCGATTGGAGGTCAGCGTCGTAGGACACCAGCGTTGTGGGCTGAAGATTGCCGACCTGATTGGCCTCGCGCAGCGCGGTCAGCACCGACAGCGAGGTGTAGAGCGCCGGCGTGCCCCTTGCATTGAAACGCCCGCCATAGAGCTGCGCGCCGCGCCCGGACAGGGGTTCGCGCGCATAGATCGGGTTCAACGCCCTGTAGAGCTTACCTCGGTAGGAAATCACCGCGATCAGGCGTGCACGCCTGCGTCGACTGCGTCGATATAGTCCAGAACCTCGTCGGCCCGCCCACCCCGCACCAACTGCATCGCTGTCTGGCCAGAAAATCCCGGCAGAGGCTCCGAGCGGTACCACGCATAGGCGATCAACGCCGAGCCGAAACGGGGTTCGACCTTATTCACGACTTCGATCATTTCCCGCAGCCGCCGTTGCGTCTTGTCGGAACGAATGCGGTCCTTGCGCTGGATCGCATCCCTGCCGAGACCAGCCGTGCGCGCAACTTCCTCGCTGGTGGTACGGAAAGCGTCGGCGATCTTGCGCGGCGCGAACAGCCCGCTTTCTGCATATTGCGCCAATGCCATCAGAGCATTCTCCGTTCGCCAGAATTATTGACGCAATATAGCGTCAATTTTTTCGGCATTCAAGACCAGACTTCGACCTTGCGCTACACCGCCACCTGCCCGTGCACCTTGATGTCCTTCAGCACCAGATTGGTGCGCACATGCGCGATGCCGGGCAGTCGGAACAGGAATTTTTCGAGGAAGTCATTATAAGCGTCCTTGTCCCGACATACGACGTGCAGATGATAGTCGGCCTCGCCAGTCGTCGAAAAACATTCCAGCACCTCCGGGCGCTCCGAAACGCGCGCGATGAAGGTCGTCACGTGGTCAACCTCATGCCGCACCAGCGTGACATGCGCTATGGCGCTGAAATGCAACCCGGCCTTGTGGGGATCGATGATCGCGGCATAGCGCGAGATGATGCCGGCCTCCTCCAGCGACCGCACGCGCCGCCAACAGGCGGAAGCCGACATGCCGGCCTTCTCGGCCAGTTCCTGGTTGGAAATCCGCGCATCGGCCTGTAACAGGCGCAGCAGTCGGCGGTCCTGATCAGTCAATTCCATACAGTTCATCCTTTTCGGATAAATCCACCGGCTTGATACGCTTCAGGGAAAACATCTGCCAACTTTTTGTCCTAAAGCTCAAAACAAGGCAAGTTCTGCCACGCCACCCGGAATAAATTGATCGCGATGTTACCTGAGCTGCAAGGGCTGGAAAGGGAACCCGGGCCTTGCAGCGTTTGCGCGCGGGAGATCCGGCTATGGCCGACATTTCATCCTTCACCACCTTGGCCGACTACGAGCTCGGCGACCGCTATACAAAGACGTCAGGCCGCGTCTTCATGACCGGCACGCAGGCGCTGGTGCGCGTCGCGCTCGACCAGGCCAAGCGCGACAAGGCCGCCGGCCTGAAGACGGGAGGCTTCATCTCCGGCTATCGCGGCTCACCGCTTGGTGGCGTCGATCTCGAACTGTGGCGCGCCAAAAATCTTGTCGAAGAGCACGGCATAAAATTCCTGCCGGCGGTAAACGAAGACCTCGCCGCCACCGCCGTGCTCGGTTCTCAGCAGGTCGAGACCAACCCGGACAAGACCGTCCAGGGTGTTTTCGCCATGTGGTACGGCAAGGGTCCGGGCGTCGACCGCGCCGGCGATGCGCTGAAGCATGGCAACGCCTATGGTTCTTCCCCGCATGGCGGCGTACTCGTCGTGGCCGGCGATGACCATGGCTGCGTGTCATCGTCCATGCCGCACCAGTCCGACGTCGCCTTCATGGCCTGGTTCATGCCGACGCTGAACCCGTCCTCGATCGGCGAATATCTGGCTTTCGGCGAGTATGGCTATGCGCTGTCGCGCTACAGCGGCATGTGGGTCGGCTTCAAGGCGATCTCGGAGACGGTGGAGTCTGGTCAGTCGGTCGAAGTGCCTGCGCCGCGGGTCTTCAACGCGCCTGATTACACGCCGCCGGCGACCGGTCTCCATTATCGCTGGCCGGACCTGCCCGGCCCACAGATCGAGGAGCGCATGGAGGCGAAGAAGCAGGCCGTCTTCGCCTTCGCCGAGGCAAACCCGATCGACCGCCGCATCTACGACATCCCTGACGCTTCCTTCGGCATTGTCACGACAGGCAAAGGCCATCTCGACCTGATGGAGGCGCTGCGCCTGTTGGGTCTCGATGAAAAGGCCTGCCGCAAGCTCGGTATCGACATCTACAAGGTCGGCATGGTGTGGCCGCTGGCTCGCCGCGACGCGCTGGAGTTCGTCAAGGAAAAGAAGGAAATCCTGGTCGTCGAGGAAAAGCGCGGCATCATCGAGAGCCAGCTCAAGGAATATTTTTATGACTACCCCGGCCACAAGCCGCATTCGATGGTCGGCAAGCGCGACGAAGACGGCAACCGGCTGATTTCCTGGATCGGCGAGCTGTCGCCAAAAATGCTGGCGTCGATCGTCGCCAAGCGGCTGGACGCGCTGTTTCCAAACCTGCGTCTGCTCGACCGCGCTGCCAAGCTCATTCCGGAATCCGAGCGCCTGATCCAGGTGCCGAGTGCCACGCGCACACCCTATTTCTGCTCCGGCTGCCCGCACAACAGCTCGACCAAAGTGCCTGAGGGTTCCAAGGCGCTCGCCGGCATCGGCTGCCATTTCATGGCGAGCTGGATGGACCGCGAGACGACGTCCTTGATCCAGATGGGCGGCGAGGGCGTGAACTGGGCAGCGTCTTCGCTGTTCACCGGCAAGGGCCACATTTTCCAGAACCTTGGTGAGGGCACCTACTACCACTCCGGCTCGATGGCGATCCGCCAGGCCATCGCCGCCAAGGCTAACATCACCTACAAGATCCTCTATAACGACGCCGTGGCGATGACCGGCGGTCAGCCGGTCGACGGGCCGATCAGCGTGCATGCGATTGCGCAGGAGGTGCGCGCCGAAGGCGTCGAGCGCATCGCGCTGGTGTCGGACCAACCGGAGAAGTTTTCCGCCGCAGGCCTTCCCACGGGCATCACCATCCATCACCGCAGCGAACTCGACGCCGTCCAACGCGAGTTGCGCGAAGTTAAGGGCGTCTCGGTGCTGATCTACGAACAGACCTGCGCCACCGAAAAGCGCCGCCGCCGCAAGCGCGGCACAATGGAAGACCCCAAGCGTTTTGCCTACATCAACGACCTCGTCTGCGAGGGTTGCGGCGATTGCTCCGTCGAGTCGAACTGTCTCAGCGTCGAGCCGAAGGAGACGCCCTTCGGCCGCAAGCGCAAGATCAACCTGTCCAACTGCAACAAGGATTTTTCCTGCCTGAACGGCTTTTGCCCGAGTTTTGTCACGGTGGAGGGCGCGATGCGGCGGAAGCGCGAAGCGAGCGCTGAGGATTTTGTCGGCCGCGCGGCAATCTTGCCTAGCCCCACGCTGCCCTCACTTGAAACTCCCTACGACCTTCTCGTCACCGGCGTCGGCGGCACGGGCGTCGTCACCGTCGGCGCGCTGATCTCGATGGCGGCACATTTGGAAGGCCGCGGCAGCTCGGTGCTGGACTTCACCGGTTTCGCGCAGAAGTTTGGGCCAGTGCTGTCGTTCATCCGGCTTGCAGAGACACCCGACGCCATCAATCAGGTTCGGATTGACAACGCTGCCGCTGATGCCCTGATCGGCTGCGACATCGTCGTGTCGTCTTCGCCGAAAGCATCGGCCACCTATCGCGCCGGCATGAAGGCCGTGGTCAATCTGGCCGAGATGCCGACAGGCGACATCGTCCGCATCCGCGATGCCGACCTGCAATCGCGCCGGCGGCTGAAGGAAATCGCACGCGTTGCCGGCGAGGACAATCTGCGTTCATTCGACGCCAACCGTATGGCCGAAAAATTGTTCGGCGATTCCGTCTACGCCAACATGCTAATGCTGGGCTTCGCCTGGCAGGAGGGGTTGGTGCCGGTGTCGCTCGCCGCGATGGAGCGCGCCATCGAATTGAACGGTGTCACCGTCCAGCGCAACCGCCAAGCCTTTGCCGCCGGCCGTCTCGCGGCCGCCGACCCGGACTTCCGCGCCCTGCGCGAGCCGGAAGCAAAACCGGAAACGCTGGACGCGATGATCGACCGCCGCTTCAAGTTCCTGACCGACTATCAGGACCGCGCCTGGGCCGAGCGGTGGTTGACAGCTGTCAACTTGGTTCGGACCGCCGAGGCCCGATTCGAATCGGAAATCCTCACCGACGCCGTTGCTCGGTCGCTGTTCAAGCTGATGTCCTACAAGGACGAATATGAGGTGGCGCGACTACACATGCAGACCGGTTTCCTGGACGAATTGAAGCGCGAGTTTTCTGGCGACTTCAAGGTGAATTATCATTTCGCGCCGCCGCTGCTGTCAGCTGACAAGGATGCGCGCGGCCGGCCGAGAAAGCGGCAGTTCGGCCAGTGGTTCCAGACGCCGCTGCGCATCATGGCGCGCTTCAAGGGTTTGCGGGGCACAGCCTTCGATGTGTTCGGCCACACCGCCGAGCGAAAAATGGAGCGCAACCTGATTGGCTGGTACGAGGGCATCATCAAAACGATGCTCGACCGCCTCGGTGCGGAAACGCCAGCCGATCTGCTGGAACTTGCCAAAGCCCCGATGGACATCCGCGGCTACGGTCCGGTGAAGGAAGAGGCGGTCGAAAAGGTCAAGGCGCGCGTGCAGCTGCTTCTGGCTGCGGCGCCAGACCGTGCACGCAGCAAAGCTGCCTGATGTGGCGCTGACGTTACGGCACCCATGACTCACCCTGCCGTGCGTGACGCTAACTATCCCCGACGGACCCAAAGAGAGCGCTTCTCTCTGTCATGAACTTGCACTAGGGTCTGGCCCAGGCGGGCGTGCAGATCCGCAAATGGACCTGTTGCGTGGGGACGTGCGGGAATGACGGTTGGGAATGATCTGCTGCGGATCGAGGAGCTTGGGATCTCGTTTGCGATCCTGGGCGGACCGATTCACGCGGTAAAAAGGGCCAGTCTGCGCGTCCTGCCCGGCAAGGTCACCGCGCTGGTCGGCGAATCCGGATCCGGCAAGTCGGTCATGAGCCAGGCCGTGTTGGGCATCCTGCCGCGCACGGCGCATGTCCGGGGCAGGATTCTGTTCTCCGACCCGGCCACGCCCGGCAAGACCGTCGACCTCCTGCAGATGCCGCGCGACGGCGAGGAAATCCGCGCCGTTCGCGGTAATCGTATCGCCAAGATCTTTCAGGAGCCGATGACCTCGCTGTCGCCGTTGCACACGATCGGCAATCAGATCAGCGAGGCATTGCGTATCCACAAGGACGTTTCCAAGGCCGAGCAGCGCGAAGAGACGGAGGAGATGCTGGGTCTTGTCGGGTTCAAGAACCCGAAGCGCGCCTTTGACATGTATTCTTTCGAATTGTCTGGCGGCCTGCGGCAGCGCGCGATGATCGCCATGGCGCTGATCTGCCGGCCGGCCCTGCTGGTGGCGGATGAACCAACGACCGCTCTGGACGTTACGATCCAGGCGCAAATCCTGAGGTTGCTGCGCGATCTGCAGCAGAAGCTCAACATGGCGATGCTCCTGATCACCCATGATCTCGGCGTGGTCGCCAATGTCGCCGACGAGGTCGTCGTGCTCTATCACGGTGAAGTCATGGAGGCAGGTTCGGTCGACGACATCTTTCGCCGGCCGCAGCATCCTTACCTCAAGGGCCTGATGGCGGCGGTGCCGCATTTCGACATGAAGCCCGGTGAACGGCTGAAGCCGCTGCGCGAGGTGCCGGTCAACGCTGAGCATCTCTTGGGAACGCAGAAAAAGCCGGAAGCCTCGTCGGACGTGCTTCTTTCTGTGCGCGATCTGTCGAAATCCTTCACCACCCGCAAATCCGGCTGGTTCGGCAAGGGCAACGAGGCGCCGGTCAAAGCGGTCGATGGTGTGAGTTTCGACATCAAGCGTGGAGAGTGCCTTGGGTTGGTGGGTGAAAGTGGTTGCGGCAAGACCACCGTGAGCAAGATTCTGATGCGCGCACTGACGCCCGATACGGGCTCCGTGCACTTCAACAGCAGCGCCGGTCCGATCGATGTGCTGAAGGCGCAGGGCAAGGAGTTGCGCACGCTGCGAACCAAGATCCAGATGGTGTTTCAGGATCCGGTTTCGTCGCTGTCCCCGCGCATGACGGTGCGTGATATTCTGAGCGAGCCGCTGGAAATCCATGACCGAGGCGACGCCAAATCGCGCCTCGAAATGGTGAAGACGCTGATGGAGGCGATCGGCCTGGACAAGCGTTTCATCAATCGTTACCCGCACAGCTTTTCCGGCGGCCAGCGGCAGCGCATCGGCATTGCGCGCGCGCTGGCGCTCGGGCCTGATCTGGTGATCTGCGACGAGCCTGTTTCGGCGCTCGACGTGTCGGTTCAGGCGCAAATCCTCAATCTGCTCAAGGATTTGCAGAAGGACCTCGGGCTCACTTATCTCTTCATCTCGCACAATCTGGCGGTGGTCGATTACATGGCCGACCGCATTGCCGTCATGTATGCCGGCCGTATCGTCGAGCTCGCGCCGTGCGAAGTTCTGATGCGTGATCCTGTGCATCCCTATACGAAGGCGCTGCTGACTGCGGTGCCGTTTCCCGATCTCGACAGGCCGCTCGATTTTGGCGCGATCAGGCTTGATGGCGCGGCCGGCAAGAAGGACTGGGCGCCGCAATTCCGCGATGAGGGTGAGGCAGGTGAGCTGGCGCCCGCCGATCTTGGCGGCGGCCATTTCGTGCTGGCGCGCCGAACGGCGGATGCAAGGGAGCTACGCCCATGATGAACCGCAGAACAGCGCTCGGCGTCATCGCCGCGACCATGGTGCCAGCCACGTTAAAGGCCGCCGGCCTCGAGCCGGAGTTCTTCAAGGATGCGCTCGAGAAAAAGGAACTGCCGCCGCTGGCCGAGCGCCTGCCCAGGACCCCGCGGGTAATCAATTTGGCGTCGATGGGTCGCCAGCCCGGCAGATATGGCGGTTCGCTGCGGACGCTGATCGGCAGCCAGAAAGACATCCGGCTGATGACCATCAATGGCTACGCCCGCTTGGTCGGCTACGACGACAAACTGAAGCTGCACGCCGATATTCTGGAAAGTTTCGAGACAACCGAAGACCGTGTGTTCACGTTCAAGCTGCGCGAGGGCCACAGATGGTCGGATGGCAGTGCGCTGACACCTGAAGATTTCCGCTACGCGTTGGAAGATGTGTGGCTGAATGAAGACTTGTCTCCGGGTGGCCCGCCGACGTCGCTGATCGTCGATGGCAAATCGCCGCGCTTCGAAATCGTCGATCCGCTGACGGTGCGCTACACCTGGGACCAGCCGAATCCGGATTTCCTGCCGGCGCTCGCCGCCGCACAGGCGCTCAGCATGGTGGTGCCGTCGGCCTATCTGAAACAGTTCCACGAAAAGTACCAGGAAGAAGACAAGCTCAAGGAGCTAGTCAAGAAGAACAAGGTCAAGAAGTGGTCGATCCTGCACATCCGCATGGCGCGGCAGTACCGGCCGGAAAACCCGGAATTGCCGACGCTCGACCCTTGGCGCAACCTGACCGACCCGCCGGCCGAGCAGTTCATTTTCGAGCGCAATCCGTATTTCCATCGCGTCGATGAAAACGGTCTGCAACTGCCCTATATCGACCGCGTGGTGATGAATGTCTCCTCGTCAGCGATCCTGCCAGCCAAGGTCGGATCGGGCGACAGCGACTGGCAAGGCAACGGCATCGAGTTTGCCGACTACACTTTCCTGAAGGACGCCGAGCGGCGCTATCCGGTCAAGGTGCATCTGTGGAAGCGCATCGTCGGGTCGCGTTTCGCGCTGCTGCCGAACATGAATGCCGCCGATCCGGTCTGGCGGCAGTTGTTGCGCGACGTGCGCATGCGCCGCGCCCTGTCGCTGGCTGTCAACCGCGACGAGATCAACAAGGCGGTCTTCTATGGGTTGGCCAACATTAGCGCCGACACCGTGCTGCCGGCCAGCCCGCTCTACAAGGCGGAATATGCGCAAGCTTGGGCACAATACGATCCCGCGCAGGCCGGTGCGCTGCTCGACGAGGTTGGCCTCAAGGAAATCGATGACGACGGCATCCGCATCCTTCCGGATGGCCGCCCCGCCAAGATCGTCGTCGAGACCGCCGGCGAAGGCTTGCAGGAGACGGACGTCCTGGAACTGGTCACTGACCATTGGCGCCAGGTCGGCATCGCCCTGTTCATCCGCACCTCGCAGCGCGAAGTGTTCCGCAGCCGCTGCATGAACGGCGAGATCATGATGTCGATGTGGTCCGGCATCGACAATGGCGTCGCCACGGCCGACATGAACCCCGGTCAGCTCGCACCGACCACGGACGACCAGTTGCAATGGCCCGTCTGGGGTTCGCACTATCTCTCGCACGGCAAGCGCGGCGAGGCGCCGGACCTGCCGGCGGCGGCCGAGCTGGTGTCTCTGGTGGAGCGCTGGCGCAAGTCGCCGGAGGATGCGCAGCGCGCGGCGATCTGGGCCGAGATGCTAAAACTCTATACCGACCAGGTCTTCTCAATCGGCTTCGTCAATTCAACCCCGCAGCCGGTCCTGCACACCGCACGGCTGCGCAACTTCCCCGAACAAGGCCTGTACGGCTTCGATCCCACCTCCTATTTCGGGGTCTATATGCCGGACACCTTCTGGCTGGCGGAGGCGTAGCTTGCTGCGTTACATTCTCTGGCGCATCTTCATGATGGCGCCGACGCTGCTGATCATATCGGCGCTTGTCTTCACCATCATCGAGCTTCCTCCCGGAGATTATTTCGAGAGCTACGCGGCCGAGTTGGCGGCGCAGGGGGAGGACGTCAACTCCGAGGAGATGCAGGCGCTGCGCCAGGAATACGGCTTCGACCAGCCGCCCCTGCTGCGGTATTTCTATTGGGTCGCCGGCATGCTGCAAGGCGATTTTGGCTACTCCTTTGAGTACCAGACTCCGGTGACGGACGTCGTCGGCGACAGGTTGTGGCTCACGGTGCTGGTATCGTTCGTCACGATCGTCTTTACCTGGCTGCTGGCCTTCCCGATCGGCATTTATTCGGCCACGCATCAATATAGCTGGAGCGACTACGGCCTCACCTTTCTCGGCCTGCTCGGCATCGCCATCCCCAACTTCATGCTGGCGCTGATCATGATGTATTTCGCCAACATCTGGTTCGGCACTTCCATCGGCCATCTTATGGACCAGCAATATCTCGGCGAGTCGATGAGCTGGGCAAAGGCCAAGTCGATTCTCGACCATCTCTGGATCCCGGTCATCATCATCGGCACCGCAGGCACGGCCGGCATGATCCGCCGCCTGCGCGCCAATCTGCTTGACGAGTTGCAGAAGCAATATGTCGTCACCGCCCGCGCCAAGGGGCTTCACCCCTTCCGCGCATTGGTGAAATATCCGCTGCGCATGTCGCTCAATTTCTTCATCTCCGATATCGGCTCGATCCTGCCGGCCATCATCTCGGGCGCCGAAATCACGGCCATCGTGCTATCGCTGGAAACCACCGGCCCCATGCTGATCAAGGCGCTGCAAAGCCAGGACATGTATCTGGCCGGTTCGTTCCTGATGTTCCTGGCCTTCCTCACCGTCATCGGCGTGCTGATCTCGGATCTCGCTCTCGCCTTGCTCGATCCGCGTATCCGCTTGCAGGGTGGCAGCCATAAATGACGACCTCGCCGCTCCCGCCGCCCGGCGCCCCAATCGAACATTACGTTTCCACTGCTCCCTTCGATCCGATGTCGATCGAGGCGATGACGGCGGAGCAATCCAAAGTCTATCAGGCTTCACAGCTCAAGCTGATGTGGTGGCGCTTCAAGCGCCACAAGGTGGCGCTCTGGTGTGGCGTCTTCCTGGCCATCCTCTACTCGATGATCCTGATCTGCGAGTTCCTGGCGCCCTACGATTTGCATACGCGCAACGTCGACCACATCTACGAGCCGCCGCAGAGCGTCCATTTCTTTCACGACGGCAGTTTCGTCGGCCCATTCGTCTATGGCCGCACCATGCAGCTCGAGATGGATACGCTGAAACGCGTCTACACCGACGACACCAACGACGTGCAAAAGCTGCGCTTCTTTTGCCGCGGCGACAGCTACAAATTCTGGGGCCTGTTCGAGAGCAATGTGCATCTCGTTTGCCCGGCCGAGAACGGACAGTTCTTCTGGCTCGGCACCGACCGGCTGGGGCGCGACGTGCTGTCGCGCATCATCTACGGCTCGCGCATTTCCTTGACGATCGGCCTTGTCGGCATCGCCTTCTCCTTCATGCTTGGCATCGTGATCGGCGGCCTGGCCGGCTATAAAGGCGGCTGGTTCGACCTTGTCGTCCAGCGCATCATCGAGGTGCTGCAATCGATCCCAAGCATTCCTCTCTGGATGGCGCTGGCGGCGATCATGCCAGTCACCTGGAGCCCGCTGCTGATCTATTTTGGCATCACCATCATTCTGGGGTTGCTCGACTGGACGGGGCTTGCGCGCGCGGTGCGCTCGAAGCTTTTTGCGCTGCGTGAGGAAGACTACGTGCTGGCCGCTCAGCTCATGGGCGCCAGGACGAGTCGCATCATCGGCCGGCATCTTATTCCCGGCTTCATGTCCCACCTCATCGCCACGGCAACCATTTCGATCCCGGGAATGATCCTGGGCGAGACGGCGCTTTCGTTCCTCGGGCTCGGTCTGCGCCCGCCCATCACGAGTTGGGGCATTCTGCTCACCGAAGCGCGCAGCGTCAGCGTCATCGCTTTCTATCCATGGCTGCTTTACCCCATGATCCCGGTGATCCTGGTGATCCTCGCATTCAACTTCCTCGGCGACGGCCTGCGCGACGCGGCAGACCCCTATCGATGAGCCGTCTCGACAGTTTCATTCGTCGGCTGACGGCTCAGCGCGACATCCTGAACCATGTCTGCGCCGACGTGGCGGCGATGGACGGTCCGGTCATCGAGCTCGGGCTTGGCAATGGCCGCACATTCAACCACCTCCGCGAAAAGTTGCCGGGTCGTCGCATTATCGCATTCGACAGGGCGCTGGCCGCGCATGCAAGCTCGATCCCACCCGCGGAGGATCTCGTGCTGGGGGAGATCCGCGACATGGCCGCGCGTTTTGCGGGCTGCGACGCATCGCTTGTCCATGCCGATATCGGCACCGGCTATGACGAGAAAGATGCGGTCACGCTGGCCTGGCTGCCCCAGCTCGTCGCCACGCTCCTGCGTCAGGGTGGACTGGCGGTCAGCGGCCTGCCGCTGGCCCAACCCGAGCTTCAAGCGTTGCCCACCCCCGCATCCGTGCGGCCAGGTCGGTATTTTATCTACCGGCGCATCTGAGCCACCGGGGAAAGCTTTTCAAGTTATTGACGGAACCATCGAACCCTGACGCGGCGGCTGCAAACGTGCTAATATTGCAGAGCTTTTGGGCAGCGCGAGGGGGCTTCGATGAATGCGACCGAAAATCTGTCCTTGCATCCAGGCTTGCGCCTGTTTTCAGCCGGGGTGCTGGTCGTCCTGCTGGTGGGAGCGGGGCTCTTCGTTGCGCCGGAGCTTGTAAAGCCGCGTTGGCCGTGGGCGGTCACGCCGTTCAATTCGCGTTTCCTCGGCGGGTTCTACATCGCCGAAATGGCCGGCATGGCTGCGCTGCTGTTGTGGAACCGTTGGTCGCCCGCGCGGCTCATCCTCATCATGGCGCTGGTCTTTACACTGGTCGCGACTATAGCCTCGCTGCTCAATCTCGAAATCTTCAACCTGCAGCGCAAGTCGACATGGGCATGGTTCGGCGCCTATGGATTGTCGATTGTCGTCTCTGCCGTGGCGCTGTGGCTGACGCGCGAGAGGCCTGCGGTGAACAATCTTGCCGTCGGCGGTCCCGATCGGTTGTGGCTGCAGGCTGAAACGATGCTGCTCGTCCTCTACGGCATCGCGCTGTTGGTTTTGCCCGCGTTAGCGACAAGCTTCTGGCCCTGGCCGATCGATAAGTTTCATGCCCAGGTCTACAGCGCCGTGTTCCTGAGCGGCGCGGCGGGTGTCTATCTGTTGTGGAGCAGCCCGGCGCGGGAAGAAATGGTCGTGCTGGGCGCCGCGGAACTGATCTTCGGCGCGCTCGCCATCATCGGCATGTTGATGACCAATGCCGTTGTGAACAAGATTGTCTGGTCATCCGGCACGATCGCCTGGGTGGCGATTTTCGCCGCGATGGCGATCAGCGGCGCGCGCAAGCTCCAGATCGGCCTTGTGAGCGAGCGTAGGTGATCAGCCGATCATCCGTTCGAGCAACGCGATCTGCCTGGGCAGGGTTACTTTCGTCAGATCGTAATTCTCGACCACCGTTTGCCTGGCGGCGCGCCGGATGGCACGAAAGTCTTCCTTATTTCGCAGCGCTTCCGTCACGGCATTGGCGATGGCCCTGGGGTCGAAGAAATCAACCAGAATACCGTTTTCGCCATGCCGCAGCACCTCTTCGACAGGGGGTGTTTTGGAGCCGATCACGAGACATTCGCTGGCCATGGCCTCCAGCATCGACCATGACAGGACGAATGGATAGGTCAGATACACATGCGCGTCCGATGTCTGGAGCATCTGCTTGAAGACATCGTATGGCACCTTGCCAACGAAATGCACGCGGCTGAGATCGACCGGATTTTCCTTGAGCGCGCGCTCCCGGTATGTTTCTCCGTTCGGAAGCTTGCGGCTGTAGCTCACATCGTCGCCGCCGACGATGACGATATGCGCCTGGGGATTGGCGTCCAGGATCGGCTGCACCGCGCGCATGAAAATATGAAAGCCGCGGTGCGGCTCCAGATTGCGCGCGACATAAGTGACCAGCGGCACCGAACCGTCGAAACTGAGTTCGTCGTTGAATTTGACACGCGGCGCCGGCGAAGGCGCAAGCGCGGTCGTGTCCACGCCTTCGTGGATGATCTCGACCTTGGGCTGGAAGATTTTTGGCAGGCGGCTGTGCTGCCATTTCGTCGGCGAGAGCCCCGCGTCGGTCGACTCGAGACAAGACAAAAAAGTGTAGTTGCGCACGCGAGTCTTGAGCGCCAGATCCTGCTCGAACGGGAACTCCTTGTCGAAACCCGCGTCTGCGCCGCTGGCGTGATAGTAGAATTCGAAATAGGAGAGCAGCGGGACGTTGGGGAAGATATCCTTGACGAACAGCGTCTCACCCCATCCGCAATGGCCGACTATCAGATCGGGGCGAACGTTCTGGCGTTTCAGCGCCAGGAGGACCCGCGCAACCGCTTGGCCGTAATAAATCGCGTTCTGGGGCGTCCGCAGATAGGGGTGCGGTTTGTTGTCCGGGTTCGGGGTCAGTTCATATTCCAGCAACCGGACGCCGGGGATTCGATTGACCGTCTTCGTCGTGATGAAGAAGACCTTGTTCTGCGGCCCCAGGCGGCGACAGACATGAAGGAACTGCCCTGGAAAATTCTGATGGATGAAAACGATCGTTTTGTTTCGGATCATGAAATACTCCCGAGACAGCGATCAGGCGATGCGGATGCGGCGGTTAGCCGCTGGCTCGATCGCCGGCGTTGTCGCACCCAGCCCGAGCCCTTCGTAGTATTGGAACCCGTCGCGCAGGACCTTTTCCCTTTCGAACAAGTTGCGCAGGTCCAGCATCGCCGGCCGAGTCATGATGCTTGCGATATGTTTCAGATCCAGCGACCTGAAACTCATCCAGTCAGTCAGCACGACGAGCGCTTCGGCATCCTTGGCGGCCGCCAACGCGGAGGCCGCCATCGTCACGCCCGGCAGGAGCCGGGACGCTTCGGATGGGCCTGACGGGTCGAAGGCAACCACCTGCGCTCCTTCGGCAACCAGTCTGGGCAGGATATCCAGGCTCGGGCTGTCGCGCATGTCGTCTGTCTGGCCCTTGAAGGTGACCCCCAAAACGGCGATGCGTTTGCCCCTCACATCGCCGTCGCAGAAGGCGCGCACGCGGTCGACCATCGTCACCTTGCGCTGCGCATTGGCTTCCATCGCCGCGGCCACGATGCGGGCGGGCACGTCCTTGTTTCTGGCAGTCATCAGAAGAGCGAGCGTGTCCTTCGGGAAGCAGGAGCCACCCCAGCCTGGCCCGGTGCGCAGGAAAGCCGTCCCGATGCGGCGATCCAGCCCGAGCCCGGTCGCGACGTCGCGCACATCCGCGCCTACCGTTTCGCACAGGTCGGCTACTTCGTTGATGAAGCTGACCTTGATCGCGAGGAACGCGTTGGAGGCGTATTTGATCATCTCGGCCGTCTCGATGTTGGTCGAGACAAGCGGCACCCCACGGCCGGTCAGCGGCGCATAAATGCGGGCCAGCACGTCGCCGGCGCGCGGGTCATCGTAGCCGATGACGATACGGTCCGGCTCCATGAAGTCCTGAATCGCAGCGCCCTCGCGCAAAAATTCCGGGTTCGAGGCGATGGCGAACAGGTCGTCCTGATCGGACGCCTCCATCAACTTACCATGGACAGACCGGTTGGTGCCCACCGGCACGGTCGATTTGGTAACGATGGTGGTGAAACGATCGACCGCGTTGCCGATTTCTTTCGCGGCAGCGTACACATAGGTAAGGTCGGCGTGGCCCGTTTCCTCCGACGGCGTGCCGACGGCGATGAACACGGCCTCGCGGCCCTTCAGGCTGGCGGCGATGTCGGTCGAAAAGCGCAGCCGGCCCTGTTCCACGTTGCGGGCGACAAGGCTCGCCAGTCCGGGTTCGTAGATCGGCATGTCGCCGGCTTCGATGCGGGCGATCTTGCGCTCGTCCTTGTCGACGCACACCACGTCGTGGCCGAGTTCGGCAAAACAGGCTCCCGTGACCAGCCCGACATAGCCAGTCCCGATCATCGCGATATTGACGCTCACGCTGAACTCCTTTTGGCGGGCTCGTTGTGCCGCCGCATGAACCAGCGGGCTGCCGTCGCCACAGTCTCATCTATGTCCACGAAGGCTGGACGCCATCCCAGCAGGCGGTCGGCCTTTTCGGCCACCGCGTACAACACCGGCGGATCGCCTGCCCTGCGGCCGACAAGGTCGACCGGCACTGTCCGCCCGGTTGCGCGTTCGGCAGCTTTGATGATGTCCGAGACGCTGACGCCATTGCCGGTGGAAAGATTGAACGCCTGGCTTTCGCCACCGCTCGCCAGATATTCGACGCCCACCGCATGCGCCGACGCCAGATCCGAAACGTGGATATAGTCGCGGACGGCGGTTCCATCGGGCGTCTCGTAGTCGGTGCCAAAAACCCGAAAACGCGGGCCTGTGCCGAAGGCGGCCATGATCGCCAGCGGGATGGCATGGGTTTCTGGGTCGTGCTCCTCGCCTAGATCGCCGTCGGGATCGCAGCCAGCGGCATTGAAATAGCGCATGGCGGCCCATTTCAATCCGTAGGCGCGGCCATAGTCGGCCAGCGCGCGCTCCACCGCCAGCTTCGAGAAGCCGTAAGGGTTGATCGGGTTTTGCGGCGTGTCCTCGCCGATCGGCAGTCGATCGGGAATGCCATAAGTGGCACAGGTCGAGGAAAAGATGATCTGCCCAACATCGTTGCGCCTCATCGCATCCAGCAGTGACAATGAGCCGACCACGTTGTTGGCGTAATATTTGGCGGGATCGTTGACCGACTCGCCGACATAGGCGAAGGCGGCGAAATGCATCACCAGGTCTGGCCGGTGCCGCCGCATGACGGCGTCAAGCCGCCCTCCGTCCAGGATGTCTCCCTGTTCGAACGGACCCCATTTGACCGCGTCGACGCTACCGTTGGTCAGATTGTCGAAGACGATCGGCTCGTGACCTGCGCGCGCCAGCGCCTTGCACGTGTGGCTGCCGATATAGCCCGCTCCGCCTGTTACCAGGATACGCATCATTCGGCCGCGCTGGTTTTTCCGGCGGCCGCAACTTCGGCGAAATGCTCGATGGTCTTTTCCAGGCCTTCGGCTAGAGGAACTTTCGGTTCCCAACGCAGCACCTGACGGGCCAGCGAAATGTCGGGCTGGCGCTTGCGCGGATCGTCGATCGGCATCGGCCGCTCGATCACCTTGGAACGCGAACCTGTCATCGAAAGCACAATCTCGGCCAGTTGCCCGATGGTCATTTCGCTCGGGTTGCCGATGTTCATCGGTCCCGATGCGGTCGGATGGCGCATCAGGCGGAACAAACCCTCCACCAGGTCGTCGCGATAGCAGAAGGACCGCGTCTGCAAACCGCCGCCGTAGAGTTCCAGCGGCTTGCCGGCCAGCGCATTGACGATGAAGTTCGACACCACGCGTCCGTCGAGCGGGTCCATTCGGGGGCCGTAGGTATTGAATATGCGGGCGATCCGCACCTCGACGCCGAGCTTGCGCTGGTAGTCGAAGCAAAGCGTTTCGGCCGCGCGCTTGCCCTCGTCGTAGCAGGAGCGCGGGCCGGTTGGATTGACTGCGCCGCGATAGCTTTCGCCCTGCGGATGGATATCGGGATCGCCGTAAACCTCGCTCGTCGACGCTTGAAAAACGCGGGCCCCGGACGCTACCGCCAGGTCAAGCACGGCTTTCATACCCACGACGTTGATCATCATCGTTCCGATCGGGTCGGCTTGGTATTGCGGCGGCGAGGCCGGACAGGCGAGGTTCCAGATCTCGTCGAATTGGCCGGCCGGCAGGTCGGTGCGGATGTCGCCATGAATGAACTGGAAGCTGTCCAGCGACAGCAGGTGCCGGATGTTGTTGCGGCGGCCGGTCGCCAGGTTGTCGAGGCAGACGACGAGCGCTCCCTCCTCGATCAGCCGATCGCAGATATGGCTGCCGAGAAAGCCGGCCCCGCCTGTAACCAGCGCCCGGCGTGGAGCGAGATCGAGCTTATGCGCCATTCGGTGTCTGCAAATCCCATCCCCTGCGAAAGCCGCGCCTGCGACCGCAAGATCGCCGCGCGAATAGCATCTGCGTCGCGGGGGGTCCAGCCGAATTCACCGGGCCAAGGCTATCTAGGTCAGTAGGAATGCCTGACCGACAGCACCTGCCTGACAACCTGCTCGTCAAACCCTTCCCCGAGGAAGGTGAACAGTTCCCGCACATGCTCCAGGCCGTCGTCGATCCTGTCGTAGTGGAAATGCAGAACGTCGGGGCTCGATGGCAGCGAGTTGAACCGGTTCTCGATGAATTGCAGCTTCTGAGGCGCCGCAGGCATGGTCGACCACCATTTGCTGGCGGCGACATCGGTCAGATTTCGGTGATTGAAGATAATCTTGCAGCCCGGAAAGGACCGCCGAACAAAGGCGATATAGCCCTCGAAATCCGGAACCTCGGCTTGCGAGAAACGAATCTCCTTGAAGCCGATGGTTGTGTGCCGAGGCTCGGGCGCCAAGACGTCCTCGACAAAGGCGTCGACCAGGCGCTGTGCGAATCTGCCGGGATTGGTGCGGTCCAGACCAAACCATGGGTTTGTCGGTTTGCTGGCATTCTTTGCCGACGGCGAGGCAAGCGCGCTCTGCAGCGCCTCGCTGGCCCAATAAAGGCGATATAGCAGATTGTTATTTTCACCGCGGATACAATAGTGCGGCAGGCTGTTGAGCAGCCCCATCAGGAGCGTCGAGCCGGAACGCCCATAGGTAAAGATAAAGACGTATTGGTAGCGCCGCTCCCGGCGCTTGAAAAGCTTCAGCACGGTCCATTTCCATTCATTCGGACGCCTTCCAGGGCAGGGGTAGCGCACACGGACCTTGCGGATTGCGCGCCGGTGGGGCATCACCCCGTACGTTTTTGATCCTGACGGGTCGTCCTGATGGTTTGCGATGCGGGAAAAATCCCTTCCTGCCGCGGTATTGGCAAAAGTCGGCGCAAGTGTCCAAGCATTTTCATCCAGAGTCAGGAGCGTAGCGCTTGGCGGTATTCAATGTGCATGATCTCGAAATCGAGGTCGAAGACGATCAGCTCTCGGAACCGATCCAGCGTGGTTTGACCCGCGGCTGGTATGAAGTTGATGAAGTCGGGCTTATCCGGCATGCGGTGAAACCGGGCGACCGGGTACTGGACCTGGGCGCCGGATTGGGCGTTACCGCAATGGTTGCGGCCCGCATCGTCGGCGCGGAAGCTGTCTGCGCCTACGAGGCCAATCCGGGCCTGATCGATCAACTCAAGAGGAACCTTCGGCGCAACGATCTGGACCTGGAGGTCCAGAACGTCGTGCTGTTGCCGCGCGCGAAGGCTGCATCCCAACCGTCGGTTCGCCTCAATCTCGGCGCCGAATTCTGGGGGTCGTCCGTCATCGCGGGAGGCGTTTCCCCCGCCGCCGTGACCGAGATCCCGACCCAGTGCCTTGAGGACGCGATCACGCGTCACCGGGCAAACGTTCTTGTGATGGATATTGAGGGCCTGGAAGTCGAAATCCTGGAGACCGCCGGCCTTGACCGCATCGACAAGATCATTGTCGAAATCCATTATGACAAAGTGGGACGGCAACGCACCAACAAGGCAATTTTCGACTTGGCGAAACAGGGGCTCGAAATCGATCTGCATCGGGCGTACCGGGGTGTCGTCCTGTTGACCAGACCAGATGTCCGGTCGACAGCATGACCGCGTGGCCACGTATCGGCGTCGTCATTCCGGTTTTCGGCCACAGCAAGCTGGTGGCGGAAGCGGTGGCGTCGGTTCTCGAGCAGGACTATCCGGGCCATATTGAAACGGTGATCGTGGTCGACGGCGACCGCAATCCGGAAACGCTTCAAATGGCCGCATCCTTCGTGGGTGCAGCAAATCGCAGCGTTGCGGCGGTTTTTCGCCCGAATGGAAGGCTGCCGGCGGCGCGCAACACGGGTATCCGCTATCTGCTCGCGCGGTTCGACGATCTCTTCGCGATTCAGTTTCTCGACGCGGACAACCGGCTGAGCAATCTTTCCCTGCGTTCCTACACCCAGGCTTTGCTCGCCGATGAGAAGGCCGCCTGGTCGTTTCCGGATGTTACGTTCTTCGGACTGAGCGCCGGCCATGGGGGTTTCGATATCCGCATGACGGCGCGACGCTATTCGCGCTTCCGCCATCTGATCGGCAATATCTGCGAAGCAGGATCGATGGTGCGGGCGGATGTTTTCCGTCAGGGCATCTTCTTCGACGAAACCTTTCGCTACGGCTATGAAGATTGGGAATTCTGGCTGCAATGCCTGGAGCGCGGCATGATGGGGACGCGGGCTGAAAATGCCGGTTTTCTCTACCGCCGCCGCGCCGACAGCATGCTCGCCGATGCCGATCGCATGTCGCAGCAGATCATCGATACGATCAGGCGCAAGCACCGGGCCTTGTACAACGAAGCCACGGTCTGGCGGTTCTTCACCGAGGAATTCCGCCCCCTTCTGGTTGCCGAAGCGGATGGCGCCGCGACATCCTTATCGGTCCGGGCCAACAGTGTTCCCGTCGGCGAGCAGGAACTGGTCAGGCAGATCGATGATCTCTACCAGCATTTTTTCCATGTCTATCCGCCGAAACTCATTCTTTATCCGCTTCGGCCGGATGCGCCCCGGCCGCGTTTCGACCTAGGTCTCCTCAAGCGGCTGGTGCTGTGCGGCGACAACGAGCGGTTACTGTTCCTGGATCGGGCTGGGAACGCGCGGCCTGAACGAACCGAAAGCGCGTGTTGGGGCGCGGTTCAGCTTGGCGATCTGTTGGCCGGAGTGTCACCTCCCGCCGAGCTGGCGGGGCATCCGCTGGTGGGCTGGCTGCGCAACGCCGTCAAGCAGGCAGGCGCGCAACCGATCCGTGAGCCGGCTCGCCGCTATTCCGGTCCGGGGTCGTTTCGCATCGAGCAATTCTTGAGGGAAATGAGTCTGCCGCTGCGTAGCGTCCCGGAGTTCGGCGCTGCCGAGCGCAGGCGGTGCCTGGTAGTGCACGGAAACGCGGGCGTCGCCGACCCGGAACTCATGGCAGCGCTCGGGCAGGCCTATGATCTGGCAGTTGTCAACCTGGATCAGCTGGACCGCCAACGCATCGACCGGGAGACTTCATATATTGGAGCGCCGATACGCTATCGAACCGACGGCGCCGCACATGATTTTATCGGGCAGGCCGCGGCTGGGTTCGACGTCGTCTATCTGATGCATGAATTCTCATTTCTCTTTCTGGCCGGCCAATGGAAGCGCGGGACCGAGCTTACCTATGTCGCTCCGTCTTTGTCGCAAGGTCAGCGCATCGCCATGCAGGGGGTAGAGCATTCCCTGTCGAGGATTATCTGTTCGCAGCGTGAGTTAACCGCGCTTGCGGCCGCCGGCGTTCCCGCCCACAAGCTTGAGGAACGAGGCCATCATATTTCGACGCTGAGGGGCGCCTTCACCAACCGTGCGGCATAGGGGACAATTCCGGAAATGGCTCTGACAGTTACCCGGCAGGCGCTGACAACGCTGTATACGGCGCCGCGCCTGATTCTGTGCGAGCGCTCGGTCCAAGCCCTGTTTCTGGAGGCCGTTTCGACTGGTGCGACCGTGATGCCCTACAACGGCAGGATGATCGGCGAAGGCGCCCGGGGCAAATCCGTCAGCTTCGAGTCGATCGGGTTGCCGGCCGGGCTGGAAATGATCGTCGCGCCGGCTGGCTGCAAGACCGCGGTGGAACTCTCGGCCCTTGTTCGGTCGAGCGGGTTTTCGCGCGCGGTTCCTGTGCTGGACGTCGGTGCCGGAAAAGGCGCCAAGGCGGCGCTTGCCGCCGCGTTTTTGCGCGCGGTTGACACTAATTTGGGCCTCGTCAGCGCTCAACGCGCCGAGCGCGAACGCCAGATCGTCGAATTGCGTCGTTCTGTCGAGATTGCAAGTGTGCACACCAATCACCTGCGCGGTTTCCTTGAGATGCTGGGCTATGCGTCGCAAGAGCTGGCAATCGAGCAGCCGGTGGATCTGCCCGGCACCTCCATCGCTCTGCCGGCGTCACAGAAACTTCCGGTTCTGTTGAGCGAAGTCGCCGGCATTTCAATCTACGCCGCCCGAGCCGACGGCGCGTCCAAGGCACGGCTGGCGCTTGAGGTCAGCGGCAAGACCGTCGCGGAACAATCGATCGAACTGTCGGGACCGGGCTGGCACGACGTGTTTTTTCCCGCCGGGTTCCTGGACAATACGCAGGAGGCCCTCCTGACGGTCGAAGCGGTCGAGGGCGAGCCCCGGCTTGCCGCTGCCGCGGGCGGACGCCCTACCCCCGCCATTGCGCTCAGAATCTGGCGTAATGCGGACCCACGCGTCCAGCCGCTGCGATCGACTTGGGAACGCGTTCTGTCGCGGCCAAAGACGTTTCAGGGTAGCGTGCTCAACGAGGCGGAGGTTTTGCGAGCGTCCGGTCTTCCCGCGATCGACCATCTCATAACCCCGCTGGACGACGGGCTGGTGCAGACACACCCGGTGCCGCGCCAGATTTCCAACTATGTCGTGCGCGATATCGACCTCGGGTCCATCTCATCGATCAGCGGCGACATCGTGCTGGATCATCCTGAGGCAAGCCCGGTCCGTTTTGCGCTGTTTCTTGCGCCGCAGGCGCCCGATGCATCGCTGTATTCCGCGCTCCAGGCAGCGTTCGACAAAGGAAAACATGATCAAAAATCGCGAATCGCCGCGGCGACCTTGGGACCGGGCGAGGCAAGAACGCTGACGGTCTCTACCGATGGGCTGGATCTCAGCCAGCCTTACTGCCTGGTGCTTGCGGCCAAGCCCGCGACCCAGGCCACGCACTATGCCTGGGCCAAGTGGAAACAGGTGCGGCTGCGCGCCGAGACCAAGCCCTTCCGGCAAACTTATCGCTACGCGACATTCGCCTCTCTGGCCACTCAGGTGCAGCATGCCGATGGTCCGGTCGTCGAGGAGGAGCTGACGCGGCAATTGCGGTTGCGCGAACTTGGCTGGTCAAGCGTCGACCTTTTCCTGCAAACCCACCCGGCGCAGAACCGCACCGTTGCGGCCCGGCTGCATTCCTTCGCGCCGAAGGGTCTGCAGCGTTTATGGCTGGACGTCTCGATCGACCATCCTGATGCCTCGCCAACCGAGTTTGGCGTGTTGTTGACCAAATCCGTCATCGAACCGCCGTTCGATCGCTATTATAAGGAGAATGGCCTGGCCGGCATCGCCGACGATGTCATCTATCGGATTCCCGATGGCGCGATCGTCAAGAAGAAGGTTTTGCGCCCGTTGGAACGAGGCTGGCTCGATCTGGATATGCTTGAGCCTCTGGCACAGGCGATGCATCTTTATCTGTTCGTCAACGTGCGCAGCGGCTCCCCCGCATTCGGCTGGTGCCGGTGGCATCGGCTGGCGATGACGATTCAAGCCGAATCGCAAAGCTAGAGGCTGTTATGGGTGCGATCTGCAAGGGGGTTGCGTGGATTTCGAAGTCCGTCCATAGCATCGGCCGCTCGGCCGAGCCTCCATGCAATCCTGAAACGGGCCCATGAAAGCCAAAACGCTGGTGAAAAATCTGGTTCGCGGCGCAAGTGAGCGGAAGTCGACGCTGCCGGCAACCGTTCAGGCGGTGAACCATGCCGTCGCCGCCTGCCGCCTGCTGTGCGGGCGGCATCCGCTGCTGCAGGAATCGGGCGAATGTGACGCCAACGACGCTGCCGCCGCCCTGCGCTATTTCATGGGCAGCCTGGATCATCAGCTTGCATTTCATCACATCATCGCCACCCAGCAATTGCCACGGGGGCGCTATATGGCCGAGCCGGATGGCGATGTGATCGCCTTCTTGTCGGCGTGCGGTATTCTTCGCGATGCGGCCCCGACCGTCCGAGCGAACTGGGAGGATTTGATCAAGGCGTTTTGCCGTTATGTCGCCAATCCGCTGAAACTCGAATTTCGTTCCGCCAGAAAGCGCTGCAAGCTGGTGCTGTGGTCTCTTGGCAACGAACCCGATCGTGGCGCGGCGCCGAGCGAGGTCTATCCCTATCTGTTGACATATTATCTCAAGCTGCACGGCTATTTCGACGCCGACTGGTATCGTCAGTCCGGCGCGATGAACGGCGAAGGCCCGTCCGATCCGCTGGAGCACTACATCAGGATCGGCGCCGCGCGCGGGCATGCGCCGGGGCCGTTTTTCGATCCTGCCTACTATAGAGCCTCGATCACCCGCCGGATTCCGGCTTTCCGGCCGGATATTGTCGACTATTGCACGCTCGGCTGGACGGAGGGCGGCAGGCCCTGCCCCGACTTTGTGCCGGCCGACTACCTGAGGGCCAATCCCGACGTTGCGGCCGCAATGTTCGAGCCGTTGTCGCATTTCGTGCTGTTCGGCCGCGCGGAAGGCCGACCCGGCGGCGTCAGGCCGGCGAGAGGCAGGACCAGCCGCCGGCCGGCCGTAAATGGCATCCCGATGCTCGGCCGCCCGTACGAAAAACTGATCGGGCTCGACACCAGGCCCGCGCCGCCGTCGCGCCTGGCCAATCCGAATCGCCTGCGGGCCGACTGGGTGATTCCCGACTTCGTGCCTGGGGCCGGCGGCCATATGGCCATTTTCAAATTGATCTATTGGCTGGAAGTGCTCGGCTACGAAGTCCATATCTGGATCGACTATCCGGCCAAGCGCAACGATGTCGGCGCGATCTATCAGGATATTCTGCGCTATTTCCGGCCGCTCAAATGCCAGGTGCACATTTTAGCCGAAAGCGACCATGTGGAGACCGACGCCCTGTTCCTGACCGACCGATGGAGCGTGTGGTCCGGACTGAAGAATTTCAGGGCGCACGCCACCTTCTATTTCGTGCAGGACCTCGAGACCGAGTTTTTCGGGGCCGGCTCGGAAATGCTCCTGACGGAAAAGAGCTATCAGCTCGGCCTGTTCTCGATCTGCAGCAGTCCGTGGCTGGCCGGCAAGATGCGCGGCTTCGGCTCCGAGGTTGTTGACTTTATTTATCCGGCGGATACCGAAATTTACTACCCGGCTGTGGATAAGCCCCAAGCGACCAAATCGCCTATCATCGCGTTCTATTCGCGCGCCGCCACGGGGCGCAGGGCGGTGGAACTGGCCATTCTCGGCCTTGTCGAATTGCACAATCGCGGCGTCGATTTCACCGTCGCCATGTTCGGCCAGTCTTTCGAGGAAGAAATGTCGTGGCCGTTCGCCGTGGAATATCACGGCGTACTGACCGAACGGGGTCTGGGCGAGCTTTTCCGCAAGGCGGATGTCGGCCTGGTGCTGTCGGCGACGAACTATTCCATCACCGCCGTCGAAATGATGGCCTGCGGCCTGCCGATCGTCGACATAGACGTCGAAAGCACACGCGCCACCTATCCCGATGAGACCGCTATCCTCGCCGAACCGACGCCGACGGGTATCGCCGACGCTTTGGAAGCGGTGTTTGCCGACCCTGAACGGACGCAGCGCCACGTGGCCAACGCCCTCAAATGGGTATCCGTGTCGCGCTGGCGCGACATCGCGGCCAAGGTCGACGCCACGGTCCGCGCGCAGATCGAGAAGGCTGGCGGCCTCGGCGCCCCTGCCCGGATCGGCCGCGCGCTGAAGGCCACCGTGGTGATTCCCACCTTCAACGGCGCCGAACGGCTGGCCGAGGTGTTGGATGCGGTGGCGAATCAGAAAGGTCCGTTGGAGTTCGAGGTGCTGTGCATAGACAGCGGATCGCGCGACGAGACGCTCGATATCATCGGTGAGCGCCAATCCGTGCGGCTGCACCGGATCGAACAGGCCGAATTCAACCACGGCGACACGCGAAATCTGGGCATGGAGCTCAGCGATTCCGATTATGTTGCATTTTTGACACAGGATGCTTTGCCGCGTTCGTCGACCTGGCTGTTCGACCTCGTGGGCGTTCTGGACGCGGTGCCTTCCGCAGCCGGAGCGTTTGGCCGCCACTTCGCTTATCCACATGCCTCGCCGTTCACCAAGCGCGATCTGGACAGGCATTTCGACATGCTGAAACGCGATTGTCCGGTGATTTCGACCTACGCCGACATGGACCGATTCGACGAACGGGACCCGAAATGGGTCGGCATGCTGCGCTTTTTCTCCAATAATAACAGTTGCATCGCCAGGAAAGCCTGGCGGCGCGTCCCCTTCCCGCGAATCAACTTCGGCGAAGATCAGACCTGGGCCTGGAAAGTATTGAAGGCAGGCTACGCGAAGGTCTATGTCGACAACGCCGCCGTTTTTCACTCGCATGACTACGACGTTGAGCAGGAACGCCGGCGGGCCCGCACCGAATCGGCCTTCTACCGGATCGAATTCGATGTCGATTTCGGCTTCACCGGCCCGCAAGTGGTGCAGACGCGTACCGAACAGCTTAATGGCGACGACCTCGCCTACGCGATTGAAAACAAGATCGGCTGGCAGTTTCTTGAATCGCGCATGAAACTTAACCGAGCGCGCATGGAAGGTTATCTTCTGGGAGCAGGCGACAAGAACGTCGTCTATTGAGTCTGGCCGATTCTCAGCCGGCTTATTCCCCGGCCGCCGTCTTGATTGCACCGGATGCTGTCGCGCGACAGAACTGATCCGAATCAACTTGCGCAGCGCACCGGAAATATTTACGTGTTGCCGAACACAATTTGTAAATTGGAGGTTCTTTGGGGCCTCGGCTCGTGCTGCCTCTTGAATTGTGTTGCAATATTGCCCGAATTTGGTAGAAGACGGTGTCCGCGGGGTGAGCGGTGTTGACATCGACTGACTTATCTCGGTAATTCACAGTCAGTGGGCGTGCCTATCGCGGTAGGCGGCACACACGGAAGAAAACTCGTTAGGAGAGAGTGGCTATGGCTGATTTTAATGGCACACCGGGCGATGACGTCATCGTCGGTACGCAAAATAACGACAACATCTACGGCAACGAAGGCAACGATGTCCTTCGCGGCAATACCGGCCACGACTGGATTCGCGGCAACGACGGCAACGATTTCATCTCGGGCGACAAGGGCGTCGACATCATTGAGGCCGGTGCTGGCA
Organism: Rhizobiaceae bacterium; assembly: GCA_050247155.1. Classification (GTDB taxonomy): domain Bacteria; phylum Pseudomonadota; class Alphaproteobacteria; order Rhizobiales; family Rhizobiaceae; genus Mesorhizobium_G. The sequence goes on from JBFWUS010000042.1 coordinate 36,319, forward strand.
ACGACAGCATTTTCGCTGGTGCCAACGACGACCGCACTGATGTGATCTATGGCGACATCGGCAACGACGCGGCCGCTGGCGGCGCCGGCGCTGATCTCATCATCGGCGCGCTCGGCAGGGACACGCTCTTCGGCGGTGCTGGCGCGGACTTCTTGATGCAGTCCGGTATCCCGACGCTCGCGAATGAGTTGGTGGAACTGATCATCAATGACGCGCTCAACGGCACGGGCATTGTGATCGACATCCCGAGCGACTTCACCGTTCCGGAAATCATCGAGCTCCTGGACACCGCGACCAACGGCATTCTGACCAACGCGACGGTTGTTGAACTGCTGGTGTCGAACATCAACAACATCATCGGCGACCTGGTCGACGACGCGGTGTTCCGTAACAACTTCGGCCTTGGCCCGATCGGTGACGACCAGCTGACGGCAGACCCGGCTGACTTCAACATCGTTGCCGATATTCCGATCCTCGCCGACATCCTCGCTCTCGTCGAGGAAGATGGTGGCGTGATCTGGGGCGGTGACGGCGAAGACATCGTTCTCGGCGACAACGGCGAAGACACCATGGGCGGCGGCAAGGACGGCGACGTTCTGTTCTCGCTCGATGGCGACGACAACGTGTACGGCGGCGACGGTTCGGACGTTATCTACGGCGGCCTGGGTGACGATCACCTCTACGGCGGTGCTGGCAACGACTGGATGGCCGGCGGCGCGGGCAAGGACGTTCTCTGGAACGGCGCTGGTAACGACACCGTCGGCGGCGGCCTCGGCACCGACATTCTGATCGGCGGCGACGGCAACGACATGCTGCTCGGCACTGACAACGACAATCCGGGCGATTTCGACTTCTACATCTTCAAGGAGTCGGACGGCCATGACACGATCGGCATGGTTGAGCGTATCTTTGACGGCGACGCAGATTCGAAGAACGACACGTTCGCGTTGACGGCGGATGCGGACTTCCACGTCTGGCCTGTTGGTGCGGGCGCCGGGACCAACACTGTCGACACGCCGGATTCGAAGAATGCGAATACCGACCTTACGGTGGGTAACCATCCGGACACGATCGACCTGACCTCGTTCGGTCTGAGCTCGACCGACGATCTGACCTTTACTCTGGTCGATCTCGACGGCGACGGGACCAACGAGAGCACGAAGATCTCGGTTGACGGCATCAGCGGCTGGTCCGTGACGGTTGTTGGCGTTGCCGACATCGACGCGCACCACTGGACGGGCATCATCGAGCTCGAGCCGTCGAACTCGGTTGTGATTTTCTAAGTTTCCCTCTTTGGGAAATGACGAGACGGGGGGCGAAAGCCCCCCGTTTTGCTTTTGGAGCATCCCTTATTCCCGATGCGTGTTATCCCGCAAAGCGGCTGGCCCTGGCGACGTGTCGGCCTTGGCTTCTCGATAACAGAACGCGCATATTGTCGATGGTCCGGAATGGGTCCCGCATCGTTTCCAAGGGCCTGTGTTTGAGCTTGCTGAAGGCAAGACTGGGGGCCGCCTTGCGGGATGGCGCAGCGCCGATGACATCGCTAAAAAGCACGTCGCTTTCGATCGGCCTCAAGCGCATCGCAGCAATCGCCCTCGCCCCTCACGTGCTGGCGCACCCGCTTCGCTCGGCTACTCTCTCCCCGCTGGGGAGAGGAGGTTCGTAGCCGTTGCCGGATAATCACCGACGAGTCGGGTGCCGACGGTGCAGATTTCCTCTCCCCAGCGGGAGAGAGTGGCCGGGCGAAGCGGGTGCGCCAGCACGTGAGGGGGCAATGCAAACAAGCGATCCCCACAATGTGAATCCTGTTAAGCGCAACTTGCTTATAAGTTCGAACCTTGGATTTATGCCTTGCTGTTGCGGTCGTCAGAGTCGGTGCAGATGCAGCAATAGGCATCCGTGAATTTTTTCAATTTTCGTCCACACGCCTTCGACCCGCGCGATAATGCCCGCGACTGTGTTTGACGCGAAGGAAAGGCGATGGACTGGCGGGCGGCAAACGAACAACAAGACGAGGCGCGGTGGCGCGTCTTCCTGATGTTCGTCATCATGGCCCTGATGGTCATCCGCACCGGACTGGTGTCGCGCGGCGTGATCGCTGTCCTTTCAACCGAAAGCCCCACGCAAGACGCAGCGCCGGTCGTCAGCTATCAACCGTCTCTGGCGTCGCCCGCTGACGTCCGCCAAGCTACGTTTGTGCTGTTGTGCCTGGCCGAAGCCGCCGGGCGGCTCGTCGTCCAGAAGGAGCGCGCGGTCTGGGAGCTGATGAACCAGCCACTGCCGCCAACTGTGCTAGAGGGACCCTCGAGCGTTGACAGCCTGTGCGAACGGCCAAACCAACGCCTCGACACATCCTGAGGGCTGCCCCAGTCAAAAATGCTTTCGAGCGATTGCCGGGCCGCTCGCGCTCCGGCTCAAAACGATGGGGGTGTTCTTTGAAACCACGCGCCGTTGAAATCCGGTGCGCGGCGATGACGGCGTGCGTTCGACGCTTTCCGGAACCGTCATAGGGTCGAATCGGTCGTGCAGAGAAATTGCCCGATGTCGTAAATGAAATCCGCCTCACCCAAGGCCGGACGCCCCCCCAAACGAGAAGGAGCAGGGCATGACCCTGCTCCTCCCTAGGGGTATTGTGGCTACTTCGCAGGATGCCTCGGTAAACAGCCTGCAAACTTAGAGGTACAATTGATTTTCGCGTTGCGCAAGTATTCTTGCGAGCCATTCGGCGCAATTAAGGCGCGGCCGTGGCGGGAAACGGCAACTGGTGGGTGTCAACGTAACGGCGCGAAGCGGTATCTCGCGTCATGCCGGCCAACGGAGCCCCGGTCTTGCCTTCGGCAGGCCCGAGGATCGGCTCCGCAGAGGCGAGCCGGGAACCATTCCGGGACCTTGAAGCGTCCTGCGACATGCCTCAGAGCACGCCCAAAGCTTTCCACAAGGGCAGCTTCGTTTTGAGGAAGGTCTGGACATCCGCGACCAAAGCCTCGCGCGATTTTTCCGCCGAGCTGTCCCGCTCGTTCGTTCGTATCTTCATACCCATGCGTTGCATATTGTCGACGAACTCCATGACCTTCTTCGCCTCGGCCGGTATTCCGGACGCCAATGCATTTGTGATCATCGCATCGACCACCGTCGCCCTGACTGCCGTACCAGCGACCGGTGTCACGAAATAGAATTGGTTTTCACCAAAACGCAGCCGGCCAGCTGCGGCCATATTGAAGCGCCGGCTGGTGGCAACGGCACGGCCGTCGTCGCCGGCGTTGATGGGGTGAACATCATGCCCGTGTGTCAGCAGGATAAGGCTTTGGACGAGTGTCGTCGGACCCTTCTCTTTGACAAAAGGCAGAGCGCCCAACTCGCCTATCGTTTTCGGACCGCTGGCCAGTGCGCCTAGGATTGGATCGTAATATTCCGTATTTCCAACGACCTCCCCATTGGGAGTTCTGAATTTCAAACTGACCTCGGACCGCGGCTTCATCAGCGCTAGGCGCAATTCGTTGAGTTTGGCGCTGCGCTCAAAGCGATTGAGCTTGCTCGCGCCCCGTATGAACACATCTCGCCTGAATTGCTTGTTCGAAGCAAAGTCGCGCAAAGTCTCGCCGAACACGGGATCGGCCGCCTCCTCTATTATTTTGGCCATCGAGGCCGGGACTGCCATCTTGAGAAGATTTTCTGTCAGAGTGGCGGAGCCGACATAGTTCAGGCGCGCTCCGCTTGCCTCCTCAACGACATCAGCATGATACATCGGGTGCCAATGCCCGTTCAGATATTCGTGCGCCAGATAGCTTTGGTCCTTCGCTCCGATTTTTTCGAGATGCTTGGCGACCGATGGGTTCCTGACGAAGTATGGCGCCTTTGCTTCGATCAGCGTCTTGAGGAAGCCAAAGGCCTTTTGCGCCTGCACGTCCGACCTTGCGGGGTTGCGCTTCGCATGCTCGCGCACAAGGCGCTGGATAGGGGCGGTCGGTGCCCAGCCAGGCAAGCAGTTGTAGGAGATATAGACCAGGCCGCCCGGCTTCAGATACCTGTCGATAAACCGAATGATGTACTGGCGATTTTCGGGGCTGATCCAACTGTAGATGCCATGAAGGACGATATAGTCGAACTGCGGCAGCGTCCCCGCGGGCGCTTCCAGGGACTGCTGGAAACTGTAGTCCAGGAAGGTGACGTTGGTCAGGCCGGCAGCTTCCGCATAACGCTTGGCGTTGGCGATCTGCGCCGGGTTGAAATCGATGCCCCAGAAGTTCATTCCCGGGTTGGCGGCCGCCAGCACGGCAGTGCCGGCGCCTTGTCCGCAGCCGAGTTCGCAATAGGTCGCGCCCTTGCCAAGCTTTGGTGGGTGGTAGCCCTGCATGAGGGCGACAAACGCCAGATAGGTCGGCGCGAGCTCGCGGTAGAATTGTCCCGTGTACTCGATGTCCGTGACGTAGCCTTCGCTCCAGTCCGTCATATGTCGCTCCCTGTTGCCGGGGGCTGTCATATAGGTTGTCCGGGCGATGGCAAGTCCGCTCTAGCGGATGATGACCGCATAAAATTCCAGCAGAGCTTCCACCCGCGCCGGCGTTTTGATGTCGAAGCTGGCGAACATGCCATGCCCTTGCAGATGGGCCAGTAGTTCCCGCATTGAGTCCGGCGTGAAAGTGTGCGGGTGGAAATCGGCCCCTTTGGCGAACATCGCCTGGCCGTGTTCGATCCAGTCTTCGCGAGCCTGACTCAACCTTGCATACTCCAGATAATGGTCGAGCATGGGCGGTTCTGGCGACAGGCTGTCGGCGACGAAGTGCTGAAGGCTGGTCACCGGGCGCTGCCGGTCGAACATATGGTCGCGATGCGGCACCACCAGGAACAGCGGCTTGCCGGGTTTCAAGCGATCGCAGGCGGTAGCGAGCGCCCTGATCGCGTCCGGCACGTGTTCGATGACGTGGCACGCGATGATGAAATCCGCCGACGCGGACGGGACGGACGGCAGCTCGCCCATAGCCTCGAAATGGGTGACGTCGACGAAATCCACGCTGTCGCGTTTGTTTCTGACCGAGACGAACGACCCGTCCTTCGCCTCCTCGAAGGTGAATTTGTCGAGATAGGTGACGTGACTGTCGGCGGGCACGACGGTCGGCCGATAGCCGGCGCCGATCTCATAGCCTCGGCCCGAAAAAGCTCGGCAAAAGGCCTCGCGAATGTGCTGTTGGGAATCGGAGGTATCGAGCAACTGCGCCAAAGCGGCGGCAGACACCAGCGGCATCGGAGGTCCGACGGGGAAACCGCCGGCTGCCGCTTGTGTCACCGGTGTCGGAGGCTGCTGGCCATGAACGGCGGCGACATCCTCAACGGTGCGAAACCAGCGGCGATGACCGAAACTGAATTGGAAGATTTGGCCGGTTTCGGCGATGCGGTAGTGCCGACCCTCTTCCAGCGACGGCGGCTTTTTGGGTGGCGCGCTTGTTCCGGCCAGGCGGCCGACGAGCCTTTTCAGCCTGGCCTTCACGCTTGTGAAAGGCTTTGCTGCGGCATTGGTCATAGGCCTCGCCCGGAGGAGGTTGGACCTTGGCGGCATTGGGTAGGACGCGCTAGCCGATCGGACATGGCTGCTTGATTGCATGGGCTCACGTGACGATCAAGCCAGGTCAGACCTTGATAAAGGCCGGCCACAGGCGAGGCCTCCAGCACGGCCCTTATCGCGCCCTATTCGCGCCATAGACGATGCACGATCCAGCAAAAGAGGGACGAGAAATGTTCGCGATGTCGAGATGGATGCTGATTGCTCCGATGATGATCACCGCCTGGAGCGCTTCGGCATTCGAGCTGGGGCTGCCTGTGCAATGCGCCATCGGCACCGAATGCTTCGTACAGCAGTTTGCCGACGTTCAGCCCGGGCCCGACCGTCAGGATCCTTTCTGTGGCAAGGCGACCTATGACGGCCACGACGGTACGGATATTCGCGTCGTGTCCATGAAGGACATCCAGCGCGACGTGCCGGTACTCGCCATGGCGGATGGAACGGTGCTGCAGACCCGCGACGGCGTCGAGGATCGGTTGGTCAAAACCAAACAAGAGGCGGACGCCATCACACGAATCGGCTGCGGCAACGCAGTTTTCATTGCGCACGAAGACGACTACCAGACGCGCTATTGTCATATGCGCAAGGGCAGCATCGCGGTGCGCAGCGGAGACAAGGTCAAACGCGGCCAGCAGATCGGACTCATCGGGGCATCGGGGCTGGCCCAGTTTCCCCATGTCGAGGTCGCGGTGAAGAAGGGCCGCGCAATGCTCGATCCGGTCACGGGCCAGAATCTTGAAGGGGGCTGTCTGACCGACGCGACCAAGGCAGCGCCATTGTTCAGCAAGCAGGACGCGGGTCTTCTTGGCCGGGGTGAGGTTCAGATGCTCGGTGTCGGCCTTGCCGGCGACCGCGTCGAATACGCCAGGCTGGCAGAGGACGGACCGCCGCCGGCGGCAACGACATCTTCACCCTTGGCGCTCGGCTGGGTCTGGGTCATGAACCTGCGTCAGGGCGATCAAGTCCAGGTCAGGCTGACAGGTCCCGACGGCGCCGTTATCGCCGAGCAAACCACCGAACCGATGGACGCGCCGAAGGCAACCTATTCGGCCTTCGCCGGCAAGCGTGGTGCTCCGGTCGCCGGCGACTATCAGGTTCACACCGCGGTGATCCGCGACGGCAGCACTGTGATCGAGAAAACGGAGCGTGTGGCGGTTCAGTGACGTTACGTTAGGCCCCGGCCCCGCTTGCCAGAGCATTGGCAAGCGGCGGAACTTGCGATGTCAGTTTCTGCGCGAAAACCAGAAACCGTGGTTCTCGAAATTCTTCATCGCCGGCGAGAACAGGCCATAGTTTTCCATGCGATCGAGCTTGAAGCCGAGCGACCACATCTTGGCGATGAGGTCGGGATCCGTGATGCCCCATTGCCAGATGTCCGGCCAGTCCTCCCGGTTCTTGCCGCCGAACCGGTCACGGCGGGTTCGGCGCTCGGCATAAATCTGGTCGACGGCCGCCTTCGACGCGGCCGGCTCGCCTGCGGCGAACGGCGTGTTGGCGAGATAGCTTTCGGGCCCAAGATCGAGCAGGCGCACTGTCTTGGATGAGCCGATCCACTGCTGATTGTAGATCAGGACCGTATTCGCCTTGCCGGCATAGAGGTCGAGAATGGCGTCCCAGTTCGGATCGACCTGGTGCAGAAGGATGTCGAACAGAAACAGCGCATCGACGTCGGGCAACGCTTTCATGGTTTCCGGCAGACCGAACGAGCCTTTGATGATCGAGAAGTTCGCATAGGGCTTGAACCGCTCGTGCAGATGCGGCGGGTCGAAATCGTCGACCATGAAGGCGCGCTCGATCGGAAAGGCGAGCATCGCCTGATAGCTGTAGCCGCCATTGACGCCCCAGGACCCGCCGAGATCGGCGAAGGACCGGATACCGTAATATTCAAGCGCATCGAGGACGAAACGCGCCTTGTGAAGGACGATGGGACGAATGACTGCCAAGGGAGACGCCTTTTGAGGAAGAGAAGGACGGTTAGAGAAGTTGCGAGAAATCGACTTCGTTGTCGTAAGGACGGCTGAGCATTTTGAGGCGCTCACGCGATGCGGGCGGGATCTTTTCCCCCCTGCCCGCGACGCCCTTGTTGATGCGCGAAGATTTCTTCTTCTTCTCGTCGGTTAGTTCGAACGCCTTGGCAACGACGTCGGGAGCGACGTCGTGCTTGCCGATGAACGTCATGATCTTCGCCGCCGTCTCGCTGTTGAAGCCCAGAATGTCAGTCTCGTAGTAGAGTTTCAGATTGGGAATGGTCGCCCTATGCCAGGACACGGTGTAGTCGATATACCAGGGTCCAACATATTCCGTCAGGAAGCCGATACGGTCAGCCTCTGCCATTTTCCTGAAATCCCGCGGCAGCCGGATCATGGGAAACCCGTCGACTTCGCCCTTCATCAGCATATCGTCCATCGACACGATGCAGTCGAAAATGTTCCGAAAGGTAACGACAGGCTTGATGTTGTTGGCTTCGAAGACGCGCTCCGTGTAGCGCGTCCATTTGACATGCATCTGCGAGACCCAATTCTTGCCGCGAATCTCATGCATGAGCAGCGCCAGCTCATCGATCTCATGTTCTCGCGAGAGAGCGTCGATGAAATCGACATTCATATAAGGGGTTTGCAGATAGACCATTTCCAGCTTGAGCCCGTCGATCTGCGAGAGCGAGGTTATGAGATAGGTGGAGCCGGATTTGGGCATGCAGCAGATTGCGACCTTGAGCGAACTGTTGCGCCGGTAGAGCCGAGCCATGTTGAGGGAAAACAGATCGATGTCGGCGCTTCTGTATTTGGCGAACCTTTGTCGGATAATGTTCTGCACTTCCGGTTTTTCGAAAGCGATCGGGTAGACATAATAAAGGGTGTTAAGGACTGCCCTGTAATTTTCTTCGGTCATGTCCTTAAGCAGTTCGCGGGTGCGGCGGTATTGTCGAATGAATTTGGAGTTTTCGGCCATTAGAACTCTTTGCCTTTATTCGGCTGAGGCAACGCGAGGGCCTTCGTCCGCGATCGGGAAGGTGCGCTATCGGGTCGCTTCGTTTATGCCTGTTCAGTGGTGCTCTGCAATGATAAAGCGTACAGCCGCAATTCAAGCTGCGGGCGGCAGCGGGTTTGGAAGTTTCCTATGACAGTGCTGAACATTTACAACGCCGAAAAGAGCGCGCTCAAACGCTCGCTTGTGGTTGTGGCTATGATCTCCATCCTGGCCAGCCTCTGCCTTCTCGTTGTGCCGTTGTACCTGACCCAGGTTTACGACCGCGTCATTTTTGCCCGCAATGTCGATACGCTGCTGGCCATCAGCCTTATCGCGCTGGTCGTGCTCATCGCCTTCGGTTTCCTTGATGCGGTGCGCACCAGCCTTCTCGCCAAGATCGGCATACGTTTCGAAGCGAGATTGTCCGGCCTGCTGTTGGGCGCGGAACTGTCGCGGACAATCGGCGCACAGCGGCAATCGATGCAGTATTTGACCCGGATTCGCGCAGCGATCTCGTCGCCAATCATGACTGCGCTGTTCGATGTGCCCGTCGCCATTATCTTCACGCTGGTGGTTTTTCTCGTCCATCCAGTTCTGGGCGGCATCGTCCTGGCCGGCATGGTCGTCCTGGCGATCGTCGCACTGGTCGGCGAGGTGATGACCGTCAAGATCATGCGACAGGCGCAGGAAACGTCGATCGGCGTACAGAAGCGCGAAGACGCGGCATTCCGTCAGCACGAAATGGTCAAGTCCATGGGGATTTTCCGGGAGATCGTTGACGATTGGTCACGCGAGCAGTCGAAGCATCTCAGTGCGGTGCTCATGTCCGCCGTTCGGACAAATGCGTTCGCTTCCACGTCCCGGTCGATCCGTCAGGTTATCCAGATCGCGATCATCGGCGTCGGCGCCTATCTCGTCCTGCTCGACCATGTCACGGCCGGCATCATCTTCGCCGCTTCCATGATCGGCTCGCGCGCCATGGCGCCGATCGAGCAGCTCATTTCGGGCTGGCGCCAGGTCAACCTGCTGCGCATGAACTTCAAGCTGCTCGACCAGCGCATGGCCTCCCTGAATATTGCCGACGAGTTGACCCCCCTGCCCCGTCCGAAAGGCCGGCTCGTCGCCGAGGGTGTCGCATTTGCCTGGCCGGTCACTGCGCCTGGCCAGCAGTCTCATGCGGTCCTCAGAGGCATTTCGGTCGGCATGGCCGAAGGATCGATCACGGGCATCGTGGGGCCTTCCGGCGCCGGCAAATCGACTTTCGCCAAATGTCTGGTCGGGTACCTGACGCCGCAACGCGGTCGTGTGACCCTGGACGGTCAGGATTTGCAGGCCTGGCATCCCAGCGCCCGTGGCCTTTACGTCGGCTATCTGCCGCAGGATCTCGAGTTTTTCGAAGGGACCGTGCGGGAGAACATATCGCGCATGCGCCATCAGGACGATCCCGAATTCGCCGTCGACGCCGCTCGCTTTGCGGGCGTGCACGAGGCGATCATGAAGTTTCCGTCCGGCTATGACACAAAACTGTCGGCGGACGGCTTCCAGCCGTCGAGCGGCCAGAAGCAGCTCATTGCGTTGGCCCGCGCCTTTTACGGCAATCCCTCGCTCGTGATTCTGGATGAACCCAACGCGCATCTCGACGCTGAGGGCGAGAAGATGCTCCAGCACTGCCTGCGGGCAGCGAAATCTGTCGGGATCACGGTCGTTATTGTGACACAGCGCATGTCCATCATGCGGTTCGTGGACAAGGTGATGATCCTGAAAAATGGCGCAGTCGAGCAATACGGGCCGCCGTCGCAGGTTCTCCAATCCAACAACAACGTGCGTGCCTTCCCTCAGGGCAAGGTCGGCGCATAAGCCGGTGCCCCCGGGGCAACCAGAATGCAGGAGCTGCCATGGAGCAGAATGAACAGCAGCCAACGCCGGCGCCTGTCACGCTACGCTCGTTGACCGCCGAGAAGTTTCGGACCGAACAGCTCAACGGCTGGTCTGCCAGTGTTCCGTTCGGTCAGCGGCGGCTAAGGCTGCTGGCAGGTCTGGTGATCGTTGGCGTGTTCGGCTTCGGAGGATATTGGGCATCCACGGCCGAACTAGGCGGCGCCGCTGTCGGCTCCGGACGCGTGATCGCCACCGGCAGCAATCGTATCGTTCAGCATCTGGAAGGCGGCATTCTGAGCCGCATTCTCGTGCGCCAGGGCGACGTGGTCGCGGCAGGCACGCCGCTTGCTGAACTCGACACGACAGCCGTCAAGTCGCAATTGTCGACGACCCAGATTCAACGCGCGACCCTGGCGATCCAGTTGGCCCGCTGGCGGGCCGCGATCGACGGTGCGGAAGGCTTTACCGTCGACACCAAACTTTTGTCGCCGATGCAGGACAATCAGCGCGTGGTCGCTGCGCTGAAGAGCGAGCAAGGCGCCTTCGCCGCGCTTCTTGCCGTCGAGCGCAAACAACTTTCGATGATCGACGCCAAGATCGAAGCAGCCAACAACGAAATCGCGGCGCAGCAGGCCAACATCCTTGCCTTTGATCAGCAGGATGCCTTGATCAAGCTGGAACATAGCGATCTGAACAAGCTTTTGACCAGCGGTCTCACGGGCAAGTCCCGCGTGCTGGCGCTGGAGCGGACCATTGCTCAGATCGACGCCCAGCGCTCGACAGCCCGGTTCGGCATCGCCAGGGCCAAGAGCGACATCAAGGCGCTGAATGAAGAAAAGGAACAGACGTCGCTGCGTTATGCGGAGGAAGCGAACCGCAATTTCGCGACCGTGCAGCGCGACATGAATACCACCGAAGATATCGAGGCGCGGCTTCAGGACCGCTTGACCCGGGCGGTGATTCGGTCGCCGGCGGACGGCGTTGTCTTCAGGGTGTACAAGCAGACGGAAGGCGCGGTGCTCACGCCCGGCGAAGCTTTTGTCGAGATTTTTCCAGATCGTGAAGCGATGAGCGTGGAAGTCATCGTCCAGCCCAAGGACATCACCTCCATCCATAAGGGCCAGAGCGTGGACATCGTGTTCCAGTCCGACCACAACGCCAAGCTGTTGCCGGTCGAGGGAACCGTTGACTACATCTCCACGGACTCGATCGTGAACGACTCGGGCCGTGCCCTATACATGGTGCGCGCATCCGTGAACCGGGGGCAAGACGAGCGGCGCGTGTTGCCCGGCAATACGGCTGACGTCTATTTCCAGACGGAACCGAAAACGCTGGTGCAGATTCTGGCCGAACCGCTGACGCGATTTGCCTTCAAGGCATTCACCGGGTGAAATCGCCGCAACCCTTCATGATTTAAAGAGCCGCCATCGTGCGGCTCTTTTTTGTTGGTGCACCGAGCGGATTTCGTCTTTTCCGACAGTGCCAGCGCCTCAGCACGCCAAAGTTGACAGCTGTCAACTTCCAGCCACCTGTGCAGGTTGCAGATAGGTTAATTTGCATTAACCCTATTTTTGTTGACAGAAATCCGATTCGCCCTCAGCCTTGTGACGCTGAAAAGCGTTAAGGGCGGAATTTGCCGTTACTGCCGTCAGCCTCTGACAGTCGCGTCGCATTCGCGTAAGATAAATCATGAAGGTGAGTCGTCGGCGGGTTCCGCCGGGCGTCGCGTACCGAATTTCTGTGGGGACTGCGCATGATGCCGCTGGCGGCATATCAACTGGATGAACCGGCGGATCGGCAGATCGCGGCCGACGCCGAGCTCCTGTCGGCGCAATTGTCGGCGCTGCGTGATCGGCTGTTTCCTCCGGCTGCGCAAAAGACGCTGCGTCCCTTTACCAGCGGCGAGGCTGCGAAACTGGTCGGGGTCTCTGACGGGTATCTGAGACAGCTATCGATTTCAGGAGAAGGCCCCTCCCCCGAGGTCGGCGCCGGCGGTCGACGTTCCTACACCCTTGCCGATGTCAACGCGTTGCGACATCACCTGGCCGCCCAGCCGGGTGCGAAGGCCCGCCACTATGTCAAATGGCGTCAGCCCGGCGAGCATTTGCAAGTTATTGCCGTCACCAATTTCAAGGGTGGTTCCGGCAAGACAACGACATCGGCGCACCTCGCTCAATATCTCGCCTTGCAGGGTTATCGCACGCTGGCGATCGATCTCGATCCCCAGGCATCGATGTCGGCTTTGTTCGGCTATCAGCCGGAACTGGACCTGACTGGAAACGACACCTTGTATGGCGCCATCCGCTACGACGATGAGCGGGTGCCGTTGGCGCAAAACATTCGCAAAACCTATTTCGACGGGCTCGATTTCGTGCCGGGCAATCTAGAGCTGCAGGAGTTCGAGCATGCCACGCCGCGCCATCTGGTCGAGCGACAGCGTGGTCAGGTCTCCGCGCCCCCGGGCGACCTTTTCTTCGCGCGTGTGCAATCGGCCATTGCCTCGGTGGCGGATGATTACGATGTGGTGGTTATCGATTGTCCGCCGCAGCTCGGTTATCTGACCTTGGGCGCGTTGTGCGCGGCGACCTCCGTTCTCGTGACAGTTCATCCGCAGATGCTCGACGTCGCGTCGATGAGCCAGTTCCTGTTCATGACGTCGGACCTGCTTTCTGTGGTGCGCGAGGCGGGCGGCGAACTGAATTTCGATTTCTTGCGCTACCTGATTACACGGTACGAACCGAACGACGGACCGCAGACGCAGATCGCCGGTTTCCTGCGGACGCAATTCGGCTCACGCGTTCTGACGACGCCCATGCTCAAGTCGACGGCCATCGCGGATGCAGGCTTGACCAAGCAGACACTCTACGAGGTAGGCCGCGAGAATTTCAATCGCCCCACTTACGACCGGGCCTATGAGGCGCTGACGACGGTGAATGCCGAGATCGAAAGCTTGTTGCTGAAGGCATGGGGAAGGGCGGTATGACAGTCGTTTCGGCCTCTGTCTGGACAAAAGTTGACAGCTGTCAACTCGGCGCGATTAGGACCTCCAGACCTGGCGGAACGCAGGCTGGACAGCAAAAGTTGACAGCTGTCAACTTTGCCAAAATCGACCCCTTTGCACCGCTGAAAAAGCCAGGATTGACCTCCCTCTGGCTGAGGCCGTTTGGGGAGCGGGATTGGAAATTTCATCCACCTCTCCCAGGCTTGGGGGATGATGCGGCGTCGAAAGGAGATGCCGCATGACAAGCCGCAAAGACCAATTGAAGACGCTATTTAGTGTGCAGCCCGAAGCCGAGCCGCAGACGCCGGACGCCGAAGCGCCGAGGCGTGAGGAGCGCGTGGTCAAGCGCGCTGCCTCAGGTGCGATCCGGGCCATGGGATTATCGCTCGGTGCGTTGTCGGACGAGGTCGAGGCTGCACGCCGCCTGCGCCAGACGATCACCGCCGCCGACCAGGTGGTGGAGATCGATCCGGACAAGATCGATCGTTCGCCGTTTGCGGATCGGCTGAGCGAAGGGGCGCGTCTCGATGAGACTTTTGCAGCGCTGAAGGCCAGCATGCGCGAACGGGGTCAGCAGGTGCCCGTGCTGCTGCGGCCTCATCCCAATCCGGCCAGGGCCGCGCAGGGCATGTTCCAGACCGCCTACGGTCATCGTCGCGTGCTTGCGGCAAGCGAACTAGGCATACCGGTGCGCGCGGTGGTCAAGGACCTTAGCGACGACGATCTGGTGATCGCTCAAGGCAAGGAGAATGCCGAACGGCGCGACCTATCCTTTATCGAGCGGGCGCTGTTTGCCAATGCGTTGGTTGGTCATGGCTTTGACCGCGCCACGGCCATGGCGGCGTTGGGCGTCGACAAGACGGAGATGTCGCGCCTGATTCAGGTCGCCGGGACGATCCCCATGGATATCGCCAGGATGATCGGCCCCGCACCGAGGGCCGGCCGGCCGCGCTGGCAGGCGCTCGGCGAATTACTCAGGCCTGAAGCGGCGACGATCAAGGCTTGGGACGAAATGGGCAGCCAGCGGTTCGAGCAGGCTGACAGCGACCAGCGGTTTCAGATGCTGTTCGATCGCTTGTCGCGCCGTCCGGAGAAGCGGCCAAAGCCACGTGCGATCAGAGGCGAGAATGGCCGCGCGATCGGCGACATTCGGCTGGATGGCAAGCGGGCCGTGCTGACGATCGCAAAGGCGGCCGGCGAGGGCTTTGCCGAATACCTTGCTGCCGAGCTACCGAAGCTTCACGCCGCCTATGCGCGCGATCGCGACGGCTAGGGGCAGCAGACTTTTGTGAGTCCAGCGTAACAGCGTCGAGGAACAGAAACGGAGAGACAGGCAAGAAAAAAGGCCCCCAGAACGTCACCATCCCGGAAGCCTCTTTCGATGTAGCGATCTGAAAGAATCATTTCCGATTCGTCCTGTCAAGGCTCGGTACGTTCCGGCCCTGGGATTTCTTTGCCTCGCAACGAGGTAAATCATGACTGAGCGGTTTGCGACGACGCCATTCGGCGGCGGGCGGATGAGCGCGGCCAAATTTCGGCGGCACGACGAGATAGAACGCAGGCGCGATGCCGTGCGGGTAGGGGCGTCCGGCAACGATACCGGCCGCGCCGACAAATGGAAGCTACTCAGGGCGCTGACCGAGGCCAAGGAGGCAATCGGCGTCTCCGACCGCGCCATCGTCGTGCTGGAAGCGCTGTTGAGCTTTCACCAAGACGTCGAGATCGGCGGTGGCAACCCGCTCATAGTGTTCCCCTCGAACGCGGAACTTTCGCTCCGCTCGCGCGGCATGGCCGAGGCGACGTTGCGGCGGCATCTGGCGAACCTCGTCGATGCGGGACTGATCGTGCGTCGCGACAGCCCGAACGGCAAGCGTTACTGTCAGCGAGGTGACGGCGGATCCATCGAAAACGCGTTCGGCTTCGATCTCTCGCCACTGGCGCTTGCTGCGTCGGGCATTTTCGAAGCGGCGGATCGGGTCAGGGCCGAAGCAAGAGCGGCGCAGAGGTTGCGCGGCGAAATCACCATCCATGTGCGGGACATTTCCAAGGTGCTGGAGGCTGCTGCCGATGAAAAGCGACCAGGGGCCTGGCTGGATTTCGCGATGCGTCTGGCGCCGCTTTCCGGGCGTCTGGGGAGGCGGGCATCGTCCGAGGAACTGGCGCGCCGCCGCGATGGCCTGACGCGGCTCAGAGCCGAAGTCGAGACGGCCTATGTCAATGCTCTCACGGAACTAGAAATGAGCGGCAATGCCCACGATTCCGAGCGGCATATTCAGAATTCAAATATAGACTCCAACTTTGATAACGGCTCAGAAAAGAGCCCGAAGCGAATATCGGACGGCGAGACTGTGGGAACCGTACCGTCGGGAACTATGTCCGATAGCACCGTAGGGTCGAACGGCAGCGCGCCAGAACGAAAGGGGCTTTCAGTCCCGCTTGGCTATTTTTTGAGTGTCTGCCCCGATGTGGCGGATTACGCGCCCAACGGCGTTAGGAGTTGGGCCGATGTGCTCGCGGTTGCTTCCCTCGTCAGACCGATGCTTGGGGTGTCGCCCGATGCCTGGCGGCGCGCCTGTTCGGCGATGGGTGATCTGGCCGCCGCCATGACGCTGGCGGCTATCCTGCAGCGCTCCGATGCCATTCGGTCGCCCGGCGGCTATCTGAGGGCACTGACTGCGCGTGCCGAGAACGACC
Organism: Rhizobiaceae bacterium; assembly: GCA_050247155.1. Taxonomy (GTDB): domain Bacteria; phylum Pseudomonadota; class Alphaproteobacteria; order Rhizobiales; family Rhizobiaceae; genus Mesorhizobium_G. Next base: position 52,416 of record JBFWUS010000042.1, read on the forward strand.
GGTTTTCGGTATTGCCCATGCTTGCCGCGCTGGAGGGCAATTCATGATCGTGAACGCGCCGCTGTACAAATCGGAAAGTTACAAGAAAATGATCGGATGTAGACGTGT
>JBFWUS010000043.1:0-51880 GCA_050247155.1 Rhizobiaceae bacterium
AGATTACGCCTTTCCTGTTTTACATGATTGGCGGCTATCTGGCCCTTCAGGGCCGGCTTGACGTCGGCCAGCTGGTCGCGGTGATCGCGGCTTACAAAGACCTGCCAGGGCCGATGAAGGAGCTCAACGACTGGGATCAGATCCGCCAGGACGTCCAGGTGAAATATGCGCAGGTGGTCGAGCAATTCACCGTTGACCGGGTGCTGGATGCAAAACATCAAGCCGTCATGATCGATGCAGTGCCGCCGCTCGGCGGCGCGCTCGCGGCAATCAACCTGTCGCTCACCGACGATAGCGGCGCACCGCTGGTGGATCGTGTGTCGTTCGAGGTGAAACCCGGCGAAACTGTGGCCATGGTCGGCACCGCGACCGGTGGGGCGGACGCCTTGGCCGAAGCCTTTGCCCGCCTGACATTTCCACTTAACGGCAGGCTCACGCATGGAGAGCAGGATCTGCTCGACCTGCCCGAATCGGTCACCGGCCGGCGCATTTCCTATGCATCGTCTGACGTATCACTGTTCCAGGGAACCTTGCGCGACAATCTTCTCTATGGGCTCAAGCACGCACCGTTGAAGCCGCCTACCTACGAAGGTGACGCTGTCGGTCGGCGGCGTTGGGAGATCGGAGAGGCGCGCAGCGCGGGCAATCCCGACTACGACATCCTCGGCGACTGGATCGACTACAGGGCTGCCGGGGCAACCGGCCCGGAGGATCTCTATCATGCCATCAGGCCGGTGCTCGACGCCGTGCTTCTGTCACGCGACGTGCTCGATCTCGGGTTGCGTTCGACGGCCGAACCAGAGCGGCACAAGGAGCTTGTCCGCCGTATCGTCGAATTGCGCCGTGCACTGAGGGAGCGGCTGAAGAAGGAGGATATGAGCGAGCTGGTCGTGCCATTCGAGCCGGGCGCCTACAATCGCGAAGCCACGGTCGGTGAAAACTTTCTGTTCGGATCGGCTACCGGCCCAGCCTTGATGGGTAGAGCTATCGGCTCCAATCCGTATTTCATATCAGTGCTGACCAAGGATGGCCTCAATCGCGACCTTTATGCCATGGGTCTCGACATTGCCGAACAGGCTATCGAACTGTTCGCCGATTTGCCGCCGGACCACCCATTCTTCCAGCAGTTAGCCTTCATGACGCCGGAGGAAATCCCGACCTACCAGGCGTTGGTTCAGAAACTGAAGGGCAAGCCATTTGAAGACGTTGCCCAAGAAGATCGCGTCGCCATCATTGCGTTGAGCTTCAGCTATATCGAGCCTCGGCACCGCTTTGGCCTGCTGACGGACGAACTGATGGCCAAGATCGTGACGGCGCGTGAGGACTTTTATGCCGGTCTTCCCGCCGATCTAAAAGACCAGATCGAGCGCTACGATCCGGAAAAATACACGACCGCCGCCAGTGTGATGGACAATGTGCTGTTCGGGCGCATCGGCCATAACCAGGCGGACGCCGCGGAGAAGATTCGGACGATCGTCTGCGAAATCCTTGACGACCTAGGACTCTACGACGATGTGCTGGACGTTGGTCTGGACTTCAACGTCGGCGTGGGCGGTCGGCGGCTGACAGCTTCCCAGCGACAGAAGCTGGACGTGGCGCGCGCGCTGCTGAAGCGGTCGGATTTCCTGATCCTCAACCGCCCGCTGCTTGCGCTGGACTACCGGATGCAGGAACAGATTCTGATCAATGTTCTGGAGGAAGTCCATCGCGACCAGCGCGATCCGGCGGTTATCTGGGTGGTGGGCAGCGCGGCCATGGCAAAATATTTCGATCGCGTTATTGTCTTCGATGGCGGCCAATTGGTCGAGGAAGGCACGCCTGAAAAGCTGAAGACAGGAAACGGTGTTTTCGAAAAGATGCTCGCATAGCGGGCGCAGGGGAACGCAACGGCAGGGCTTACCGCGATGATGCTGAAGGACGAAGTGGGAATGTTGCGGCAAGTGCCGCTGTTTGCCGGTATCGAGCCATCGAAGCTCAAACTTCTGGCATTCACCTCCGATCGGGTTACCTACAAAGATGGACAAGAGCTTTTCCATCAGGGCGACGAAGGTGACGCTGCCTATGTCATTCTCGCCGGCAACGCCGATGTCATCGTCGATTCCGATGTCGGTCCAATCACGGTTGCCGAACTGGAGCCGAATTCGATCGTCGGGGAAATCGCGATCCTGTGCGACGTGTCACGTACGGCGACGGTGCGCGCCAAGGGCCAGTTAGAGACGTTGCGTATCCGCAAAGACCATTTTTTCCGGCTTCTCAAGGAATTTCCGGAAATGACGATAGAGATCGTGCGGGTGCTGGCGGACCGGCTTTCCAGCACGACGGCGGAGCTCGCCGAGGCGCGCGGCCATAAGCATTAAGCATAAATCGGCTGCTCTCGCCTTCTTTCTCAAGCCTGTCTATGATGCTTGCGGGACTTGCATCTGAACGATGGGGCATGATGGCCAACGACGCGTTTCGTGTGAAGTTCTGGGGCGTGCGCGGCAGCGTACCGGTCTCTGGACCTGAATTCTTCCGCTATGGCGGCAATACCTCCTGCGTCGAGATGCGCTGCGGCGAGCACGTCCTTCTGTTTGATGCCGGGTCGGGCGCGCGGGCGGCGGGCGAAATCTACCGCGAAAGCGGTTCGATCAAGGAGATCGACCTGCTATTCACCCACTGCCACTATGATCACATCGTCGGTTTTCCGTTTTTCGCGCCGCTCTACGATTCGCGCATAAACGTGACGGTCTGGTCCGGCCATCTGGCCGGCGTGATGACAACCAAGGAAATGGTGAAGGCCTTCATGTGCCCGCCATGGTTTCCCGCTCCTATCGAAATTTGCAAGGCGAGCCTTGCCTGGCGCGATTTCCGCGCCGGCGATGTTCTCGAGCCAAGGCCGGGCGTCGTCATCCGCACGGCCTATCTCAACCATCCCGGCAATTGTATCGGCTATCGTGTCGAATGGGGCGGCCGCGCTGTCGCCTATATCAGCGACACTGAGCATATCGACGGGCAGCTCGACCAGAACGTGCTCGGCCTCATCGAAGGCGCGGATCTGGTCATTTACGACTCGACCTATCTTGAGGAAGAAATGTCCCGCCGCCGCGGATTCGGCCATTCGACCTGGCAACAAGGGGTAAAGTTATGTGAAGCGGCGAAGGCGAAGCGCCTGGCGCTTTTCCATCATGACCCGGTGCGCACCGACGGCGATCTGGAGACAATGGAGAATGAAGCCGATGCGGCTTTTCCGGGAACTTTTGCGGCCCGCGACGGCCAGGAAATCGTTCTGAAGGCGAAAATCAAGACGCCGGCTTAGGCTCCGTCCTGTCTGACTGGTCATTAACTATAGGGTACCGTCGACAATTTTTTGATCCTTCTGCTGCATGGAAATGAAGGCTGGCCGCCATTTTCAGTGGAAAGCGGGCAGTGCTTTGCGCTATATGACTAGCTACATAGTCAGGAACGCACCATGGACACGATCAGCCTTGCGGACGCAAAAGCCCGCCTGAGTGAACTGATTGACCGCGTGGAAGCAGGCAATTCCATAGACATCACGCGCCGGGGTAAGGCCGTTGCCCGGCTTACCACTGTGTCGACATCACGCAAGCCGATTAATGCAGCGTTGCTTCAACAGCTGACCTCGACCATGCCGTCTCAGCCGCCTGCCGCCGAGCTGGTGCGATCGATGCGGGATGACGATCGCTACTAATGCTCTATCTCGACACGTCGCTGATCGTCGCAGCCCTCTCAAACGAAGGCATGACGCCGCGCGTGCAGGACTGGCTGGCGGAGCAGGAACCAGCGGAACTGCTGATCAGCGACTGGACAATAACAGAACTATCCTCCGCCCTCGCCATCAAGTTGCGAACCGGGCGACTCACACTGGAACAGCGGGCGGCGGCGTTGGCGATGTTCAATAAGCTTGTCGCCGAAAGTTTTACGGTGCTATCGGTCGCCGGCAGCCATTTCAGAGCAGCCGCAGCGTTTGTAGATCAACACACGCTTGGGCTGCGCGCCGGCGACGCCCTGCATCTTGCCATCGCGGCGCAACAGGGCGCTACACTGTACACTCTGGATCAGAAGCTTGCGGAAGCCGGCGTGCTGCTGGGCATACCCACGCAACTCCTGATCTAACCCCTGGTGGCAGCTCGCGCCATCAAAGCCTTGAAACCCGACCATCGCACGCCAAAAACGGTGGTTGTTTCGAAAAGCTTTTCCAGAAAGACCCAGGCGGCTTCGTCGTGCACCAAATGATGCGTCAGCACGCCTATGGCTTCATCGTTGGCGAAAGCAGCGCGCAGTTGCGTGGTGATCATTTCGACCAGAACGGGCGTCGGCAGGCAAGCGCGGGTTCCGTGCCAATCCATGATGTCGACGGTGCTGTTGATCATCGGCAGCGGCGTGGGCTTGGCCGGACCATAGGCAGAAAGCGCGTGGTAGCCTAGCCCTGGCAAGGCCTGCAAAAGGGCGGCATCGATGCGGTTCCACGGCGGCACCAGCAGCGGGATGGCCTGCCTTCCAAAGAGCGCTCCGATACGGTCAAGACCGCGCCGGAGGTCGGCTAGCACCTCGCCTTCAGGCCGATGCAGGCCAAGTTCCTGCTTCTTCTGGCCGGTTGGCGCGTGATTTTCATGCGACCAGCCGTGGACGGCTACGGAGACGAGCGGATGAGAAGCCAGGCGGTCGGCCAAGGCTTGGGCTGCATAAGCCGGGATCGATGCCAGAACAAGCGGCGCTCGGAACCGCTCCGTAAGGGACACAAGCCGGTCGAGCGGCGGCGTCGGCTTGATGGCGTCGTCGTCGCGCAGCCAGAAGGCCGGTCGCCGATCGGCCTGCGCCCATCGGGCAAGCTCTTGACGAAGGGGAGCCCAGGCGGCGGCGTTCATAAGGCTGCCTTTCGCAATATCTGGTCCAGCCGCTTTGCTGAAGCCGGCAAGGATCGCTCTTCCGATACGAACCGCTGTGCTGCCGCGCCCATGCCGTTCCGTAAGCCGGAATCCAGAAGGAGCCGACGGATCGCACCCGCATATGCAACAACATCGTTTGCTGGCGTCAGCAGGCCGGTGTGATCACCTTTCACGACTTCCGGAACGCCGGCGACCGCTTGCGCCACCACCGGAAGGCCGGCAGCTTGCGCCTCCAGATAGGCGAGACCGAAGGCCTCACCGAAACCCGGCCAGACATAAAGGCCGGCGTCGCGCAGTGCGGCTGCTACTTCTGCCTGGCCGAGTTCTCCAAGCCATTGAATGCGGCCCACAGGAAGGATGGCGAATGCAGCCTCGACATCCGGCCGGCATGGCCCATCGCCAGCGATAGAAAGCGTCCAAGGAAGGTCCAAAAGGCGTTCTAGTGCCCGTGCGAGCATGCGGTAGCTTTCCAACTTGTCGCCAGGCCGCATCATGGCAACGGTGATCAGCCTGTTACTTGCGCCGCTGGCATTTTCACCCCCAATCGCAGTGTCGATGAATGGCGGCAGTCGTTCCGATCGTGCTTCGGGGAAAGCTTGCTCGAGGCCCAAGCGGTCGCGTTCCGTAAAGCAGATGTTGGCTGCGGCCAATCGGACTGCCTCGGCAACCGCCTGCTGCGTTTTTGCCCAGCGACCGACATTGCGACGTGTCGAATAGGAGGCTTCGGCGGTGACATAGGGGAGGCAAAAGGCGCGCGCGACGCGTGGTCCGAGCAGATCCGGCGACTTGTAGTAGGGATGGTAGGTGAACCAGATGTCAGGGCGTGAGATATGCCATTCCCCTGACAGGCGACCGATTTCCTTAGCAGCCTCCGCCTCGATACGGTCGTAGTGACTATCATCCGGCTCGGCGCAAAAGCTGCGCAACTGGGAAGCCAGTTCAACCGTATATCCGGCGTGTTCAAACGCCTTGATCAAAAGCCGCGCCATCTGCCTGTCTCCCGACGGGACGGGATGATCTGGCGACTTCATCGGCGCATAGAAAGCGATCCGCATGGCGCGGCTATTCTCCGAAACGAGGTTCAAGTCAAATCAGTAGGTTCGGCGCAGGCAGTTGTGATAGACGAATAGGTGAGCTTGGGTGGCCCTATGGACTTGCAATCGGCGGACAAGATCTTTCTGGAGACGCTGCCGGTCTTCGACGAGTTCGAAGGCGTGGCCGATCTCGATAAATATCGCGCCCTGCCGGATGGCTGGATTTTGGCGACGGCAGATATTGTCGGATCGACCAAAGCGATAGCAACTGGGCGCTACAAGGCGGTGAACACGGCGGGCGCGAGCGTGATCTCGGCGCTGGTCAACGAACTTGACCGTAACGATTTGCCATTCGTCTTTGGCGGTGACGGGGCGCTGGTGGCCCTGCCGGGGTCGATGCTGGAGGCGGCGCGAAAAGCGCTGGCGGCCGTGCAAAGCTGGGTTGCCGATGAGCTGGACCTCAGCCTGCGCGCGGCCGTCGTACCAGTGTCCGACATCCGCCAGCGTGGGTTGGATGTGCGCGTCGCCCGCGTGAAGGCGTCCGATCTCGTTTCTTATGCCATGTTTTCCGGCGGCGGATCGAGTTGGGCCGAGGCCGAGATGAAGGCCGGCCGCTATCGTGTCGACCCCGCGCCTACCGGAACGCGGCCTGATCTGACAGGCCTGTCCTGTCGCTGGGATCCCATCGAATCGCGCAGCGGAGAGATCGTTTCGATCATCGCCATGCCGAAGTCTCCTGACAAATTGCCGGCCTTCGCGAAACTGGTGTCGGAGATCGTTGCGCTGGCTGGCGAGCAGGGCAGGGGCGGCCATCCAATTCCCGCCGACGGCCCCGGCTACAGTTTCCCGCCCAAAGGGCTCGATCTCGAGGCGCGCGCCGCGGCGCCGCCCGGTTGGCGGCGACTGGGAGCAAAGACCCTCGTGCTCACGCAGCTCGCCATGACGTCGGTCGCCGACATGTTCAACGCCACCGTGGCGGGCTTCAATCCGAAGCAATACAAGAGCGACGTCGCCCAGAACTCCGACTTTCGAAAGTTCGACGATGGCCTCAAAATGACGGTCGATATCGGCACAGATGTGCTGGGGCGGATCGAACAGCGCCTCAAAGAAGCCGAGCACGAAGGCATCTGCACTTATGGCCTTCACCGCCAAGGCTCCGCGCTGATGACCTGCATCGTCGCGAATCCTATGCAGCGCGATCATATCCATTTTGTCGATGGCGCGGCCGGCGGCTACGCAATGGCAGCAGCCAACATGAAAGCCAAGGCCGCAGCTTGAGAACGGTCCGGAGTCTTCCTATCTCACGTCTCCACTCCTAGTGGAACGAATTTGACATTTGCATCCCGCCCGACATCAAGTGCCAGAGCAAGCGTCAAATTCAAAAGTTCCACTAGAATCGTATAGTTGCTAGTGGTTCCTATGATCGCAACATTCGCTCGGGCCGGTCGTATAAAGGGATGCGAATGTTGCGATCGGACCACTAGCGTCCATTTGACGGAGCATAGACGTGCTTGAACGACTGACGACCCAAACCGGTCTCGAGCCAAGAAGAGTCAGCCAGCCAGACGTATCGGAGATTCTGCTCGACAAGGTCGCCAACTGGCTGACCAGCGCCGCTCTTGATGGCGAAGATCTCGACGTCATCGTGAGGGGCTTCTGTGAACGACTATCGGCCTCCGGCCTGCCGATCATGCGGGCGCATCTCAGCTTCTCGATGCTCCACCCGCTCTATGACGCTCTTGGCTTCACCTGGGTTCGCGGCAAGGGTCTGGAAGTGGAAGGTTTCCGCAAGGATGGCAGTCCTTCCGACCGCTTTCTCAAAAGCCCCTACTACTATCTGATCAGCAACAATCTCGAGCATCTGCGCCGCCGGCTCGACCCGGCGACGCCGTCCGAATTTCCGATCTTCGACGATCTAAAAGCAAGTGGAGGCACCGACTATCTTGCCTTCATCCATTCCTTCTCGAGCCGGGAGGACCAGGGCATGATCGGCTCCTGGACGACCGACCATCCAAACGGGTTCAGCGAAAACATGATCGCCGAACTCCTGCGCATGCAGAGCCATTTAGCTGTCGCCAGCAAGATGGCCGTGCTCTCCAAGCTCGCCGACAACATGATGACCACTTATCTCGGTGGCGAGGCCGGGAAGCGCGTGCTGAACGGCAAGATCAAGCGCGGCGAAGGGGATACAATCCGCGCTGCTCTTGTCATGGCCGACATGCGTGGTTCGACCAAGCTGGCGGAGACCGCCGGCCGCGAGGTTTACATCGATACGCTGAACCAATTCTTCGATGCCATCGCCACGCCTTTCAACAAGGAAGGCGGGCAGATCCTAAGTTTCCTTGGTGACGGCTTTCTGGCGTTGTTCCCCTGCGAGCGGCATCGCGCGCCCTCGGAGATTGCGTGCCAGGCTGCGCTCAAAGCCGCCCTGAAGGCGACGTCGCGCATGGCCGACTTGAACGGCCGACGCAAGGCGGGCGGCCTGCCGGCGATCGGATATGGCATGGGCCTGCATGTCGGCAATGTCATGTTCGGCAATGTCGGGCTTTCGGATCGCTTGACATTCTCGGTGTTCGGCTCCGCCGTAAACGAGGTGCAGCGGCTCGAGAACCTGACCAAAAAATTCCCGCACCAGATCGTCACCAGCAAGGATTTTGCGACCTATTGCGGCGGCGACAGCTGGCTGAACCTCGGCAAAGAAGCGCTGGCCGGCATCAAACAGAAGGTAACTGTGCTGACGCCCGACATGTCGGACATCGCTCCCCTCGAGGATGAGAATGGACAGGAGAAGCCTTTTGACCGTATGTCGGATGCCGAACGGGTGATCCTGCTGCACCGCGACGCCAGCAGGCTGGCGCATACGAAGAAGTTGCAATGATCCAATCCGCCGTTCGAGCCTTGATGCTGGCCGCAGGTCTTCTTGCGGGCAACAGTTTTGCCCAGGCGGACAGCGCCAAACTCGCCGATGGCTTTGACGGCGGCGATTTCGCCAAGGAGGGCGGGCTCTACTACAAAGACAATGCCGAGCAGAAAGCCGGCGTCGTCGAATTCCAGAAGGACGTCATCCGCAGCGGCACGGGCGCGTTGAAGCTGACCGTCAAGCCACTCTGCGCTGTCGGTGACGACGATTGCAGCGAGCGGGCCGAAATCTGGGAGCGAACCAAGCTACGCCCGCGCTATGACGAGGGGGTCTGGTACGGTTTTGCCGTCAAATTCGCCGACCCTATCCCGCAGGACGACCATCGCTATCTGATCGCGCAGTGGAAGCGTGAAATCGATCCGGGCGCTGACGGTGATTTCAGCCCGTTCCTGGCGCTGCGGTTGCGCAACGGCAAATTGTTCGCCACCGTCGAGACCAATTTTCGGCCCAGCCTGGAAGGCGCGAAAATGACCGGCGCGGGACGTTGCGCGCCGAACGGCGTTCCTGTCTATCTGCGCCCCGAGACCAATCAGATGCGGGCGCTGGTCGCCGCCGATCCACGCTGGACGGTGGAGGATGGCGGCTACTTCGACGGCTGCACCGATGCGATCACGGTGACGAAACATGGCGAACTGCCGACCCCCGATTCCGGCTGGATCGACTTCGCCATTTTGACGAAACCCGGTGCCGACGGCTCCGGCCGCATCGAGATTTTTGCCAATGGTAAACCCGTGGTGACGGTTAAAGGCATGATCGGCCATAACGACAAAGGTTTGGGCAAGAACCAATATTTCAAGTTCGGCCCCTACCGGGCCGGCCAGTCGACGGACTGGGCCGTTTACTACGATGATTTCCGCCGGTCGCCTGACTGCGCGGATGTCTTGAAGGACGGAGGTTGCCCAGCCGCCGGCGGCTGAGCGACACTTCTGCGGATTTCCGCGCGAGTGCGGTAGAGCGTTCCTCAGGAAGCGGCCAACATGACGACGCCGGCCGCCACGACGATCGCCGCCGCAATGCGGCCGCGCCATGGACGCTCCCTAAAAAACACCACGCCGATGAGCGCGGCGATGATGACGCTGGATTCCCGAACCGCCGAAACGGCTCCGATAGGAGCGATCGTCTTGGCATAAAGCACGATGCCGTAAGCTGAGACCGAAAGAATGCCGCCGATCAGACCCAGACCGAAAACGCTCCAGTTCATGCGGGTGCGGCGCACCAGCCTCTGCCCGAGGACGAACAGAACCACCGGCGCCTCCAGCAGGAACAGCCAGCCCATATAGCCCGTCGGGCTTTCGGACCAGCGCACACCCAATCCGTCCGCCACCGAATAGGCGGCAATGGTGAGTCCCAGCGCCACGGCAACGCCCACCGCCCTCGGGTCGGCATGCGCCGCGCCGCGCTGAAGGGCAAGCAGACCTATGCCGAGCGAAATCGAGAGAAGCCCAGCCCAGCCGAGCGGCGTCAAGGTTTCGCCGATCATAAGGAATGTGCCAAGTGCGACCAAGGCCGGCGCGAGACCGCGTGAAATCGGATAGACTTGGCTCAAATCGCCCAATCGATAGGCTTGGAACAGCAGCGCATAGTAGCCATAGTGAATAAGCGTCGAAGCGGTGATCGACGGCCAACTCGCGGCGGCGGGCGCCTCCGACAGCAGGATCAGCGCCAACCCGCAGACAGCATGGGCGGACGCCACCGCCGCCAAAGTCAACGCCCGATCCGCGGCCGCCTTGACCAGCGCATTCCAACTCGCATGCAGGATCGCGGCGGACAGCACCAGCGCTAGAGCAAATGTCGACAACAGATATCCAGAACAAAAGCCGGCTAAGCCGCCTGTTTGAACGCGGCGCATGCAGCTTTCAAGCGGTGATGCGCTCTGGCACAACCGATATCAACGACAATCCCGCTACAGATCGGTCGGGAGGTCAGATGCCGAATTCGATGCCGGCCTTGCTCGACAGCGCCAGCGCGGTCTGGCAGGCCTGCGGCTGCACGCCGTCTCCTTCGCACGCGGTGGCTCCATTGACGAGCAATCGCGAAATATTCGTGCATTGCACGCCGGCAAGTTCGAACCGGCTGACTTTGGTCTTGCCGGCCACCAGATCCTTGAATTCCAGCACGCTCAGCCGATCGACGACACCGGCCTCGTTGAACATGGCGATCTCCAATGCCGCCCGCGTCAGGGACGCTCCGAGATCGTTCTTGATCACGAAAACCAGGCGGCAACCTTTATCAGTAGGCTGCGCCGCGTTTAGCTCCAACTGCAACTTCCCGGGCGTTTGAGCCAGAACAGGAGAAGACGCCAACAGGGCCGCAATCGCCGACGTCCGGACAGCCTTCACTATCGTCCCCATGCGAGCCCTCTTACAATCTGTCGCCATGGGCTCGCTGCTAATAAAGATGACCAAGGTTGTCAACAAAAAGCCATTTGTGTAACGAAGGCTCCGTCACCCTAAAGAAACTGCAGCGGAACATGCTGATGCGCCAGATCAAAATCGCCTTGCCGCTTGTGCTGATGGCTCTTGCCACCCAGGCGCAGGAAGCCGCCGCCCCGTCCGCTCCCGCAGCCGCAATACCCGCCAGCCTGTTGCCGCACGATCTGTCGCCATGGGGAATGTTCATGAACGCCGACATCGTCGTCAAAGCGGTGATGATCGGCCTGGCCTTTGCATCGCTGGTGACCTGGACGATCTGGCTCGCGAAGACACTGGAACTCTTTGGCGCCCAGCAGCGAGAAAAGCGGCAACTTGCCGGCATATTGCTCGCAAAAAGCCTGGCCGAGGCTGACGCGGCGCTCGCCCGCAAGTCCGGCCCGAATGTCCGGCTGGTGCAAGCTGCGCAACAGGAAGTCGAAGCGTCCAGTAGTGCATTGGGCCTTGTCGACAATGCCGGCGTCAAGGAACGCGTCGCCTCTCACCTGGCGCGCATCGAAGCCAATGCCAGCCGCCGCATGACGCGGGGCACGGGCCTGCTGGCCACGATCGGTTCGACAGCCCCCTTCGTCGGTCTTTTCGGCACCGTGTGGGGCATCATGAACTCCTTCATCGGCATTTCAGAATCGCAGACAACAAACCTCGCCGTGGTCGCCCCCGGCATAGCCGAGGCCTTGCTAGCCACGGCGCTCGGCCTCGTCGCCGCTATTCCCGCCGTGGTCATTTACAACGTCTTTGCGCGCGCGATCACCGGTTACCGGCAATTGCTGGGCGACGCTTCGGCTGCGGTCGAACGGCTGGTCAGCCGCGACCTCGATTACCGCGCCGTGCCGCAACATCGCATGGCCGCGGAGTAGCGTCATGGCAGGCAAAGTCAACGAAAACGCCGACAGCCTTAACGAGACGCACGAAATCAACGTGACGCCGTTCATCGACGTCATGCTGGTGCTGCTGATCATTTTCATGGTCGCCGCACCTTTGGCCACCGTCGACGTCAATGTGGACCTTCCAGGGTCCACCGCAGCAGCCGCACCGCGACCCGAGAAGCCGGTCTTCCTGACCTTGAAGGACGACCTCTCGCTTTCGCTTGGAAACGAGATCGTTGCACGCGATCAGCTTGCGCCTGCGCTGGTAAACCAGACGAGCGGCAATCGCGATACGCGCATTTTCTTGCGCGCCGACAAAATCGTCGGCTATGGCGAACTGATGGAGGTGATGAACCTGTTGCGGACCGCCGGCTATCTGAAAGTCGCCTTGGTCGGCATCGAAACATTGCCGGGCGCCAGCGGAGTGCCGACAGCACCATGAGCGCTGCCGCGCATACAGGGTCTTGGCCGGCCGTGACAGGCCCTGAAATCGCCCGCTGGTCGCTGGCGGCTGCGGTGGTCATCGCGGCTCATCTGACGGTCGCCTACACCATCGGCGCGATGGTGAAGGAGCCTCGTCCGGCGGCTGATGAAGCGCTCACCGTTGATCTGACGCCCTTCATCATGACGCAGGCCGAGCAGGAGCAGCCTGACGTGTTGCAGGAAGAAACGACCGAGCCCATCCTTGAGGAGGTCCAGCAGGAGGAGATCGCCGAAGAAGCGGAAGAAACTCCTGCTACGGAGACGCCTCCAGACGAGCAGCCGGTCGAAGTTGAGACGGAAGTCGCGGAGGTCCAAACCGAGACTGTCGACCCTGATCAACCCGATTTGGTGACCGAAACAATCGAGACGCCGCCGGCAGAGGTGGTTGTTCCCAAACCAGTCAAGAAGCCCGTCAAGAAGGTAGAGAAAAAGCCGCCAAAGGTCGTCAAGAAGCCCGCGCCAAAAAAAGTCACGGCCACTGAACCCGCGAAGGGCAAGAACCGTACGACACAATCGGAAGCCACGGCGGCGCGCGCGCCGTCTGTCAGTCCCGCGCGCTGGCATAGCCAGGTCTACGCTGCAATCGCCCGACGCAAGCCGCGCGATCGTGGAGTCAACGGTCGCGTGAGCATACGCTTCGTTGTCAGCTCATCCGGCTCCATCGTATCGGCGGGCATTGCCCGCTCTTCAGGCAACAGCGCCCTCGACAGCGCGGCTCTGGCGATGGTTCGCGGCGCCCGCGTTCCAGCCCCACCGCCGGGTTTGCCCGGCTCGCGTCACCCCTTCACCGTCCCAGTGGTGTTTCAGTAAGGCCCGGTTGCGTCACCAGCCCGCCACTATTCAGCCGACGAGGCGCTGGGCATGCCAGCGCAGATGATCGTCCATGAAGGTCGAGATGAAGTTGTACGAGTGGTCGTAGCCGTCCTGCATGCGCAGCGTCAGACCAATATCGGCCGATTCACACGCCTGTTGCAAAAGCCACGGCCGCAAACCGTCCTGCAAGAATTGGTCGGCTGTTCCCTGGTCCACGAGGAATTCGTCAAAGCGGTGACCGTCCTCGATCAGAGCCGTCGTATCGTAGGCGCGCCATGCCTCTTCATCATCTCCAAGATATTTCTCGAATGCCGGCCTTGACCAGCCGGCCGTCATCGGCTGCACAATCGGTGCGAAGGCCGAACAGCTTTTCAAGCGGCCGGGATGTTTCAGGGCGATCGTTAGCGCGCCATGGCCACCCATGGAATGGCCGAAAATGCCCTGGCGGTTCATATCGACCGGAAACTCTCGCGCCACCAGCGCCGGCAATTCCTCGATCACGTAGGAATACATGCGGTAGTTCTTGCCGTAAGGTCGCTGCGTTGCGTCCAGATAGAAACCGGCGCCCAAGCCGAACTGCCAGTTGTCCTTCTCGTCGGGGATATCGGCGCCGCGCGGGCTGGTGTCCGGGCATATGATCGCGAGGCCGAGGTCGGCGGCAAGCCTGCGATACTCGCCCTTGTCCATGACATTGGCATGCGTGCACGTGAGACCCGAGAGATACCATAGAGCCGGCACGGGCCCCTTCGCCGCCTGCGGTGGCAGAAACGCCGCGAACGTCATCTCGCACGCACATTGCTCCGACGCGTGGCTATAAACGCCCTGGACGCCGCCATGAGCCTTGGCTGTCGATATCGTCTTCATGTTCATGTCCCGGAAACGATTGCCGCTCGCGAGCCTTTGGGAGGCTGAGCTGAGATATCGTCGCACACCTAGTAAACGACGACGCTTCTGATGCTTTCTCCCGCATGCATCAGATCGAAGCCCTTGTTGATCTCGTCCAAGGCCAGGGTGTGCGTGATCATCGGATCGATCTCGATCTTGCCCGCCATATACCAGTCGACGATCTTCGGCACGTCGGTGCGGCCCCGCGCGCCGCCGAACGCGGTGCCCATCCAGTTGCGTCCGGTCACGAGCTGAAACGGACGCGTAGAAATTTCCTGCCCGGCGCCGGCGACGCCGATAACCACGGACTTGCCCCAGCCCCGATGCGAGCATTCCAGCGCCTGGCGCATGACCTTCACATTGCCCGTGCAATCGAAGGTGTAGTCTGCCCCGCCGATCTGGTCGGCGCCGCGTTTGGTCATATTGACGATATGAGCAACGACGTCGCCGTCGATTTCCGCCGGGTTGACGAAATGCGTCATGCCGAAGCGCTCGCCCCATTCCTTCTTGGAATTGTTCAGGTCTACGCCGATGATCATGTCGGCGCCCGCCAAGCGGAGCCCCTGGATCACGTTGAGGCCGATGCCGCCGAGGCCGAACACGGCCGCCGTGGCGCCAGCTTCCACTTTCGCGGTGTTGATAACCGCGCCGATGCCAGTGGTGACGCCGCAGCCGATGTAGCAGATCTTATCGAACGGCGCGTCCGGATTGACCATGGCCAGAGCGATCTCCGGCAGCACGGTAAAATTCGAGAACGTCGAGCAGCCCATATAGTGATGGATCTTGTCCTTGCCGATGGAAAAGCGCGACGTGCCATCGGGCATAACGCCCTGTCCCTGCGTTGCGCGGATGGCCGTGCAGAGATTGGTCTTGCGCGACAGACAGGACGGGCACTGGCGGCATTCGGGCGTATAGAGCGGGATGACGTGATCGCCCTTTTTCAGGCTTGTGACGCCCTTGCCGACATCGACAACGACGCCTGCCCCCTCATGTCCGAGAATGGCTGGAAACAGGCCTTCCGGATCCGCGCCCGACAGCGTGAACTCATCCGTGTGGCAAATGCCGGTCGCCTTGATTTCGACCAACACCTCGCCCTCGCGCGGCCCCTCAAGATCGACCTCCATCACCTCCAAAGGCTTTCCGGCAGCAACGGCAACGGCGGCGCGCGTTTTCATCAGGCATATCTCCGGTCGATTCGAGCTGGTGCCTCGGACGCTGGCGCCGAGGGCGAAATCGGGATTGCGATCAAAACCCCAAAGTCACTTATGCGATCACGACTCCTTTTGGTAGTCGTTCGCCGCACCTTGCGATGGCACTATTGTCCAAGACATCCACCGGCACTTGGTAGGACTATTCGGCCGTCTCAAGCTTGCTGCCGGCGATGATCATCCTGATCTCGGAGCGGCAGGAACCGCAATTCGTGCCGGCCCTCAAGAGCGCACCGACGTCTTCCACGCTCCGACATCCAGCGGCAATGGCGGCGGCAAGCTGGTTGACGCCAACATTGAAACAGGAACAGACGACGCGGCCCAGTTCAGGCAGCGGCACGGGCGAACGACCGGACAGCAGCGCATTCCGATCGGACATAGACAAGGGTTGGCGCGCGGCAAGCAGCGAGACCAGCCAGTCGCTTGCCGGCAGTTGGCCCGAAGGACCAACTAACAGCGCCTCGGCCATCGCGCTGGTCTCGTCAATCGCTGCCGCGCGGTAGTTCAGTCCTTTGCGGTCGCGGTACTCAAGTAGCTGGTCGGCCCGGAAGATATCCAGGAATCTCTTGGTCAAAAGGATGCCCTGGTCAGGCGTTTCCGTACCGGAAAAATTGTAGACCCAGCCGCCGTGCACTTTTTGCCTGCTCCAATGCACGAAGCCCGTCGGTCTGAGATCGCGTCGCGTGATCAGCACGCCGGTCCAGGCGCTAGCCTCACGCACGATATGCAACGGCACATGCTTCAGTTCGGGCTGGCCGGAAAAGGGGTCGGTCACCGGTGAAGCCAACGACCCCGCCCCTGCATTGGCCGCAAAAAGCCCGCTCCAGTGCATCGGTAAGAAGGCTTGGCCGGGCCGCTGCGCATCCGTGATGCGCACCTTGGCGCGGGCAAAACCATAACGCGTGGACAGATGCGCCAGATCGCCATTCCCAAGCTTGTTGTTGGCAGCGTCTCGTGGATTGAGGTCGATCACCGGCTCTGGCGCATTTGCCATCAGGCGCGGCACATTGCCCGTGCGGGTCATGGTGTGCCACTGGTCGCGCAAGCGGCCGGTGTTCAACGCCAACGGGTAAGCGGGGTCGACAGCTAGTGCCACTCCTTCCTGACGCACAGGAACGAAGCGAGCGCGCCCATCAGGCGTTGGAAAGCGGCCATCGGCGAAAAGGCGGGATCGGCCAAGTTTAGCTAAGTTTGCGTCGTGTTGCCGAGAAGGCCACTGCAGCGGAACGAGTTGCTCATATTCGGCTTCGTTAAGGCTCGCGAGCGCGCCAATGTCGAACACCCGCTCACCTTTGTTCTCGAATGCAGACAGCGCGGCATGCTCGCGGAAGATGGCCGCCGGGTTGGCATAGTCGAAGGCCTTGGCGAAGCCCATGCGGGCCGCAACATCGCAGATGATATGCCAGTCGGCCCGTGCTTCGCCGGGCATCGGCATAAACGGCCTTTGCCGTGACAGGCGACGTTCGGAATTGGTCACCATGCCGTCCTTCTCGCCCCACGCGGCGGCAGGCAGGAGGACGTCAGCATAGCGCGTGGTGTCGGTGCGGGCGACGTCCGACACCACGACGAATTCGCAGGATTTCAAAGCAGCTCGAACCCGGCCAGCATCCGGCATCGATACGGCCGGATTCGTGCCCATGATCCACAGCGCCTTGATCCGGCCGTCGCCGGCCGCTCGGAACATATCGACGGCTTTCAAACCGCTCTTGCGAGCCATGTTCGGCGCGCGCCAAAAACGTTCGATGCGATTGATGTCGGCCGGGTTCTCGAAATTCATATGCGCGGCGAGCTGGTTGGCCAGCCCGCCGACCTCGCGCCCGCCCATGGCGTTCGGCTGGCCGGTAACCGAGAACGGACCCATGCCCGGCTTGCCGATGCGGGCCGTGGCAAGGTGGCAATTGATAATGGCGTTGACCTTGTCGGTGCCGTGCGCCGACTGGTTGACGCCCTGGCTGTAGACCGTCACCGCTCGCTCATTGGCCGCGAACAGTTCGTAGAAGAGGCGCACATCGGCGGCAGTAAGGCCGCAGCCCTGGGCGACCTTTTCGGCCGAAGGCGCATCGGCAAGCGCGACGGAAATCGCCGCATCAAAACCGGATGTATGCGCGGAAACATAATTTTCATCGATTGCATCGGCGCGGGCCAAATGCGCCAGCAGCCCGTTGAACAACAGCACGTCCGTTCCCGGATCGAGCGCCAGATGCAGATCGCATTCATCGGCGGTCGCGGTGCGTCGCGGGTCGATGACGACGATCTTCGTGCCGCGCGCCTTTCGCGCGGCCAGCATGCGTTGATAAAGGATCGGGTGACACCAGGCAGTGTTCGAGCCGGTGAGCACGATGAGGTCGGCTTCCTCGAAATCCTCGTAGACGCCGGGCACGATATCTTCGCCGAAGGCGCGCCGATGTCCGGCCACCGAGGATGCCATGCACAGCCGCGAATTGGTGTCGATGTTGCCGGAGCCGATGAACCCTTTCATCAGCTTGTTGGCGACGTAATAATCTTCCGTCAGGAGCTGGCCGGAGATGTACAAGGCGACCGAATCCGGTCCGTGTTTTGCTATCGAGTCGGAGAATTTTTTTGCGACCAGATCAAGCGCCGTATCCCAAT
Source organism: Rhizobiaceae bacterium (assembly GCA_050247155.1). Lineage (GTDB taxonomy): Bacteria > Pseudomonadota > Alphaproteobacteria > Rhizobiales > Rhizobiaceae > Mesorhizobium_G. The sequence goes on from JBFWUS010000043.1 coordinate 18,135, forward strand.
CCGCGCGCTTGCCTGCAATCTCCGGAAACAGCACCCGGCCCTCAAGGCTCATCGTCTCGCCGAGCGCCGAGCCTTTGGAGCACAGCTTGCCGAAGTTTGCCGGATGTTGAGGATCGCCGCTAACGGACACCTCCCCGTTCGGGGCGACCTTGGCCAGCACACCGCAACCCACCCCGCAATAGGGACAGGTCGTCCTTACCTCGGCTGCCGGGTCGTTCACAATTGTATTCATTCCGCAGCCAGCAAGAATTCGTCGAGCGCGATCGCGATGCGGCCGTCTTCCACGCGGATCGGGATCGTTTTCACCGCGCCCTCATCCGCGCCAAGCGCCTTGCCGGTCTCCAGCGAGATCACCCAATTGTGCAGCGGACAGGTTACCGCCGCGCCATGCACGATACCCTGCGTGAGTGGACCGCCCTTATGTGGGCAATGATCCTCGATGGCGTAGATCTGGTCGTCATGCGTACGGAAGACGCCGATCTTGCCTTGTGGCGTCGTCACGCATCGCGCGCCGCGTTGCGGAATGTCATTGATGGTGCCGATGTCGAACCAAGTCGTCATTCCGCGGCCTCCCTGAATTCGGTCACGGCCATCGGCTGGAACTCGTGCTTGTCCTTGCCCGAGACGCGCTCCGACCACGGGTCGACCTGCGCAAATTTCTGGCTGAAAACGAAGCGCTCGAAATAGGTCTTGCGGCGCTCGACATCGTCAAGGATCTGACGCCTTATCTCCTCCACCCCGATACGCTTGGTCCATTTGTAGATGCGTTCGAGATAGCGCGCCTGTTCGCGATACATCTGAGTCAGCGCGACGATCACCTCCAAGGCCTCGTCTTCGCTCTTGACCAACCCGAGCACTTCCGTGCCCTTGATATCGAGGCCGGCCGCGCCGGCGAAATGGATCTCGTAGCCGGAGTCCACGCAGATGACGCCGACGTCCTTGCAGGTGGCTTCGGCGCAATTGCGCGGACAGCCGGAGACGGCCATCTTCACCTTGGCGGGGGTCCAAGAGCCCCACATAAACTTCTCAATGCGGATGCCGAGCCCGGTCGAATCCTGCGTGCCGAAGCGGCACCAGTCCGTGCCGACACAAGTTTTCACCGTGCGCAGGCCCTTGGCATACGCATGGCCAGAGACGAAACCCGCCTGGCCGAGATCGGCCCACACCGCGGGCAAATCTTCCTTCTTGATGCCCAGCATGTCGATGCGCTGGCCGCCAGTAACTTTCACCGTCGGAATGGCGAATTTGTCGACCACATCGGCGATGGCGCGCAACTCCTTCGACGAAGTGACGCCGCCCCACATGCGCGGCACCACGGAATAGGTGCCGTCCTTTTGGATGTTGGCGTGAACGCGCTCGTTGATGAACCGGGACTGATAGTCGTCGGCATATTCGTCCGGCCAGTCGGCTACGAGATAATAATTGAGCGCCGGGCGGCACTTGGCGCAACCGCAGGAGGTTTTCCATTCCAGCTCCTGCATGACGGCCGGGATAGTCTTAAGCGCCTTCGCCTTGATCAGCCGGCGTACCTCATCGTGCCCAAGATCGGTGCAGGAGCACATGGGCTGGATGGCAGCCGGATTGTAGCTGTCGCCCAAGGTCAGCGTCATGAGCTTCTCGACCAGCCCGGTACAGGATCCGCACGAAGCCGATGCCTTTGTGTGAGCGCGCACGCCGTCGAGAGACGTCAGCCCCTTTGCCGTGATCGTGGAGACGATCTTCCCCTTGCAAACGCCGTTGCAGCCGCAGATTTCGACATCATCCGCCAGAGCTGCAACGGCCGCCAAAGGGTCCGAGGAGACGCCCCCCTGGAACGCCTGCCCGAAGATCAGCGTATCGCGCATCTCGGAGATGTCGGTCGCTTTCTTCTTCAGGTCATTGAACCATGCTCCGTCGCCGGTCTCGCCGAACAGCACCGTGCCGATGATCTTGTTGTCCTGCAGGATCACACGCTTGTAGATGCCTGCGGAGGCATCGCGCAGGATGATCTCCTCGCGGTCGTCGCCGTCGGCGAAATCACCGATCGAGTAGAGGTCGATGCCGGTGACTTTCAGCTTGGTCGGCGTGTCGGAGTGGACGAACCGCTTGTCCTCGGCGTCGGACAGCTTGGCGGCCATCACTTTCGCCATCTCATAGAGCGGAGCGACCAGGCCATAAACATGGCCGCCGACCTCGACGCATTCGCCGAGAGAAAAAATGTCTGGATCGGAGGTGACCATCTGGTCGTCGGTTACGATGCCGCGTTTGACCTCAAGCCCGGCCTCCTTTGCGAGGCCGGTATTCGGTCGAATACCGACGGCCATCACAACCAGTGTCGCAGGGATGATCTCGCCGGTGTCCAGTTCGATTCCTTCGACCTTGCCGTCGCCGATGATGGCCTTGGTGTTCGCCTTGGTCCTGATCGTGATGCCGCGCGATTCCAGCTGCTTTTGCAGCAGATATCCAGCGGCGGGATCGAGCTGTCTTTCCATCAGCGTCGGCATGACATGCAGCACGGTCACTTCCATGCCGCGTTCCTTCAGACCGGCGGCAGCTTCAAGCCCGAGCAGTCCACCGCCGATGACGACCGCCTTGGCGCGTGATTGGGCGGCCAGAAGCATGGCTCCGACATCGTCCAGATCGCGGTAGCTGAGCACGCCCGGCAGGTCCTTGCCAGGCACAGGAATGATGAACGGCACGGAGCCCGTGGCGATCACCAGCTTGTCGTAGCTTTCCGTCACCCCATGGTTCGACGTGACGGTCTTTGCGGCACGGTCGATGGCGACGATCTTGTGGTCCTTGTAGAGCGTAATGCCGTGCTTGATGTACCAGCCGTCGCCATGGATGACGATTTCTTCGTAGTCCTTCTCGCCCGACAGAACCGGCGACAGCATGATGCGGTCGTAGTTCACGCGCGGTTCGGCGTTGAAGATGGTGATCTGGTATCGGTCAGGCGCGGCCTCGAGCAGGTGCTCCAGCATCCTGCCAGGCGCCATGCCGTTGCCGATGATGACGAGTTTCTCGGTCATGGGAATCTGTCCTGATCGATTATTCGGCCGGTGAAGCCATCTCGGCCACCGCGCGGGCCTGCTCCATGCGCAGAATGGCGACGTGCATCCAGGCAAAGCAGACGGCGACGACAACGAAGAGCAGCATGAAGCAGCTCTGCCAGACGCCGGTGAGATCGTTCAGCGCACCGAAGGCGATGGGCAGGATGAAGCCGCCGAGCCCGCCGATCATGCCAACCAGGCCGCCCACCGCGCCGACATTCTGCGGATAATAGACCGGGATATGCTTGTAGACCGCGGCCTTGCCCAGGCTCATGAAGAAGCCCAGCACGAAGGCGACGGCAATGAAGGCGACCGGTCCGATCTCGAAATGGAAAGCAATCGGCCCGCTGATCCCACGCACCATATAGTCGGTTGCCGGCAGCGCCAGCACCGCACAGGCGACAGCCGACACGGCAAACGTCCAGTAGAGCACGGTGCGCGCGCCGATCCTGTCCGACAGCACGCCGCCATAGGCCCTGAAGATCGAAGCCGGAATGGAATAGGCGGCGCCGATCATGCCGGCGGTAGCGATATCGAACCCGTAGACGCCGATCAGGTAGCGCGGCAGCCAGAGCGCCAGCGCGACGAAAGCACCGAACGAGAAGAAATAATAGAGCGCAAAGCGCCAGACCCGCACATCCTTCAGCGGCGTGAATTCGGCCCCGAAATTCCGCGGCGGAGCGACCTGACCGGCGCGGCGCGCACGGATTACCGGATCGTCTTCGGTGCCGAACCAGAAGATGAAAGCCATGAAACCGAGCACCGACGCCCAGATCAGCGCCACATCCTGCCAGCCGCCGGCCAGGAGCACGAAAGGCGCGAGGAATTTCGTCACCGCCGCACCGACATTGCCGACGCCAAAAATGCCGAGCGCGGTGCCCTGTTTGCCGGCCGGATAGAAGCGCGAGACATAGGCCACGCCGACCGCGAAGGAGCCACCCGCGAGGCCGACGCCAAGCGCTGCGATCAGCATCTGCATATAGGTCGTCGCGAAAGCGAGAAGGAAGGTTGCGACCGACGCCGCCAGCATCGTCGCCGTATAGACCAGTCGCCCGCCGAAACGGTCGGTCCAGATGCCGAGCACCATGCGCACCAGCGAGCCGGTGAGGATCGGCATGCCGATCAGCAGGCCGAATTGCGTTTCGCTGAGGCCGAGCTCGGCTTTGATCTTGACGCCGATGATCGAAAAGATCGTCCACACGGCAAAACACACGGTAAAGGCGAGGGCGGACATCGACAACGCCCGCGTCGCGGCCGGATCTTGCCCCGAGGTCGGCGAGAGAAATCTGTTCATTTTTCGCTCCATGCGCGACGTGGGAGGCGCCGCTCTGTGGCTTCAAGAGGCTGCTGGCCTAGCCGTTCGCGTCCGTACATCCGGGATCGCGCGTCGGCCTGACTGGCAGCTTTGCCTGACACGCCCGCCGTCGGGCGCAAATCGGTTGGGTCCCAGCGGACCTGCAATCTGCAACGCAGGATGCGTGCCAGTTCGAAATCGATCGAAATTTCACTTTAAAATCAAACACTGCGACGGGCTGCCGCAGGCTTAAGATGACTTTCACCTGTCAAAGATTCCGGCAGTTGCCGCAGCGCGATGCCTATTTATTGTGCGACGCACAAAAATCCGGCATCAACTTTGAAGCTGGCCTGTCATGGCGCGTAGCGAACGGCCAGGTTCGCTGCGCAGCGGTGCATTTCCCCCAGGCAGGCTCGTTTGCTCGATCGCAATCGACTATCGCCCAGAAAACATGGCTTCGACGTCTTGCGCCACTTGTCACGAGGCGAGTGACGCCTTACGGCGTTGGCCGCATTTCGCTTTCCCGAACGGAAGCTCCCCTGGCCACGGACAACCTCTCCTTTGGCTATCAACGAGGTCGATATGACGGATTTGAATGGCAAGGTTGTTTTGCTGACCGCCGCTGCGGCAGGCATCGGGCGCGCAAGCGCACTGGCCTTCGCGCGCGCCGGGGCCGTCGTGCATGCGACCGACATAAACGAGGAGGGCCTGAAGGAGCTGGCCGGCGAGAAGAACGTCGTAACGCGCAAGCTGGACGTGCTCTCCGATGCCGATGTGACGGCGGCGGTGGCAGAGATTGGCCGCGTCGATGTGCTGTTCAACTGCGCCGGCTTTGTTCATGCAGGGTCGATCCTGGAAATGAAGGACGCAGACCTCGACTTCGCCTTCAATCTGAACGTGCGCGCTATGGTCAGGACGATCCGGGCCGTACTGCCCGGCATGCTGGAACGCGGCGACGGCGCGATCATCAACATGGCCTCGGTGGCGGGATCGGTGAAAGGCGTGCCGAACCGGTTCGCCTATGGCGTTACCAAGGCCGCCGTGGTCGGTCTGACCAAGGCGGTGGCGGCCGACTATGTGGCCAAGGGCATCCGCTGCAACGCGATTTGCCCCGGCACGGTGGAAAGCCCGTCGCTCGATCAGCGCATGCGCGCGCAGGGCGACTATGAAGCGGCGCGCGCCGCCTTCATCGCCCGCCAGCCGATGGGCCGGTTGGGCAAGGCGGAAGAGATCGCCGATCTGGCCGTCTATCTCGCCGGCGCCACCTATACGTCGGGCCAAGCCTACAACATCGACGGCGGCTGGACGATCTAGCCCGATATCTGCTGCACCCATCTGCATTAATGGCGTCGGTAGGCGCGCCGCGGCATCTCCCATTTTGGCCTTATCAAGGAGCGTTCCATGAAATTCGTGCGTTACGGCAAGGCAGGTTCGGAAAAGCCCGGGCTGATTGGCGAGGACGGCAAGATCCGCGACCTGTCGGATCATGTCTCCGACCTCTCGGGTAAGGCATTGGCGCCGTCTGCACTGAAGAAGCTCGGCAAGCTGAAAGACCTGCCCATCGTGAAGGGCAACCCGCGGCTTGGCGCATGCGTCGCCGGCACCGGCAAGTTCATCTGCATCGGCTTGAACTATTCCGATCATGCGGCTGAAACCGGCGCTACCGTCCCGCCCGAGCCGATCATCTTCATGAAAGCCACCTCGGCCATCGTCGGTCCCAACGACGATGTGCTTATCCCGCGCGGTTCGGAAAAGACCGATTGGGAGGTCGAGCTCGGCATCGTCATCGGCAAGACGGCGAAATATGTCACCGAGGAAGAAGCTCTCGACCACGTTGCCGGCTGGTGCCTCATCAACGACGTTTCGGAACGCGCCTTCCAGGCCGAGCGGCAGGGCCAGTGGACCAAGGGCAAGAGCTGCGACACATTCGGGCCGACCGGACCGTGGCTGGTGACCAAGGAGGAAATCGAAGACGTCGATAACCTCAAGATGTGGCTCACGGTCAACGGCAAGACGATGCAAGACGGCTCGACCTCCACCATGGTCTACAAGCCGGCCTTTTTGGTTTCATATCTGTCGCAGTTCATGAGCCTGCACCCCGGCGACATCATCTCCACCGGCACGCCGCCCGGCGTGGGACTCGGCATGAAACCGCCGGTCTATCTCAAGCCCGGCGACGTCGTTGAGCTTGGCATCGAAGGCCTGGGCCAGCAGAAGCAGATGTTCAAGGCGGACGTGTAGTTCATTCCACCACTCCCAAAGCGACCTTATCAAGGCCCGGCAAGCTGACGCTTCGCCGGGCCTTTTTTCCCGGCAAATGCAGTTTTCGTCGGTCGATTTTCGACGCTAAATATTTTAAGCTTGAAATTTATTGAGGTCGATGTCAGATTGATCCCGAGGCGCCGCCTACGCATGGCGGCCAGCTTTTTTTGGTCGGGAGGATGTGACAGATGCTAGGTCCGACAGCCCATGTCGACACATTCGCCCGCGACAATCTCCCGCCGCAACAGCAGTGGCCGACCTTCCTGCTCGAGGGCTTCGACTACCCGGAATACCTCAATGCCGCAGTCGAACTGACGGACCGCATGGTCGAGCGCGGCTTGGGCGACAACACCGCGCTGATCGGCAACGGCCGCCGCCGCACCTACAAGGAACTGACCGATTGGACCAACCGGCTCGCCCATGCACTGGTCGAGAACTATGGCGTCAAGCCGGGCAATCGCATCCTAATCCGCTCGGCCAACAACCCGGCGATGGTCGCTTGCTGGCTGGCCGCCACAAAGGCCGGCGCCGTTGTTGTTAACACTATGCCGATGCTGCGCGCCGGCGAGCTGGCCAAGATCGTCGACAAGGCGGAGATCACTCTGGCGCTGTGCGACACCCGCATCAAGGATGAACTGGTCGCCTGCGCCAAGGACAGCCAGTTCCTGAAACAGGTGATCGGCTTTGACGGCACCGCCAACCACGATGCCGAACTGGACCGTATCGCGCTCGACAAGCCGGTGCGCTTCGACGCAGTGCAGACCGGCAGCGACGATGTCGCGCTGCTCGGCTTTACCTCCGGCACCACGGGCATGCCGAAGGCGACCATGCATTTCCATCGCGATCTGCTCATCATCGCCGACGCCTACGCCAAGGAGATTTTGCAGGTGACGCCGGATGACGTGTTCGTCGGCTCGCCGCCCCTGGCATTCACCTTCGGCCTCGGCGGGCTGGCGATCTTTCCTTTGCGTTTCGGCGCTGCGGCGACGCTGCTGGAAAACGCCTCGCCGCCCAACATGATCGAGATCATCGAAAGGTACCGAGCGACGATCAGCTTTACGGCCCCTACTGCGTATCGCGCGATGCTGACGGCGATGGACGCCGGCGCCGACCTCTCTTCCCTGCGCATCGCGGTCTCGGCCGGCGAGACGCTGCCCGCGCCAGTGTACGAGGATTGGCTTGCCAAGACGGGTAAGCCAATGCTCGATGGTATCGGCGCGACGGAAATGCTGCATATTTTCATTTCCAATCGCCTCGACGACATGAGGTCCGGCTGCACCGGTCGGCCGGTGACGGGTTATGAGGCGCGGGTCGTCGATGACGAGATGAACGAGGTGCCCCGCGGTGGGGTGGGCAAGCTTGCCGTCCGCGGGCCAACAGGCTGCCGCTATCTTGCCGACGACCGCCAGCGCAACTATGTTCGAGACGGATGGAACCTGACCGGCGACTCCTTTTCGCAGGACGAGGAAGGCCGTTTCCATTTCGCCGCGCGCTCCGACGACATGATCATTTCGGCCGGCTACAACATCGCAGGGCCAGAAGTTGAAGCGGCGCTGCTCGCCCATTCCGACGTTCGGGAATGTGCCGTCATTGGCGCGACCGACCAAGATCGCGGCCAGATTGTGGAGGCCTATATCGTTCTGGTGGAAGGCGTCGCGGCCGACGCCCGGACAACCAAGCGTTTGCAGGATCACGTCAAGGCGACGATCGCGCCGTACAAATATCCGCGCTCGGTGAAATTCGTCGACGCATTGCCGAAGACGGCGACCGGCAAGATCCAGCGCTTCCGGCTGAGGGACCCGTCATGAGCGATTTTTCGCACACACGCGCGTTGTTCGAACTGCCTGAGGGGATGATCTATCTCGACGGCAATTCGCTCGGTCCGTTGCCCAAGGCCGCCAAGGCGCGGCTTGCCGAGATGCTGGTCGAGGAGTGGGGCAAACAGCTCGTCAAGGGCTGGAACACCGCCGGCTGGTTCATGCAGCCGCGTCGCGTCGGCGACCGCGTGGCCAAGCTGATCGGCGCGGCCGACGGTACCGTGATCATGGGCGACACGCTGTCGATCAAGGTGCACCAGGCGCTGGCGTCGGCGCTGGAGCTCAATCCGGGCCGCAAGGTCGTGTTGTCCGACAACGGCAATTTCCCCTCCGACCTCTACATCGCCCAAGGCCTGCTCAAATCCCTCGGCAACGGCTATGAGCTCAAGGTCGTCGAGCCTGAAGAGGTTGAAGCGGCGATCGACGACAGCGTCGCGGTGCTGATGATCACCGAAGTCGACTATCGCACCGGCCGCCTGCACGACATGAAAGCGTTGACAAAAAAGGCGCATGACGCCGGCGTCATCACGGTCTGGGATCTCGCCCATTCGGCGGGCGCAATTCCGGTCGACCTTGCTGGCGCGCAGGCCGATTTCGCCGTCGGCTGCACATACAAATATCTGAACGGCGGACCCGGCGCGCCGGCCTTCATCTACGTCGCGCCAAAGCATGCGGGGACGGCGCGTCCTGCTCTCTCCGGCTGGATGGGCCACGAAGCGCCGTTCGCCTTCGACCTTGACTATCGGCCCGGCGCCGGCATCGACCGCATGCGCGTCGGCACGCCACCGGTCATCGCGCTGACCGTTCTGGAGACGGCGCTCGATGCGTGGGACAGCGTCGACATGGCCGACGTGCGCAAGGCCTCGATCGCGCTCACCGATCTGTTCATTCGCGAGGTCGAAAGGCGTTGCCCGGAATTGGTTCTGAACTCGCCGCGCGACAGTGCGCGGCGCGGCAGCCAGGTGTCGTTCCGGCATCCTCAGGGCTACGCCATCATGCAGGCGCTGATCGCGCGCGATGTCATCGGCGATTTCCGCGCGCCGGACTCGATCCGCTTCGGCTTCACACCGCTCTACATCGGCGAGGCGGAGGTGATGGGCGCGGTGGCCGTCCTCGAAGACATCATGACCAACAGCCTGTGGGACAGGCCCGAGTTTCGCCGCAAGGCGGCCGTGACATGAGCGCCAAGCCTTACAATCCGGCCACTGAAGGCGCGCAGATGTCGTTCGAAGGACGCATGTCCTACGGTGACTATCTGCATCTCGAAAAGATCCTCGATGCGCAGACGACGCTGTCGACCGCGCATGACGAATTGCTGTTCATCATTCAGCACCAGACCTCCGAACTCTGGATGAAGCTCGCGATCCACGAGCTCCGTTCGGCCATCCTGGCCATTCGCGAGGACCGTCTCCAGCCGGCCTTCAAGATGCTGACACGGGTGGCGCGCATTTTCGAGCAGCTCAACAATGCCTGGGACGTGCTGCGCACCATGACGCCCAGCGAATACACGGAATTCCGCAATTCGCTCGGCCAGTCGTCAGGTTTCCAGTCCTATCAATACCGCGCGATCGAATTTCTGGCCGGTAACCGCAACCATGCGATGCTGAAGCCGCACGAACACCGCGCCGACATCGCGGCTATGCTGGACGAAATCCTCAACCAGCCGAGCCTCTACGACGAGGCTTTGCGGCTGCTTGTCCGCAACGGTTTTGACATCGGCGCGGAGACGAACCGGACCGACTGGCGGCAGACGCGTTCCGAAAATCCGGCGGTTCTGGCAGTCTGGAAAGCGATCTATGCCGAGCCCCAAAAACATTGGGCGCTCTACGAATTGGCTGAAAAACTGGTCGACTTCGAGGACTATTTCCGCCGCTGGCGCTTCAACCATGTCACCACCGTCGAGCGCATCATCGGCCTGAAGCGCGGCACCGGTGGCACCGGCGGCGTGTCCTATCTGCGCAAGATGTTGGAAATCGTTCTGTTTCCGGAACTTTGGACGGTACGGACGGAGCTGTAGGGTCCGCAAGCCTACACAATCCCCCCGCCACCCCCCAAAACCGCCGGCCGCTCGGCCGCGACCTTCTGGCGATAGCCGCTCTTGCGGTAGGCTCCGACCGGATCGATCGCCCCGCCCGCATTGCTTCGTGCCGTGGCCAGGATCGGCTCGACATCGGTGCGATAGGCGGCCTTCAGCGTCTGAGTCGCCATCAGCGCGTCGTTGCCTTCCTGATAATTTTGTAGAGCCTTGCGATCCACCAGAAGCGCCTGCGCATAGGCGCGCTGCACCTCGATCGCCGACAGCATCAGGCTTTCAATCGGATCGGTGACATTGTGGCTCTGGTCGAGCATATGCGCGGGATGGAAATCCTTCGCGCCTGAGAGCTCCGCATCCACCAGCTCGTTGAAGACGAGGAACAGCCGGTAAGGATCGATGGACCCGGCATCGAGATCGTCGTCGCCATATTTCGAATCGTTGAAATGGAAGCCACCCAGCTTGCCGAACTGAATCAGCCGCGAAACGATCATTTCGATGTTTACGTTCGGCGCGTGGTGGCCGAGGTCGACAAGACAGAACGCGCGCTCGCCGGTCTCCTTCGCGATGATGTAATTCGTGCCCCAATCCTGAACGACGGTGGAATAGAAGGCCGGCTCATACATCTTGTGCTCGGTGAACAGCCGCCAATCATCAGGCAATTCGGCGTAGATCGCCTTCACTGCATCGAGATAGCGTTCGAAGGCGCGCGCGAAATTCACCTGTCCCGGAAAGTTCGAGCCGTCGCCGACCCAGACCGTCAGCGCCTTCGAGCCGATCGTCTTGCCGATCTCGATGCATTCGAGATTGTGCTCGACCGCCTGCCGCCGCGTGGCGGCGTCCGCATGGGACAACGAGCCGAACTTGTAGGACAGCTTCTGGTCTTTCGCGTCGGAAAAAGTGTTGGAGTTCATCGCGTCGAAATCGAGCCCAAAACGCGAGGCCGCCTGCTTCAGCCGCTTGGGGTCGGCCTTGTCCCATGGAATGTGCAGCGAGACTTTGGGCGTCGCACGGGTAAGCTGCTGAATGACCGCGCAATCCTCGATCTTGTCGAAGATATCGCGCGGCTCGCCGTCACCCGGAAAGCGCGCGAAACGCGTGCCGCCGGTGCCGACGCCCCAAGACGGAATCGCCACGCCAAAAGCCTCGACCTTCTTCAGGATCGATTCGATGGCGATGCCGCGCCGCTCCAGCTGTTCGCCGAGATGCTCGTAGTCGGAGTTCAGGTTTTTCTCGCGCGCCGCATTGCTTGCATGAACGATGTCGTCGCCGATGATGTTTTCCATCCGAACCTCCAAATCACCAAACGAATGCCGGCAGAAGATAGTCCGGCGTTGCGCCATGCTGCCGAAACAGCGCAGCCTTTTCCGCATCCGACGCGGTGTCGAGAACGCCTGTCGCGACAAGCACCGTGGCAAGGCCGGCGCCCTGCCCTCCGGCAATGTCATGCTCGATGCTGTCGCCGACGCAGGCCGTACGGGCGGCGAGCGGTCGTCCAAGCATTTCCAGCGCCGCACTATAAATCTCGGGAAACGGCTTTCCGATCCAGGTCACAGGCCCGCCCATCTCGGCATAAAGCTCGGCGATGCGCCCTGCTCCGAAGCGAGGCCCGAGCGGTGTGAGCATGATCTTGTCGGGATTGGTGCAGATGCAAATGATACCGCGGCGTGCGGCAGGCTCGAGCAGGCTGCGGTAGTGATCCATGTCGAAGCGATCCGCCTCGCTGCCGGACAAAAGCACGATGTCTGCTTCCGCGCCGGAGTCGACTGCAACAAGCGGCAGTCCCGCGATTGCCGAGTGATCGTCCTCGCGGGCAATGAGCAGACATTTCAGGGGGCCGGCGGCGTCGCTGGCCAGAGACTTGTGAAGCCGCATCCACGCTACTTCACCCGACGAGAGAAAATAGTCCCAGCTCCCATGTTGGAAGCCAAGACGCAGCAGGCGCTGTTCGTTGGGCTCCGAACGCCGCCCTGAGTTCGACAGCAGCAGGATCGTCTTGTCCGCCTGTTTGAGCATGACTAATGCATCGACGGCGCCGGGATAGGGCCGCACGCCGTCATGCAGCACGCCGAACTGGTCGACGATGAAGCAGTCGAACAGATCGACAAGATCGTGGATGCCGGCAAGGGTACGGAAGGCTGGCATCACAACATGCCCGCTTTTCGCGCGCCGATCAGGGCAAGACGAGCCGCGCCAGCGGCTGCCTCTGTCGATGCGGCTGGCAGGAATGGAACCTCCAGCATGCGCTGGCGCATGGCTGTCCATTGCGGGTTGGCTGCGCCGCCGCCAACGCTGCGGACAGACTTCAGCGCCGGCGCGCCAAGCTCCGCCAGCCGTCGATAGCCAAGCCGTTCAATGGCGGCGATACCCTCCAGCATGCCGTGCAGAAAAGCCGCGTCGTCGGCCGGTCGCGGATCGAGGCGCGGCGCGAACGACGGGTCCATGACCGGAAACCGTTCGCCCGGGATCGTCAAGGGGTAATAGTTCAGGCCGCTGGATGTCTCCGGGTCGATGCGCGATGACAGGTCGATCAATTGCCGCTTGTCGAAATAGCGGTCCAGCACCTTGCCGCCGGTGTTGGAGGCTCCGCCAGCCAGCCACATGTCGAGAATGCGATGACTATAGACGCCGTACTCCGGCGTGAAGATCGGCTTGTCGGAGAGCAGCTTTAGCGTCAGCGACGACCCAAGCGCTGTGACGCCATCCCCCGGCTGCGCGGCTCCGGTCGCGAGAAACGAAGCGCAGCCGTCGGTCGTGCCAGTGACGATGAGGCAATCCGTGGGAAGGCCGACGTTTCCAGCCATCGCAGGCAAGATCGGCCCGATGACCGTGCCTGGGGCGACCACCTTGGGCAGCAAATGCGGCTTCAGCCCCGTCTCGCCAACCCATTCCGGCCAATCGCGCGCGACAGGATCATAGCCGGATTTCAATGCATTGTTGTCGTCGGTGACATCGAAGCGGCCGGACAGTTTGCCGGCAATCCAGTCCGCCTGGTGTAGCAGTTTTGCGACGCCCGTAACGGGCTGAAAATGCAGCATCTTCGCCAGGCCCGACGTCGGACCATGCGCGGCGCTCGTCGCGGGAACGATCTCGTTGATGCGGTTCAGGAGGAGCACGTCTTCGACGCGGTGGTTGTACATCAAGGGTTCGGCCAGCCATGTGCCGGACGCATCGACTGGAAGCACCGTGCCGGACGTGCCATCGACCGCGATGGCACGGACCTTCCGTGCATCGATTTCACCTAGGCAATCGTGGAGACTAGCCTGAACAGCACTCCACCAGATATTTGGATTGCGGTGGTCATCGCCGAACGACGACAGCCGCGTCGCCGACTGCGCGACGATATTCGCATTCGCGTCCATGGCGACGACGCGTGCGCCGGACGTGCCGATGTCGATGCCCAGCACAAGCGCCATCAGGCCGAACCTGCCATCGCATTGAGTTTCTGCCGATATTTCTCGGCGTCCCAATTGGTCAGCTCGTCATTCTCGGCGTCGGTCAGATAGCGCAAAGGCGCATCTTGCGGGATACGCGCCAGAACATCCGCCAGACAGCGCGCCATCGCGTCCGCTCCGGCATTGGCATCATGGCGCATCAGCACGCCTTTGCCTGGGAACAGGATAGAGACCGGCAAAGCGCCGAGCCGCGCGGCAACATCCTCGGCCGTTTCGCCATCTTGCGCGAGGACCGAGCCGACGCCGAGAAAGATGACATGGTCTGGATAAAGGCTGCCGCCGACGGCGAGCACGGTGCTTGCCGGGTCAGTTGCTACGGCGTGGGCCGCGTCATCGACCGGCTGTCGGTAGTCCGCTCCAGCGAGAGCCGAGAGCGCCTGCTTGTCCGAAGGCGGCGCCTGCCGGACTTCCTGTTTCAGCAGACCTTTCACGCAGGCCAGCAATTGTTCTGCCTGGGCGACGGTGTCCGCAGCAACCACCAATCCGTGATTGCCGAGGATCAACACGTCGGGGCGCTGAACGCGATGCTGGGCAATGCCACGCGCCAGAGGCAGGCCCGGCCGGAAATAGGGAACATAGGCCCAGTTCAGTCCGTGAAGCCTGTCCTGCAGGATCGGCATCGCGTCCTGCCGCGCCGCCAGCGCGATCGTATCGACGCAATGCACATGGGCGACGACGCGCTGCGGCATCAAAGCGTGCACGGTCGTTTCGATGGAGGGCCGCAGGCCGGACGGATTCTGTGCGGCGATCGTAAAAAGCTGCGCTTGCTCGGCTTCCGCCCGCGCTTCGGCAACGGCCTCCAGTAGGGGCGTCATGCGCACGGGGACAAAAATGTCGCGCTCCAGCGCATGCGCCAGCCAGGCGCCCGACGCCTTGATCCAGAGCGTGTCACCATCTTTCAGCGACGTGTTTCCGCCGGCGGCCTGCGTCAGCAGAAGATCTGTGCCTATCCGCGCTGAGAAGGCGCGTAGCGCGTCAAGCTCGCTTCGCAGCGCGGGAGATTGCGATGAAGAGGTCATGGGTTTGCCAAGGGCTGCGCTTGCGCTGCCTCGTAAGATTGAAGGGGAGGCGCGGACGCCTCCCCCCAAAATTTCGATCAGAAATCGAAGTCGTTGATGTTGGCCTTGGTGAACACGGTCGGCGCGCCGAGCAGGATCTCCGAGCCGTTGATGACGGCGAGGTCACCCAGCTTGCCGGCCTTGACCGAGGTCGCGCCGGGAGCCAGCGTGCCGTCCGCCACGGCGCGCAGCACCTGAGCCGCCGCGTAGCCGAGGTCGACGGGATTCCACAGCACGACGGACTTCACGCAATCCGCCGAGACGTACGGCTTCATGGCGTTCGGCGTGGCCAGGCCGACGACGGCGATCGAGCCGCACTTCTTGGCCTGGGTCACCGCGTCGGCCGAGGCCGGCGTTGCCACGGACGTCATGCCGAACAGGCCCTTCAGCTCGTCGCCATATTTGTTGATGAGCGTGTTGGCCTGGTTGAAGGACAGGATGTTGTCTTCCTGCGCCTCGACCGTTTCCAGCCACTTCATTTTTGGATGACACTTTGCCTGATAGGCGGCCATCTCGGCGATCCAGCGCGCCTGGTTCGGCGTGGTGAAGGTCGAGGTGACGATGGCGAACGCGCCCTCCTCGCCGATTTCGGCAGCCATCGAGTCGACCATTGCCTTGGCGATGCCATTGAACTCGGCCTGGTTGACGAACCACTGGCGCGCGTCAGGCGTCGAGTTGGCGTCGTAGCCGACAACATTGATGCCGGCGGCGAGCGCCTTTTTCAGCACTGGTGCGATGGCGACCGGGTCGTTGGCGGCGAACAGAATGCCATCGACACCTGATGTGATGTAGTTGTCGATCAGCGTGATCTGGTCGTCGATGTTGGCCTTGGACGGACCGTCTGTCTTGGCATCCATATTGCCGAGTTCCTTGGCCGCGTCGGCAATGCCCTTCGAGGTAGCGTTGAAGTAGCCGATGCCGACCAGTTTCGGCACGTCGACCACCTTGATCGGCTTGCCCTTGCGATCGGGCGCATTGGTCGGCTGGCCGCCGTCATAGTCTTTGGCGGTGGCTTGCGGCGGCGTGGCGTCGCAGGCGAGTGGATTTGTCGGCAGGTCGTCACCGCCGGTCCAGGCCGACTGCGCATGGCCGAGGCTCGTCGAGAACGACAAGGCCAGAAGTGCGGAAAGAACTACTTTACCCATATTCTCCTCCAATAATCGTCCGGACACTTGTGAGCGGCAGTGAACGACGACGATCTCCCTGATTATCGAGTGCCGCTCCTCTCGAAGAGGTTGCTGGCGAGGATCGCCAGAATGAGAACCGCGCCAATGAGCATGATCGTGCCGTCACCCTTGACGCCCGCGAGCGACAGCCCGTTCTTCAAAGCCTGGATCAGGCAAAGCCCGATGATGGTGCCGACGATGGTGCCGCGCCCGCCGAAGATCGAGGTGCCGCCAAGCACGACAGCCGTGATCGCGTCGAGTTCAATGCCGGTGCCCATATCGGAGCGCGTGGTGGATACGCGCGAGACGAAGATGACGGCCGCAAGCGCGGCCGCGAAGCCGGAGGCGGTGTAGAGCGCCAGCTTGGTGCCTTCGACCGACAGTCCGGAGAACCGCGCGGCGACCTCGTTTGAGCCGATGGCGTAGGTTGTGCGGCCCCAGCGGGTGTAAGCAAGGATGATCGAGGCGCCGACGGCGGCGACAAGCAATATCCAGAGCTGCGTCGGCACGCTGAGCACCTCGCCCTGGCCGAGCACATAAAACCACTCAGGATAGCCGCGCACCGAGCGCGCCTGCGAAATGCCTTCGGCGAGGCCACGATAAAGCGCCAGCGTCGCCAGCGTAGCGATGAGCGGCGGCACACGGAACCGCGTGATGATCAGGCCATTCACATAGCCTGCAAAGGTGCCGACCGTGATTGCCGCCACAGCGGCGAGCGGCAGCGGAAGGCCGACGTTCTGCCAGAACACGCCAGTCAGGATCGCGGTCAGGCCGAGGATCGATCCGACGGACAGATCGATGCCGCCGGTCGCAATGATGAAGGTCATGGCGATGGCGATCAGCCCGGTCTCCGTCATCAGCCGGCCTTGGTTCAAAAGATTGGAGACGGTGAAGAACTTGTCGGACTGGAACGACAGCACGATCAGGACGATGACCAGCAGGATCGCCAGGAATGTTTCGTGCCGGAGGAGCGATTTGAGGGTCATGGACCGATACCCTCTGTGATCAATTTACCCCCACCCCTAACCCCTCCCCCTTGAGGGGAGGGGTTAGGGGTGGGGGTAAATTCACATGCGATTCCAAGCCCCTTGACCGGTAGGGTATTAAGGGAAGCGGTCTGAAGCACCATGGGCAGCATGATCATCGTCTCATGCCCTCCGACGCCGGCGCAGCATGTCGGCAAGCACCGTCGCCAGGATCAGCAGGCCGATCACCGCGCGCAGCCAGTAGGCCGAGACGTTGACGAAGATCAGCGCTGAACCGATCGTGGCGAACAGGATCGCGGCCAGCGTGGACCCGATCACCGTACCCGAGCCGCCGAGGATCGAGACGCCGCCGATGACGGCCGCTGTGATGATCGTCAGCTCGAGGTTCGGCGGTACGGTCGATTGGATGACCTGAAGCTGGGTTGCGAACAGGATGGTCGCCAGGCCGGCAAAGAAGCCGTTGATGACGAAGACAGCAACGATTCGGCGTTCGGCTGGAATGCCCGTTGCGATCGCAGCTTCGTGATTGCCGCCGAGGGCATAGAGCGAGCGACCGAATGCTGAGTAGCGCATCCAAAGCGCCGCCAGGATGGTGAGTACGACCATGGCGATCAGCGGCACCGGCAGGCCGAACAACTTCTGCTGGGCGATGAGATATTCCGGCGGCAGGCCAGAAATCCAGTTACCGCCGGTGACCGTGATCAGGCCGCCACGCATAATCGACAGCGCACCTAGCGTGACGACAATGGACGGTATGCGGGCATAGGCGACGAGCACGCCGATCAAGGCGTTGACGGCCATGCCTACCAGAACGGGGAAGAACCAGGCAACCCAGATGGGATAACCGGCCACGGCCAGCGTGCCCGAAATCGTCGCCAGAACGCCGATCAACGCGCCGACAGACACATCGATATTGCCTGTTATGATGACCATCGACATGCCGATCGCGGCGACGGCGATGTAGGCGTTGCCGGAGAAGATGGAGGTGAGATTGTTGGCGCTGATGAAGCGCGGATTGACCGCCGTCACGACGATGAACAGCGCGATGATCGCGGCCGCCACGATGATTTCCTGGCCATAGTCGGCCATCAGCCGCCGCAGCGCGCTTGGCTTCTGCCTGGCGCGATCCGGGCGGACGGGCGGCAGCGCTTCGGTCATCGCCATCACGCCGCCTCCGCCGATCTGTGCGCGGTCATGGCGGCGCCGACGCGCTCCGGCGTGGCGTCTGCACGGTCGATCACGTCGGTGATGCGGCCTCCGCTCATGACGAGGATGCGGTCGCTCATGCCGATCACTTCCGGCAGCTCGCTGGAGATCATCAGGATGGCGACACCCTGCTTCACGAGCTCACCCATGATCGTATGAATTTCCGACTTTGCGCCGACATCGACGCCGCGTGTCGGCTCATCGAGGATCAGCACGCGCGGATGGGTCTCCAGCCATTTGGCTATGACGACCTTCTGCTGGTTGCCGCCTGACAGTTGGCCAACCGGCTGGTCACCGTCACGGCAACGCACACCGAGCCGCTTGATCGCGGCAGCGGTTCGTTTGGCCTCTTCGGCGGCGCGGATGAAGATGCCGTTCGACACCTTCTCGATCGTCGCCATCGTCACGTTCTTGCGGATAGCCATCGGCTTCACGAGACCCTGGAGGCCGCGGTCCTCCGGCACGTAAGCAATGCCGAGATCGCGCGCCTGGATCGGCGACCTGATCGCAACCTGCTTGCCATTAAGCACAATCTCGCCGGCGGTGGCAGGCGTCATGCCAAAGAGCGTCAACGCCAGCTCGGTGCGGCCGCTGCCAACCAGGCCGGCGACGCCAAGGATCTCGCCCTTGCGCAGGACAAAGGAGATGTCGCGAACATGGCGGCCGTGGTTGAGGTTCTTCACCTCAAGTACTGTCTCGCCGATCGGCACATCGACCTTCGGAAACAGGCTTTCGATATCGCGGCCGACCATCAGCGAAATGAGCTTCGCCTCGGTGACCTCGCCGATGTCCTTCGTCGCGACGAATGCGCCGTCCCGCAGCACGGTCACACGGTCGGCAAGTGCGAAAATCTCCGGCATGCGATGGCTGACATAAATGATGCCGACGCCGCGCGAGCGAAGCTGGCGCACGACATCCATCAGCCGCTGCACGTCGGACTCGACCAGCGATGCCGTCGGCTCATCCATGATGAGGATCCGCGCGTCCTTCGACAAGGCCTTGGCGATCTCGACGCGCTGGCGCTGGGCGACCGACAGCGTCAACACCTTGGCGTCTACATCGAGGTCTGGCGTGTCGAGCGAGTCGAGCAGTTCACGGGTGCGGCTGCGCACCTTCGCCCAGTCGATGATGCCGGCCGCCGTGCGCGGGTAGTTGCCCAGAAAGACATTCTCGGCAACCGACAACTCGGGGAAGAGCAGCAGTTCCTGATAGACAGTCGCAATGCCGGCTGCGGTCGCGTCACGCGTGGAGGAGAATTTCTGTTCCTTGCCGTCTATGGTGATCGTGCCGGCGTCGGGCGTGTAGAGGCCGGACAGGATTTTTATCAACGTCGACTTGCCCGCGCCGTTTTCACCGAGCAGCGCATGGACTTCGCCTGGGCGCACGTCGAAGGAAACGTCTTTCAACACCTTCACACCGACGAAGGATTTCGTGATGCCGGAGAGGGTGACGAAGGGCGCAACCATTACGATACCGCCGATCTAGGCAAACGGGCAACGCTGCGTGCCGCCGCGCGGCGACTTTCCGCCAGCTCCCGCCAGCGCTCGCGATAGGCCTCAAGGCCAGCAATCTTGCTCGCTGTAACTGAAACGGTTTCGTCCTTGAACGGCGCGAGCCCAAGCGCTTTGAACGCAATCGCAGCTGCGCCGGTGGCCGAGCCTTCGCTCATCTCGCTGCGCAGCACCTGCTGGCGCGGTCGCAACTGGGCCAGCATCGCCGGAAACAGATCGATCTTGGCCAGGCCGCCATCGACGACCAGCTTGCTTTCCGACCGGATCAGGTCGAGCGACAGGTCTGTCATCGCAAGCACATAGAGCGCCGCGACCGCCGCCCTTTCCTCGCAGGCAACATCGCCGACGACGATCGCGCCAGCCGTCTCCGGAAAAGGCCCGCCGGCCGCCCAGGACGGCATGGCATAGACGCCTTTGGCGATGACGTTTTCGACCGCTTGTTGCGAGATCGGCTTGTTCCAGCCCTCGCTGATCAGGTCGTACTCGCGGCCCCCCATGAAGCGCAGCGTCGGGGCCGGCTCGGCATTGACAGTCGTGTTGGCCAGCATGTCACGCTCCTGGTCGAGCGCATCGAGCGGGCAATCGAGATTGATGATGATGACCCACGTGCCGGTGGACACGATGGTGAAACCGGTGAGGCCCGTCATGCGGTAATAGGCAAGCGCGGCGTTCGAATCGTGCACACCGTTGTGCACCGCGACCTGTTGTGACTTGCCGTCGGACCCTTGCAACGACGTGTGGCCGATCACCGCGCCGGAAGGAACGATTGGCGGAAAAAGCCCGCGCCAGCCGAGACGTGCCACGAGCGAACTGTAGTCGCCCTTCAGCGGCGCCCAGAGCTGATTGTGCGCGCCGAGATAAGAGCACTCCGAGACTTTGGAGCCCGCGAACCGCCAGCCCCAGAACTGCGGATAGCACAGGATGGAGTCTGCTGCCTTGAAGGCATCGAGCTCGTCGCGCTCAAGCCAGAATATGTGGCGTGCGATGGAAAAGCCGAGCGGCAGATGCGGCGTATAGGTTTCCGAAAAATCCGGCAGCATCGGATCGATTTCGGCGGCGACATGATCCGGCACTTCCTGCTCGTAGTCGAGGATCGGATGCACCAGCTCCGCATCGCCACGCACCAGCGCGAAGGCGCAGCCATGGGCTGAAACGATCATATTGGTGACGCCGTGCACAGCCACGACGGCGGCCAATTCGTCCTTCATCCACGCGTAAAGACGCGCGTCGTCGAGCACGCTGCGGCCCTTGTAGTCGATCCAAGCAGGTTTGGTGCGGCGCTCGTCGAGCACCGTCCCATCGTACGAGAAGACGAACAGCTTGGAGTTGGTCTTGCCGAGGTCGAAGACAGCCAGCGCGCCGCTCATTGCGCGTACCCCACGATACGCACGGCGACGCCCGCACTCTCCAGCATCCGCGCGGCAGCGTCGGTCAGGCCGTCATCGGTAATGATCGTTCCGATCCGCGCCAGCGGCAAGGATACGTTGCGGGCATGGATGGAAAACTTGCGGCTGTCGGCCAGCACCACGATCTGGTCGGCATTGCGGCTGAGCTCCTGGATCGAGCGCACCATCAGAGGATGCGACTCCAGCAAGCCATCCGGGCCGATGCCCTGGGCGCTGAGGAAATATTTCGAGGCGTAGAATTGCGGCGGCTGCTGGCCGGAATAAATGACGCGTGGTTCGCGGTGCAGGTCGCCGCCTGCGATGGTCAGACTGCAGCGGCCATGGTCGCCGAGATAGGCGGCCAGCGGCATCGAATTGGTGAAGAGGCGGATGCTGCGCTCGGCCAACTTGACGCCAAGATGAAAGCAAGTGGAGCCGCCATTGACAATGACCGCGTCGCCGTCCTCCACCATGGTCGCCGCGAGTTCGGCAATCTGGCGCTTGGCATCCACGGCAAGATCGCGGTTTTCATCATAGGGCCGCGCATAGACGGCGACCTGCGAGGCGCCTTCCAGCGCCGAGACCCCGCCATAGACCTTTCGCGCGCCGCCGGACTCGTCGATCTTGTCGATGTCACGGCGCACGGTCGCCGCGGAAACGCCGAGGCGTTCCTGCAATTCGCGAACCGAGGCGAATGGTTTGTCGCGCAACAGTTCGACGATCTGCCGCTGGCGGACCAAATCGTTCAACCGTATTTCCTCCCAGCCGCTCACCTCAAGGAGCGGCATGATCTAACTTACTCACACATTTGGCTGTGGCAAGCACATTCTGCGCTTTTCCGATCATTTCGCGGTGCATCATTTCCATATCGCACCGCAATATGATTGAAGTTGCGCTTTCTGTGATTGACATTCGTCACTGATTGCCGTGATTATTACCTTACTGCTGCGGCCTCATTTGCTGCGCTCGGGAGGATTCGATCATGGCTGAGAAACGCGCCGGCGCCCGGCTCGCCAACCTTTGGGATGACAAAAAGGCGGCCAAAATGAGCGAGCCGGAAAGGCTCGTTTATCGATCCAACATTCTGGGCTCAGACAAGCGCGTGACCAACTATGGCGGCGGCAACACCTCCTCCAAGCTATGGCAAAAGGACCCGCTGACAGGCGACAAGGTCGAGGTGCTGTGGGTCAAGGGTTCGGGCGGCGACAGCGCCTCGATCAAGCTCGACGGTTTCGCGACACTCTATATGGACAAGCTGCAGGCCCTGAAGGGGCTCTACCGCGGGCTGGACCACGAAGACGAGATGGTTGGCTATCTGCTCCACTGCACCTTCAACCTCAACCCGCGCGCCGCTTCGATCGACACGCCGCTGCACGCCTACGTGCCAAAACCCTATGTCGATCACATGCACCCAGACGCCATCATCGCGATTGCGGCGGCGAAGGATTCGAAGGCGCTGACGGCGAAGATTTTCGGCGACGAGATCGGCTGGCTGCCATGGAAACGGCCGGGGTTCGAACTGGGTCTGTGGCTAGAGAAATTCTGCCTGGAAAACCCGAAGGCGAAAGGCGTCGTGCTGGAAAGCCACGGCCTTTTCACCTGGGGCGACACGCCGAAGGAATGTTACGAAACGACAATCGCCACGATCAACAAGGCGATCGCCTGGTTCGAGAAGGAAATGAAAGGCAAGCCGGCCTTCGGCGGCGCGGTGGCAAAATCACTGAAGGCGGTCGAACGCCGCAAGATCGCCGCTCGCCTCATGCCGAAGATCCGCGGCATGATCTCCGGCAAGAGCTACAAGGTCGGCCATTTCGGCGATTCCGATGCGGTGCTCGAATTCGTCAATTCGAAGAACCTTCGCCCGCTGGCGGCGCTCGGCACCTCGTGTCCGGATCATTTTCTCAGGACAAAAATCCGCCCACTGGTCATCGATTTCGACCCGGCCAGGCCGGATGTCGAGGCCGTGCTGGCCGGCCTGCCGAAGACGCTTGAGGATTACCGCGCCGGCTACCAGGCCTATTACGACCGCTGCAAGCATGCGGACTCGCCCGCCGTGCGAGACCCGAACGCCGTGGTCTATCTCGTGCCGGGTGTCGGCATGATCACCTTCGCCGCCGACAAGGCGACGGCGCGCATTTCGGGTGAGTTCTACGTCAATGCGATCAATGTGATGCGCGGCGCTTCCGCAGTCTCGATCTATGTCGGCCTACCCGAGCAGGAAGCCTTCGACATCGAATACTGGCTACTGGAAGAAGCAAAATTGCAGCGCATGCCGAAACCGAAATCGCTCGCGGGACGCATCGCCTTCGTTACCGGCGGCGCGGGCGGCATAGGCAGGGCGACGGCCGTGCGCCTGCTGTCGGAAGGCGCCTGCGTCGTGCTGGCCGACATCGACGAGAAGGCGCTGGCGAGCGCAACCGAGGAACTGGGCGCGGTTTTCACCAAAGACGTCGTGCGCCCGGTGAAGCTGAACGTCACCGAAGAGCCGCAAGTGCTAAGCGCTTTCGCCGACGCTGCCGTCGAGTATGGCGGTATCGACATTCTGGTCTCCAACGCCGGCATATCGTCGTCCGCACCGATCGAGGACACAGATCTCGCCATGTGGGACCGCAATATCGACATTCTGGCGAAGGGCTATTTCCTCGTCTCGCGCGAGGCCTTCCGCACCTTCAAGCAGCAGCAGATCGGCGGTAACGTCGTCTTCATCGCCTCCAAGAACGGCCTCGCCGCCTCGCCCAACGCGGCCGCCTATTGCACGGCAAAGGCCGCCGAGATTCATCTCGCGCGCTGCCTGGCTCTGGAAGGCGCAGATCATCAGATCCGCGTGAATACCGTCAATCCCGACGCCGTGCTGAGAGGCTCGAAAATCTGGGTCGGCGAATGGCGCGAGCAACGCGCCGCCGCCTACAACATGAAACCGGACGAGCTGGAAGAACACTACCGCAAACGCTCGATGCTGAAGCGCTCGGTATTCCCCGAAGACATCGCCGAAGCGGTGTATTTTCTGGCTTCGGACCTGTCGTCAAAGTCGACAGGCAACATCATCAACGTCGATGCCGGCAACGCCCAGAGCTTTACCCGCTAGCAACTGCGCGACACGCTGAACTCAAACCGCCGCTCTGGCTGATGCCGGGCGGCGATTTTGTTTTCACCTATGCCTCCACGTAATTCATTAGCAAATGCAAAACTCATAAGCGCAGGATCAGCGCGTGAAGCCGCTGTGATCCCTACCCGAAACACCTCTTGACTGGCCTATAAATTTTATCTTTGTATATGAATTGCCGGTGCTGAGGAGCGCCATGGCCGGCTGCGCGCTGACGAGCAGCACGAAAAATGGGAGGACCCGATGAAAAATCTGCTCTCCGGCGTTGCCGCCGGTGTGTTCGTACTTCTGGCGTCAGGCATTGCCGGCGCACAGGAACTGCCTGGCAAATTCGATGGCGTCACGATCGAAGCCAAGCTGATCGGCGGCCAGCAATATGAGCCGCTTTATGCCCGCATCGCCGAGTGGGAAAAGGCCACCGGCGCAAAGGTCAATGTCATCTCCAAGAAGAGCCATTTCGAGCTCGACAAGGAGATCAAGTCCGACATGGCGTCGGGCAGCACCAACTGGTGCGTCGGCTCGAACCATTCGTCCTTCGCGCCAATCTATGAAGGGCTTTACACCGACCTGACGCCGCTGATCCCGAAGGCCGAGATCGATGCCTTCGTGCCGAACAACATCTCTGCCTCGACGGTCGGCGGAAAGTTGGTGATGCTGCCGCGTGCGCAGTTCGACGTCTCGGCGCTGTATTATCAGAAGAGCCTCTACGCCGATGAGGCCAAGAAGAAGGCCTACAAGGAAAAATACGGCACGGACCTCGTGCCCCCCGACACGTGGGAAGAGGTGACCAAGCAGGCCGAGTTCTTCGCCGCGCCGCCGGATTTTTATGGCACGCAGTTCGCCGGCAAGGACGAGGGTGTGGTCGGCCGCTTCTACGAAATGCTGGTCGCTGAAGGCGGCGAATATCTCGACAAGGATGGCAAGCCGGCCTTCAACTCGGAAGCTGGCGTGCGCGCGCTCGACTGGTTCGTGAACCTCTACAAGGCGAAGGTCGTGCCGGCCGGCACCACCAATTATGTCTGGGATGATCTAGGCGCCGGTTTCGCGTCCGGAACGATCGCGCTCAACCTCGACTGGCCAGGCTGGGCCGGCTTCTTCAACGATCCGAAATCGTCGAAGGTCGCCGGCAATGTCGGCGTGAAGGTGCAGCCGAAAGGTTCATCCGGCAAGCGCACCGGCTGGTCGGGCCATCACGGCTTCTCGGTCACGGAAAACTGCGCCAACAAGGAAGCCGCCGCCTCGCTGGTCTGGTTCCTGACCAATGAAGACAGCCAGAAGCTTGAGGCGGCCAACGGTCCATTGCCGACCCGTACCGCAGTGTGGGCCTGGGATATCGAGCAGGCGAAGAGCGACCCTTACAAGGCTGAGGTTCTTGCGGCTTTTCAGGAAGCGGCCAAGAACGCCTTCCCGGTGGCGCAGACACCGGCCTGGACGGAAATCTCGAACGCCGTCTTCCCGGAACTCCAGGCCGCTATCGTTGGCGACAAGACCTCGAAGGAAGCGCTCGATGCAGCCGCCGCCAAAGCGGCGGAGGTCATCGAACAGTTCTGATCGATCAGGGCGCTGCGGCCAGCGCGGCGCCCTGTTCTTTTCAGACCAACCATCGTCTCTTGCAGCCTCGCGGTCAGTATTGGAATTTTGAAGGATGAAGCCTTTCCGGCTCTCCGCACCGACGCTTTTGCTACTGCCGGCGCTTGTCGTGCTGGCGGCGGTGGTGCTCGTGCCGTTGCTGTTGTCGCTCTATTCCAGCTTCACGCCGTTCCGTCTGACGAGGCCGGCGACCTTCTTCAATTTCATCTGGTTCGACAACTACGCCAACATCCTGACCAACTCGGATTTCTGGTGGGCCTTCGGCCGCACGGTGCTTTTGCTGACTGTCGCGCTGAACATGGAAATGTTTCTTGGTTTCGGGCTCGCGATGCTGGTCGAAAAGGCGACGCGCGGACAACGCATCCTGCGCACGCTGATGATGTTTCCGATGATGTTTTCGCCGATCCTTGTCGGCTTCCAGTTCAAATTCATGTTCAACGACAATGTCGGGCTGGTGAATAATGCCCTGCAATCATTGGGTATCTGGAACGAGCCGATCCCCTGGCTGATCGAAGGGCATCTTGCTTTCATCGCCATTTCCATTGCCGAGATCTGGTCGTCGACCTCCGTCTTCGCGATCCTGATCCTGGCTGGTCTGCTGGCCATGCCGAAAGAGCCGATCGAGGCGGCGCGCGTCGACGGCTGCACGCCCTGGCAGACCTTTCGTTATGTGACCTGGCCGTTCATCATGCCCTTCGCCTACATCGCGATGACGATCCGATCGCTCGATGTGGCGCGCGCCTATGACATTGTGAAGATCATGACCGATGGCGGGCCGGCCGGACGCACCGAGCTGTTGTGGACGCTGGTCGGTCGCACCGCCTATGGCGACGCACGCATGGGTCTGGCGAACGCCATGGCCTACTTCTCGATCCTGCTGTCGATCGCCTTCACCGTCTATTTCTTCCGCAAGCTCGCCGCGGCGCGCACACAGATTGGCGCGGAGTGGTAGCAATGGACGAGAACGCCTCCGCCCGCCTCAAGACGCGACTACTCGGGGTTGGGCACGCGATCGGCCTGTTCCTGGCAATGCTAATCATCTGTCTGCCCGGCATTTGGATCATCCTGACCTCGCTGCGACCACCCGTCGAGATCATGTCGAAGCCCCCGGTCTGGTTTCCGCAGGAATTGAACCTCGATGCCTATGTCGCCATGTTCTCGGGCGTCGGTCAGGGCGGCGTGCCTGTCGGACAGTATTTCCGCAACTCGCTGATCATCTCGGTGACGTCCACGGTGATTGCGATCGTCATCGGCATGGCCGGCGGCTACGCCTTCGCGCGCTTCCGCTTTCGCGGCAAATCGGGCTGGTTCCTGGGACTGATGCTGACACGCACTGTGCCCGGCATCGCGCTCTCGCTGCCGCTCTTCTTCGTCTATGCCAGACTCGGCATCATCGATACGCATTTCGGCCTGATCCTGGCCTATGTCGCGCTGAACATTCCCTTCACCATCTGGCTGATCGACGGGTTCTTCCGGCAGGTGCCGAAAGACCTGGCGGAAGCCGCACAGATCGATGGCTGCACGAGATGGCAGGCCTTCTGGCAGGTCGAGTTTCCGCTGGCAGGTCCGGGCATAGCGTCGGCCGCGATCTTTTCCTTCCTCACATGCTGGAACGAATTCGCGCTGGCGTCGCAGCTCACGCGCTCGGTCAATTCGAAGACACTGCCGGTCGGCCTGCTCGACTACACGGCGGAATTCACCATCGACTGGCGCGGCATGTGCGCGCTGGCGGTTATCATGGTGATCCCGGCGCTGACACTGACTTTCATCGTTCAGAAACACCTTGTCGGCGGCCTGACCTCCGGTGCGGTGAAAGGCTAATCGTCATGGCGACAGTTTCCCTTTCAAAGCTGACCAAGCGCTACGGCGATCTTGAGATCGTCCACGGCATAGACCTTGAGGTTGGCGACCGCGAATTCATCTCACTGGTCGGGCCATCAGGCTGCGGCAAGTCGACGACGCTGAGGATGATCGCCGGGCTGGAAGAGATTTCAGGGGGCGAAGTCCGGATCGGCAATCGCGTCGTCAACGACCTGCCGCCGCGCTCGCGCAATATCGCGATGGTGTTCCAGTCCTATGCGCTCTACCCGCATATGACCGTGCGCGAAAATATGGGGTTCTCGCTGAAGATCGCCGGACGTCCACAGGACGAAATCGGCAAGCGCGTTGGCGAGGCGGCCGCCATTCTCGGCCTCGAACCGCTGATGGAGCGGCGGCCGTCGCAGCTCTCCGGCGGGCAGCGCCAGCGGGTCGCCATGGGCCGCGCCATCGTGCGCGACCCGGATGTCTTTCTGTTCGACGAACCGCTGTCCAATCTCGACGCCAAGCTGCGCACGCAGATGCGAACGGAAATCAAGAAGCTGCACGCCAAGGTGAATGCCACGGTTATCTACGTCACCCACGACCAGGTCGAGGCGATGACCCTGTCCGATCGTATCGTGATCATGCGCGACGGCCATATCGAGCAAGCCGGCACGCCCGACGAGGTGTTCAGGCGGCCAGCCACGCGCTATGTCGCCGGCTTCATCGGCTCGCCGCCAATGAACCTGACGGACGCGACGATCGACGACGGCAAGCTCCGGTTCGCCAATGGCGCGACGCTGCCTCTGCCGAAGCAGTTCAAGCAGGCGGTCTCGGCAGGCGACAAGGTTACGTTCGGCCTGCGCCCTGATGATCTTTATCCGGCTGGCCACGGCCTGCATTCAGGCGATGAGGCTGACGTACACACGATCGAACTTCCTGTTTCCCTGACCGAGCCGCTCGGCAACGAGACTTTGGTGTTCGCCGCGTTCGACGGGAAAGACTGGGTCGCGCGCATGCTGAACCCCAAACCCATCAAGCCTGGCGACAGGATCAAGATGAGTCTCGATCTCAGCCAGGCCCACCTCTTCGCCGCCGACAGCGGCAAATCCCTGAGGAGTTGAACGATGGCAAAAATCGAAAAAGTCGAGCTGCGCATGGTGGACCTTGTGCCCAAGGTCAAGCGCACCGACGCCATCCAGAGTTTTGTCTCTCAGGAAACGCCAATCGTCACCATCACCGATTCGGACGGCGCGACGGGCACGGGCTATTCCTATACGATCGGCACCGGTGGCTCGTCGGTGATGCGGCTGCTGGCCGATCATCTCGCGCCGCGCATCATCGGCAAAGACGCCGACATGATCGAGGCGATCTGGCGTGACCTCGAATTCTTTACGCACGCGACGACGATCGGCCCGATCACCGCCATTGCACTGGCGGCAATAGACACCGCGCTTTGGGATTTGCGCGCACGCAAACAAGGGTTGCCATTGTGGAAGCTTGCCGGCGGCGCCAAGGACCGATGCCCGCTTTACACCACCGAAGGCGGCTGGCTGCACATCGAGACCGCGGCGCTGGTCGACGATGCCTTGCAGGCGCAGGCCAGGGGTTTTCGCGGGTCGAAGGTCAAGATCGGCAGGCCGCACGGCTCGGAAGATCTTGCCCGGTTGTCGGCCGTACGCAAGGCTGTCGGCGACGGCTACGAAATCATGACGGACTGCAACCAGGCTTTTGGCGTCGACGAAGCGATCCGACGGGCAGACCGGCTGCGCGATCTGGACCTCGCCTGGATCGAGGAGCCCCTGCCGGCCGACGATATCGACGCACATGTGCGGCTGTCCAACTCGACCGCGACGCCGATCGCCGTCGGCGAGTCGCTCTACTCCATCCGGCACTTTCGCGAGTACATGCAGAAAGGGGCTTGCAGCATCGTTCAGGTGGATGTTGGCCGCATTGGCGGCATCACCCCCTGGCTGAAGGTAGCGCATACAGCCGAAGCCTTCGATATGCCGGTCTGCCCGCATTTCCTGATGGAGATCCATGTCAGCCTGGTCTGTGCGGTGCAGAACGGCAAATATGTCGAATACATCCCCCAACTCGACGATCTCACGGCCAAGAAAATGCGGGTGGAAGATGGCATGGCCATCGCGCCGAACGACCCTGGCATCGGCATCGACTGGGATTGGAATGCCGTCAAGGCAAAGAGCATTCCGGAGTTCAATAGCGTCATTAAGGTGTAGGAGGCAGTCACCAATCTGTGCGGGCGGGTTTATCCTCCTGTCCGGGCGTTGAAGACTTTTCGCGCGAAGGCGGCGCCCTGTACAATCCCTCTCCCTTGCGCATGATGATGACGCGATCGGAGATGTAACAGGCCGTCGCCAGATCGTGCGTGATGTAGATGATCGAGACCTTCAGTTGATCTCGCAGGTCGCGGAAAAGGTTGACGATCGACATGCGCAGCGACGCGTCGACCATCGACACCGGTTCGTCCAAGTGCTCTGGGGCAGCGATTGGCCCCATACCGAGCTGTGGGATTTTATGCAGGACGAAGCTGATCTGATTGACCTGGCGATGGCCGCTGTCGCAGACACGACCCTGGCTCAAAAACTCTTCGTGATGAATACCGAGACGCTGTCCTTCGGCCGCTGAATGGAGACATGACATGGCAAAACTGAACGAAGAAGCGAAAGGCGTCTATGTCATTGCCGTGACGCCATTCGCCGACAATGGCGCGCTAGATCTCGACAGCGTCGACAGCATGATCGACTTTTACGAGAATGCCGGCGTCACCGGTCTGACCGTGCTCGGTCAGCTCGGCGAAGCGCCGAAACTCACGGCGGAAGAATCGCGAACGGTGGTCGAGCGCGTACTGAAACGACTCGATGGTCGCCTGCCTGTTGTTGTCGGCGTCTCTGCTCCTGGCCTCGCGCCGATGCGCGAACTGGCGGAAGCCGTGATGGATCAGGGTGCGGCCGGTGTCATGGTCGCGCCGCCCTGGACAACGAAGACTGACGACCAGGCCTTTGCCTTCTACCAATCGGTCGGCGAAGCACTCGGTGATACGCCGTTCGTCTTGCAGGACTATCCGCTGACGACCAATGTCACCATCGCGCCGAAGGTGATCGAGCGGATCGTCAATGAGGTTCCGAATTGCGTCATGCTCAAGCATGAAGACTGGCCGGGCCTGAGCAAGGTCACGGCTTTGCGCGAAGCGAGTGCCGCGCGTGGTATGCGGCGCATCTCCATTCTCTGCGGTAATGGCGGCCTCTTCCTGCCCGAAGAAATGGGGCGCGGCGCAGACGGCGCCATGACTGGATTCTGCTACCCCGAAATGATGGTCGGCGTGGTGAATGCCTACGCCGACGGAAACCCCGAACGGGCGCACGATATCTTCGACGCCTACCTCCCTCTGGCGCGCTACGAGCAGCAGCAAGGGGTTGGCCTCGCTTGCCGCAAATATGTCTTGGCAAAACGCGGCGTCATCAAGTCGGGCGTCCTGCGCAAGCCGGGCGCACAGCTTTCCAAGGCGGATACAGCCGACGTCGAACGCCTGCTTGCCCGTCAGGCAAAGCGGCTGACGGAGATTGGCGCATAAAGCTCGGCCTCGAAGGAAAGAAGGAAGGCGCTGGTGCTCGGCGCGGCAAACGCGATGGGCGTTGCCAATGAGGGCGGTGTCGATCCAACGCTGCGCGTGCGTGGCGTCGATGGTCTGCGCGTCATCGACTGCTCGATCATCCCGTTCATCCCCTCCGCTAACACCAACGCGCCGGCCATGGCTATTGGCTCCAAGGCGGCGGATTTGGTCGGGGAGAGCCTTCACGCTTTCGACGATGTTGGCGCATGAAGCTCGGCCCGCGCCAACGGCTTGAGGCATCGGCGATTTCCTGATCAAAACAGGCTTTGAGAAGTCTATCTCAGACATCAGAGCTCCGCCGGGTCGCCTGCCCTACAGCGAAGCGGGTCCAAAGGACGGGCGTGGGAGGGAAATGCTGAACACCATGATTTGGCAATATCAGGACCTCGCGATCACCTCCCTGCCAGCCTTGGCAAACTCACTGATGAACGACCCAGCGAAGCCGTTCATACGCAACGCGGACGGTCGCGACTTTTCTTATGAGGCGTTTCGGCGGCTGACCGCGCGCATCGCCGGCGCGCTGGTTCAGGCTGGTGTGAGACCGGGAGACCGCGTCGCCGTACAAGTGGAAAAGAGCCCAGAAGCGATAGCGCTCTTCTTCGCCGCGGCGCGCAGCGGCGCGATTTTCCTGCCTCTCAATACCGCCTATACGCTCGCCGAGGTCGAATACTTTGTCGGCGATTCAGAGCCCCGGCTAATTGTAGTTCCGCCGGACCGTGTAGACGCCCTATCCGGCCTCGCGGCCCGCTACAACGCGACGACCCTATCGCTCGGCGTCAACGGCGATGGGTCGTTGATGGACATGGCCGCTAACGAGCCGGAAGCATTCGAGGATATGCCGGTTGGCTGGGACGATCTGATTGCAATCCTCTACACGTCCGGCACGACCGGGCGTTCGAAGGGCGCGATGCTGACCCACGGAAATCTCGCATCCAACGCTCTTGCCTTGGTCGAGACATGGCGCTTCACATCGGCGGACACTCTGCTGCATGCGCTGCCTATCTATCACACACATGGGCTTTTCACCGCGACCAATACGGTGATGTTGTCAGGTGGAACGATGCTGTTCCAGCCCAAATTCGACCCCGCCGAGGCGCTTCGCCTTATGCCTGAGGCGACCGCGATGATGGGTGTGCCGACATTCTATACACGGCTGTTGCAGCAGCCAGGTCTGACGCGCCGGGCCACTGCCCATATGCGTCTCTTCATTTCGGGGTCGGCGCCGCTTTTGGCGGAAACCCATGTCGATTTCGAAACGCGCACCGGTCATGCCATCCTGGAACGGTACGGCATGACCGAAACCAACATGAATACGTCGAACCCCTACGAGGGCGCCCGAATTCCAGGTACGGTTGGAAAACCCTTACCGGGCATCGACGTGAGAATTACCGAGCCTGGTGAAGCGCGGCCGATACCCAACGGCGAAATCGGCATGATCGAGGTGCGTGGACCGAATGTGTTCAAGGGTTATTGGCGCATGCCCGAAAAAACCGCGGAAGATTTGCGCCCGGACGGCTTCTTCATCACCGGCGATCTCGGGCGGATCGATGAGAATGGCTATGTTTCGATCGTCGGCCGGGGCAAGGATCTGATCATTTCCGGTGGTTTCAACGTCTACCCGAAGGAAGTCGAATCCGAAATCGACTCGATCCCCGGCGTTATCGAATCCGCGGTGATCGGCCTCCCGCATGACGATTTCGGCGAAGGTGTAACCGCCATCGTGGTCATCGACGACGCCGCGGCAGCCAGCGAGACATCTATTCTCGCACACCTGCAAACCCGTCTTGCCAAGTTCAAATTGCCGAAGCGCATTCTTTTCGTCGACGATCTTCCTCGCAATGCAATGGGCAAGGTGCAAAAGGCGCTCATGCGCCAGACATATCACGGCATCTACAAAAAATAATCGAAGGCCATGCGATGACCCGGTGGGATTTCTGGATTGACCGCGGCGGCACTTTTACAGACGTCATCGGGCGCGACCCCGCCGGCAGGCTTCATCCCCGCAAGCTTCTTTCCGACAATCAGGAGGCCTATTCGGACGCCGCCGTTCAGGGCATTCGGGATCTGTTGGGTGTCGGGGCGGGTCAGCCGGTACCCGGCGGGCGAATCGGCCAGGTGCGCATGGGGACGACAGTCGCCACCAATGCCCTGTTGGAACGCAAGGGCGACCGCGTCCTGCTGCTCATCACCAAGGGATTTCGCGACTCCCTTCGCGTTGCCTACCAGGCCCGACCGGACATCTTCGCCAAGCAAATTTTGCTGCCGGAACAACTCTACGAGCGCGTGATCGAGGTCGATGAACGCGTACGAGCTGACGGAACGATCGAGCGCGAATTGGATGCATCGGCGGTCGAGCTCCAGATCAAGGCCTGTAAAGAGGACGGCATCGATGCCGTCGCCATCGTCTTCATGCATGCC
>JBFWUS010000044.1:0-50415 GCA_050247155.1 Rhizobiaceae bacterium
TTGCCGTTCCGTTAACGGGGGAGGCTTGCCCGTCGCGATCCAACCAGAAAGGGGGATCACGATGGCACAGGATAATTGCGCCCAAGCGGCGCCACAGGGGAGGTATGCCCATGCGCCGACCGGCTTCCGGCGGTTGACGCCGGGGCTGCTGAAGACCGACCGCGCGGCCGAGGGGTTTGCCGGCTTACCGCAGCAGGTGACGGTGCCCGGCCAGCTGCTGGCCGCGTTCAAGGCGGCGGCGCCGTATCTCGGCATCGGGCCGCGGCTGGTGCATGCGCTCGACTGGCTGTTCCGCTTCACGCAGCCGCAGGATTGGCAGAAGGACAGCCGGCCGATCGTGTGGCCATCGGCGCGGATGCAACAGGAGGCGCTCGGCCTGTCGCCGACGCAGGTCAAGCGGTTGAACCGGTCCTTGATCGAGCTCGGTCTCGTGACGATGAAGGACAGCCCGAACGGCAAACGCTACGGGCATCGCGACCCGAAGGGGCGCCTGGTCGAAGCCTATGGCTTCGATCTCGCGCCCATTGCCCTGCGCCATGCCGAATTCGTCCGGCTGGCGGAGCAGGGCAGGGCGGTACGCCTGGCCATGGGCCGGCTGCGCCGGCGAGCGACGATCGCGCGCAAGGGCATCGGGCAGATCCTCGAGACAGCGGCCGAGTACGGCCTTACAGGCGAGGAGTGGCAGGTGCTCGCCGCCGATATGGCGGCTCTGACGCGCGCCTTGCGAGGGGTGGAGCGGCTGGATGAGATGGAGCTCGGCGTTGCCAGCCTCGAACGCCGCCAAACCGCAGCGTGCGAGCGGCTGGAGACGCTGTTAGGACTAGTGGATTCGGACCCCAAGGGGGCCAAAAACGGCCCCCACATATACAACTACAAACCAAGTCTTGATCCTGAACAGGATACAGTAATCGCAGCCAAGGAATGTAGCGGGGGAGGGGAGGGGTCTGTCCCCTCACAGGAGGGGAAAGAGAAACGGAAACGGCCGGAACGGGGAATGGTGCACGGGATCGCACCGGACGAGCTGGTGCGGTTTGCGCCGAAGCTGAAGCCCTATCTGCGCGGCCCGCGCCCGAGCTGGCCCGATATCGTCGATGCGGCCGACTGGCTGCGGCACGACCTCGGCGTCTCAAAATCCCTCTGGGGCGAGGCTTGCGTCACCCTGGGCCGGGATCTGGCGGCGGTCGCGCTGGCGATCGTCTCGACTAAGGAACCGGAGCATTTCCGGAGCACGCCGGGCGGCTATTTCCACGGCATGATCGCCAAGGCAAGAGCCGGCGAATTGCACCTCGACCGCACGGTTTGGGCCTGGCGGCGCGCCGTGCAGCCCGAACATCAGCGGGGCAGGGGAGGGGACCGCGATCGTCGGCAGGCGTCTGAGGTTTTGTCGTAATGGCTGGCCGATGTGGCGCGTTCCTTTCGCAAGGGCCCACGGAGAGGACCTCGATTGGTCGCGCTCCCTACGGCCCACTCCGGCGCTTCAGGGCAAGGGCTTTGCCCTCGCCGCGGTGTCCCCGTCCTTCCTTCGCTGCGCTTCGTGCAGGCCGGGTGATCCCCCTCCGCGGCTCGCCCTTCCGCTGCCGAAGCCTCGGGCCGTTCCCGGTCGCTATCGAGGCCTCATACCGGGGCCTTCAACAAAGCGAAAAGGAGAACGACCATGATTATCGGCAACTTCACTTACAACAAGACGCAGGACACCTACACCGGCGAGATCGCAACCCTGTCGGGCGCAACCCGCAAGGTGGCGTTCAAGCCGAGCGAGGCGACGGCCGACAAGGCGCCGCACTACCGGGTCATCGGCAGCAGCAAAGCCGGCGATATCGAGTTTGGCGCCGCGTGGAAAAAGCGCACCGACGAAGGCCGGGAATACCTCTCGGTCAAGCTCGACGATCCGGCGCTGCCGACGCCGATCAACTGCGCGCTGGTGACATCCAGCCAGGAGGGTTTTCTTCTGGTGTGGTCGCGCGACAGCCGCAAAAAGGTCGACTGATCCGACTGAGCCGGGGCGGTCCGCAAGGGCCGCCCCTTTTGGCTTGCGGCAAAGCAGGTAAACGCACGGGTGCAGGCCAACGCCATCCACCTCGCCTAGGCCGGCTTAACCCGAATGAGACCATCCGCCCGCTCGGCCGCCATTGCTGCCTGCGGCCTCACCGTCGGCTTCGCTAATCTCATCCATAATGGCGGAAAGCCCGGCTTCCAGATGCGGGGCGAGTTCGATCGCTTGGTCAATCACCCAATCCGCATCCACCCGATACCGGCGCCAGTACATCGACATGTAGGCCATGTTGGCGAGCTCTGCCGCCTCACCGCCGATTTCGCAGATGATGAGGTTCAGGGCGAAAATCGTATCCCTGCGGTTTCTGGCGATGGCGCAGGCCCACGCAAGATCGGTCCGGTTGAACGTCTCAAGGCACATCACCGCCATGAGGCGGCGGGCGGCTTGGTCAGGGAGTTCGGTATCCATCTGTTTCAAGGCATGGGAGAGGGAGAATTACCGCAGGCATTTACGGCTGCGGCGCGCTCGATCCGGCTTCACGACTGGCATGGGAAAATTCGACTCTCGGGCTTGTCGCCGCAGGAGCGTGCTCACCAACTCCGGGGTTCGGCAGGTCGGGAAACAGCGCCCGATCATGCGGGCGGACGACATATTCGTCGAGCAGGCGGAGCATGATGCGGCCAAACTCGCTGTCGCGGTTCCGCTCGAAATGTTCGAGCGCCAAAGCCCCGGCGATGACCTTGCGCCTGGTATCGGCTTTTCGTTCGGCTTGCTTGTTGCGGGCTTCAAGGGCCTTCAGCTGGGCGTCGATCTGGTCGCGTCTTTGGCGGAGGAGCGTGAGCCTGTCGGTAGAGCTTCGGCGCATCGGTCGGTGTCTTCGAGCGGGAATCGTTCCGCTATCGTGTCACAGCGGAGCGCGTGCTGCAATCTGTGGTTCATGAATCGCAGACTCAGTGCTACCATCCCGACGGCTTGTCCAAGGGCGCACTTATGCATTACCTGCGGCAATGCGTGCGTAGTGGCGGCGTTGCGCTGCCTGCCGGTGCGGTGAACGCACCAGCATGGCCGTCGGCCACCCTACGAGAGACTCGGCGTGGCGATCTATTCGCTGCACGTTAAAATCGTCTCACGCAGCGCCGGCCGCAGCGTTGTCGCGGCCGCTGCGTACCGTGCCGGCGAAAAGGTCGCCGATGACCGGCTTGGCGTGGTGTGGGACTTCACGGCCAAACGCGGGGTTTTGCACAGCGAGATAATCGCCCCCGAGAATGCGCCGGAATGGGTGCAGGATCGCGCCGAATTGTGGAACGCCGCCGAGCGCGCCGAGGATAAATCGACGCGCCGCAATCAAGCGGCAACCGGCCGGGACATCATTCTCGCGCTGCCGCACGAGCTCACACATGAGCAACGCGTCGAGTCGGTGCGTGAGTTCGCCACCTGGCTCACGCGGCGCTATGGCGTGGCGGTCGATTTTGCGATCCATGCGCCGGATCGGCACAGCGACGATCGCAACTATCATGCGCATCTGTTGATGACGACGCGCCGGATCGACGCGCAAGGGTTCGGCGCCAAGACCCGTGAACTTGATGATTTCAAAACCGGTCCCGGCGAGATCGAAACCATGCGCCGGAGCTGGGAGCGCATTGGCAATCGGGCTCTTGAGCGTGCCGGTCTCGACATCCGGATCGATTGCCGCAGCTTTGCGGATCAAGGGATCGATCGCGACGCAACCGTGCATCTCGGTCCCGTCGCATCTGGCATGGAGCGGAATGGCGAAGAGACCGATCTTGGCGATCGCAACCGGACGGCCAAGGCGCGCAACGATGAACGCGACCGGCTGCGCAATGACAAGGAATCGGTGTCGGCCGAGATCATCGACCTGGCTGCCGAACGGGAGCGCCGGGAAGCCGAACGCGACTTGCGCGCGGCGATCCGCACGCACAGCCCGCCGCGGATCCTCGACACGCTCATCGAGCGGCGGGCCACGTTCAGCCGCGGCGATCTCAACCGGGCGCTCGCGAAGGTGGTCACCGATCCGAAGGAACGCGCCGCACTGACCGACCAGATTTTGGATTTACCCGATGTGATCGGCCTCAAGGAGACTGCGGAGGCGCCGGTCTCGCGTTACACGACCAAGGGCGTTTTGCAAGATGAGGCCCGCATCCTGCGGGATGCGGGAGTGCTTGCCGCACACAGACGGCATGGCATCTCAATAACCGAAGGCGAGGCCATCCTCCGGCAGCATCCGCAGGTCACCGGTGACCGGCGCGCGGCCTTCTGGCGGTCGGTTGGAGCTGACGGGTTTGCCGTGATCGCCGGCGAAGCCGGCACCGGAAAAAGCACGACATTAGCGGCCGTGCGCGACGCCTATGAAGCAGCCGGTTACCGGGTCATCGGCATGGCCTGGACGAACGCGGTCGTGCAGAACCTTGGCCATGACGGGTTCCGCAATCCGACGACGATTGCCAGCGAGCTGCGGCGGCTCGACACCGGGGCGACGCAATGGGACCGCCGCACGGTGCTGATCGTCGATGAAGCCGGCATGCTGTCGACCAAACACCTCGCGGCGGTCGCCGAACAGGCCAAGGCGGCCGGCGCCAAGCTGATCCTTGCCGGCGACGATAAGCAGCTCGCGAGCATCGAGCGCGGCGGCATGTTCGGCGCGCTGAAGGAACGGCACAGCGCGGCCGAGCTCCATGAAGTCGTGCGCGTATCCGATGCCGGTCAGCAGCGCGCCTTCAACCTCATGCACAAGGGCGAATTCCTGCCGGCGCTGTCGATCCTTTCCCGGCAGGGCGGCATCAATTGGAGCGGCCGGCAAGAGGAAGCCTTCGACCGGCTGGTCTCGAAATGGAAACAGGACAGCGCTGCGGCGCCGGACAAGAGCCGCTTTGTCTTTGCCTATACGAATGCCGATGTCGCCGCGATCAACGCGGCGCTGCGCCAGGTGCGGGCAGGGGAGG
Organism: Rhizobiaceae bacterium; assembly: GCA_050247155.1. Lineage (GTDB taxonomy): Bacteria > Pseudomonadota > Alphaproteobacteria > Rhizobiales > Rhizobiaceae > Mesorhizobium_G. Next base: position 4,954 of record JBFWUS010000044.1, read on the forward strand.
GGGCGCTCGGCGGCGATCACGTGTTAAAGACGGCTGACGGCGTCCTACCCTTTGCCGAGAATGACCGGATCCAGTTCATCGGCACTTCAGCGCGGGCCGACGAACGCCGGGCCGGCATCGTCAATGGCGCCGTCGGCACGATCCGCCGCATCGAGGAGGACGGCCGGGTTACGGTCGCCCTCGACGGCAAGCCCGGACACGAGCGGCTGGTCTCGTTTGTCGCCGGCACCGATCAAGCGGCCGGAGAATTCGGCCAGTTCCGGCATGGCTATGCCGGGACGATCTACAAGGGACAGGGGCGCACGCTCGATCAGACCTATCTCTATCACAGCGAACATTGGCGTAGCGCCTCGAGCTATGTCGCTCTGACCCGGCATCGCAACGATGTCACACTGTTTGTTGCGACCGAGACGGCCCGCGATCTCGGCCAGCTCGCCCGTCAAATGGCGCGGGTCGACGATTGCCGCGCTGCTTCCCAGTTCGTGCAGGAACCCAATCTTGGATCGGCCCCACTACATCCGGCCCGGAGACGGGCGGCTGGCCTCGACAACCGAGCCACGGATTTGCTGAATGCAGCGCGCGAAACCGAAGCCCGCCAGGCTCCGGAGCGCGATCGCGGATGGGAACTATTCCGCTAACCTAACCGCCATGGCCTCAGTGCGCGGATTGAAACATGGATGAATCCGATATCGAGACCCTGCGGGAGCAGGTCAGGTTTTTGCAGGGCCAGGTCGAAACCTTGACCCACGAGCTTGACCGCGCGGTGCAGCTGATCGATCGCTATGGCGAAACGCTTGGCCGACACCTGAGAACCGTGATTGCCGATCATGGCGACCTTGCCGGCCGGATCGATTATCTGGAGCGCGCACTCCCGCAATCCTGACCGGCGTGGGTTGCGCAGCGTCATGCGCGATCAGCTTTAGATTTCGGTAGCCGCCGCGCGCAAAACGACGTCAAAATTGTGGGACACAGTTGCGACATGCGAGGCAGTCATGCGCGGGGCCAATGCTTACCAGGCATTGAACGAGACGCATCAGGCGCTCAATGGCCAAATCGAAGTTACCGTCCCGGGACGGAGATACGAAGCTCTCCGGGACACCCAGCGCGAATTGGATGGTGCCCGGCCTAAGGAGCAGCAACAAGGCGGGTCCCAGTCCGACTTGTCCCAGCGCATAGATCGAGCCGAAGAGAGACGGGCGGCGCTCGATCAGGAGCTTGCGGAAACACGCCACGCGTCCCGCGGCCCTGAGCGGGGCCCAGGCCAACAGCACTCCCAGGAAGATATCGCCGTCGAACAGGCGCTCGCGCTCAAAAACCAGCCATCACCGGCGCCAGCCGCAACGGCTCCGCCGCAAAACTATGTCCCTCCGAAAGACTGGGCCGACAGCGGCGGCATGGTGGCTCAGCAAAATTCCGCCCGCGCCTGGTTGAGGCAAGGCCGCGAGCAGCAGCGGCAACAGGCGGCGCCGCAGCCGGCGCCGTCTCAAGAATTACGACCACAGGACCAGGAATTGCTCAACGCGGCCCGGGCGCACGAAGCGCAAGGCCATCAACAAGAGCCATCGCGATCCAAAGCACACGAGTATCCCGGGCCCTAGCCCGCACACTGCTCTGGGTCGTCGTCCACCGAGTAAAGGGGCCGCACTTTGTCACCCGATAGCCTTGTCGAGCAGCGGGCGGGCAGCGCTGCACCCGGTGCTCCGCTCGGCACCGCGCAGTGGATGACCACGGCCGAGGCGCTGCAGAAGTTTTCGTTTGACGACAAGCTGTTTCACCAGAATGCCGACGGCTTATGGGAAGGGTGCTCGAATGGCCAGCTTTGGGTTGGCGAGACGTTCGAAGGCGAAGCCCGCCCGATTGGTTACCACGACGACCGTCATGTGTTGCTGGTCAGTGGAACACGGGGCGGCAAGGGCACCGGCGTCATCATCCCCAATCTCTGCCTGTGGCCCGGGTCCTGTATCGTCATCGATCCAAAGGGAGAGAACGCGACTGTAACGGCCCAGCGGCGGGGGAACGGGTCCGAATATGCCTATGGTCTTGGACAGACCGTGCGCGTTCTCGACCCATTCGGGGAAGTGCAGCTCGATCCGTCTCTCAAGGCGCGTTACAACCCGCTCGACGCGATCGATCCCCAAAGCGAGCTGGCGGTCGATGATGCGGCGCGTATCGCGGCGGCGCTTGTGGTCGTCGAGAACCGCAATGATCCGTTCTGGGAACTTGCCGCCCGCAACCTGATCAAGGCGCTCATCCTTCACGTCCTTACCGAGCCTGACTTTGAAGGCCGCCGCAACCTTGTGTCGGTCTGGCGGCTGCTGCGACAGGGCGACTGGCTTACTGTCGAGCGGGCGCGAAGGGCGAAACAGGAAAAAATCCCGTCCGGCTTCACCCTCCTGTGGCACGGGATGAAACGTAACGAGGCCTATAACGGCCTTATCGCCGGCGAAGCCGAGCAGATGCTCGACATGCATGAGCGGACCCGCTCTGGAATCCTGAAGGTTGCCACGACCGCGACCGAATTCATCGACGGCCTTCCGATGCAGCGGTTGCTCGAAACATCCGATTTTGATCTGGCGGACATCAAAACAGACCCAAAGGGCTTTTCCATATATTTGACGCTGCCACAGCGTTTCATGACGACCCACTACCGCTGGCTTCGGCTGATGATCGACCTTGCGGTCGGCGAGATGGAGCGGATCAAGGGCCGGCCGGCAACCGGATTTCCCACCCTGTTTCTGCTCGACGAATTTGCCGGGCTCAAACGCATGGAGACCATCGAGCATGCGGCGGCGCAAGCGGCTGGTTTTGGGGCGAAGTTCTGTTTTGTGCTTCAGAACCTGCCTCAGCTGAAGGAAGTCTATAGCGACGCCTGGGAGACGTTCCTCGGAAATTCGGGTCTGCGCATCTTCTTTCAAATTGATGACAATTTTACACGCAAATACCTCTCTGAGCAGCTCGGTGAACGCGAAGTCATACGTCAGACGCGCTCCGGCTCTCAATCGGACAGCTCGTCTGTTTCCGATACCATCGGTGAATCAGCCAGCACCACGATTGGCACGAGTTCCTCTACCACGCGTGGAGATACACGTGGCGTCTCATCTTCGATGACCGACGGAACCAATTCGACACGCTCACGGTCGTTGAGTGAAGGTGCTTCCGAAGGGTATGGCCTCAACTTCAAGGGTATGTTCGGTTTCATCCCAAGGGGTCATTCGCGTCAGGGCGGGACAAATCATTCGGAGTCACTGTCACGGTCTCATGGCTGGTCGCGCTCAAGCTCAGAATCGACATCGCGCTCACGATCCAGATCTGAATCGCAGTCTGATTCGAAATCCCGCACTGGCTCGACTTCGACATCGCGCTCGCAGTCGCAATCGCGCTCTACGACGGACGGGTGGGGCGAGACGGTTCATAAGAGAAACCTGCTAAACCCAGACGAGATCGGCCGCTTTCTGTCCCGCATCGATGATCGTAATCATCCTGGGTATCCGGGAGTGGTGCTTGCCCTCATACCGGGCGAGCAGGCCCTCGTCGTCCGCCGCGTCAATTATTTTCAGTCTCCCGGGTTCGAAGGGTTCTTTGATCCGCATCCGGATTATCCGGCTCCGCCTACTCTTGCCGAGCGCATAGCTCGCATTGCCGAGCAGCGGAAGCTGTCGGAATTGCAGGTAGTCGCGGAAGCGGCACTGTCCCGTCGACGACCGGGCAGATACTATGTCGCGGCAGCCATCGCGGGGCTGCTTTTATCGGTATTCGTTTGGCTGCTCCTGCCGGGAAATAATACCGATCTAAACCGCCGTTTTGCAAAACTACCGACGCCATTGCCGCTATCGCAAATGGGTGCGGATGTACGCGGTTGTCCTCCATCTCTCGATGCCGATCATCTACCATGCAGACTGCTGGTGGCGACTGCTAAGGGCAAAAGAACGCTATTCTTCCCCCTGAATGGCAAGAAAGGGATTGATAATCTAGGCATCTATGAATTGCAGAATGGTACTCCTATTATAGTGGATTCTATTAGCGATGAGTGGTCGTTAGGCACTCCCTTTGGCCATCCGCGCGGCTACTTGAAAACTGACAATGTGAAAGCTGCTGTGGCGCCCTTTTCACAGCAAAATTCCAAATCTATTCTTCCGGCTGCATTGCGTACCGGCACGAGCAGGCAAAGATCGCTCGCATTTTCGCCTGATAATCGGCTTTTGGTGTCCGGTAACAGCGATCATTCAGTCCAGATATGGGACATGTCTACGCTGCAAATGAAGTCAACGCTCACCGGCCATAATGACCAGGTGAACACTGTCGCAATTTCAGCAGATGGTGAGAAACTCGCGTCCGGAAGCGGAACGGACTATCTCCTAAATCTTGGGGATGGGCCGAAAAAGGTTCCAGATCGTAAGGCGCAGATATGGGAGTTGAAAACCGGTGATCTGTTGAAGACGATCACAGATTATCCCCGCGCTGTAAGATCTGTGGCGTTTTCGCCGGACGGTCATACACTCGGAACAGCCAATGCGACCAAGGTTAAGTTTGTAAATGCCAGCAGCGGACAGATATTCGCAGAGGTGTCGGTCAAAGAGTCGTTTTTAGCATTTGCGCCGGATCTTCGTACGTTGGCCTCGGTGATAGATGGCCGAGAAGGTGTATCCTCTGATCAACCGGGATTTAAGACGGATATCGCAATCTGGGATGCAGCAACCAGAAAAATAATGTCCCGGTTGACCGGGCATACTGAGATGGTTAGAGCTGTTGCATTCTCACCTGATGGCCACACATTGGTGTCTGCGGCTAATGATGGAAAAATTATAATCTGGGACACCCGCACTGCTGAGATCATTCGTACGATAGTCGCGTCGGCAGGCAACAGAGACCTAGTCGACCGTTTAACGGTGTCGCCGAATCGCCGAACAATAGCGGCGTTGCATGGATATGACATAAAGTTATGGGATGCGGAATCCGGTCAATTACTGTGGTCTCCGCTAGGTAAGGAGAAGTATTGGAGTATAGCGTTTTCATCTGATGGGACGATATTCGCCGGCGGAGGGGAGGACGTGATTCACATTTGGAACGTTTCAAAGATTGTGGAGTAACAGAGAGTGGTACGAGCGCGCGTCGACGGTGGATAAGTCTACGGCGGGTGCTATGCGGCGAAGAAATCGAGGAGGTCGCATTGCGACATGGTCGCGGTATCTGTTATCCCACCCGTCGAGACGAAGACGAGCGCGGCAGCGGCGGGAATGGCGGGTGCACGGACGAGAGGGTGGTCTCCCTGCGAACACGTGGAATGGCGCGAGCTGTCAAAACTCTTCGTCAGTGTGTAGATAGGATCCGGAGCGGACAAACACATGACTAACCGTAGATACCGCGAAGTTTCGGATTACCATTTACACTGTCAAGCCGCGAACGCGATGCGCTGCGCTTTTGCGCTTTGCGAGTGGCATCTGTACCTACATACGCAGATCGGACTATTTTGATGAAAACGATGTCGGCGCTTAAAAGACACGCCGAACTATTGGATGGTCGGCGGCAAGCGCAAGGCCTAGAAGCCGATGAGTTCCAAGAGCTTCTTGAGACGTTTCACGAAATTGCCGACTTGGCGGCCAAACAAAAACACCCGCGAGACGAGTGCGAAGCGTTAGCTAATCTGTGTTTGTTTCTTGCTGCAGAAAAACCGGAAGAAGTTGTCGTCTTGGCGGAAAGATTTTTTGCGCTATCGCTAGCGTCAAATGACTGGCTAAACATGAATGTCGAAAATGCCCTTTCCGTCGCGTACAACCGCCTTTCTGACGAAATTAGCGCTCGGCAACATCGGGCGAGAGCTATAGAGATCAGTAAAAACGTACAGAACTCTGAAGACTATGATTACGCTACGGTATTGTTTCGTAATCTTCATGCGGCTTTTCAATATGCGAATACCCAACTTCCGCAAAGCGAGCGATATGCCATATCGCTGCGTGACCAGAGTCTTTCCGAGTGGCTGTCAGACAGAGCCCAAATCAGCACGACCGATGTACAGCCGACATTTGGGCAATTTGTCACGAATGATCGGCAATTTTATCGGACGGCAATAGATAAGGTCGATATCCTGTCTAATCGACTGAGGAACAACATAGCGAGACCAGAAAATTATCTGCTTATAGCAAATCCAGGTGCTGGAAAATCGTTTTTTGTGCGACAATTTAGGCGGGAACTTGAAAAGACAGTGGGAGAAATAGAGTTTCTTGAGCGGAATATGTCTGCTTACAGCAGCGTTGACCAAGCGTTCTCTGATATCGTCATAGATGTGATGATAGCCCTAATGGCGCACAGACCAACGTTGCTGTTTATCGATGAGGTTGACACAGAGCTTGACGGGAAAAATATGTTCCACAGACTCATCGCGCCCATGAATGGAGATCCGTTTTTTTTCGCGCAGAAGCAAATCTCGTTCAGCAAGCAAAATCTGGTAATATTTTATGCGCTAAGTAGTGGAGTTGACGAACTCAAGCGAACACAGAAGTGGCCAGACTTTCTGTCACGGATCCCGTCAGCCCATCAGATCACATTGCCGAATTTCGATTCGGCACTTGAGCGTATATATCGCACGATCAGTATACTGCCCGTCGGGATGTATTCGTGTCGGCGCGTAGAGGCTGCGGCATTGTTGTATATAGGTTTGCGCGAGTGGGCATCATCGAGAGAGTTGGAACAAACCTTACAACTTGCCAAAGAACGAATTACGGGAGATCCGAGAATTCTGAGGTTAAAAAATATGGCATCCTCGTGGCAGGATATCGAAGCGGTATCTGAAGAGATTTTTAAAGGACCGACGAACATTTTGGAGATTGTAGATGAGGCGTCGTAAAGGGGAAGGCGGCTATGGATCTGGGAAATCTTCCTCTCAAGAACTCTGTTGCGGCCCGAGTACTGCCTTGGCTGCGGGTCGCCTGCTGCTGTCTCAGACGGCCTCACCAAGCAAACGAAGACGGCCCGCCACACGGAAGGTTGCGCGGTCAAGCTCGACGCTGCGACCCGGCGAGGACGGATGCTGCTCGGCTACGCGCGGGTGTCAACGGTTGATCAGAAGCTAGCCTTGCAGCGGGATGCGCTCGCCGAAGCCGGATGCCAGAAGATTTTCACGGAGCAAATGTCGGGCGCGGTCACGGACCGACCGGCTTTGTGCAAAGCGCAGCTGATTTCAAGCGAGACATCCCTAAAGGCAGGAACGCCATATGCCTAATGAGCTGGAAGGCCTCAGCACCGACGCAGCATTCGGTGAACTCCTTCACCTTTCATCCTGCTTCAGACGGATTCCGCTGAGCGCTCCCGGGACCCATCTTGTTCTGTCCTGCCTTGGTCCTTCAGATGAATTAACCTTCAGCGCCGTCGCTGCGCTCATAGAATATGCACGCGCAAAATATGGCATGAAGCTGGTGATCGCCGGTGGCGGATATGCCTGCGTTGAGATTGGCTTCAGCGCAGAGGGTACTCGGAAAGAAGACATAGAATCAGCAATTGATAACGACCAGATTTTTCAACAACACCTAAATGCCACAAAAGCAAATATTGCAGTTATTCGAGATCATGGCGGAGCCGAAAGCTGCTACATTGCCTATCATGTACAAGATATTTACATTGCAACTAACAGAAAACTTTACGAACGACGCTTTAGCGAACGGGAAGGACTCACTGGGATTTTCGGTTCCGATTATAGCACTACTATGACTTATGCCATAGTGGAAACTATGATATACGATCCTTTTCCAAACCAACTACAATCGTGGTGGCTGGGCCGAATTTGGCGCCGAGTTCTGCCCAGAGCTTTCGAGCGCACGGGCATATCAGTAAAAGTAAACAGAATATCGTTTACAAGCTTCACGGATTTGCCGCCAATTACAGATGACCAGTGGCTAGTATTAATCCACGGGTACGCCAACAGTTTTGATAGTGCAATCCGAGAGTATTCAATATTTTGTCATCGCGCAGATGTTCGTCGCAATAGAATGCGACCGCTTCTGTATTCGTGGCCCTCCTTCGGTCATGCGGGGGCATATTTCCGAGACGTGACACGGGCGGAGGAAAGTGAAAAAATATTGTTACAGCTTCTCACCTCAATCGCAAATAAAAAAGAGCCGCTGAACGTTCTGGCACATAGTCATGGAAACAAAGTTCTGATTAGGTGCCTCAACTTGCTGGGTGCAACAGAATTGATTGAGCACAGCATCAATAAATTAATTCTTATTGCGCCGGATGTGGATCAAGAGTGGTTTAACCATCAGTTGGTCGGAATTCTAAGGGCAAGCAAACAAGCCACTGTGTATGTTTCACAAAACGATGAAGCAATCCGACTATCAGCGGTGTTGAATGGAGAGACACGATTACATAGGCTAATTCAAAACACTGATCCAAATTTGGTGTTTATAGATGCATCCAGAGCGAGCAAATCATGGATGGGACATGATTATTATTCAAAATCAAACGAGGTAATCGGAGATATTTTCTATCTATTGCAAGACGTACCACCCATGAAGCGTTTTGGTCTGATGGGGGGCGCCGGACAAAATACCTGGGCCTTGATCTGAGCCACCGGTCGGACTTCGCTGGTTTTCCGGTGATCGGACGAACAGCGCGACTAGCTTTGCCGCTGACGCCGCTTCGCCGAGCGACCGAGGAAAAGCCCGATTGTCTGCCGTGGATCAGATAGCTGACATTGGCAACTCATTACAATCCGCACAAAATCTAAGTCTCTGAAATTCCCTGCATTCTGTCGTGCAGAATATAGGTGCAGAGTGCGGGCATGTCTTCGCCGCCGTTACAGGCGGGGCAGGGCCGTGGCCGACTCTCGCCGAACCGCCCAGCTTCTCGCTGCGCGGTAGCCGCTCACGGACACGGCCAGCGGCGCGCGTCGAGCATTCTACCGGAAATCAGACAGCTTGCCAAACGGGATGCATCACGCATGATAACGTCCATATCATTCGCAAGCCGGCGAAGCATATTTAACCTCATCTTTGCTCTCTACCCAACTCCAAATTTTTTGCTAATTGGACTATCAGCTTCTGAATCGTTTGGAGAGTTTTTTCGTTCTCTTCGTGTAGTGCGGCCCACTCTGAAGTGGCGCTGTCGTTTCTAGTACTTAGGACCATCATCTTTTGATCTAAAGTGTAGAAGTGTGTGAGGATTGAGTCCAGTTCAGCAGCCATATCAGCAGAAGCCAGAACATGAGCTTGGCTTATGGTTACGCGTAGCGTTGCCCAAAGGTCAACTATACGGTCGCTGTAACGTGCGAGCGCTCGGGCCTGTAGGTCTGGGTTATTAAGATAGGTGCTCCCAAACCAAGATACGTCTAAGGAAAGAGTCGCATAAGTTATTGCTGCAACGGTAAAATCTCTCAGGAGATCGGATTTCGCTTGTACTATTTTATCGTATCTAGCACGCCTATCGTCCAGTTCTTTTTGCCTTTGAACCCTATTTTCGTCCTCGAGTTTATGTTTAGCCGCTCGAGCGTTTTCGACCTCCTTCTGTTGGATTGCCGCTTGAGCGTTTATATATGTAATCACTATGGGAATCGTTAGTCCCGAGATTATGGCTGTTAATACAAGTATAACAGCCTTCTCAACGAACGCATCTGTTGCCACTACTCGGCGCACAGTGGTCCAAAATGAAGAAGTAGTGCTACCTGCCTTAGGCGAGCTGTCGTCTGTAGACATTGAAGTGTACCGTTATTCATCAGATGCTAATTAGGCATGCGGTTGTAGGACAAAAGCATGCCTCAGATTGTAATACGCTCAACCTCATCAAGCGTAATCTCGTCGCCGGTGCGGTCATAGAGCTTGGTCGTGCGCGGGCTCTCATGCGCCGCCATCGCTTGGGCGTTTTCGAGCGTACCGCCGGCCTCCAGATACGCGGTGATCCCGGTCGCCCGGAAAACATGGCATCCGAGCTTCTGCTTAAACCCGGCCTCGGCAGCACGGCGGCGGATCATCCGATATGCATCGATGCGGTGCATCGGCTCGCCGGTGAGCGTGCCGGTTCGGCCGCGCGCGGTGCGGAAAAGGGGGGTCTTGCCGTCATCGCGGATGCCGGCGACGGCGAGATATTCGTCAATGAAAGCTTCGAGCTTGTGATGTGCCGGCATCTCGTGGCGCTTGCCGCCTTTCTCGTGCAGCCGCACCCACCAGCGCTTGCCGTTCGGATAATAGTCCTCGACGCGCATCGCGACGACCGCGCCGATACGGGCGAAGGCGTAGGTCATGACGCCGATCAGCGCGCGGTCGCGCAGGCCGACCAGGGTCGAGGTGTCGATGCTCTCGATCAGGCGGCGTGCTTGTTCCTCGGTCAGCACCGGGGTTTTACCGCGTTTGATCACGTGCTTGGGTCCGCGCACGGCATGCGCCGGATTGACCGCGAGCACCTGGCCGACGACGAGCCAGTCGAACAGCATGCGCACGGCGGCGAGATGCTGTTTGACGGTCGGCTTGGCGGCGGTGTCCTGCAGCGCCTCGACATAGGCCGCGACATGCAGCGGTTCGATATCGACAAGCTCGACGATGCCGCGCTGTTCGAGCCAGCTAAAGAACGAGCACGCCGCCCGGTAATAGGCTATGCGCGTGTTCTTGTTGCGGATCGTTGCGGCGAAGAATTCGAGAAAGCGGCGCGCGGCATGATCGCCGGCGGCGGCGATCGCCGCCGGGACGACGATGGCGTTGCTGATCGTGGCGGCGGTCCGGGCGGCCGGTTTCGGGACGAGTTGGTTCATGCGTAACAGTGTAACATAACGTCCTTTATGTTACTCTAGGAGAGGTAGTCCGAAGACCCGGTTTCTCGACACCTGTGGCTTGTCGGTAACGCCGGTGTCGCGCATCCTATCCTGAACTTCTGCGGTGTTACGAGCTACTGATGATCTCGAAACTTTTAATCGACACGGACATATGGCTGAACCTTGCCAAGGACTACCGCCTGGCGCCGGTATTGACGGCTATTGAAGACCTCGCTCAGAGCAAGGTCTTAGAACTCATTGTTCCCCAGGTTGTTCTGGATGAATTTGCGCGCAACCGTGATCGCGTAATCGAGGAGAGCAAGCGCAGTCTCGCCAGTCATTTTCGCCTCGTCCGTGAGGCAGTGAGCCAGTTTGGCGACGACGTGAACAAAGCCGAGACCCTAAAACAGCTAAACGAAATCGACCACAAAATTGCAATGAGTGGAGAGGTATCGCAAACAACGTTGGCAAGAATCGAAAAGCTGATGGCAGCCGGTACGGTCATTCCGATCAGCGACGCCGCGAAAATAAAGGCAGCGGAACGAGCACTTGCCAAGATTGCACCGTTCCATCTTTCGAAGAATTCGATTGGTGATGCTGTAATCATTGAAACTTACGCGGAGTTCATTTTGGGAAATTCCGATCCAGGATGTACGTTCTATTTTATCACAAACAATGCGCGCGATTTTTCGCAGCACAATGGAGACGTTCGGTTGCCCCACCAGGATTTGGAGGAACTTTTCCAAAACAATTCCCACTATGCTACTTCAATTGTCGAAGTGCTCAAAGAAATTGGCGGCGACGAGCTACTCGACGAATATGAATGGGAACACAATTATCAGAGCCAACCGCGACGGTTATCTGAAATACTCGATGCCGAGCATCTCCTGTTCCGGCAGGTCTGGTACAATCGTCATTGGAACCTTCGGCACGGAGTGGAGACCGGGAAGATAAAGATCATAACTAAAAAAGAATTCGATAAACTAAAAGGTTATCATCCTGAAGTCATTGTCGATAAGGTATGGGAAGGTGCATTGGCGGCAGCCAAACGCACCGAAGAAGAGGTTGGGCTGGATAATCTCGGTCCATGGGATGATTTCGAATGGGGAATGCTAAACGGCAAACTATCAGCGCTGCGATGGATCCTTGGCGATGATTGGGATATGCTTGACACATAATATGTTGGATTCATGGGTTCTGCTTTTCAATGCGAATGCTGATGATGCAGGTCCGGGTAGTGCGGATGCTTGTGCATCATCGGCGCGTGCCGGTGCCGATGCGTGTGCGGCTCGCCAGCCGGATCGTCTGACCCGTGGGAATGCTGGTGATGTTCATCGTGCCGGTGCCGATGCTCGTGCATCATCTCGGCGTGCCGGTGCTCATGCTCATGCTGCTCGGATGCGTGCAGATAGACGCCAAGCGCCATTAAGGTGCCCGCAACGATCAGGCCGAGTGTGACGGGCTCGCCAAACATGATGATGGATAGAAGCGCGCCGACAAAGGGCGCCGTTGAAAAATACGCTCCGGTGCGCGCCGTACCGAGATGGCGTAGAGCCAGCACAAATAAAACCAGGCTGAAACCGTAACCGGCGAGACCGACAATGCCGGCACCGAGCACGACGGAAAGCTCGGGCAAAGTGCTGCCCTGCACCAATGAGAGAATGAGGTTCACGGTCCCAGCAACCAGGCCCTTGATGAGGGTAATCTGCACCGGGTCCGCAGCCGACAGCTTGCGCGTCAAATTATTGTCGATACCCCAGGCGAGACAGGCGCCGGCAATCGCCAGGGCGCCCTAGCCAACCCCGAAACCGCTCCCCTGCCCCGGCCAGGACAACAAAGCCGCGCCTGCCAGGATAGTAAACGCGCCCAGCAATAGACGGCGATCAACATTCTCCCGAAACACCAGCCAGGCGATTGCCATTGTCGCCAGGCCTTCAAGATTGAGCAAAAGCGAGCCGGTCGATGCCGGTGTGTGCACCAGGCCAATCATTAAAAGGACGGGACCGATCACGCCGCCGGCAAGTACGACACCGGCCAGCCAGGGCAGATCGGCGGGGCGCAGCGGTGTTTCAGCCGCCGGGCCTCCCATCACATGACGGCCAATCCGCAGCGCAGCCAGCCCGATGCCGGAACCAAGATAGAGCAGACCAGCCAGCATCCAGGGATCAAGTACGCCCAGCAGCAATTTTGCGAAAGGTGTGCTCGCGCCGAACAACAGCGCCGAGACCAGCGCAAACAGAATTTCGGGTGCTGCTATGTGAGAATGATCGTCTGGCAACATGGCTTCCTGATATACTCGTTGCGATCCCTGGGCTGTTCTGCTCTCGATCGCAGCGATTATTGCAATCTTCCGCTTCAAGGGAATTTGCTCTATAGCATTAGGGCAAAGAAAAACCCCGGGCGCATGCTTTCGCAGAGGCGGGGCCGGGGCGTACGAGGGATAATATAAGCACTTTCTCATCAATGGTCAACTCTTTTCCCTATTCTCTTCCTGTTATCAAGGCCTTAGAGCGGGCCCTGTCGCCCGAGCGGCTCTCGACCTATCTCGCGGCTACCGGCCAGGATCACGCCGCGGCGCTGCGGCTCTATGTCTGGAATACCCGCATCAGCGCGGCGCTGTACGGCCCACTGCAGGCGCTCGAAATTCTGATCCGCAATGCCTTTCATCGCGAGCTTGCGACTGTCTACGGCATTGCCTGGTATGACAATCCGAGGGTTCCATTGACCCCGGTAGCCGCGGCACGCATCGCCGACGCCAAGGAAACCTTGCGGCGCGCCGGACGGCCGCTCGATCCGGGACGCATCATCGCCGAACTGTCCTTCGGCTTTTGGGAGCGGCTCCTCAGCCACGGACCCCGCGGGCAGCGCAACTACGAAATGGCGCTTTGGCGTCCGGCTCTGCACCGCGCCTTTCCAAACGCGCGGCGCCCGCGCAGTGCCATTCACCGCCCCCTGCCCGATCTCCGCGACCTACGCAACCGCATCGCGCATCACGAGCCGATCTTCAGCCGCGATCTCATGAACGATTACCAGACCATCCTCGATGTGATCGGCTGGATGTGCGCCGACACGCAAGTCTGGGTGATCCATCACAGCGACGTTCCCGCCGTTCTTGCCGACCGGCCCTAGTCCCGATCCACTTACTGGGTCGCCTGGCAGAGCTGGCTGGAAAATTATTAAGCCTGACAAGTCATCACAGATCGATGCCGTCGCGCCGGATCTCTCTCATGAGCGAGGTTCGATTTCGGTAGGCGCCGGCTGGATAGGGCTTCGCATCGATGAAGGCCTCGGTATCAAACAGGATGGCGCTACGCAGATCGGCCAACCGGTCCAGCTCACGCCAGCGTGTATCGAGATCGCCCTCCTTGAGGTCCTTTAGGAATACCGCAATGTCGTAGTCGGAATCCTCGCCAGCATCGCCCCGCGCACGCGAGCCGAACAGCACTACCCGTTCCAATCGTTCGCCATAAATTTCGTCAAGTGCGGCAATGAGGCGCTTCAAGATTGGATCGGTCGCAAGAGTGGTTGGCATAAACATGGCGCCGATCTCCTCTTATTATTATAGCTAAAAGACCTTCATTTTCCAGTAAACGCCTGCAGCTAAGCCGAAACGCCGCTAAACACCAGCATTATATCGTCATGTAGATGCTCGATTTTCCTTCCTTGTCGATTGCATGAATGACGAAGGGTCCTTGCTTGGGGCCAGGCATGCCAGGTGATCCCGGCGGCATATTCGCCAAAGCGATCCCCTTGATTGCCGGGCGTTCCGCCAGAAGTTTCTGTACGGCCTCGATCGGCACATGACCCTCGATCACGTACCCGCCCACGAAAGAAGTGTGACAGCCCTGGAGTTCGGCCGGAATGCCGGCATTGCCGCTGATCGCGGCCAGCTTCTCGGTCTCCTTGACCGTCACAGTGAAGCCGTGCGAACGCAAATAGTCCGCATAGCCGCTGCAGCATTCGCAGCCCGGCGTCTTGTAGAGCATCACCGGCAGCCCTTTGGTCTCGGCGGCCTGTAACGGGCTCCATCTGACGGCTGCGGCAAGCGCGATCAGCGAGCCGCAGGCCAGCAATTTCCGTCGTGTCAGCACTCTGCACCTCCTTGCTCGTAGCAGCTTACGTTTTTCTTGTGGCCAAACCTTGACCTTCCCGTAAGAGGAATCTCCATCTGTATCGATGTCCCTTCCGGGCCAGAGGAGATCCCTCATGAATATCGGCGAGGTGGCAAAGGCGTCGGGTGTCTCGGCCAAGGCGATCCGGTACTACGAGACCGCCGGTTTGATCGAGCGGGCCGGCCGCAGCGAGGGCAATTACCGCCTCTATACGGAGGATGATGTCCGCGTGCTCCGCTTTATCCATCGTGCCCGCAACCTTGGCTTTTCGGTTGATCGCATCCGGCGCCTGCTCGATCTCTGGCAAGACAAAACCCGCGCCAGCGCCGATGTGAAGCGCCTCGCGCTTGAACATGTGCGTGAGATCAATGCCAAGATCGAGGCTCTGATGACGATGCGCGATGCTGTCGATGCGCTCGCGGCAATCTGCGAAGGCGATCATCGTCCCGACTGCCCGATCCTGCACGACCTTGAAGGGACCGGCATGAACGCCGTTCACGCGCCTGCACCACGGTTTACGGCTCCACGCGGCAAAGCGTTGTAACCCGCCATGCCGATCAGCATCGCGGCGACAAAGAGAAAGCTCGGTCCCTTGCCGAAACCAAGCGATGCCAGTGCCGGGCCCGGACAATAACCGACGAGCCCCCACCCGATGCCGAAGATAACCGCACCGATAACGAGGCGCCGATCGATCCCGGCTGAGGCCGGGGTGGAGAAAGTTGTCGCGCATAAGGGCGTCTCGCGACGGCGCGCGATCCTGTAACCCAAAGCGGCCACGGGGATGGCGCCGGCCATAACAAAGGCAAGCGACGGATCCCAGGCGCCAAAAAGATCGAGAAAAGCGATCACCTTTGCCGGGTTGATCATCTGCGAGATCGTCAAACCGAGGCCAAACAGCAAACCGGAGATGAGCGCGGCAATGATCGAGGGCATGATCAAAGTCCGGTCAGATGGCGGGTGACAAAAACGGTCAGAATGGCCGTTGCCATGAAGATGGCCGTGGCGACAAGCGAGCGCCGTGAGAGCCGCGCCAAACCGCAGACGCCGTGTCCGCTGGTGCAACCGCTCCCCAGGCGCGTGCCGATCCCGACAAGAAGCCCCGCCGAGACAATCAACACTGGCGATGACGGCAACTGAATGGGCGGCAAGGTGCCGCCGGCCAGGCCAAACAGCATGGGCGCGGCGACCAGACCGATCAGGAACGCAATGCGCCAGCTCACATCGGCGCGCTGCGGTTGCGACCCCGGTGTCCACAGATTGCCGACGATCCCGCTAATGCCGGCGATCCGGCCGATACCAAGCCATAAGACAGCTGCCGCAAGTCCGATCAGCGCTCCGCCGATCAGGGCCGAGACGGGCGTAAAATGTTCCATTCGCCTTTCCCCTGTCGGGAGTTAGCGTCGAAGCGCGCGCCGGTCCCGACGATCGCTATTCGCGGCTGGCTTTCGCAGCTTCGCCGGATGCAGGCGCGGGATAAAGCCGGGCACTTGCGCCATATAAGCGCGGTAGGCATCACCGAATTCCCGGATCGCCTCGCGCTCTTCGGCGCGGGCAAGATGCACGTACATGATGACCAGCACCGGAAACATCGCGAGCGTAAGCAGCGTCGGCCATTGCAGCAGGAAGCCGAACATCACCAGAATAAAGCCGATATATTGGGGATGCCGCACATAGGCATAGATGCCCGAGGTGGCCAGCCGATCATGCCGCTGTGCCGCAAACAATTGTTTCCAGCCGGTTGAGATGAGCACAAAGCCGCCGACTATAAAGATCAAGCTCAGCAGATGAAACGGACCCATATGCGGGTTCGCTTTCCAACCGAACATCATTTCCAACAGATGTCCGGCATCATGCGAAAACCAATCCACGTTTGGATATTTGCTCTGCAGCCACCCGGAGAGCAGATAAATCGTCAGGGGGAAGCCGTACATTTCCGTGAACAGCGCCACGAGAAAGGCGCTGAAGGCCCCAAAGGATCGCCAGTCTCGCTTCGTTTGGGGTTTAAAGAAGGTGAAGGCAAAAAAGATGAAAATCGCCGAATTGACGATCGCCAGTGACCAAAGGCCATAAGCAGGAACATTGTCATGCGTCATTCTGCATCCTCCCGTCCGGGACGATGCTTGTTCCCGCCGCTGTGATCGTGACCATGATGGCCGTGATGCATAAAGAGATGCATCAAGGGACAGGCCAGCAAAAGCAGATAAGGTAAAATACCGAGCAAATGGGCCCTGTGTTCCGTCAGCAGGTAAAACCCGGCGATTAGAAGGAAAGCGCAGAGCACGATCCCAAACGGGGATCGCCACCAGGGATGATGGTGCGCCGGTTTTGTCATCCCATCCGCCGCGCAAAAAAATTGTAGAGGACACCGAACAGACCCGCGACGTACCAGCCCCAAATCACGCTTTCGATCAGGCCGAGAAAAAAACTCGGCCAGCTCAAAAGCGTGAAGCCAGGCAGAAAAAGGCTCAACGAGCTATGTTGAACCGGGGAGTTTGGCCAGATGAGATAACCCAGGACGCAGATCGTGAAGGAGATCGCAAAAAAGCTGCTCAGCGCGCAACCGAGCACCAGGATCGAGATGGTACGCCTCTCATCCAGCCGCGCGAGCGGGGTATTGGTCATGCGCGCCGTATCGCTCATCGGAAGATCCTCCCGGTTACATCATTCCCATCGGGCTCATCAAAAGCTCGTCGGCGGTTTTCTTTTGCTCATCGCTCAGCGCTGCATACAGCGGATCGACCGCGCTCTTGAATTTCCGCAGACTTTCAGCTTGTGCGGCCAGAGCCTTTTCACGCGCGGCCAAGCGCTCGGTCAGTGATCCCTGCCCCATATTGTCCATACCGCTCTTCGCGCTCGCGCGAATGGCATCGGCAACCGCGTTCCAGAGCGGCAGCTGCGCGTCGGTGATCTTGAGTTCTGTCTTCAGAAACGCGATGCGGCCCTCGGTATGGTCCGCCATCGTCGGCATGCCGCCCATGGGCATCCCACCCATGCCGCCCTGGCGCATCATGTTGCACATCATGGCCATCATCGGCATGCCGCCCTGCTGCGTTCCGCTGCCGGGCATGCCCATCATTGGCATATTCCGCATGCCACCTTCCGGCATGCCCATCATTCCCATGCCTTGCATGCCGCCCTGGCCCATGCCGCCCTGTGTTCCCTGCCCCATTCCCGGCATCGCCTGCGCCGTCGTCGCGGCGGGAGGAGCTCCGGCGGAATGATGCTGCTCTTCGGCCAAAACCGGCGCTGCGGCGAGCGCCAGGATCAGTGTGAGTGCGCTCAAAACCTTGCGGTGCGACATAGCTGACCTCCTTTGTTCAGGTATCGAAGTTAGCTTGCTAAAATAGACCCCTCCTTGATCGAAATCAAATCCACAGCCAAGTATTGATAATGTAATGAGCCGCTTGGTAACCTTACCGCGCGGGAATGTTCGTAAGTAAATGCCCGCCGATCTCCCGGAAAGTCTTTGAACATGGCGACCACGGAACTCAACGGCCGCGTTGCGCAGCACACCCACCATGACCATGAAGGGCATGCGGCGGCGCGCGACCCGGTCTGCGGGATGAAGGTCGATCCGGCGATAGCCCGGCATCGCGCCGAGCATGCCGGCCACGAGTACCTGTTCTGCAGCGCCAAGTGCCGCGAGCGCTTCGTTGCCGAGCCGGCGCGCTATCTGGCGCGCCCGCCAGTTCAGCCGGCACGCGCGCAAGCGGGCGAGACGCTTTGGACCTGTCCGATGCATCCGCAAATCGTGCGTAAGGAGCCGGGCTCCTGCCCGATCTGCGGCATGGCGCTGGAGCCGATGACGCCGACGGCCGAGGCCGAAAATCCTGAACTGCGCGATATGACCCGGCGCTTCTGGGTCAGCCTTGCGCTCTCGGTGCCGCTGCTTGCCATGGTGATGGCCGAGCATTTTGCGAAAGCGACGATCGATGTGCTGATCCCGCCGCATCTGGCTGTCTGGGTGCAGCTCATTCTTGGCACACCGGCCGTGCTCTGGGGCGGCTGGCCTTTCTTTCAGCGCGGCTTCGCGTCCTTCGTGTCGCGCCGCCTCAATATGTTCAGCCTGATCGCGCTCGGTACCGGTGTCGCTTACGTCTACAGCCTGGTTGCCGCATTGGCGCCCGACATATTTCCGGATTCCTTTCGCGGACCGCATGGCGAGGTGCCGCTTTATTTCGAGGCGGCGGCCGTCATCGTCACGCTCGTGCTGCTCGGCCAGGTGCTCGAATTACGCGCGCGCTCGGCCACTAACAGCGCCATCCGCGCCCTGCTGGATCTTGCGCCGAAAACGGCGCGCATCATCCGCAATGACGGGACCGAGGCCGATATTCCGCTCGATCAAGTGATGCCCGGCGATCTTTTGCGCGTGCGGCCCGGCGAGAAAGTGCCGGTCGACGGCATCATCACCGAAGGCCACAGCGCGATCGATGAATCCATGATCACCGGCGAGCCGGTGCCGGCCGAGAAAGCGCCCGGCAGCAAGGTGACCGGTGCGACAGTCAATGGCACCGGCAGCCTTGTGATGCGCGCCGAACGGGTCGGCAGCGATACGCTCCTGGCACAGATCGTCCATATGGTCGCCGAGGCGCAGCGCTCGCGCGCGCCGATTCAGCGGCTGGTCGATGTCATCTCGGCCTGGTTCGTGCCGATCGTGATCCTGGTCGCGATTGCGGCCTTTATCGTCTGGTCCGTTTTCGGTCCGGCGCCCGCCATGGGTTTCGCGCTCGTCAATGCCGTGGCCGTGCTGATCATCGCCTGCCCCTGTGCCTTGGGGCTTGCCACCCCGATGTCGATCATGGTTGGCACCGGCCATGGCGCGCGCGCCGGCGTGCTGGTGCGCAACGCCGAAGCGCTTGAGCTGATGGAAAAGGTCGACACGCTCGTGGTCGACAAGACCGGCACGCTGACCGAAGGCAAGCCGAAGCTGGTCGGCATCACGCCCCTGCTCGGCTTTGACGCCCACGAACTCTTACAGCTGGTGGCCAGCCTTGAGCGTGGCAGCGAGCATCCGCTTGCCGCCGCCATTGTCAAAGGCGCCGAAGAGCACGGCCTTGCGCTCACGGCGGCTTCCGATTTCCGGTCGGAAACCGGCAAAGGCGTCATCGGCACTGTTGGCGGCAAGCGTGTGGCGGTCGGCAATGTCGCGCTGTTTTCCAGTCTCGGCATCCATCCCAAGGAGTTGCCGTCAAAAGCGGATGCGCTGCGGCAAGACGGGCAAGGCGTCATGCTAATCGCCGTTGATGATCAGGCTGCCGGTCTCGTTGCGGTCGCCGACCCGATCAAAGAGAGCGCGATTGCTGCGCTGCAGGCTCTGCGCGCCGAGGGCATTCACGTCGTCATGCTCACCGGCGACAGCCGTGTCACGGCAATGGCGGTCGGGCGCAAGCTCGGCATTGATGAGGTGGTGGCCGAAGTGCTGCCGGATCAGAAGGCCGCCGCCGTCAAGAAATTCCAGGACGAAGGGCGCTTTGTCGCCATGGCGGGCGATGGGATCAATGATGCGCCGGCGCTCGCCCAGGCGCAGGTCGGCATCGCCATGGGCACCGGCGCCGATGTCGCGATGGAAAGCGCCGCCGTCACTTTGATCAAAGGCGATCTGCAAGGCATCGTGCGCGCCCGGCACCTCAGCCGCGCCACCATGCGCAATATTCGGCAGAATCTGTTCTTCGCCTTTGTCTTCAACGCGCTTGCTGTGCCGATCGCGGCTGGCGCGCTCTATCCGGCCTTCGGCCTCTTGCTGAACCCGATGATCGCGAGCGCCGCCATGAGCCTCAGCTCGGTGCTGGTAATCAGCAACGCCTTGCGCCTCCGGACCACCCGGCTATGAGGAGTTGCCTCAATTGACCAGCGCGCGCCAGGAGAGTAGCGTTCTTCTAATGCAACCCTTATGGCGACGGCTCCTAGTCTTGCTCGTTGCGTTCGCCTTCATTGCGGGCGGCGTGATTGGGGCTGCTGCGCCGAACGCCATCGCGGCCGAGCCTTGCAGCCAAGGCCAGGGCCATGCCGGCCATCAGACCGGCGATCACCAGCATGGCAATAAAGCGGATCACGACAAGAACTCGCGTCAAGGCGCCTGCATCCAATGCTGCTGCGTTGGCATCTGCGCTTCGATCCCGGATCTGACCGGCGCTCTCTCGAGCGAACCGGTCATGATGACGATGGTCGTCTATTGGGACACGGCCCGCTTCGGCATCGGCCGTTCCATCAAGCCCGAACACGGCCCACCCAGACCCCTCGCCTGAATGAACCTCGCCCTTAGGCGAGGTTGAGACCGCCTGCCCGCGCGTAACCGCGCGCGGAGTCCAGCGGTCTTGCCGGACGTGCGCCATGCGCGCGGTCGATCGACCGTGACAGCGGCTCGCCGGCCCTAACCGACATTCGCAGGCAAAAACCTGCGGCGAGGAGTTTCCGATGTTCGTGCTTTCCCGATCCTTTGTTCTGCCTACTCTGTTGCCGCTTGCGCTCGCGGCCTGCGTTACTGCGGAGCCGGCGATTGCCAATCCGCCGGCCGCGCCGCCGCTCGGCGTCGATCTCGGCGGTGCGCCGGCACGGCGCTCCGGCGCTGTCGAGCTGTCCGCCGCATCGCCGGCGGCAATGCCGGCGATGAACCATGCCAGGCATCGGGCCGGTCCTGGCGAGATCCAGGTGGCACATGAAGGCCGTGCCGATGCGCATGGCACCGGCACCGTCACGGCCGTGAATGCCGCCCAACACCGGATCGGGATGCAGCATGAGCCGATCCCTGCGATCGGATGGCCGGCGATGAGCATGGAATTCGCGGTCGCTCCCTCGGTCAATCTGCAAGGAATTCAGCCCGGATCGCGGGTGAATTTCTCGATCGAGAAAGGCGCGGACGGCATGTACGTCATCCAGTCGATCCAGCCGGCGGGGGCTGGACGATGATGCCGCCCGTCAGCCGCCGCCGCTTTGTGCAAGGCATTGCTGCGGCCGGCGTACTTGCCGCTACACCTTGGCCACTGCGCGGGTTTGCGGCTGCCAACCCGGCTCCCGTGCTCAAAGGCACGGTATTCGATCTCGCGATCGGCGAACTTCCCGTCAATATCACCGGGCAGCCGCGCATGGCGGTCGCCGTCAATAATCAGGTGCCGGCGCCGGTTCTGCGCTGGCGCGAAGGCGATACGGTGACCTTGCGCGTCACCAACCGCCTTTCTGAACCGACCTCGATCCATTGGCACGGCATCCTCCTGCCGAACTCGATGGATGGCGTTCCGGGCCTGACCTTCCACGGCATCGCGCCGGGCGAGACCTTTACCTATCAGTTCCCGGTCAAACAAAGCGGCACCTACTGGTATCACAGCCATTCGGCATTTCAGGAACAACAAGGACTCTATGGCCCGCTCGTGATCGAGCCGAAAGCCGGATATCCGCAGGGTTTCGATCGCGATTATGTGGTCTTTCTCTCGGACTGGACCGACGAGAACCCCAATACGGTTATGGGAAATCTCAAATTCCAGGCCGATTACTACAATCGTCAGCAGCGCACGCTGGGGACCTTCTTTCGGGATGTGAGCCAGCAGGGTCTCGCCGCGACCGTCTCGGACCGGCTGATGTGGGGCGAGATGCGCATGAGCCCCACCGACATTCTCGATGTTAGCGGCCAAACCTACACGTATCTGATCAATGGCCAGCCGCCGGCGGCCAACTGGACCGCGTTGTTCCGGCCCGGCGAACGGGTGCGCCTGCGTTTCATCAACGGCTCGGCGATGAGCATCTTCGATGTCGGCATCCCCGGTCTGCCAATGACCGTGGTGCAGGCGGATGGCATCGATGTGCGACCGGTCGCGGTCGATCAATTCCGGATCGGCACCGCCGAAACCTACGATGTGATCGTCGAGCCGCGCGAAGACCGGGCTTTCACGATTTTCGTGCAAGCCGAGGACCGCAGCGGTTTCGGCCGCGCGACGCTCGCACCGCGAGCCGGAATGGCGGCCCCTGTCCCGCCGCTCGATCCGCGCCCGATGCGCACCATGGCCGATATGGGCATGGAGCACGGCTCAATGGGCGGCATGCCGATGGATCAGGGCGCGATGAGCGGGATGAACCACGGCGCGGCAGGCGGCATGCCGCAAATAAACCACGGATCGATGCCGGGCATGAACCACGGCGCGCCGTCACCGGCTTCGGGTATGGGCAACGGCGCGCATACCGGCGACGGCGCCGCCGCGGCAAGCAATCGTTATCCACCGCCCACTTATCTCGAAGGCCAGGTTGGCGTCGATAATGTCGCGATGACCACAATGCCGCGCGTCGATGATCCCGGCGCCGGTTTCCCGCTGGGCCGGCGCGTGCTGCGCTACACCGACCTTCAGGCTCTTACGCCCGCACGCGATTCAAGATCGCCTTCGCGCGACATCGTGCTCCATCTGACCGGCAATATGGAGCGTTTCATGTGGGGCTTTGACGGAAAGAAATTTTCCGAAGCGCCCGACCCCATTCTCCTTCGTTATGGCGAGCGCGTGCGCTTCGTCCTGATCAACGACACAATGATGGAACATCCGATCCATCTGCACGGGATGTTCAGCGAGCTGGAAACCGGTCATGGTGAATACCGGCCCTTGAAGCACACGGTTCTTGTCAAGCCGGCCGAGCAATTGAGCTTTCTTGTCACCGCCGATGCCTACGGGCGCTGGGCCTTTCACTGCCACCTGCTCTTCCATATGGAAGCCGGTATGTTCCGGGAGGTGCGCGTCATATGAAAATCGTCCAAACTCTTCTTTGCACCGCTGGCCTGTTTGGCTTCGGAATGGTGGCGAATGCCCAGACCATGCCGAAAGAACCGGTTCAGTCTTCGGCGCCCGGCATGGCCGAGCATGATCAGCCCGTGATGGACCGGGAAATCGTGGCCCATTTTCTGCTCAATCAAAATGAAGGGCGCTTTGGCGACGGCAGCCCGCATTATCGCTGGAGTGGCGAGGGTTGGGTCGGCACCGATTACGATAAGTTCTGGGTCAAAACCGAAGGCACCGTAAAGAACGGGAAGGTCGAAGATGGCCAGGACGAATTTCTGTATTCGCGCGCCATTACGACTTATTTCGATTTCCAGACAGGGTTGCGCAGCGATCTGGATTCACGCCGCACGCGCAACTGGGCATCTTTCGGCATCGAAGGGCTGGCGCCCGGCTTCTTCAATGTCGAGCTCGCCGGTTATGTGAGCCCGGAAGGACGTCTCGCCGCCCGTACCGAGGTCTCCTACGATCTCCTGATCACCAACCGGCTTATCCTGCAGCCGCAGATCGAGCTCAATTTCTACAGCCGTTCGGATCGGGCGCGCGGCATCGGTCCTGGCTTGGCTGAAATCGATACCGGTCTGCGCCTGCGGTACGAAATCACCCGGAAATTCGCGCCCTATATCGGCGTCGGCTATGAGGGCAAATTCGGGCAGACGGCCAACTTCGCGCGTCAGGAGGGCGAAAAGGCTCACGACGTTCGCGTCCTTGCCGGCATCCGGCTGTGGTTCTGATGCGCGCCGTTATTGCCGTTGGCCTTGTCGTGCTGCTCGCTCTGCTCGGCAGCGCTGTCTTTGTCTATTCCGGCATCTATAGTGTCGCCGCCACCGACCGGCATTGGGGTCTCACCGCGCAGATTTTCGAGGCGGTAAGAATCCGCTCGATTAGGACGCATGCGGCCGGCATTCAGGTCCCTCCCAATCTCGACAAAACCGAAAAGCTTGTGATGGGCGTCGATCATTTCGCCGCCCATTGCGCGGTATGCCATGGGGGACCCGGCGTGCCGAAAGGCGATATCGGCAAGGGACTTTATCCTTCCCCGCCGGATCTGGCGCATACCAGCCAGCATCTCTCCGACGCCGAAATGTTCTGGGTCATCAAAAACGGCCTCAAGATGACCGGCATGCCGGCCTGGTCCGATCATTCCGACGATGAGATCTGGGCGACTGTCGCTTTTCTTAAAAAGCTGCCCGGCATGACGCCCGAGGACTACGCGAAGTTGATCATGGCCAGCATGCAGCACGGCGGCCATCGGCACTCCACGAGCGATCAAGGCGCCGCATCGCCACCAGCAGAACAGTCTCCGCCTTCAAACAATCACCGCCACTGAAACGTAACGCGGTCCTTTGATCCGGCCCGACCATGACCCTTACGCACAGGTCGCGCCCGGCGATGGTCTTCATTGCTCCGGCGCTGTTTTTTGCCTTCATTCAAGCCGCGGTTGCCGCGTCGACCTGCGATGCTGTTGCGGACAGCTCGTCCTTTCGGCTGCTTACCGTGCATGAGACAGCACTCGAAGAAGAATCCGCCACGCGCGAGGAGATGGATCGTATTGCCAGCGCGGTCGGCGCGCCGGCCGAGGTCCGCGAAGCGCATCCCCTCATGCTGATCCTCGCGCGGGCGGGTGCGGATGTCGAACTCGAGCACCGGCCAATCAACGCCCGCGACACTGGCGAAAACACTTCCTTCTGCGATGTTCCCGCTTCCATTGTGGTTCGCCTGGGCGTGCTCAAACGGCGCGTTATTCTTCATCGCAGCGCCGCCAGGGATACCTGCGTGCGCATGGTTCTCCTCGACCATTTCCGTCAGCATAGCTGGGTCCTCGACGAAACCATTGACCGGTTCATCGCGGAACACCGTGCCGGGATCGCCCGTGCCCTCCGTGATCTCACCCAGAAAACAGCGCCGGACCCTGTTTCGGCAAGCGAGAATTTGGAAGTTGGAATGGCCTCCCTCATCGGTGCCTTGTACCGGGAATTCGGACTGAAACTGGAAAAATCACGGCTCATCCCCGATACACCAGCCGCCCTTGGCGAGCTTCGAAAGGCCTGCGACGGTAAACTGCACCGTCTCGAACAAGAATTGGGTGCGCCGGGCGACCAGCACGCTGCGCGCCGGACATTGCGCCCCGTTTCACTTCAATGATGCTTGTACCAGCCGACACCTTTGATGTTGTTCCAGCTGTCGCTCTGGTGGCACATAAAGCATTGCTCGACTTTCGCATGCTCCTGGCCCGCCACCATCATCGAAATCATATGAAAATGCATCATGTAATGACTGGGCGGCGCCTGATGGCATTGGGCGCACTCTTGCGATTGCGGCGATGGATGCAGGAAGCCGGCGATCTTCCAGCTGTTTATCTGATGGCATTCGGCGCATTCGCGCCCCATTAAACCGCGATGCGGGTCCCGGTTTTGATGACAGCTATTGCAATCAAGCGTGGCGATATCGGTTATCGCATGCGCGCCCGTGCTGCGGGCCAGAAAATGCGCTATTTCCGACATCGCGCCGCTTTTCGTGGCGGCCTCGCTCCCCTTCCCCCAGCCGATCCGCGCCAGCACGGTATGATCCATGCGGGTCGGCCGGATCGTGCCTCCCTGATGCTCGATATGGCAGAAGCGGCATTCCTTTATATCGGCATGGAACGCGGCCGCCTGCAGGGCAAAGACAGGCGCGTCGGTCGCATGGCAGGTCATGCAGGCGGCAGCTGTGACGCCCTTGTTCGGCGTATGGCAGGCGCCGCATTCATTTTCGAGAAAGGCATGGGCTTTCGAGAGCGGCCCGGGACTCGCCGCTGCCCGCCAGAATGGCGGGGCGCCCGAGCCGGAGCTATAAAGGCTCAGCGGGATGGCGAGCACCGCAGCAAAGCCGATGATCGCCAGAACCAGATAAATAGCTTGCGTGAGTTTCATTCGAGCCAGCGCAGCCCGAAATAAAGGCTGTTCCAAATATGCAAGACCAGCGCCGGATACATCACAAGCGCCGCTGTAATGTGACTGAACATCCAGCCGGTGAAGGCGCGCTGGATCGTTTCGCGACGGCGCATACCATATTCAAGGTCGGCGATCGCCCCGATGAGCGATGACAGCGAAGCCGTGCGCCCCACAGATGCGAGCATTTGCGTCGAACCGGCCGCGGCCACTCGCTCGTCATATTCGGCACGCAACAAATCAAGCGCCGCTTTCTGGTCCTGCAATTCCACACGCCGATGACTCAGATAATAGCGGCCGACAAACCCGCTCAAGGTCGCCACCAGCATCGAGGTCACGAGAATAATCCCAAGCGGGCTCTCGAATTTGTGTCCGGTATGGAGCACGCCCAGGACCGCGCCGAGCGCACCGGCATAGATGTGAATAGAAAGCACCACGCGCATCGAAAGCCGCGCGGCTATCCGTTGCCGCAACCAGGTCCAATGCTTGATCAGCGGATAAAGCAGAAGCAGCACCATCAAAGCCGCACCGGCGATCCCGAGCATGCTGCCGGCAAGGCTGCCGGGAAAACGCGGCGCTGTGTGCAGCACGAACCCCGGCGTGAACAAAAGCAGGACCGTGATGAGACCGCCGACCGCGAGTTTTTCAAATTCACTCACGGGACAATCCTTGTCTCTCCCCGGCGGGTTGCCTGATGGAGCCTTTCTTTAAGGATCTGACCTTTTATCTGGCCTACGCCATCGAGGCCGCGGCGGCTGTGATCATCGCGGTCGCTGCCGCCAAGGCGACCGTGGGATCGGTTCTGGTGCTTTTCCGCCGGCATCCTGTCCCACCGCCCGCGAACCCGGCGCACGCGGTCAATCAGGAGGATATCCGGCTCGAATTGGGGCGGTGGCTTGCGCTCGCTCTCGAATTCGAGCTCGCGGCCGACATTTTGCGCACCGCGGTCGCGCCGACCTGGAACGAGATCGGCCAGCTCGCGGCCATTATCGTCTTGCGCACGGCTCTCAATTTCTTCCTGCGCAAGGAAATCGAAAAAGCCGGCCGGCCATCTCTCACGCGACCGCCCTGAGAGATGCGCCGCCGTCATAACCTTAGGCCTCGACGACCAAATTGCCGGCCGATTTGGCCTGGCAGGCGAGAATGACGCCGCGCTCTTTGTCGCCCGGCTGCAGCCCCTCCTCGACCGCCATGGTTACGGCGCCCTCGAGCAGCCGCACCCGGCAGGTTCCGCAGGTGCCGACGCGGCAGGAGTAATCGATATCCACGCCGATCGCCTCCGCGGCTTCGAGCACCGACTGATCGGGCCGCAATGGCCCGGTCTTCTTCGAAACGCTGAACCGGACCTGCGCCGGCGCTAGCCCGGCCGCCGTGCCATCCCGTTTCGCGGGCGCCGGGCCCGGCGCGCCTTTGACCTCGATAATATCGGTCTCAAGCGCATCCTGCGGGACCATGCCCTCGGCCGGACCAAAGGCCTCGGTCTCGATCCGCTCTTTCGGCACGCCAAGCTCCATGAGCTCAGCCTTGACGGCCTCCATCATCGGCGGCGGCCCGCACAGATGGATGTGCCGGCGTGCGATTTCCGGCACGGCCTGATTGATAAAATCTTTGGTGACCGGGCCCTCGGGACCCATCCATGCCGTGCCCGCGGCCCGCGCCATGGTCGCCGCAATATGCAGATTTTCGTGGCGGCGCTGCAAATATTCGAGCTCTTCGCGGAAGATGAAATCCTCCGTGCTGCGCGCTCCGTACAGCAGGAAAATCTCGCCGGGGAAGGACATATCGGTCAGATAGCGGATCACGCTCATCATCGGCGTGATCCCCACTCCGCCGGCGATCAGCACGATGCTGTCCTCTTCGCCGGTGAAGGTGAAGCGCCCGGAAGCCGCGGCAATATCCAGCAAGTCGCCGAACTTCACCCGGTCGTGCAGGAAGGCGGAAACACCGTGATGCTCCTGCCGCTTGACCGTAACTTCGAGATGAGCCGTTACCGCCGGCGAGGAGGCGATCGTGTAAGAGCGCCTCACCCGCTTGCCGTCGATCTCGACGCTGAAAGTCAGAAACTGTCCGGGCAGAAAGCTGAAAGGAAGAACACCGCCATCCGGATTGACCATCCGAAAAGTCTTCACATCATGCGTTTCCCGGAAGATCGCGGCGACGCGCAACGGGCCCGACCACCGGCTCGCCCGCGCAATCGGCCGCGCCTTGTCCACCGCGATGGCCGGGGCTGATGGCACGGACGGGTTTACCGAGCCCACCGCGCTCGTGACCGGCGGCAAGACAGGTGCGGGAACGGCCGTCCCGGCCGGCCGCGCGGCCAGGCGCGCCGTCAGCTCCGAAATCCGCCGCATACGCGCGAATTGAATGAGCAAAGTCCCGAGCACAAAGGCGCCCAGGAACAGCATCGCGATCAGATGAAACCATGACCAGCCGAACGGGCCGGGATTCATCGCCGCCGCCTGCTGGTCCAAGCCGGTCTGGCCGCGAAACCAGGCAAGCGCGATCTGACGCGGCGCCGCCCCGTCCCGCAGCGCCCGTAACGCGGCCGTGCCGCTTTCGATATTTTGCAATCCTAGGCGCAAGCCGGCAGCGGCAGCCTGCAAGCCAGCCGGGTCGTTTGATGCCAATGCGTGATGAAGACCGGCCTGCCCCTGGCTGATCGCCTGACTTCCCGCGCTCAGCCGCCGCGTCGCTTCTTCTTCGATAAATTGCCGCGCTTCCGGCGTTAGCCGCGGCAGGTCCATAAGCCATGGGTAGAAGGCCTTGGGCGGCGTCCCCATGCAGCCCATGCCCATGCACCCGGAGCTGGCTGTGCCCGCTTGCCCGGCCGAGGGAGCGGCCGGTACCGCGGCAGCGGGCGGTGACGGGTGGTGAGCGCTATGCTCGTCGGCGCTTTGCGCGAACGCGCTTCCTAATCCTGCTGCGAAGCAGAGCAGTAGACTAAATAGCGCAGTCCAGTTTGAGTTCCTGCGTTTCGAACAAAGTAACGGATAAAATTTATTTATACATGGACGAATGGACGTCGAGATCGGCATGGCGCAGCCGCTAATTTGCGAGAACTAATTTTTCTTCATGCAGAATTTGTATCATCAGAACACGGGGTGAGAATTCCGTCAATGGAAACTGTGATGTTTTCGTGTTAGCATTAAGCCGGCTTTACGTTGTTCCTCCGATGACGATAGCGAGAGGTCATGCGATATTCAGAGAGCCCATCCCTGCCTATTGGCTTCTCCGCGCGTTCACGCAGGCCTGACGGTGTTCCGGCGGCATGGTCGCTAACGCTTCTTCGGTGCAATCGCGGCTTCGGGATGGCATGAGCCGATCCGGCATGGAGCGTTGCGGGGTGGACATCGGGGTGTACATGACGTGCGACCCCGACAGCATGGTATCGTCCGTGTGCGGATGCGGTTCGCATGCGGCCGTAAACCCAACCAACACGGCTGCGGTGGCCCATCCGATTGTTCGTTTCATCGTCGGATCTTTCCAATCAGGTCGCCAGTCCTGATCCGCATCTCAGCAGCGCCATGCCGTGCTGGCCGATAGCGCTCGCCTAATTAGCTGCGCAAGTAGATCGGCCGTGCTGCCAGGCCAAGAGCGCGGCCGATCCGGCCCGCGCGAGGGTCGCGCTAATTCGCCTGCTGAACCATCCCGGTATGCCGGTCAACATTGAAACGTTCGACAAGCGATCCCTCCTTCGTCACAACCTCCGCTGTAATAATCTCAGAATCCTTCTCGGACACAGAGCCGAGTTTGATATTGGGGTTGCTTTGGGCCTTGATCCAACTGTTGAAGTAATTCGTCACATCACTCGTAGTGAGGTTGTAAGTCGGCTGTACCCGGCCGCTTCCCCCCATCATGCCACCGTACATGGGGTAGTCATACCCATCCATCATACCCTGGCCCATCATACGCCGGCCTATCATGCCTCGCCCCATCATACCTGGGCCCATCGTGCCGCGGCCCCCCATGCCGCCGTACATGGGGTAGTCATTTCCGTCCATCATACCTGGGCCCATCATACCGCGGCCCATCATACCGCCGGACGTAGGGCAGTTATACCAGTCCATCATGCCGCGGCCCATTTGGGCAGCCGCATCGCTGACGCCGACAATTCCTAGCGCCACTGTAAAAGCAGTAGCGGCGAGAAGTTTATCGCGCATGGCAATCCTCCTTCGCACTAAGGGAATTTACGCACCGGCAAATAAGCATGTCGGCGCGTCCAGCTGGCGTATCGGCGCTGTGTCCCTGATTTACCGCTGCGCAGCTGACTCAACGTTCGATCAGTATCAGCGTTGTGCGTTTAGCGCATTTAAGCATGCCTGCCGGTGCTCGGGCGGCATCGTTGCCAATTCTGCTTCCGAGCACTTGAAGGCGCGCTCGGGCATATACTCGTTGCTCATCCCGGCCTTCGAGCCAGGCATGTTGTGGGTGCCGGAGAGCATGCTGCCTTCCGTGTGTTGGGGCGCGGGCCCGCCACAGGCGGCGAGCGTTGACGCCACGATCAGGGCGCCGGCCCAAACCATCTCTCGTCTCATCCCGATCTCCT
This sequence comes from Rhizobiaceae bacterium, assembly GCA_050247155.1. Lineage (GTDB taxonomy): Bacteria > Pseudomonadota > Alphaproteobacteria > Rhizobiales > Rhizobiaceae > Mesorhizobium_G. Next base: position 36,024 of record JBFWUS010000044.1, read on the forward strand.
CGATTGCCGCCAAATCCGGGATCCAATCTACTCGCTTATCGCGAATTCACACCGACGGCTTACCGGCAGACCGGTGGATTTCCGACGGCAGTCTGTCCCGGCGGGCATTGCGGCATGCCGCCCATGGGCATTCCCGATTGTCCCTGGCCACCCATCATGCCCTGATGCCCTTGGCCGCCCGACATGCCCATACCACCCATACCCTGCCCGTGTTCCATTTGTTGCATCGGCATGGTGGCCGCCGGTGGCGCGCCTGGCGCGCTCGCCGCCGGTTGCTGCGTGGTCTGGGCCTGAGCGGGTTCACCCAGGATGAGCGCGAAGCCCGCAGCGCCGAGGGCAAGGGTCAGGGCCAGACGGCTGATCGATGCGCGTTTTTGCATGGACTAGCTTCCTTCCAAGCTCACGCCGCAAATCTTCGCCGCATGGGCATACAGCCCGCACTGATCCAGATCAATAGTACGGGAAGTAATTTTTGGAGTTCTGAACCTTCCTGTACAGGAAGGTTCCAAATAACCTTCCAGCACAGGAAGGTTTTCGCTCAAGATCGCTGCGCGCCCGCAAAGCCCTTTCCAAATCTAATCTGACAAACCGGGCGTCCCGGTCGCCCGGCGACCGTCGCGCTCTAGCCTGTCACTCGAACATGAGTGACAGGCCGGAGCCGGCCCCTTTTTTCTTTGAACGTTGCCGGGCCGTCTCCGCCCATTCGGGTCACGATCGCTGACGCTTTTATCTTCGCCAAAGGCTTCGGCGGACGAGGGCGCGGCGATCAGGCAGGCGCTTTGCGCCCGGTTTTTCATTCAGGTTCCTAAGGGGCGCTGCCCCTCGCGCGCGGAAACGGATTCTTCGGCCTTTCGCGGCATAAACGGTCTCCCCGTGGGTGCTCTCACGCCGGCCCCGCCGTGACGTGCAACTGCAGACCGGCGCGCTTTTGCAGGTAGCCGATGACGCTGAAGAGATTGCGGGCCTGCGGATTGCCGCGCGGCCCGAACATGCGGATCAGGCTTTTGGGTGGCGTGTCGGTTGCCTCGCCCAGCTTCTCGAAGCCGATCGTCGCCTTGATGTAGTCGCGCAGGATCGCCTTGCCGGTATCGACGTCGCCGGCCAGCATCATGTCGACCCCCTCGCGCAGCAGCACATCGCTAAAGGTCCGATCTGCTGCGACATGGCGCCGGACCAGATCCCTGAAGCTTTGCGTCACACGCCTCATCGCTCCCGTCCAAGCATCTTCTGCGCTTCCTCGATCGTGATCATCAGCGTCATCGGCTCGACCGCCGAGGGCCGGAAGCCCCAGCGCTCGTAAAATCCCTTGGCCTCCTCCGAAATCGCGTGCACCAGCAGCGCGCGCACGCCGATCGTTTCCGCGGCGCCGATGACGCGCAGGACGGCATCCCGCAGCAATGCCGCGCCAAGCCCCCTGCCCTGCCAGCCCCGGTCAATTGCGAGCCGCCCCAACAGCGCCACCGGCACCGGATCGGGCATGTTGCGCCGAACGCGTCCCGTTGCCGCCGCGTGCAAGACGGAGCCGGCCGCCAGGCTGTAATAGCCGACCACCCGCCGGCCTTCGGCGATCACGTAGGTGCGCGATGCGCCGCCGGCCTCATTCTGCCGGGCTCTGCGTTTCAGCCAGTCGTCAAGCGGCGGCGTCCCCGAGTTGAAGGGCTCGAGCTCGTGATCGTCGCCGAGCGGCGCCGGCGCCGTCAGCCCGCGCTCGCCCGGTGCGCTCACTCAGGATCCCAGGGCGCTCGCGTCGCCAGCAGCTTGCGCAGGCGCGGGTTGTTTTTCGGGGGCATGTCGAGCGCCGCGTTGAACGCGGCCCACTGCACCTCGTCCAGCTGAAACACGCGCCGGTCCGCGAGGGTCTCGAAGGCGGCCGACAGGCTGCTGTCGATCACGAACTCGGTCAGCGTCTTGTCGTTCACCGCCGCGGCGCGCTGCAGCGTGCGCTTGGCCGCCGGCGTCATGCGCAAGTCGACGCGCTCCGATTTTGATTCCGTTCTCTCTGTCATGCGGCACGCCTTTCTGCGGATCGGCGCAAACGTCAATCCGCGTATTTGGCTAATATATCATCCGTACATTGTCAGTACAAGATAAACCTGTGTTTGACGATATATCGCTTTGATTTTGCGTGTGGTTTCGTGGCGTCCCCCTGACGGGTCGCGCTCTAGCCCCCGCCTGCGCGGGGGCCGGAGCCGGCCCCCTGCCCTTTTTCGGGCCGTCTCCGCCTTTCGGTGACGATCGCTGACGCCGCCGCTTCCACCTTCGCCATAGGCTTCGGCGGACAAGGACGCGGCGATCAGGCGGGCGCTCTGCGCCCCGGTTTTTTTGTTCAGGTTCCTAAGGGGCGCTGCCCCTCGCGCGCGGAAGCGGATTCTTCGGCCTTTCGCGGCATAAACGGTTTCCCCCCGTGGCGGAGCGCGCCGTCTCCGGCGCGCCGGTCATCTTGCGGGTCCCCCCATTTATTCCACGGTGCCGAACAATCCGCTTCCCCTTGCTACCCCCGGTCTCCGCCGACGGGCAGGGGTGCAGCAGCAGCTGCACCCCAAACCCAAAAGAAAGGCAGAGACCATGACCGACAACAAACTTTCCGAAGCCGACTTACGCCAGTTCACCGGTTCCGAGCATTGGTACCGGCACGGAATTGTGCGCGACATCCTCTATACCGACGGCGCGAAATACATCGCCGATCAAGGCGGCGCGTACTGGCTCTTGGACGAGATCGCTTTCGCGCAGCGCGGCGAGAAAGCCGTCGCCGCCGAGGAATTTCAGGTCTGGACGCTGAGCGTGAAGCCCGACCGCACGGCGACTCTCGCCTGCGGCGACGGCAACGACAACACCGTGTTCGAGAAAGCCATCCCCTTCACCGATTTTCCGGCTGAGACGATCACGCTCTGGTTCGCCAACAACACGATCTATCTGCCGAGCGAACACTGAACCGAAGGGGCCGCAAGCGAGCGCGGCCCCTTTGTTTTTCCGCTCGCACTTAAACCAAAACCAACGGAGACCGACCATGACGATTCAAATGATCCCCCTTAACAAGCTCATCCCAAGCCCGGCCAATGTGCGCAAGACCGGGGCGCTGACCGATATCGAGGGCCTCGCCGCCAGCATCGCCGCGCTTGGCCTGTTGCAGAATTTGCAGGTGCGCCCCGCCTCCGGCGGCAAATTTGAGGTAGTGGCCGGACGCCGCCGCCTCGCGGCGCTCAAGCGCCTCGCCAAGGCCAAGATCATCGCCAAGACGGAAGACATCGCGTGCGATGTGCGGGACGGAGAGGACGCGGTTGAGATCAGTCTTGCCGAGAACTTTCTGCGCCTGCCGATGCACCCCGCCGACCAGTTCGAGGCTTTCAAGGCGATTGCCGATCAGGGCAAGGGGCCGGAAGAAATCGCCGCGCGGTTCGGATGCAGCCCCATCACGGTCCGGCAGCGCCTCAAGCTGGCCTCCGTCGCGCCGTCATTGATCGAAGCCTACCGCGCCGAGGAGATGGACCTCGACCAGTTGATGGCCTTCACCGTGTCGGACGACAGGACGGCGCAGGAACGGGTCTGGGCCGAACTTCCGACATGGAACCGGACCCCCTCCACCATCCGCCGCCAGCTGACCGCCGCCCACATCGAAGCCGATGACCGGCGGGCGCAGTTTGTCGGCCTTGCGGTCTACACCGAGGCGGGCGGGCATATCCTGCGCGACCTGTTCGACGAAGAACATGAAGGCTATCTGACCGATCCCGCTTTGCTCGACCGGCTGGTTGCCGCCAAGCTTGAGAAGGAAGCCGAGGCCATCCGCGCCGAAGGCTGGGCATGGATCGAGATCGCGCCCGATATCGGTTACGACCGGCTGCGCAGCCTGCGCCGCGTCTATCCCGAGCGCGAACCACCGGCCGAAACCCAGCAAGCCGAAATCGACCGCCTCACCGCTGAGTATGACGCGCTGATCGGCGAGCATGGCGACGATGCCGCCGAGGACATCGCCGTCGAACTCGACCGCCTGTCCGACCGGATCGACGCGCTGTCCGAAGGCAATGTGCGCTGGCTGCCCGAGGATATCGCCCGCGCCGGAGCCATCATCGGCATCGGGCATGGCGGACGCCTTGCCATCGAGCGCGGCCTGCTGCGGCCCGAGGATGACCGCGATGCAACCCACGGCAGAGAGCCGCGCGAACGGAGCGCCCCCTCCCCTGCCCCGCGTCCCGGCCTGTCCGACCGGCTCATCGAGCAATTGACGGCGCATCGCACCGCCGCGCTCCGCTTCGAACTGGCGAACCGCAGCGATCTGGCGCTGACCGCCGTTGTGCATGCCCTCGCCCTGCCGGTGTTCTTCCCGCACGAGACTGAATCCTGTCTCGACATCACGCTCGACAGCACGCCCTTGCAGGGCAGCGACATCGAGATCAGCGCCGCCGGAAAGGCGCTGGCCGAATTCCATGACGCATGGCGTCGCCGGTTGCCCGCCGCGCCGGATGCTCTGTGGGACTGGCTGCTGATGCAGGACCTCGCCACCCGGCTCGATCTGCTGGCCTATTGCGCCGGATGTTCGATCAACGCCGTCCGCAAGCGGCATGAACGGGCCGACAATGAGCGCTTGTGCCATGCCGACCGGCTCGCTGCATCCATCGGTCTCGACATGACCCATTGGTGGCAGCCGACCGCCGAGAGTTATTTCCGGCATGTGCCGAAAGCCTGCATTCTCGAAGCCGTGCGCGACGGCGTGACGCCCGAGGCCGCCGAGAATCTGGCGAAGCTCAAGAAGGACGCGCTGGCCGCCGCCGCCGCGCAGCGGATTCAAGGCACCGGCTGGTTGCCCGCGATCCTGCGAGCGCCGGTCATGGCTGTCGCCGAAGAAGCGGAACCCGCGCTCGACGCACTCGCCGCCGAATAGCGGCGAGGCCGGTACCGGCGCAGGCCGGGGGTCCCGCCGTCCGGTCGGTCGGCGGCGGGACTGCCTTTCCTAACAGAAAAATCGCCCCCGCGTTTTATTCCTCGCGTCCGGGCATCTTCCATCCGTAATGCGGCAGTTCCGAGCGCCGCGTGGGCGCGTCGCGCCGGAGCTGAAACGCGCCGCCTTTTGACGGCGGCGTGCCACCGTCGCACCAGCGGGCAATGAACGCGGCGGCGATCGTCGGGTCTCGGAAATAAAACGCGGTCGCGTCATTGCCGACGCCGCGCGTCCCGGAAGGCGCGGTTGTCCAGCCATCCGCGCCACAATTTTCATCGAGCCACGCATGGATCAGCGTCAGGGTCTGGCCGAAGCCGTCCGTCGCCGCCACCCGCACCCGCACCGGGTAAGCGCGCTCGGCTTCCGCCGCGATCTGCCGGGCGTTGCGCGCCATATTGTCCCTCACGAATGATTTCCGTCATCCGGCCACTGCCGCGATGGTTTCCGGCATGGTAGGCTCGGGCTGTTTCGAACGAAACAGGAACTTGCCGGTCGTAGTCAAGCGCTGCATCGGCTTACGGATAGCATGCGGAGGACTGAGACAGTGTGCGGCCGCGTCAAGCTCGAAGGCGATGTCAGCGAGATCAAGCTCGCGTTTCGCATCCCGCCCGACTATCCGACGCCGAATTTTCCGCCGAGCTGGAACGTCGCGCCGACCGACCAGCTGCCGATCGTGCGCTACAACCCCAAAACGCAAGGCCGTACGCTCGATTTGATGCGCTGGGGCCTGGTCCCGTACTGGGCGAAGGACATCAAGGTCGGTTTCTCGACCATCAACGCAATGGCCGAGACGATCGACACCAAGCCGGTGTTCCGCGAGGCGTTCCGGCGCCGCCGCTGCCTCGTGCCGGTCGAGGCCTATTATGAATGGAAGAAGCTCGACGCCAAGACGAAGCAGCCCTACGCCTTCGCGCTCGCCGAAGGCGGCTTCATGGCGCTGGCGGGCCTGTGGGAAACCTGGAAATCGCCGGCCGGGGAAGTGGTGCGCAGCTTCACGATCGCGACGACCACGCCGAACGCGCTCGCCGCCGAGATCCATAACCGCATGCCGGCGATCCTGCCGCCCACGGCCTGGCCGGCCTGGCTCGGCGAGGAAGAGACCGGCGACGCCGCGCTCAAGGGGCTACTCGCCCCCTACCCTGCCGACGGCATGACGATGTGGCCGGTCAGCCCGCGCGTCGGCAATGTGAAGAACAACGATGCGTTGCTGATCGAACCGTTTGCGCTCGCCTAGCCCGCGCGCACTACGGCGGATCGCGAACGACTTCACGGGCCGGCTTGTCCTCGCGCTCGCCGAGATAGACGACGTGGCGCAACAACCCGTCGGGCGTCCATTCGGCGAAGCTGACTTCAACCACCATTTCCGGCCGCACCCAATGCACCCGCGACAGCTGCAATGGCGAGCCGAACCGGCCGCCTCGCGGCGGCGGAACCGCGAGCGGCATCGCGGCCATGCCGAGCGGCTGCAGGCGCTGCCACACCCGCTCGAGCTCGCCTATCGCCATACCGGTGCCAACGCGGCCGGCATAGAGAAACCTTCCGTCCGGCGCGTAATAGCCGAGCAGCAGCGCGCCGATCCGGTGCCGGCTGCCTTCGGGGTCCGACCAGCCGACCACCACGAATTCTTCCCGGTTCAGGCATTTGGTTTTGAGCCAGCTGCGACGGCCGGGCTCGTAGATGCCATCGGCTTTCTTCGAGACGATGCCTTCGAGACCGTGCGCGCACGCGGCCCGGTAAAAGGCCGGCCCCTGCCCCAGCTGGTGATCGTTGTAGCGCAGCGCCTCGGGCGCGCCGGCGAGCAGTGATGCCAGCCTTTCCTTGCGGCGCAGCAGCGGTATGCCACGCAGATCCTCGCCATCGAGGAACAGCAGATCGAACAGGAAAAAGACCAGCGCCGCGCCGCCGCCGGCGTTCTGGATCAGGTTGAAGGCGGTGCGGCCATCCGGCAGCACGCCGCACAGCTCGCCGTCGAGATAGGCGGCGCGCGCCGGCAGGGATGTGATCGCTTCCACGATCGCCGGGTATTTGTCCGTCCAGTCATTGCCGCGGCGGGTCAGGATGCGAACGGCGCCGTCCTCGAGCCGCGCATGCATGCGATAGCCGTCGAGCTTGATTTCGTGCAGCCAAGCATCGCCTTCCGGCGCGGCCTTCACCAGCGCCGCCAGCTGCGGCTCGATCCGGGCGGGCATCCGTCCCGCTGGCGCAGCCGATGCGGCCGGGGCCGCGCGCCTTGTTCTCGCCATCACGGCCATTAAACAGCCGGCGGGCATTCGAGGAAACCGCTGCATCAACCGCTAGCAAGGTCAGTGCTGGTCCGGGTCGTCATAACCAGCGAAATGGCGCGTGCAACACGCGTCGATCCTATCCATTCCGCCTCTCGTTTCCTATTTGTGGTACGGCGGACTGCACGAGGAACACACCTTGGCGAGTGTCTTTTCTCTTATTCCCATGCTGATGAAGCGCTGCGAGATCAGCTCGAACAGCAACTTGCTCTATTCAAACGACAGGGCGTGATCCAAACCTGGCACGACCGACGTATCGGTGCTGGTCAGGAATTCGACCACGAAATCAGCACCCATATCGAGAATGACGACATCATTCTCTTGCTCGTTAGCGCCGACTTTCTCGCTTCCGACTATTGTTATGAGCGGGAAATGCTCCGCGCCATCGAGCGGCACGAAGCCGGCGAAGCCATCGTTATTCCCGTGATCCTGCGGGCGTGCGACTGGCATGGCGCACCGTTTGGGAAACTACTGGCGACTCCGCCGGACGGCCGGCCTGTCACGCAATGGCCGGATCGCGACCAGGCCTTCCTCGAGGTAGCACGCGCCATTAGGCGAGCCGCCGCCCGTATCGGTTCGAAAGTCACCCCGACCGATATCCCAGCGCCGCCTCCTGCATCAGTCCCCGCCGCACCGATCATTCGGTCCAGCAATTTGCGTATCGCAAAGCATTTTACCGACCGTGACAAGGATGTTTTCCGCCACGAAGCCTTCGACTATATCGCCAAATTTTTTGAGAATTCGCTGTGCGAACTTCATCAAAGAAATTCGGGAATTGAAGGTCTATTTCGACGCGTCGATGCCAATCGATTTGTCGCTGTGGCCTATTCAAACGGCCGCGCTGTCGCCCGGTGCACCATATTCATGGGCGGCTTCGGTGGAGGAATTGCCTACAGCGCGTCGGAGACGAATGAGAGCAATTCCTACAATGAGAATCTGAGCGTCGAAGCGGATGAACAGGCGCTGTTTCTCCGTAGCATGGGGATGGCAAGCTATGGCAGGCACAGGGATGCAAAACTCTCATTCGAGGGTGCGGCCGAGCTCTATTGGGGCATCTTTCTGGAACCGCTTCAGCACCGCTAATAACTGCCGCGTTTGAAGAAGGAGCTCAATCGGTACCGCGCAATTGCTGGCGCAATGATCGCAGCGCAGGGCGCAGGTGATCAGGCCAAAACCCGTATGTTCGCTGGCGAATTAATAAAGCTGGGCAGTAACGCGGATTCTCAGCGCGCCAGCTTACAAGATGCAAAGCAATTGACACGAAATTAGGAGCGTGAGGTTCTCTTCGTTCTGGTAAGGCGATACGCCTCTTTGACGGGCGAGCTATATTGTGCAAAAATATGAGGCAATAGAAATCACGCTATAACAAGAAAAATAAAAAGGCGCAAACGTGAAACTTTCCATTATTATCTCTACCCGCAACCGGGCGCGTGCGATTTCCGCTTGCCTGGATTCAATAGCCGCTGCCTTCGCAAACGCATCCTCGCTCGATGGTGAAATTGTCGTGGTCGATAACGGCTCGGAGGACAATACCGCGCAGATCATCAAGGCGTGGGTGGAGGCGAATCCTCGCGTTCCTGTCCAGGCGCTCTCGGAGCCGCGCCCCGGCAAAGCCCGAGCGCTCAATCGTGCGGTGCGCGCCTCCCGAGGTGAATGGCTGGCTTTTACCGATGATGATTGCCGGTTGCACCGGGATCACACCAACGACCTTCTGCGCCACGCCGCCGGTGATAGCGAGCTGGTATTGCGCGGCGGGCGGATCGAGTTGGGCGATCCGACCGACTTGCCGCAGACGATCAATACCCGGCCGACGCCCATGCGATGGAGCCGCGCCCTCAACTCGGCGCGCAATGAGGCCATCAACGGCAAGATCAACGGCTGCAACATGACGATGCCGCGGGCGCTTCTCGACCGGGTAGGCCTGTTCGACGAGAATTTCGGGCCTGGTTCCCGCGTCGGCTCAGGCGACGACACCGAATTTATGTATCGCGTTTATGTTGCCGGCATCGCCATCGACTATGTTCCGGACATGACCGTCTTTCACCATCACGGGCGAAAAACCCGTGCCGACGGGTTCAAGCTGTGGCAGCGATACTCGCTTGGAAACGGCGCGCATATCGCAAAATATCTTCCAAAGCATCCCGACCTTTGCCGGCCGCTCCTTTGGGATGTCAAAAACGCTTTCAGAGAATTTATCACCGGCAGCAATACGTTTTTGCCGGATTGCGGTTTTTCTCACAGGCATAAAGTTGCCTACACCCTTCGAGGCGCCACCAGGTATTTATTTATGCGCAAGACGCCGCAATAACGGACGAGAAGAGTAGTGCATCCCAAGCAATTGACATACACAGAATTCTTCACGTATCTCGCACCTACGGTGATCGCGATCACATTGCTGTTGATGGCGATATTTTACTTTGGTGAATATTATCTAGACCGCCGGAGAGAGAGAAAACAACGTAACGTGGCGCCCGATCCGAACCGACACGGCGGTAGCGACTGAAGAATTCTCACGCGATTTTCAGGGCGATCAATGACTCTGCCGCATGTGGGAGTGGCGCAGGCGCCTTGCGGCGCTCCAGATTGACGTGGACATAGTAATCCCGCTCCAGCCCGGCGGGCGCATCGGTGACACGGCTGCTGCGGATGGCGCGAAAGCTGGCAAGCTCCGGGCCGGGATAAATCCGCGCCGAGGCCTGCGCGCGGCCCTGCAGCGTGATCACGGCGAGCTCCTCGAGCAAATAGGCCCGGCTGGCGGCGCGCACCGCGCTCGTATCGGCTATGCTTTCGCCATGTTTCACCTGCCGCGCGATGAACCCGTCGATGTCGGCTACAACTGCGCCGCTCAGCACTGCATTGGATTGCGCAAGGCGGCCGTAAGCCTGATGCACGGCCGGAAATTCGGTGTGCCGCAGCCATTCGTTCCAGCGGGTGATCGTATAGGGCTTGCCGCAAGCGCCGAGAACCGGCGTTGCGCGCGCAAGCCAGCGGTCACCTTCGCGGAGCGAGGCTCTTGCCGCCTCCTCCGCCCGGACCCCCTCCCTTATCAGCCGGTGCCGCTGCAAGGTGTCAGATACATCGACCCGGATATGCTCGAAATGCCGCGCCGCCCATTCCACCGTCGCGGCGAATTTGCCGCCCTCGTGATAGGGCTGGCCGACGCTGATCCCGAGCGTGCAGCTCGAATAAGCCACCCAATCGGGACAGGAATTGACGCGCACGCGATAGAGGACGGGCTCCGGCATCGTGTCACCCGTCCTGTTTGGGCATGCGATGCGTCGTCCAGATCAGCTCGAACAGGCGGCGCTGCGATTCCGCATGCGCGTCGTTGCGCAGGATCAGCGTTTTTGCGCTTTCGCCGCCGAACAACTGCGCGACGCAGTCGCCATAAACAATCTGTAGCGCGTTATGAAAGAACCGCGACGGGACGGTACGATAATCGCGTGCCGGGTAATCGAGGCGGGTTGCCCCTTCCTCGCACAAATAGCGGCATTTGATACCGGCCTCGCGCAACCGCTTATTGGCCGCGACCACTTCCGGGGTCGAGACGCGGTCGTCGACAAAGAAGAACAGCACATCGCCGCCCCGCCCATGCATCGTGTGGTAAATTTCATCGAGCAGCCGGAGATAGCTGTCCTCGCCCTGAAGGACGCGCACAAGACCGTCATCAAGCTGCACGCCGCAGTCAGGCAGAAACTTGACCCCGCGCCGTTCGAGCGCCTCGCGGATCTTCTGCTCGGTCCCCTCATGTGGCCGGGCAATCGTGCCGCGGCAGATACGCCGCACGGTGTCGGTATTGAGCTCGGTCGCCTCCGCAAGATCGGCCGTGGTCCAGTTTACCAGTTCAAGCGCAGCGCGCAGTTGACGAGGGTCGAGCATGTACTACCAATATTCTGCAATGAATTACCCGCATTAGGGAAAATGTCGTTTTACAATACACAATAATACTTTCTAAGCAAGAAAAATAATCATCAAAAGTACGAATTGTGATGCTCTGTTAAGGATTGAGTAATAAACAACCGGTATTTTGCAAGCAATTTTGAACAACTTGTATTTCAAGGGAGGATATTGTGCCTAATACAGCCAGACTGAAAAGCTTTGCCGAAACCGCGGTCAAGGAACTGCAATTTGCCGATACGCCGCCAATCGTGATCGCCCGCACCTTGCGGCTCATTGAATCCGTTGTGTCCAGCGCCGAGCGGATCATCCCGGCTCCGGCCAATGACGACCGGCCACCATTACCGCGATGGGGCAAGCGCAGATTGAACCAGAGCGAGATCGATGCCCTGTCGGCGCTGATCGCCTATCAGGCCGATCAGGCGGGCCTGACGCCGGGCCTCCTTGCGCAGGCGGTCGAATGCACGTTCGATGTCGAGCACCTTCCCGAACTGCAGGCTTGGCAGTTCGACGAAGCCGTGCGCTACCTCGTCGCCTTCGGGAGCCGGCTATGATATCGCCCGCTCAGCTGCGTGCCGCGCGGGCGCTCCTCGATTGGACGCGGGCTGATTTTGGCACCGCGGCCGGTATTTCGCCGGAGACGATCCGCAATATCGAGACCGCCCGGTTCGAGCCGACGGCCGAGACCGTGCGCAAAATCACCCTTGCCTTTGCGGCAGAAGGCATTGGTTTCTTTGACCATTTGGGCGAGTATCGGGTGGCTGGCGTGTTTTTGCGCCAGGCGGGCAACGACAACGATCCTGCCGCCGCCGAGCAGCAGGCGAGCGAGGCGTTTATGCTCGCCAACCGCATGGCCGATGCCATCGCCGAACGAATTCGCAAGCACGGCCAGTGCCGTCCGCGCGATCTTGAGAAAATGGGCTTTACCCGCCAGGAAATCGCTGAATCCTGGTCATTGGCTTCTGCCCTTGCCGCTGTCGAAGCCCCCGACCGATGAAGCTCGTGACCTCTCGCCTTTTTGCCCGTACGGCAGTGATCCTGACAGCACGGACATGTCCAAAACGCCGGCGACGCTTGGAAAATCCAGGACGGCTGATTGCATCGGCGCCACTGTTTCCCTTCAATCCTGGCTAAGGCCGCGTCGATTCGGCCCTGATCCCTCCCCCAGCACGAGAAGGCCAGCTTGACATCAGGTTGACTTATACAAGTACCTATTTAATCCTGCCGGAAGCGGGTTTTGCGCCGGTCCGCAACCAAATCCTCAGGCTTTACCGCGTATCCCGCACGGCGCAGCGCATCCATAATCAGGTAGGTTTTGGTGGCCCGCTCGCGGGCCGAGCGCTCGGTCAGCTCCTGATCGAGATACTCGGGTAAATCGACCCGAAAACTGGCATACCGTGTGCTCCGCGACGGCATCGGGGCCGGGGCGGCTGCCGGCGCGTTTAGCTCGACGGCCGCAGGCTCGGACTCTTCGAGAGCACGTGCCTTTTTCGGCGCTATCTGGGCATGCGCGCCGTAGCTCTGCGTGATTTCCTCGACATGGCGCTCGGTCTCCGCATCGTCGATGCCGGCGGGCCGCAGGCTACGCAAATTGAGACGCCCCTCCCCTACCTTGCGCTGGCCGGCGGCCAGCAACTCGTCCGTCGCGGGTGGAATTTCAGCTCGTTGCCGTGCGCTCATGCCGCCTGCTCCTTCGCAATTTCCTCGATTTTGCCGATCAGTTCGCGCGTGATCGCGCTCAGATTTTCCGCCTCGCGGCTGCCTGGCTTGAATTGCCGCGGCACCTCCCCGCGCAGGAACATCTCCTGAAATGCGGCGCGGTTCATCAGCACCGATTCAAAGATCGGCACGTCGATATTTTCCATATCCGCCCGCACCCGGCGCGCCGCCATGCTCTCAAAACCAGGCATCACGCGGGTCCAGATCAGGGAGCGCGGGATCGGGTACCGCCCGAGTTCCTGCGCGTCATCGACCTGCGCCACTGTTTTCATGGCATCGCGCGCATCGAGGATCGAATGCTGCGTCGGAATCAGCACGAAATGGCTTTTGGTCAGCGCCTTGACCGCCACCATCGAGCTGCCGCCCGGGAGATCGATCAGCACCATGTCGGCCTGGTTGTAGACCGCCTTCATCTGCTGAAGGATGTTGCCCTCGTTGACCTCGCCGATGACCCTGAAATTCGGAACGGTCGCCTTCTCGCCGAATTTGGTGGCGTGCTGGTTCAAATCGGCGTCCAGCACCACGACCGTGTAGCCTGCGAGCGCCAGTTCGACCCCGATCCCTACCGTGAGCGTCGTTTTGGAACACCCGCCCTTGGCGGATGCGATGCTTACCACTGCGGCCATAAGGTCCCCCTGCCCTCAGAAGCCAATCCCCGGACGATCATGCCAAGGTCAGGGACACATGTACAAGTGTGTAGGCGTACAGATAGCATTCTGTTGAGATGTGTTGCGCGCCGGCCATTCCGCACCTAGGCCGAAGGGGAATCGGATGAGCAGTCGCGGCAAACAAGTCAACACAAGTACATGTTCTAAAGCACTTATAGGTGCCTACACAAGTATACATACACAGGTATAAATAAACATGTTTAGATAGGTATGTGCCTGCTGAATAGGGCGCGCCGGTCTCGATTCGACCAAAAGTGTAATCCGATTCTGCCGCTTCCGCGTGCGTTCCCGGATATTTCCGCTCTCGAAACGAGCCGCTTTGATCAATGATTTCAGCGGCTAAGCGAATCAGTTGGGTGTCCAGCTCATCGACTCCCCCAAATGTGGGGTATATAGATTTGTCAGTAGCTAGCGACTCAATGGGGGCGGTATGGAAACAGCAGTCAATCCAGTCATCGACAAACACCGGGCTTACCGCCGCCGGCTCGCTGCCAACGGAAATCATCAGCTCGTCGTCGCGCTGCCGCGGGAGACCGTCGCCTTGCTCGACGAGATCAAAGAACGCCGGGGCCTGCGCAACCGCAGCCAGGTGCTTTTGCAACTAATCGAACGGGGGAAGGAAACCGACCAGGAAGACTGACCCAGAAACGCGAAGGCCCTGTCTTGCCGGACAGGGCCTTCGAAACTCGTGACGGGCCTCAAGGGCTCCATCGGGACGGATCACAAGTCCCAATTTAGCCCCGAGTCGCCGCTTCTGTCAACGGAATTGCCGTTCCGTTAACGGGGGAGGCTTGCCCGTCGCGATCCAACCAGAAAGGGGGATCACGATGGCACAGGATAATTGCGCCCAAGCGGCGCCACAGGGGAGGTATGCCCATGCGCCGACCGGCTTC
>JBFWUS010000045.1:0-48276 GCA_050247155.1 Rhizobiaceae bacterium
GAACGGGTTGTCGCCAAATGCAGCCGCCGGGGTTGAAGCATCTTTGCACCGCCTCTGGCTTCACCGACTCCGAGGCCAGGATTCCTGATGACCTCCGCTCCACTTCGTTCCGATACAGGCCGTGGATGACGCATTTCATTTACGACCCCGCCAATCGCCAGCGCCGGTGACTAGCGTAAACGCTCTACGCATTCGTCATCCTCGGCCTGTAGCGGAACGAAGTGGAGCGGAGGGTCGGGGATCCAGGCCTCGGAGTCGAAACGACAAAGCCGATGCAAAATGGGCTTGGGCCGCATTCTGCTTATCCGGGCAACATCACAACCGCCTGAAAGTAAAACAAAATTGCCAGTCGGCCTGTAAGCCGGGTTCTGTATGGCCGTCGCCCTTGCGGGCGACGACGTGGCGGCCATTCTTCTTGGGCGACGGTTGCCCGCAGCCTCACGCAACCAACCCGGACGGCAGGCCGAAACAGCCTTGAAGGTTGCCCTTCGCGCCATCCCTATTCGGTTTTGCTCCCGGTGGGGTTTGCCGTGCCGCCCCTGTTGCCAGGCGCGCGGTGGGCTCTTACCCCACCCTTTCACCCTTACCCCGCCGGCAAATCGGCCCGAACCGTTCGGGGCCAATTTGCAGGCGGGGCGGTTTGCTTTCTGTGGCACTTTCCCTGGGGTCGCCCCCGCCGGACGTTATCCGGCACCGCGTTTCATGGAGCCCGGACTTTCCTCATACGCGGCCTTTCGGCGCTTGCGCATGCGGCCGCCCAGCCGACTGGCAGGGCGTATAAGGGTATTTTGCCAGCAATTTGCAAGCAAAAAGGGCGACGAGGCCGCCGCCCTTTCAATCTTCAACCTATGGCCCGATCAGGCGCCAGCGAGAAGCCGCTGCACTTTCGTGCAGTAGGCCGAGGAAACCGGGTTCATACGCTTGGCCGCGTGGCCGGCATTATAACGCAGGATGGTGCCGCAGGTAGCGCCGCCGCCGAGCCTGTGGGCCATGCCGAGATACTTCATGCCGAACTTGATGTTGGTTTCCGGGTTGAACAGGCCCTGGGCCGAACCTGAATAGCCCATCATTCGCGCGGTCGCCGGCTTGATCTGCATCAAGCCGATCTCGCCCGCGCTGCCGCGCGCATCGGCCCGATAGTTGCTCTCGACGCTGATGACGGCATGAGCCAGATCGACCGGCACGCCATAACTCGTCGCATAGCGCGAGACGATCGAGGCGTATTGAACCCTCGGCTTGGCGACAAGGTCGGCTGGCACAGTCGCGAGCGCGGACAGCGTCACGTTCTTTGGATCCAGTGACAGCGTCATGCGCTTGGTCCCGACCTTCGGAAGGGTCCGGGCCAAACGAGCAGACTTTCGTTTCGCCGATACTGTCCACATTGAATGGGCCTTGACACGCGCTTTCGATGCAACCTTGGCGCTCGCCCTGCGAGACTTCGAATGGGCTGCCACCTGCTTTGTGACCTTGCCACGTTCCAGCTTGGCTTTGCGTCCCGATTTGGCGACCTGTTTCTTGCCGCTCGCCGCGGGTTTTTCTTTGGCGGAAATGGCTGCAAAAGCCCCAAGATAGGAGCCGGCGTGGTCGTTTTTCTCCGCCGACGCGGCAAAGCTCATCATGCCGGCAGCAAGCGCTGCCGCTACAAAAATCAGTTTTCTCATGTTTTCCTTTTTATTCTTTGAGGTGCCGCGCCAAAGGACGCGACGGCAGCGCTAGGAGGTTACGCTGCGAACAAGCAGCGGGAATTTACCCCACCCGATTTCGCATCTGCGAAATGAATGGGAGCTAAAGCTTGACCAGTCTTTGACGATTTCGTGGCGACGCCGCATGCGCGGTCAACGCGTCATAGGAAACAATCGGGGACCGACTGAACGAGGCGCTGGAGGGTATCGCAGGTCGACGGGTCAGCGATGCCATCAACTAACGCAGGCCGAAAATGCCTTTGAAATGCAGCAGTTACAATGCGCGTGCGCTCGTCATATTGCCCGCTGATCTCGACGCCGTAGCCATAAAGCGACAGCATGGATTGCAGGCGCTGCACTTCGTCGCCGCTATCTCCGGACGAAAGCGACGGACCGTCAACCATGGGCGAAGGCGCGACGAAATGGCCCAACCCGGCCTCCGCGAGAAGCTCCCAGTCGAATTTCTCACCCGGATCGACCTTGCGGCCGGGCGCTACGTCGGAGTGTGCGAGCAAGCGTTCGGGCAATATGAGATGGCGTCTCGTAATGTCGCGGCAGAGCGCGATAACGCTGGACAATTGCGGAGGCGGAAAGTCGACATAGCCGAACTCGTGGCCGGGATTGACGATTTCGATTCCGATCGAGCAGGAATTGATGTCGGTAACGCCGCGCCATGAACTCTTGCCAGCGTGCCAAGCCCGGTCGCCTTCGCGCACCATCTGCACAATGCGCCCGTCCTCGTGGATCAGATAGTGCGACGAAACCTCACTTTCCGGGTTGCAAAGCCATTCCTCCGCGGCAAGGCCGGTCTGCATTCCAGTGTAATGGAGGATGATCATGTCGGGGCGGCCCGTCCCCCACCTTGGCCCGAAGTTCGGCGAGACGCGAACGTCGGCACCGGCATGATCGGGCGCGAAACCGCTCATGCAGCTTTCAAGCCCCGTTCTATCGTCTCAAAGGCTGCGTTGATCGCTGCGATGCGACGCGTGGCGATCGAGATAAACTCTTCCGGCATGCCGCGTCCGATCAGCCGGTCGGGATGATTATCTGACACGAGCTTCAGGTAGCGGCTGCGGATTTCGGAGAACGGACGTCCGCGCTCGATGCCGAGCACCACGTAAGGATCGGCTTCGCCGAGGTCGACATGCCGCGCCAGAATGCTCTCATAATGCTGGTCGCTGATCTCGAAGATATCGGCGATGCGTTTCAGGAAGCCGGCCTCAAGCTCGTGCATCAGGCCGTCAGCCTTGGCGATGTGAAACAAACCATCCAGGATATCTTCCAGCATCGCGCAATTCGGCCGACCGGAGCCGCATAAGCCGGCGATGCGTTCGGCGTAGAGTTCGAAACCGGCTGTATCCTGCTTGGCAAGGTCGTAGAGGCGCGCAACGTTGCGTCGCTCACGCGCCGGCACGGAGAAGATTTCCTGGAAGGCACGGATTTCGGCTTGCGTGACGACGCCGTCGGCCTTGGCCATCTTGGCCGACAGAGCGATCATCGCAACCGAGAAGGCGACCTGTCTTCTGAGCTCCGGGTCGCCCCCAAAAACGGTGCGTACCGCATCGACAACCTCGCCCACCTTATGTGTGGTCGCGGCAGCAAGGCGCGAGGCATACTCCCCTATCTTCGTCCAGATCGACATGCGCGCTTTCATAGGACGAAATTGCTCCAGCCGAAACTGCCTATGATGCTGCAGCAGCCGCTGTTTGCGCACAACGAAAAACGGCCAGCGCTGAACTGGCCGTTTCTCTCGATCGGCCGTTTAGCGACCGAGCGTTTAACTCTCAGAGGCCGAGTGCCTGCTTGGCAGCGGCTTCGACCTGATCGCCGATCGCCTTGATCTGTTCCGGCGTCTGGCCGGCGGTCTTGGCGGCAGCCTCCGCATTCGTACGCGCGGCAGCGACGGCGGCGGTCTTCTGTTCAGGCGTCATGGTGGCAGCCTGTTCTTTGAGCTGCTTCATCGCCTCTTCCATCATCTTGGCCGGATCCGGCGCCATGGCCGGAGACTCAGGCGCCGCCGGAGCGGCAGGTGCTGGAGCTGGCGCGGCAGGTGCCGGTGCAGGCTCAGCCGGCGCAGGCGCGGGAGCCGGTTCAGCTGGCTTTGCGGGCTCAGCGGGGGCTGCCGGTGCGGCCGGCGGCGTTTCGGCCTTCTGTTCGCTCTCGCCGCAGGCGGCCAAAGTCAAGGCAAGCACGGCGACTGCCGGCAAAGCTAGTATCTTGCGCATCTATTCCCTCCATAGGTGACTAGGCGAATCTCGCCTGCTTCGAAATCGTCCCAGAATGCGGCCAAGTTGGGTCCGCTTCAAGCTTTTCAGGTGCATCAAAAACGGAAGGACCGCGGCAACGGCCCTTCCGGAAAACTCGAATGGTCAGCGATGTTACTGAGGCGCTGGGGCCTCCGGCTTCGGTTGCATCGGTTGGTCCGCCGGAGGGGTTGCTTCTGGCGTTGCCGGAGCCGGTTCGGTCACGGGCGGTTTCACGCTCTGTGTGGTCGTTTCATCGACGCCAGAGTCACTGCATGCTGCCACGCCGAACAGAGCGATCGCGGAAGCTGTTGCAAGGATGAGCTTTCTCATGGCTCGGTCTCCTTTCGCGGTGTCGCCCTGATAATGGCCGGAGGCAAAAAAGGTTGCCTCGAAGCTGAAAAAAGCAGAAACGCCAAGGAACTTTGGGCGCTAAGCGGCTGAAAAATAAAGTTTCATTCCAAAGCGCCTTTGAGATTGCGCCGAGCATCACCTGTGGCCGCTAGCTCATGCTGGATCGTATTGCACCCCTTGCACATGACGCTGCCGCGACGATTTAGCCGTAATGCCTACGCCGCCGCTTGTCCGCTCGGCGCTGACTCACGCGAATTTGACAAGCTGTCGCGCCTGATCAATAGAAAATCAACCATGATGAGGGAAGACCGGAGTGGGCGATAGCAGTGAATGCCTGCTGCCGTTGCATCATCGGGGACATTCTTTCAGGGGCGACATGTCGGTATCGGGATCGAAACAGGGTTTGAGCCGCGCGGCGGCACTGCTGGCGCTGGCGCTCCTTGGCGCCTGCACCTCAATGGACGACCTTTCCCCGACATCCGGCGGAGGCCTGTCGACGGCCGTCGCAGTTTCCAATCCACGTTTCAAGGACAACGACCCGCATACCTGGGAAAGCGGCGCGCCCTGGACCTATGCCGTCCACGGCACCGATCTTTCGAAATACCAGCGCTCGGTCGACTGGGCCGAAGCGAAAGCCAGCGGCATCTCCTTCGCCTTCATCAAGGCGACCGAGGGCGGCGACAGGGTCGATGACTTGTTTAAGGAGCACTGGAGCAATGCCCGCGCACATGGCGTGCCGCGCGGCGCCTATCACTTCTACTATTTCTGCCGGCCGGCGGCCGAACAAGCCGCGTGGTTCATCAACAACGTGCCGCGCGATCGATCCTCGCTGCCGCCCGTGCTCGACATGGAATGGAACCCGGATTCACCGACCTGCAAGCTGCGCCCTGCTCCGTCGATCGTGCGCAGCGAAATGAAAATCTTCCTCGATAAGGTCGAGCGGCACTACGGCAAGAAGCCGATCATCTACACCTCGATCGACTTCTTCGAGGATAACGATCTGGTCAATTTCCGCGGCTATCCCTACTGGCTCCGCTCGGTGGCCGGCCACCCGACCTCGCGCTATGGAGAGCACCCCTTCACCTTCTGGCAGTACACCGGCACGGGGGTCGTTCCGGGCATTCGGGGCAATGCCGACATCAACGTGTTCAACGGCACGCATCGCGCGTGGAAAAAGTGGCTGGCGCATAACACCCGCTAAACCACAGTCCGAATAAATCGCGATAAGCCGTCGCATCGGCCGCGCACCATCACACTTTTGCCCAAAGTCGTGGTAACAGGCGGGCTATGGCAATTCGATCTTTCTACATCCGCTCGACTCTCGGTAGCGCACTCGTAGCCGGAGCACTGCTCCTGGCGTCGCCCGCGCTCGCGCAGCAATGCGGTGGTGATTTTGGCGCGTGGAAAGCAACACTGCGCCAGGAAGCGCAGTTGGCTGGCGTCGGCGCGAAGGGTCTTGCCGCATTCGATACCGCGCACATAGACCCGAAGGTGCTGGAGCGCGACCGCAAACAGGGCGTGTTCTCGCTGACCTTTGTTGAGTTCGCTGGCCGCATGATCTCTGCGCATCGGCTGAAGCAGGGCGCTGTAAAGTTGGCCGAATATGCCGACGTTTTTGCTAAAGCCGAACAGCAGTTCGGGGCACCGCCACCCGTCATCACGGCCTTCTGGGCGCTGGAGACTGATTTCGGCGCCGTGCAAGGCGACTTCCATACGTTGAGCGCGCTGGTGACACTGGCGCACGACTGCCGGCGACCCGATCTTTTCCGCATGCAGTTGATCCCGCTGCTGAAGCTGATCGACACCAACGTACTGCCGGCTGATGTGACCGGCGCCTGGGCCGGCGAGGTTGGCCAGACGCAGATCTTGCCTTCGGACTATCTGGCGCGCGGCATCGACGGCGATGGTGATGGCTTGGTCGATTTGCGCAACGACGCAGCCGACGTGATCATGACCACGGCCAACAAGCTGAAATCGCGCGGCTGGAAGCCAGGCGAGCCGTGGATCGAGGAAGTCGCCCTGCCCGACGACCTGCCTTGGGAACAGACTGGCCGGACAAACAAGCTGCCGACCAGCCAGTGGTCGAGTTGGGGAGTGACCAGACCCGACGGTTCAGCGCTGGAAGAGCGTGGGCTGAAGGCGGGCCTGATGCTGCCGATGGGCCATAAGGGTGCAGCCTTCCTGGCCTACGACAATTTCGACGTCTATTTGCAATGGAACCAGTCGGCCACCTATGCGCTGACGGCCGCCTATCTAGCGACCCGGCTTGCCGGGGCACCGGCTTTCGAACAGCGCAATCCAGAGCCAGGCCTGAGCGGCGATGAAATGAAGGTGCTGCAGGAAAAACTCCAGGCCAAGGGTTACGACGTCGGCAAGGTCGACGGCATTCTGGGCACCAACACTCGCGAGGCCGTGCGGCAGGAGCAGATCAGGCTCGGCCTCGTGGTCGACGGCTGGCCGACCCAGCAATTGTTAGCGAGTCTTTGATTGCTGATTTTAGAACGCAGCGGCTAGCGCCATTTCGCATGACATGACAGCCTGCGCGCCGCGCAGGAATCAGTCATGCCCCCATCCGATACTCGTCCGCCGGTCAATGTCATCCAGGCCGTCACCATTCTACTCGGCTGCCAGTTGGCGGGCGAGGCGATCGTCACGGTCGCCAATCAGCTTTTCCCGTTCTTCTCCTTCCCCGGGCCGGTGATCGGAATGGCGCTGTTCTTCCTGTTGCTGTTGTGGCGCGGCGGGCCTGACGCGAACATGGATGCCACCGGCGGGGCGATCCTGCGCAACTTGTCGCTGCTTTTCGTGCCTGCCGCTGTCGGCATCGTGCAGCAAGGCGAACTGCTGGCCGAATACGGGCTGATCCTCGCCGTGACGCTTGTATGTTCGGCGCTGCTGACGCTGATCGTCACGGCGACCGTGTTCCAGTTGATCGCCAAACGTATGCAGATCGGAGATGACGATGAACTCTGATCTCGCCCAGATCTGGGTCTATCTCTCGACCCGGCCACTGCTGTGGCTGACGCTCACGCTGGCCGCTTATGTCGTCGGCGAGACGATCTCGGTGCATTTCAAGCGGCATGCACTAGCCAACCCGGTGGTGATCGCGGCGGGATTGCTGACGCTGCTCTTGGTGGTGACTGGCACGCCGTACCAAAGCTATTTCGAGGGCGCGCAGTTCGTGCACTTCATGCTGGGGCCGGCAACCGTCGCGCTGGCGATCCCGCTCTATCACAATCTCGGTCGGGTCCGCCGCGCGCTGATACCGATGACGGTCGCGCTGTTCGCCGGCTCTCTGACGGCGGCCGTCAGTGCCGTCGGCATCGCCTGGCTGCTCGGCGCACCGCCAGAAATCCTGGCCTCGCTGGCGCCGAAATCGGTGACCGCTCCGATCGCCATGGAACTGGCAAAGAGCCTTGGCGGCATTCCGTCGCTTACGGCTGTGCTGGTG
Organism: Rhizobiaceae bacterium; assembly: GCA_050247155.1. Classification (GTDB taxonomy): domain Bacteria; phylum Pseudomonadota; class Alphaproteobacteria; order Rhizobiales; family Rhizobiaceae; genus Mesorhizobium_G. The sequence goes on from JBFWUS010000045.1 coordinate 7,731, forward strand.
GTCGCAACCGGCATCATCGGGGCTCTGATGGTGACGCCGTTGCTTAACGCCCTGCGTTTCAAGAACTATGCCGCGCGTGGATTTGCCGCCGGCGTCACTTCGCATGGCATCGGCACTGCCCGCGCCTTTCAGGTCAGCGAACTGGCCGGCACTTTTGCCGGCATCGCCATGGGCCTGAACGGCGCACTGACCAGCCTGATCGTCCTGATCTGGCTGGCGCTGTTCGGCTGACGATCTTCCGCGGCCTGTCATGCATTTCTGATGGACAACATCGTGGAGCCGACCGCAGCGTTTGGCATGACCGGGCGCTCGTGCTACGTTCGATATGGCACCGGGAACTGGAGTTCGATATGGCGCTTTTGCGTCCGCTCTTGGCTGCTCTTGTTGCCGCCGTCCCCGTCATGGCCCACGCCGAAGCAATTCCTTTGGGCTTCACACCCTTCTCGTTCACGGATACCTCCGGCGAGGTGCGCGACCAGACGTCAGAGCACGAACGCAGGCTCGCGGCTTTCGTTGAAACCTTGAAAGCGGAACTGGCCAAGAGCGGAAAGTTCGAGATGGCGGACGTTGCATGCCCAGACACCCAATGCCCGCCGGACGAAGCGCTGGCCAAGGCAAAATCCGCCGGATCGCGCTATGTTGTCCTCGGCGCCATCCAGAAGACCAGTACGTTGGTGTTGTGGGCGCGCGTCGATGTTATCGACAGCAATACCTCAAAAGTGGCGCTCAGCCGATGGATCACCTTCCGCGGCGACAATGACGAAGCCTGGACCCGCACCGCCCGCTTCGTCGGCCGCGCGATAAACGCGGCCCTCGCAGGATAGTCGGCCTATTCCGCCGCCATCGTCTCCAAGCTGGCAAAGCCTTGCGGCTTGTCGCCTGCGTCGAACGGCGTCGTCACCTCGACGAAGGTGTCGGGGTAAAAACCGTTGAAGCGGGTGCGCAGCGACAACGAATAAGCGCCGATATGGCCGATCTCGATCCAGTCGCCGGTGTGAACGGTCTCCGGCAGCCAGAACGGCCGCGACAGGATATCGACCGAATCGCAGGTCGCGCCGCACACCTTGAACGGCACCAGCGTATCTTCCTTGCCGGTTCGGCTCTTGATCGCCGGGTCAGGGATGAAGCGAGCCGGCAAGGTCAGCTTTCCGGTCCAACTGTCCGACAGCGATGCCCAGATGCCATCGTTGATGTAGAGCCGTTTGCCCTTGCGCAAAAGCACACGAACGATCAGCGAAAAAGCCCGTGCGACAATGACCCGACCCGGCTCGGCCACAAGCGGCATCTCGCCAAAGCCATACTCCTTGATGTCGCCGCGCAACCTCGACATCAACTGCCCGAGCGAAGGCATTTCCGGCTTCTTGCGGTTTGGATCGTAGCCGTATTCGGCCGGGAAACCGCCGCCGACGTCGAGCCCGGCGATATCGAAGGTAAGCCGGTTCCGCACCCAGTCGACCGAGGCGAGCGCCCGCTCGTAAGTATCCGGGTCTTCGATCTGGCTGCCGACATGGAAACAGAGACCGACCTTGTAACCGATCTTGTTGACGCGCTCGGCGATCTCGACCGCATGCGCCGGACCGGCCCCGAACTTCTTCGACAGTTCGTAGGCGGCGGAACCCTTGGTCTGCACGCGGACGAAAACGGTGATCGCGCCGGGATCGATGTCCAGCGCCCGCACGATGCGAGTGAATTTTGCAACCTCATCCTCGTGATCGACGGAGATGACGCGGATGCCATATTTTTCCAGCGCCAGCCGGATCTCCGACTGCGCCTTGATCGGGTGCATATAGAGCATCTCAGCGTCCGGCGAGACGGCGCGCACGGCAGCGAATTCGCCCGGTGAGGCCACATCGAAAGCCGTCACGCCGGCGTCGAGCAATGTCTTGAGCACCATGGGCTCGCCATTGGTCTTGACCGCATAGGCCGTCTTGCCCGGGAACATGTCCATGAACTGCCGGGCGTCGGCCTTGAGCACCTCCGGCCGGAAGCAATAGACTGGATCGTCCGGCCGCATGGCCAGCGCCGCCTCACGCGCGTTTTCGAATCGTTGCATCGACAGCCTCCGGCTCGGCGAGCGGCTTTTAGCATCCGCTGCCGACGGGGCAAAGAGAGACGTTTCTTCTCGCCAGATGGCAGGAAACGGGTGGTCCATGCCTTGCGAAGCCGATAGCCCTGCACCAGCATCGTTATCGCAATTTGAGGGCCGATATGTCCGTCCAGACCGCGACCACACCACAGTCTTCCATGTCGGCAGCAACCTGGGGAATGCTTCTGCTGCTCGGCGCGATCTGGGGCGGATCGTTCTTCTTCGCACGCATCGCCGTCGCCGAAATCCAGCCGATCGTGCTGGTGCTGCACCGCGTCCTGATCGCAGCGCTTGCCCTGCATATCTATCTGGCGATTGCCGGACCGTCCTTCCGCGGCGCCCTGCCCTATGCCGGACGCTTCTTCGCGCTGGCCCTTCTAAACAATGTCATCCCTTTCTCGCTGATCTTCGCCGGCCAGACGCAGATGGGGGCCGGCCTCGCTTCCGTTCTCAATGCAACGACGCCGTTCTGGACCCTCGTCATCGCCAACATGATGACCGCTGACGAGAAACTGACGCCGAACAAGCTGGCCGGCATCGGGCTAGGCATCGCGGGAACGGCAGTCATGGTAGGCCCGGGGATCGTGGCCGGTCTCGGAGGTCCGGTATGGGCGAAATTCGCGCTTATCGGCGCGTCGCTGTCCTATGCGCTGGCGCTGATCCTGGCCCGCGCCAAATTCGCCGGTATCGCACCGCCGATCGTGGCGACCGGACAGTTGACGGCATCCACCCTGATCATGCTGCCGATCGTGCTGATCGCCTATGGCCCGGCATCGCTGACCGTCGGCAGCGCCCAGGTCTGGATGGCGATCGTGGCGCTGGCGCTTTTGTCGACCGCCTTCGCCTACATCCTTTACTTCCGCATCGTCGCAACCGCCGGCGCTACCAATGCCTCGCTCGTGACGCTGATCGTGCCGGTAAGCGCCATGCTGCTGGGTGTCACCTTTCTCGGTGAACGGCTGGAGCTATTCGAACTGGCGGGAATGGCGCTGATCGGCAGCGGGCTGCTGGTGATCGACGGCCGCATTTTCCGGCGGTAGCTGGTAATTGCCTGGCAACCACATAAGTAGTAATCTACCTACTTATGTTAGGAGCGTTGTCGATGACCGTCACCACATTGACCAGCCAGGAATTCAATCGCGACAATGCCGGAGCAAAGCGCGCGGCCAAACGCGGGCCGGTTATCATCACCTCGCGGGGTGAGGCTTCGCATGTGCTGCTCAGCATCGAGGACTATAGGCGGCTGACCAGCGACGAAAAAAATATTGCGGAACTTCTTGCCAGCGACGATGACGTAGATATCGAATTTCCACGCAGCAGAGAATTGGCCCGCGCCGCCGAATTTTGACGGCGGCAATGTTTCTGATCGACACAAACGTCGTTTCCGAGCTTCGGAAGATCGACAAGGGCAGAGCGGATGAGCACGTTACCTACTGGGCGGGCACCGCTAAGCCCTCATCTCTGTTCCTGTCCGCGATTACGATCCAGGAAATCGAGACCGGGATATTTTTGACCGAACGCAAAGATGCTTTTCAGGGGCGTCTTTTAAGACGATGGTTTGAAGACGGAGTCCTCACCACTTTTAGAGACCGCATTCTGCCCGTCGACACTCGTGTTGCTCGGCAATGCGCGTCTTTGCACATTCCAAACCCGACCTCATTCCGAGATGCCTATATCGCCGCGACAGCAATCGTTCATGATATGACCGTCGTCACTCGTAATGTAGCGGACTTTGCTTCGACTGCTGTCCGCCTGCTCAATCCCTGGAACTTCGACGGCTCACATTGAGAACGACGTTTTGTGGTTTTCCGACCTGGTCGGACCACATTTTTTTCACGAAATGTTTCGGTCCGTATCTTGTTGTAATCAAACGGATAAGGCCATCTGGCCGCCCATTTTGGTCCACAATCCTGCCGCAATGCAGCATAGTTTGTGCTTGCCAGTCCCCTGAAGTCGCCTAGTCTCCGCATCGTTGTAGGCTCATTCAAGGAGGCTATTACATGGGACTAGCACGGCCAATCAATGCCCTGATGATTTGCGCTGCGTTTGCCTTTATCGGCGCCCTGATAATGGGAGTTCTACCATAATAACTTGAAAGCAGGCCGGTTGGGCCAGCAGCAAGTAACTGAAAGGAAAAGGCCGGGTCGCGACGTCCCGGCCTTTTTCTTTGACGCGTTGAACCCGCCTATGCCGCCTGCGTGGCGGCCGCCTCCGGCAGTGCCGTCTCATGCGGCCGGATGCCGATCATGTGACAGATCGCGAAGACGAGATCCGAGCGGTTCATCGTGTAGAAGTGGAAATCGTTGACGCCACGCTCCACAAGGTCGAGCACCTGTTCGGCCGCCACCGCAGCCGCCACCAGCATATGCGTCTGCGGGTCTTTCTCCAGCCCGGCGAACTGCTCGCGTAGCCAAGCCGGAATATGCGCACCGGCGCGCGCGGCGAAATTGCTGACCTGGGTGATGTTGTGCACCGGCTGGATGCCCGGCACGATCGGGATGTAGATGCCGGCGCGGCGCACCCGCTCGACATACCGCTCATAGGCGTCGTTCTCGAAGAAGAATTGGGTGATGGCGCGCGTCGCGCCATTGTCGACCTTGCGCTTGAGCATATCGATGTCGGTGGCGAAATCCGGGCTTTCCGGATGCTTCTCCGGATAGGCGGCAACGGATATGTCGAAATCGCCGATGCGCTTCAGCGCCGCGACCATCTCGGCGCCATTGGCATAGCCGCCCGGATGCGGCTGATAGCGTGTACCGACGCCGGCGGCAGGATCGCCGCGCAGGGCGACGAAGCGCTTGACGCCGAGCGCCGCGAACTCGCGGATGACCTGATCGACCGTATCCCTCGTCGCGTCGATGCAGGTCAGGTGCGCCGCCGGCTGCAAGGCGGTCTCGTCCAGGATGCGGGCCATCGTGCGCCCCGTCCGCTCGCGAGTGGAGCCGCCCGCGCCATAGGTCACTGAGACGAAATGCGGCTTCAGCGGCTGCAAGCGCGTGACCGTGTCCCACAGGCGCGCGCCCATCTCGTCCGTCTTCGGCGGAAAGAATTCGAACGAAACCTTGATGCGGTCGCCGATATCGGGGCGTCTGGAAAGCCGGTATTGCGACATCAGGCGGTTTCCCTTGCTGACTGAGACGAGGCGTTAGGGTCGGCGATCAACAGGCGGCGGTCGCGTCCGAGCCATAGGCGCACGGTAAGCCGCTGGCCATCTGGCCCGCCGGGGTGGAAGGATTGAGTCTCCTCGACATCGAGACCGGCTTCCGCAAACCATTCTTCCATCTGGCGATCGGAAAAGCCGAGCCGCTGGTGCGCATGTTCGGTGCGCAGGAACTCGAGATCGTGCGGCTCGAAATCGACGACCACCAGCCGGCCAGCTGGCCTCAGCAGCCGGGCTGCCTCACGCACGGCGCGGGCGGGGTCGTCCAGATAGTGCAGCACCTGATGGATGGTCACGAGGTCAAAGGAGTCGCGCTCGACCGGCGGCGCAAAGATGTCGCCCTGGCGCACCTGCGCGTTGGTGACCCCTGCCCGGTCCAGATTAGCGCGGGCAACGGCCAGCATCTCGCGCGACATGTCGATACCGATGCCGCGCCGATAAAGCGGACTGAGGATTTCCAGCAGCCGGCCGGTGCCGGTGCCGAGATCGAGCATGGTCTGGAACGGCCGCTTGCCGATCAGCTTCAGGATCGCTGTCTCCACCGCCTTGTCGGGCGCATGCAGCGTGCGGATTTCATCCCAGCTCGCGGCGTTGCGCGAGAAATAATCGCTGGCGCGTTCCTGGCGGCGGCGCTTGACCTCCGCCAGCCGCTCCAGATCGCGATCGACCTGCAGGTCGACGGGGTCGATGCGCGCGACCAGACCGTGCAGAAACTCGCGCGTCGTTTCGTCGTCGGACAGACGGAAGAAGGCCCAGGACCCCTCCTGGTAACGCCCGATCAACCCTGCTTCCAGCAACAGCTTGAGGTGGCGCGACACACGCGGCTGCGACTGGCCCAGAATCTCGGTGAGGTCGGTCACCGTGAGGTCGCCGCGCGACAGCAGAGCAAGGATTCGCAGGCGGCTGGATTCGGCTACCGCCTTCAAGCTATCTACCATTGCGTCGAGCGTTACGATCATGGTTCGCTATTTCACTGGAAACATATAAAGATATGTTTATGTGAGTTCCATGAGTAGCGCAACGGGAAATGTCGCGGCGAGACCAGAAAATGACGCAAGGCCAAATTGCCCAATACGGGAAACGCGAGGGCGAGATTGAACTGGCGGGCGCGCTGGAGGCCGACGACGCCAGGCTCGCCTTCATCGGCGTCGTGCGATCACCGTGGACGGAACGCAGCAACTGCCCGAAAAACATGAATGCGGCGCGGGACACGGGGCTTGGCGCGACGATTGAGGTAGGCGAGCAGTTCCGCGCCGGCCTCTCCGGTCTCTCTGGCTACAGCCATGCCGCGATATTGACCTGGTTCGACCGGTCGGAGCGGAATCTGATTGTGCAGAAACCGCGCCATGCAACTGAAGCCAAAGGCGTTTTCGCGCTGCGCTCGCCAGCGCGGCCCAACCCGATCGGCCTGCACATCGTTGGGCTGCTCGACATCGACGTAGAAGCCGGAGTGCTGACGCTCGACGCCATCGATGCGCTGAACGGAACACCGGTCCTGGACATCAAACCCTATTTCGCCTCGACCGACGCAATCCCACAAGCCACGAGGCCAGACAAGCGCAACGCATGACCGCTCCGACCAAGCGCAGACAGGCCATCGACAAGGCGCTGACCGCGCTGATCCCGATGGCGCCTTTTATCGATGCGGAAAAAATTCGCACCGACGCTGGAGCGGTGCATATGAAGACGCTGCCGGTCTCGACCGCTGTGTGGCTGTCGACCGTCGCGCACATCCGCCACGAACATACGGATTACGACCAGCTGCTTGCCGACGGATACGACCGCGACTCGGCGCGGTTCTTCGTCATCGAGCGGATCAACGAGGTGCTCACCCGCTGGCGGGCGACGCGCTTGCTCGAGGCCGATGACGAGGACGTCTGACCGCCTTCAACCGCGATAAATCCACTGCTCCGGCACGCGCACCGTGACCGCCTCGCCCACCGAAATGCGGCCGGGCTTCTCCACCCAGGCGGTCAGACCGCGCAGGCGCTTGGCGACTTTCGGAAACAGCAGCGAGCCCGCGGCGTGGTCCGCCATCTTCGCGTTCTCCGCGATGGAACGTCCGCTAAGCTTGCAGGGCGCGTTCTGGCCGTCGATCTTCAGCGTCACGCCATTCTGGAAGAACAGCAGCGTGCCGGCCGGCAGCATGGAGAGGTTTGCAAGGCCGGAGAGCAGCAGGTTCGCGCCGATCCATTCAGGCTTCACCTCCGCAAGGCCCATCCCCTCGGCGACAAGGGCCAGTTCGTCAGGCGCGACGATAGTGAGCTGCCGCTCGTTGCACATTTCGGTCCCGCGCGGATACCACGGCTCGCGGCCGCCGGAGCGCCGCGTGACACCGCCGTGGAAATCACCTTCGATGCCTTCGAAGCTCAGATCGAGCGCGTCGGTCGGCCATGTCTCGAAATGGTCGAAAGGCGCGGTGAAAACCGCCTCGACCCGGGCCGCCAGCTTTTTCGCGGGAAAAATTTCGATGTCGGTCGCCGTGATGTCCATGCCGGGTGCTCCGTGTCCCGCAGCATGTACGGTCGGCCGGTCGCGGCGTCCAGTTCGGAGCTTTGATGATCCCATCGCCGACGCTGATGCAGCCTCACATCATGTGCAGCAGACCGCCGCCAATGGAGTAGCCTGCCCCGAAGGCGCAGAGCAGGCCATAATCGCCGGGCTTCATGTCCTTGTGGTTTTCCTGCAAGGCGATGACCGCGCCGGCCCCGGCGGTGTTTCCATATTTGTCCAGCACCATCGGCGCGCGATCGTGGCCGACCTCCTCGCCGAAGGCGAGCTTCAGGATCATCGCGTTCATGCGGGCGTTGGCCTGATGCAGCCAGAATCTGCGCATGTCGTGCGGGGTCAGGCCGTGCTCGGCCAGAAAGTCGACAATGAATTTGTGGCCGGCGACCGTGACTTCCTTGAACACACGGTTACCGACCTGCTTAATGAGATTGCCTTCCAGCGGCACGGCGTAGGGATCGTCCTGCTCGGCGCGGGTGAAATGGCCGAGATTGTTGCGGATATTGCTTGAAAACTGCGTCCAGGTGCGGGTGTCGAGCACCTCGAACCGACCCGGCTTCGTCTCGCCCTCTTCCATCGGCTCGATCAGCATGGCGACAGCCGCGTCGCCGAAGATGAAATGCGTCTGCCGGTCGCGAAAATCGAGCGGCGCGGTGACGATCTCCGGCGTGACGATCAACACGCTGCGCTGCGCGCCGCTGCGCACAAGATTGGTGGCGATATGCAGCGCCGCCGCCGCGGAAGAACAGCCGAGCCCCATGTCGAACGCGCCGCCGCGCGTGCCCAGCGCCTGCTGGATCTCGATGCCGATCGCCGGATAGGAGCGCTGCTGGTGCGAGGCCGAGCAGATGACCATGTCGACGTCGCCTGCCGCGACGCCGGCATCGTCCAGCGCCCGCCGGGCCGCCGCGAGCCCGAATTCGGCCATCAGCGAAAGCTGGTTGTCGTCGCGGTGCGCGAAGCGCGGCGCCATGCGATCGGGATCAAGCACGCCGACGGGATCGATCATATGCCGGGTCCTGATGCCCGACGCATGCTCGATGAAAGCGGTGCTGGAATGCTGCAAAGGCGGCCCGTCGTCGCCGCGCCGGGCATTCTCGGCATCCACCCAGGCATTGAAGCTGGCGACCAGCTCGTCATTGGTGACCTTGCCAGCGGGGATTTCGATGCCGACGCCGCTGATTGCTACACGCTTCATGCAAATTCTTTCATGTGAAGCCGGCACCCCCGTCGCCGACCGCGCGGCAACGCGCCTGCCTGCCGTTTACGCCAGTTCATGGCGTTCGGAAAGCAACCAGATTGCGAAATTGGAAGGACAGGGCGCGAATGAACAATCGCATATGAACGTTACCCCCACCCCTAACCCCTCCCCACAAGGGGGAGGGGAATCTCCGGTCGGCGACGCCTGGCGCCAAGCTCTGCAGCGTTGGCATTGCAGCAGCCAAGTCCCCCTCCCCCTTGTGGGGAGGGGTTAGGGGTGGGGGTCAATCGATACGCGATTGCGCAGCGGCGTGAATGGCCGGGCCAAATGCATCTTATGACGTGTCGTATGCCGGGGGTCTCGTCGCGAACGCAGAACGCAGTTTGCCCAGGATCGTATACACCTGACGACCGGGCGAGCGGTCGCGCGAAGCCCACCACTGCCTATCGTCGGGTGACCGCGTCGGCAGGCACTGTAGGATCAATGCCAGCGCGCGGAAAACAGCCGCCAACAGCATCGCGTCTGCAACGCTGTCGCCGGCGGACATCTCTGGCAAATAGGGCATCGCCAACCCGCGCGCCTCCGCTTCCTCGGTCACGAAGTCCCGCGCGACGTTCTCGCCGCGACGGAGAAACCAGAGCACGAGACGGCGCACAAGCAAGGACCGGTCGCATGAACGGTCGGCCAACGCGGCCAACGCGATCAACAGCATTGCGATCCGCTTCAGCACCTGCCCTTCCGTGTCGTCCTTCCAATCCATCGCCGTCTCCAATTTGGCGGTTGGATTGTGCGCGAATGGAAAAGGGGGTGGACGAAAAAAACAAAAAAATTGCGACAGGATGCGCGGCCGCTGCTGCATGTCTGACGCCGCCGCGTTACCAGGCGCAGATTTTGGTGTTGGTTTCAGGGTTCTGCCAGCAGGCGCCGTCATCGCGGCTGCGCACATATTGGCCCGGCAACGAGACACTCTTGCCCGACAACGTCATCACGCCGAAGGCAAAGCCGCCCTCCACGTTCAGCGTATAGGTCGGATAACCTCTAGCGGAGATGCGGAAACTGCCGCTGCTGTCCAAGCCGCGAAAATCACACTGGTAATAGCCATCGTCGGTGGTGAAACAGCGCGCGGGTTTGGCGTGGGCGGCGTTTGCCAGACACATTGCCGCGCCGACCACGAGAAGTTTTCCCAAATTCACGGCCCGCCCTCCAGAGACATGCAAACGAGAATCAGGCAGGGTTGACGGCAATGTCAAGTTCTGTTTTTGTTCTAGTCCTGGTCGGGGCATTGTCGTGAACGCTGAAGCAATGAATGCCGCCATCGACTTGGCGCGACGAACGGGAGGCAAACGGTTTCACACCGTCCTTGCCGACCCGCCTTGGCGTTTCACAAACCGTACCGGCAAGGTAGCGCCAGAGCATCGGCGCTTGTCGCGCTACGAGACCATGACGACCGACGACATCTGCGCCCTGCCCGTCGCCGATCTGACGTGGCAACCGGCCCATCTTTATATGTGGGTCCCGAATGCCCTCCTGCCAGACGGACTGCGGGTCATGCAGGCATGGGGCTTCGAGTACAAGTCGAACATCGTCTGGCACAAGGTGCGTAAAGACGGCGGCTCGGACGGCCGCGGTGTCGGCTTTTATTTTCGCAACGTCACGGAGCTGCTGCTGTTCGGCGTGCGCGGCAAGAATGCACGCACCGAAGCGCCGGGCCGCAGCCAGGTGAATTACATGTCGTCTCGAAAGCGCGAGCATTCTCGCAAACCAGACGAGCAGTACGATCTGATCGAGCGCTGTTCTAAAGGCCCTTATCTGGAAATGTTCGCTCGCGGCACGCGGCCGGGCTGGACATACTGGGGCAACCAGGCGGACGAGACCTACAAGCCGACCTGGAAGACGTATGCCTATAATTCAGCCGTCGAGGCCGCTGAGTAGGTCCGGCTCCTCCGACGCGTCCCCAGCCACAGCCTCGATAATGGGCTTCAGTTTTGACGGATCCTCGCCAAAGCTTACGATGCTGTCCGGCAGGCCGATCGTGACAAGTGGGCAAGGGTTGCCGACTCCACGCGAGATGCGGTCTTCAAGCTTGCGCCAATGGGTGGTTGCCTCGCCGAACTTATCCGCGACGAACTTCTCCGCAAAGGCTTGCCGGAACGTGAGTGGGTTTTTCGCCCTCTCGACCCGTTTCATGATCGCTTTGCGTTGTCTGCTGGTGGGGTCATAGCCCCAATTCAGCAGATCATCGAAAGATTGAATGTGGCGCTGATCAAAGAAGCGGTAGACGAGATCGAGCATGTTGTCGTGCAGGCTGCGCCCGCGCGTCACGATGATGCCGACCGAAATCGCACCTTCGGCATGCAAGCGCTTGAAATTTTCGAGGTCGCGGTCGAAGAACGGGTCCTTGTTGTTCCACTCGATCTCCAGCGCCACGACGCCGCTCGACCCATCGGCCTGCGGGATGGTGCGAACGTGATCCATCTTGTGCGAGATCGCCTCGCGGCGCACGTTGTTGATCACCTTCTCGATGGTGAAGGTGGTCGTCTCCCAGCCGACCGCGACCAGCCCCTTGCGCAGCCGCTGCGTGTTCTTGGTCTCCCCGCCCCCGCCGGCGATGATTTCCTCGATGGGAATAGAGGCGGCGAGCAGTACCTGCTCCAGCTCCTCGACCGCCCGCGGAAAGTCCGCCGCGAGGATCGCCTCGGCGTGGGAGTGGAACTCGACCTGAAAAGATTTGGCGGAAAGGGCGGAGAAGAGGGACATGGCCCGCACGGATGCACAATGCAAGGCCGGCGGCAAGTACGCGATCATCGGACCCGCGCGACTTGTCACTTGCCCTAACCTTGCCAAAGCTAAGGCTGCGCGCACCAACAGATTGTAGAATGGCCGTAGCGGAAACGATTCTTTTTGCATACAAAGTGGATTTATCTGGAGCGTGCAAATCCCACTCAATAGGAAATGAAACAATGGTCGCCATAGATGAAGAAATTCATCGGCTCCAAGCGCGTATCACGCGCCTGGAAGAACTACTAGCGCTTCTCGTACGACCAATAGACGATTTCCACGATCACTATTGGACTGGATACAGAGGTGGCAGAAATTACCTCGGTAGATTCGATGCCAGCGTAGATCATACTCGAAACTTGATGATAGAAATTCGTGACGAGCTCCTGGAACACATATCAAGAATTGACAAAAAACATCACCTAGACGAGCAGAGGAGCATCGAGCTAAGCAACGAACTACACTCATGGATGGCGATGACTGCACTCGGCGTGGATACTTCGGAAGTGCCGCGCCGGAGATATTTTCCCATCCGGTTCTATCTCTCACATGGAACGCCAAAGACTGTCGAACAAGTGACAGCGGCCATGCGAGCGTTTAATGAAGCTCTTGGGTTTGAGATAGTCAACGAGCTCCCGGCCCAAAAAGGGTCAGAGATAAGGAACTTTCTGGCGCGCACACGAGACTTCCTCACTGGCGCAGAATTCAAGAAACGTCTGGAGAAGGCAGAAAAAGCGCTAGAATTGCAGGGATTGGATAAACCCCAGTCGGACGTCCATGGAGCACAAGCTAAGGCCGCAGTGGAATTGAAGGCCGCTGCAGGCGACGAGGATTTATTCTATTATCAATCCGCTTCAACGATATTTATCAGGAAGCGCAACAATGCCGGAAAATTCGAGTCTTTTTGCTTAGATCTTACGCCTCATCAGATCATAGAGCTTGAGAAAAACCCTGCTGCAATCCAAGATATTATTGGATTCGCGGCGCACAATTCATTTCTTGCCCAAAGGGCCCTTGCTTCCCTTTCTCAAGAATCCAAGGAAATTCCCAAAGAACGGCCTGATAACTCTATCGGCTCATCGCTGACGGGGCGGTTGACATCGGATGACACAGGGCCGCTGCTGCTCCCATCACCCGAGAAACCGCACGGAAAACGGCACCCGAAGCGACCAACCTAGTGAGTCCAGATCGGCTATCGCCGTCCTACCTCGTCAGCCTCTTATACGTCACCCGTTTCGGATTGACGCTGTCCGGTCCCAGCCGCCTGATCTTGTCCTGCTCGTAATCCTCGAAATTGCCTTCGAACCACTCGACGTGGCTGTCGCCTTCGAAGGCCAGGATGTGCGTCGCCAAGCGATCCAGGAACATGCGGTCGTGGCTGATGATGACGGCGCAGCCGGCGAAATTTTCCAGCGCGTCTTCGAGCGCCGCCAGCGTTTCGGTGTCGAGGTCGTTGGTTGGCTCGTCGAGCAGGATGACGTTGCCGCCATTCTTCAGCATCTTGGCCAGGTGCACGCGGTTGCGCTGGCCACCTGAGAGATTGCCGACCTTCTGCTGCTGGTCGCCGCCGCGGAAATTGAACGACGAGCAGTAGGCGCGGCTGTTCACCTCGAATTTGCCGAGCTTGATGATGTCGTTGCCGCCGGAGATTTCCTCCCAGACGGTTTTCGAGCCGTCGAGATGATCGCGGCTCTGATCGACGTAACCAAGCTGCACCGTCTCGCCGACCTTGATGGCGCCCGCGTTGGGCTTTTCCTGGCCGGTGATCATCTTGAACAGCGTCGACTTGCCGGCGCCGTTCGGCCCGATGACGCCAACGATGCCGCCGGGCGGCAGCTTGAAATTCAGATCCTCGATCAGCAGCTCGTCGCCAAAGCCCTTGGACAGGTTTTCGGCGTCGATGACATTGCCGCCAAGCCGCTCCGACGCCGGAATGATGATCTGGGCGTCCTGCGGGCGGCGGTTGTTGGCGGCGGTGACCAGCTCGTCGTAGGCCTTGATACGTGCCTTCGACTTGGCCTGGCGCGCCTTGGGCGAGGACGAAATCCATTCGCGCTCGCGGGCGATCGCCTTCTGGCGCGAATCCTCCTCGCGGCCCTCCTGCTCCATGCGCTTGGCCTTGGCCTGCAGGTAGGCGGAATAGTTGCCCTCGTAGGGAATGCCGCGGCCACGGTCGAGCTCAAGAATCCAGCCGGTGACATTGTCGAGGAAATAGCGGTCGTGGGTGATGATCAGCACCGCGCCGGGATATTCGCGCAGGTGCTTTTCCAGCCATGCGGTGGTCTCGGCGTCGAGATGGTTAGTCGGCTCGTCGAGCAGCAGCAGATCAGGCTTGCGCAGCAGCAACTGGCAGAGCGCGACGCGGCGCTTTTCGCCGCCGGAGAGATTGTCGACGGGCGAGTCGCCAGGCGGGCAGCCCAGCGCTTCCATCGCCATCTCGACCTGGCTTTCCAGGTCCCAAAGGTTCTGGGCGTCGATCTCATCCTGCAGCTTGGCCGCCTCGTCGGCGGTCTCATCGCTATAGTCGGCCATGAGCTCGTTGTAGCGATCGAGGATCGCTTGCTGCTTGGCGACGCCCAGCATGACATTGCCCTTGACGTCGAGCGACGGGTCGAGCTGCGGCTCCTGCGGCAGGTAGCCGCAGGTCGCGCCCTCGGCCAGCCACGCCTCGCCGGTGAACTCCTTGTCCATGCCGGCCATGATCTTCAGCACGGTGGACTTGCCCGCGCCGTTCGGCCCCAGAATGCCGATCTTGGCGTCCGGGTAGAAGGACAGATGGACGTTTTCGAGCACTTTCTTCGTGCCGTAAGCCTTGTTGAGGCCGGACATGTGATAGATGAACTGGCGTGCCACGCGCGCTTTTCCTGTTCCGCGATGAATGGAAGTCGCGCGCTATGTAGGCGAGGCGCGGCCAAAGAGCAATGACGGTTGGAGAAACCGCCTCCGCAATGTGGTGTCGCGCGGCAGACGCGGGTTGGGGCTGATCTCGGAGTCATGCTGGCAGTCACCCCGCCCGTCCTTCGGACCCACGCGCCGACCCTCCCCCTCAAGGGGAGGGTGAACGGCGAAACCGCTCGGCCCATTCCCGGCTCGTCGCATCCGCCAGCTTCGCTGTCTGAACGGAAATAGATGCGGCAATCGCGGGATTTTGGCCAAGAGCTTTGAGGACAGTCGCCAATGTCGTCTGCGGGGCAGCCGACAACTCCTCATAGGTCAGGCGCAACGGCTCGATGCCTTGCGCAGCGAACCAAGCATTCCAATTCAGGTTATCGGTCTCCGCCTCCCGCACCAAACTGGCGATGAGATCGGCACTATAGGTTTCCGGGGCCGATGGGGCCGCGCGCTCGCGGTCGCTGCCGTCGGCAGAACGATGCCAAAGACCACTTTGTTCGGCCCGCAGCCGCGAGATGGCCTGCGCAACTGTGTCAAGCCGCTTGAGATATATGTAACTCACCTCGCCGAACGCTTTTTCGAACAGCGCCGCGTCATCGGCCGCGTCGGCAAAGATGATTCGAAGGCGTTGGCGAAGTTCTGCGACCGTGCCCCACATCAGCCGGAGGCCGAACATACCGGTCTCCGCCGTGCCGACGCGCCGAACCGCATCGAGATAGGCTTGCTCGAACGCCGGATCGCCAATCCTGTGCGGCACCGGCACGCCCCACTCCTGCGCCCACTCAAGGACATTCTGGCTGCGATAATAGGAATTCGGCCGGCCGGTTACGCCAGTCTGGGCCAGGAGATCGCAGAGCAGCGTGGTGCCGGAACGCGGCGTTGCGCAAAGGATGTAGGAACAGGGCATGCGAAAGTGCGTTAAGCGCCTGGCCGCGCATCCGCAACCCCGACTGCCCGACCTCGCCTATTGAAACCCGGCTTTGTCGACGACGCCTTTCGGGCAACCGCGGTCACTGGTTGGCGCGGCGGCGAACATCAGGTCCGCGATTTTCGTCGATGAATCGATGGGACCCGACAGCGCGATGGTGATCTCGCCGATCATGCGGCGGCCGTCGCTTGGATCGTTCGAGCAGCTCACCCTGATGCGCGAGCCGGCCCCTGCCCCGAAAGATTCCTCGAAGGCGTCGGCGATCTCGTCCGACGTCAGCTCCGCGCCGATGCGACCGGCGAACAGCGCCTGCACGGGCGCTTCGTTCAACTGGCGCATGAGTTGCAGCGAGTCGGCGTAGTAGGCCTCCATCGTATCGCCATAGCAGGCGCCGTGCTTGGTCCATTCGTGACGGTCGAGTTTGGATTGCGTGCCCGGCATGACCTTGTCGAGCTCGGCCCGCGTCGCCGCTTCCAGAACGACCTCCGGCAGTTGGTCCCATTTGCCAGCCTTGTCGTTGGAAATATCGGCCTGCGGCACCTGGCAATAGACGTTCGCGCGCGGCTGCGGCCAAAGCCCATGCAGGGAGAAATGGCTGGCGTCGAAACGGTCCTCGGTCTGGCTTTGGCACTCCGTCTTGTCCGGCTTGGTCTCGCAGAATCCCGGCTGCCAGCTGATGGCCAAAATCATGTCGATCCGGTCCG
Source organism: Rhizobiaceae bacterium (assembly GCA_050247155.1). Classification (GTDB taxonomy): domain Bacteria; phylum Pseudomonadota; class Alphaproteobacteria; order Rhizobiales; family Rhizobiaceae; genus Mesorhizobium_G. The sequence continues at coordinate 23,988 of JBFWUS010000045.1, forward strand.
GCTGCGATGGTCCCGGCTGCGGCGCCGGAACAGGCTCGCCGTCCGCCGGCACCATGTGCGTGCCGCAGCGCACCTCGACCCAGCGCCGTTCCGGCTGCGCACCCTCGACCTTGATCAGAAAATGGCTCGGGCCCGGCTTGTTTCCCGCGAACAGCTCATAGGACCTGCCGGCCTCGACCTTGATGTCGCCGGGGTTTGTCTGCCGGCGGATCGACTGGAAAGCGGGGCAGGATTCGGAAGCAAGGAAGGTACCCTCTAAAGCTACCTCCGCATGGGCCGGCGCAGCCGCGCCGATAGCTGCGAAACCCATGGCGAGACACGCCAACCGGGTCAAAATGCGCATCGCGGACGCCCCTCATGACAACAAGGAAATCGAAATGGATTCATTGGCACTATATCGAGATACCGCCTATTTTTCAATCCATATTGTAAAAGTATAATTCAAAACATGTAAGTATAAATGTATCTATACTTAGCAGTTATTCAAAACAAAAGCCGGCAAACGTCAGAAAGGCTTCATGCTTCCACAATGCGGATGTCACACGTCGGCGCGATCCTGGCAAGCCATCGAAAGAACAGTCAGATGACGGCGCGACGCCTATCGTCCTACGCCTCGCGCCGCCACACCGGGAAAAACCCTTGTTCTGTCGAGCCCATGGCGGTGACCATGGCTTCGTAGTTAAAACCCGGCAGATCGAGGAAGCTCTCGATGACATCGTGTTCGCCATCGGCACTTTGCGGAAACTTCAGCGCCACCGTGCCGTCGTCGCGCAGCAGCAGCCACCACGCGTCGTCGGAGAACGGGCCGCTGTCGTTGGTTTCGATGACAATCCGCGCGAGCGCCTCGCGGGCTAGCACTTTGAGGCTGCCCTGCGGATCGACAACCGCGATCCGCTCGACATCCACTTCCACCGTCCACGTCTTCATGGCAAACGCGCCTTTTGAATGCCCGTCCATATCCGTTCGACCGAACGCCAGAGATCAACTCCGGGCAGCAAACGGATGCCGGTCTTATAACGCGTTTGGATGAGAGAATGGTTGCGTCGAGCGGGTGAAATTCAGCCAATTTCAGCTAAATTTGGTTTACCTTATCACTGTTTCAACGACTATGAGCGCCGGGCCGGACCATTGGCCTTCCCTGGCGTCGTTGCGAGGCGGCTTGACGCTGTCCTCGCGCCAGCCAAGAGTGCGCCGGGGAGGACAGTTCATGCCATTTTCCGAGCAGCGCACCGTCAATTCGCCGACGGGCGCGGCGTTGAATGTTTATGTACGCAAGGCTGACGGAGCACCGAAAGCGGTGGTGCAGATCAACCACGGCCTGGCCGAACACGCTGCACGCTATGCGCGTTTCGCCGATGTTCTGGCCGCCGACGGCTTTGTCACCTACGCGCACGACCATCGCGGCCACGGCTACACAAAGGCTCCCGACGCGCCGCAGGGTCGGTTCGGCGATCAGGATGGCGGCGCCAAGGTGATCGCCGACATCAAGGCGCTGCACGAGGTGATCCAGCGCGAACATCCGGGCCTGCCGCTGATCATTTTGGGCCATTCCATGGGCGGCATCATCACGCTGAATTTCGTGCTCAGGCATTCAGGACATCTCGCCGGCGCGGCAGTGTGGAACGCGAACTTTTCGGCCGGCGCGCTGGGCCAACTGGCAAAGCTCATCCTGGCCTGGGAGCGTTTTCGACTGGGTTCCGATACGCCCTCGCGAATGCTGCCGCGCCTGACGTTCCAGGCCTGGGGCAAGGCAGTGCCGAAGCACCGCACCTTGTTCGACTGGCTGTCGCGTGATCCAATCGAGGTCGACAAATACATCGCCGATCCGCTGTGCGGCTGGGATGCGTCAGTTTCGCTCTGGCAGGACCTGTTCGGCTTCGTGTTTCATGGCGCGTCCGACGCCAATTTCGGCAAGGTCCGGAAGGACCTGCCCTTCATGCTGCGCGGCGGCGAAAAAGATCCCGCGACGGACGGCGGCAAGGCAGTGCTCGACCTCGACAGGCGCATGCACGCGATGGGCTTTTCGAATCTGGATACAAAGGTTTACGCCGAGACTCGGCACGAATCTCTCAACGAGATCAACAGGGATGACGTCACGCAGGATTTCCTCGCCTGGGCCAATCGTTTGCCTGCACGGACAAGCGCAAGGAGCGTTGCCAATTGAACGCGGATAGCGGAGGGAAAGCGCAAGAGGATTGCCGCCCGACATGATTTCAACAGACAATCAGCCGCTGCCCCCGCTTCACGGCGTCCGCGTCATCGAACTGGCGCGGATTCTGGCCGGCCCCTGGGCCGGTCAGCTTCTGGCCGATCTGGGCGCCGACGTGATCAAGGTCGAAAGCCCGGACGGCGGCGACGACACACGCAAATGGGGACCGCCATTTGTCACCGACCATGACGGCGAAAACCTCTCCGCCGCCTACTATCACTCCTGCAATCGCGGCAAGCGCTCGATCGCCATCGATTTTTCCAGACCGGAAGGCGCGGAAACGATTCGAAAACTCGTGGCTTCCGCCGATGTGCTGATCGAGAACTTCAAGCTCGGCGGGTTGAAGAAATATGGCCTCGACTACGAAAGCCTGAAGGCGATCAATCCAAAGCTCGTCTACTGTTCGATCACCGGCTTTGGCCAAACCGGACCTTACGCGCCGCGCGCCGGCTATGACTTCATCATCCAGGGCATGGCCGGCATGATGTCGATTACAGGTGAGCCGGGCCGTGAGCCGCAAAAGGCTGGCGTGGCGATTTCCGACATCTTCACTGGGCTCTATTCGGTGGTCGCGATCCAGGCGGCGTTGCGTCACGCAGAAATGACCGGCCATGGCCAACACATCGACATGGCGCTATTCGACACGCAGATGTCCGTGCTCGGCAACCAGAACCTGAATTATCTTGTCTCTGGCAAGGCGCCGGGCCAGATGGGCAATGCCCATATGAACATCGCGCCATATGAAGTGCTGCCGGTTCGCGACGGGCACATCATCCTGGCCATCGGCAATGACGGGCAGTTTCAGAAATTCTGCGCCGTTGTTGGACTGGATGCGCTGGCCGCGGATACCAGCTTCGCCACTAATCCGGCCCGAGTGACCAATCGCGCGCGGCTGCGCGCAAAAATCATCGAGGTGCTGAAAGATTGGGATCGCGCACCTCTGCTCGAAAAGCTCGAAGCTGCCAGCGTGCCCGCGAGCCCCATCAACACCATCGCCGACGCCTTCGCCGACCCGCAGTCTGTTGCACGTGGGATGCGGATGGACCTCGACGACGGCCACGGCAACACTCTGCCCTCCGTGCGCGCGCCCATGATCATGTCGGAAACGCCGCTGCGTTACGATCGACCCTCGCCGAGGCTGGGTGAGCATACTGACGAAATCCTCGCTGAACTCGCGCAAGAGGTGAAAGTAGAACCATGAGCGTATGGACCCTGCTGGCATTTTCCGTGGTAGCATTCATCGCAATTGCCACCCCCGGACCCACGGTCCTGCTTGCGCTCGCCAACGGCTCGCGCTTCGGTTTCCGTCGCGCGGTGTGGGGTATGGCGGGCGCCGCAACATCGGATTTCGTGCTGGTTGGTGCCGCGGCGATCGGACTTGGCGCGCTGCTCGCGGCGTCCGAGTTCTGGTTCGGCGTCGTGAAATGGGTCGGCGTCGCCTATCTAGCCTGGCTCGGCGTCCAACTTCTGAGATCGAAAGGTAGCCTCGACCCAGCAGCTGTCACATCGGCCGTTCAGCTCCACGGCTCGCCGCGAGCGCTCTACCTGAAGAGTTTCCTGGTCGCGGTGACAAACCCCAAAGGTTACCTCTTCGTCTCCGCCTTCCTGCCGCAGTTTGTCTCGGCGGCTGGACCTCAACTGCCGCAATATGCGATCCTGGCAGTCGTGTTCGCCGCCATTGATGTGTCGGTAATGGCCATATATGCCGGTTTTGGCGCTCAGGCGGTACGCCTGCTGGCGCGTGGCGGTCTTGTCTGGCTTGACCGAGCCTGCGGCGGCGCATTGCTGGCGCTTGCCGGCTCCCTCGCTTTCTATCGCCGTACAGCGAACTAGGATCGAAATCCATGCTGAGAACCGGCGGACAACTCATCGTCGAAGCGCTGGAGGCCAATGGCGTCGAGCGCATTTTCTGCGTTCCGGGCGAAAGCTACCTTGCTGTGCTCGACGCGCTGCACGATTCGAAGATCAAGACCATCGTCTGCCGGCAGGAAGGCGGGGCGGCTATGATGGCCGATTGCGAGGGCCGGCTAACCGGCAAGCCTGGCATCTGTTTCGTGACGCGCGGCCCGGGCGCAACGAATGCCTCGGCCGGCATCCACATCGCCATGCAGGACTCGATCCCGATGCTGTTGTTCATCGGCCAGATCGCCGGCCATGCACGCGAACGCGAGGCGTTCCAGGAGGTGAATTACAAGCGATTCTTCGGTGATATCGCCAAATGGGTGGTCGAGATCGACCGCGCCGAGCGCATTCCCGAACTGGTGACGCGGGCATTCGCCGTCGCAACCTCGGGCCGGCCGGGGCCGGTCGTGATTTCGCTGCCTGAGGACATGCTGACTTCGGAAGCCGAGGCACCGATGGCGTTGCCTGCGACGCCGGTCGAGACGCGGCCCGGCGACGCCGAACTCGACAAGCTCGAGGAGCTGCTGCGCACGGCCAGACGGCCTTTCGCCATTCTCGGCGGTACGCGCTGGGGGCAGGACGGCGTAGCCGACATGCGAACGATCGCCGAAAAATGGGCGCTGCCGGTCGGCGTATCCTTCCGGCGACAGATGTTGTTCGACAATCTGCACCCAAACTATGCCGGCGATATCGGCATCGGCCCAAGCCCGCAACTGGCCAAGGCAGTGAAAGAGGCGGATCTGGTCCTGCTGATCGGCGGACGTTTCGGCGAAATGCCTTCCTCCGACTATACGCTGCTGAAAAGCCCCTACCCCGACCAGACGCTTGTCCACGTCCATGCCGACGCCAACGAACTTGGTCGCGTCTATCGTCCGACGCTGGCGATAAACGCCTCGCCGGCGGCCTTTGTCGAGGCGTTCGCGAAACGCAGCGGGCCGAAAAAACCGGGCTGGGCCGCCGAAACCGAAAGACTGCACAAGGCCTATCTGGATTGGTCGACACCACCCGAAACCGGCCCTGGAGCGGTCCAGGTAGGGCCGATCATGAACTATTTGGAAGGCGTGCTGCCGGACGATGCGGTGATCTGCAACGGCGCCGGCAACTTCGCGACCTGGATGCACCGCTTCCATCGGTATCGGCGGATCAATACGCAAGCTGCGGCGACCTCCGGCTCAATGGGCTACGGATTGCCGGCCGGCGTCGCCGCCAAGGCGTTGTTTCCCGAGCGCGAAATCATCGTGTGGGCCGGCGACGGCGATTTCCTGATGCACGGTCAGGAATTCGCGACGGCGGTGCAGTATGGCCTGCCGATTGTCGTCGTCATCCTGAACAACGGCATCTACGGCACGATCCGCATGCATCAGGAGCGCGAATATCCCGGTCGCGTTTCCGGCACGACCTTGCGCAATCCCGATTTCGCCGCCTATGCGCGCGCATTCGGTGGACATGGCGAAACGGTCGAGAAAACCGCAGACTTCGCGCCGGCTTTCGAACGCGCCCGCGCATCCGGCAAGGCGGCGATCATCGAGGTAAAACTCGACCCGGAGGCGATCACGCCGACACGGACATTGACCGATATTCGCGAGAAGGCGTAAGCGGCGCTAAATTCCCGCATCCCTGGCCGTGTCCGTCGCCGCCAGCGCCTGCGTCAGGTCGGCGATCAGATCGTCCGGATGCTCCAGCCCGATCGACAGGCGGATGGTGGTGTCCAGCACGCCGATGCGCTTGCGCACCTCGGCCGGCACACCGGAATGGGTCATCGAGGCAGGCAAGCTAGCAAGGGACTCCGTTCCGCCCAGCGACACCGCCAGCTTGAACACCTGCAGCGCGTTGAGAAACGCGAAGGCCGCCGCATGCCCGCCCTTGATATCAAACGAGAAGGTCGAGCCGGCCCCCGAAGACTGTGCCGCGAACACCTTTGCCGCCGGCGATCCGGCTTCGAGGAACGGCAGATAATGGACGCGCTCCACCTTGGCATGGTCGCGCAGAAATTCGGCGATGACCTTGGCGTTGTCATTGGCCTTTTCCATGCGGATCGTCAGCGTTTCCAGCGATCGGCCGAGCATCCAGCAGGAATGCGGATCAAGCTGCGTGCCGATCGCTCCGCGCAACGCCTTGATCGGCTTCGTCACCGCCTTCGAGCCGAGCGCGGCGCCCGCGATCAGATCGGAATGGCCGCCGACATATTTGGTCAGCGAATAGACCGAAACATCGGCGCCGAATTCGCACGGGTGCTGGAAGACCGGCCCGAGCAGCGTGTTGTCGCAGACGACCACCGGCCTGTGCCCCTGCCGCTCGCCGATTTCGTCGGCCAAGGCGCGAGCCAGCCTTATGTCGACCTGGCTGTTCAAGGGGTTTGACGGCGTCTCGATCAGGACCACCGACACACGCCCAAGCTTCTCGGCCTCGCCGGCCGACTTGCGGACGGTCTCGGCGTCGATCCAGTCGGCGAAGCCGTAAGCCTCGATGCCGAAATTCGAAAGCTGCTTGGAGAGCAGTGTCTCGGTGCCACCATAGAGCGGCTGGGAATGCAGGACTACGTCGCCCGGCCGCGCGAACGCCAGCAAGGTCGTCGCGATGGCCGACATGCCGGACGAAAACAGGATGCAGGCTTCCGTGCCCTCATAGACCGCCATGCGGTCTTCGACGATCTCCGAGTTCGGATGGTTGAAGCGCGAATAGACCAAACCAGCACCGGTGCCTTTTGGCGGCTCCTTGCGGCCCGACGTGTAATCGAAGAAGTCCCTGCCCTCCTCCGCCGAACGGAACACGAAGGTCGAGGTCAGGAATACCGGCGGCTTCACCGCGCCTTCGGAAAGCTCCGGATCGAAGCCATAACCGAGCATCAGGGTCTCGGGATGGAGCTTGTGGTTGCCGATATGGGTTTTCGACGGGCGTGGGGCGGTCATGGACTCCTCCGCTTCTATGCCAGTTGAGATACTCTCCACACAGACTTAGCTACTTGAGCTAAGCCGCGCTGGCGGGCCGTAATCCGGGCAGGTGTCCATTCATCGTTTTCTTCGGCAACTTTTCGCGTAAGGGCATACGGGCTTTTCATGTAGACCGCACGCTTGGTCGAAAAATCCGAATTTCCCAGATCACGATTAGGACCCTGAGCAAGCAGTGTAATGTTTCCCAATCGAGACGACAGCGTCTCAATTTCCTCATCTGTAAAGCTTTCCCACCCCGATTGTGGGTTGGTTGGGCAAATGTGTTCGAGGCTGATGGCGGGATTATCGTAGTCCAGCTCCGCTCCGCTAAGCTGCCTCTCCAGCTTGCATAAGATGTACCGCACGATGCGCCGATTCCGCGCTTGCGTCGTACCAATGGCCTTGTCAATGAACGAAGTCTGAAAGTTCTCGTCGTTTGGATACACGCCCCTTACGCCATCGAGAATTTCCTTTAGCGTTGTGTGATCACCGCGTGAGATGCGCTCGGCTTCAGCATAGTATGTTCTTTCCTGCTCGCTGGTCTGGAGGTTCCCAATGACGTTATAGCGCATGGCGATTACGACAAGGGCACGAAGCAAAACCTCAAAGTCGTCGTCCGTCAGTCGGCGATGTGCTGCAAGGATCAAAGGATATGGTTGTCTAACACTAAACATCCTCAACGTACGTGCGTGTTCCTTGCAGTCGAGTGACCAGTTTGAGGCATCAGGACTTGTGAGAGCAAGATATGTGTCCATATCCTGCTCCATTCCAGCAAGTAATTCGAAAACGGCGCCGCGCGAAGCAATCTGATTCCGGATTGTCTTGAATAGGTCTGCTTGCCTGGTAAAGCTTCGACGACTATTCCAATGGACTCGTAGGAAATCAGGGAAACTTTCTGCGCCCAACTTTCCAATTATCTGTTCCCACCGATCATCAAGTACCCTCAGCTCATGTTCGTGTTGTCCTTCTCGATGCAGAACAGAGAACAACCAATTCTTCAAAAGATCCGTTGCTGAGAGCCTAACTCCTCTGGCGTTGAGCGTCTCAAAAACCTTGTAAGCATTGAGTTCGTCCGTCACCGTGATTACGGTAAAGAACAATCTATCACTCATACGGTCAATGAGTTGAGCAATCTCCAGGCCAGGGTCCAACGATCCTTGGACGTGTTCTCGCAATCGTCGATCAAACCATTCATAAGCTTTACGCAATGAATGCTCAGAAGCTTTCAGCCCGCGCTGCGGAAGTTGATCAACCAGCGGAACAATATAGGTCTGATAGTAATTCTCGTTATTTCTATTCAGAGTGAGCTTTGATCGAGATACAAGCGTAACCGGATCTAAGTACCCGATGTATGTTTGCCGCAATCCATCGGCACGTCTATTTGTGTTATCAACGTCCCAGCCCTGCTTCGCTAACCGCTTCAGATTGCGAAGTGCCGCAAGGACTATGATACTAAGGGTGGTCAGCCGCTGCTGCCCATCAATGACGTCGAATGCTTTGTCGTCCGACGTCTGGAGAACGAGATATCCCATGTAGTGGGCAGACTCCCCGCCCTCTTTGACCGTCCCAACTATGCCGTGCCAAAGATCATCCCACTCTTCCTCGTCCCAGCTATAGTCGCGCTGAAAACGTGGTACGCGATAGGTGAGGCCGTTGCCCAGTAGCTTTCGGTAAGTGTCGTTTCTGGTATTAAAGTTTGTAGCGGTCATGACCAGTAGATAGCGGACTGTGCGTCAAATGCGAAGGGGCGGTCGCCCGCCCCTTCTCCAACATCAATTGCGACGTCTGCACGCCTACTTGATCGCCTTATCCGTGATTGCCGCGGTCCAGGCGCCTTCCGGAGCCTTGGTGATGATCTTCTGCGCCAAGAGCGCATCGGCGGTGCGCTGGTAGGCTGCTTCGATCAGCTTGCCGTCGGCATTGTCGATCAGCTTGGCCACCTCGCCCATCATGCGCTTCTGGTGGTTCTCGTCCTGGCCGCCGTTTTCGACGACGATGTCGGCTGCCTCATCCGGATTTTCGGTGGCGTACTTCCAGCCCTTCATCGAGGCGCGCACGAAACGCACCATCTTGTCCTCAAACGCCGGATCTTTCAGCTTGTCCTGCATCGCATAGAGGCCGTCCTCAAGCAGGTCGACGCCCATCGCGGTGTAGTTGAAGACGGTCAGGTCTTCCGGCTTGTAGCCGGCATCGATGAGCTGCCAGTACTCGTTGTAGGTCATGACAGAAATGCAGTCCGCCTGCTTCTGGATAAGCGGCTGCACGTCGAACGACTGTTTCAGCACCGTGACGCCATCCGCGCCGCCTTCGGTCGGAAGACCAAGCTTGTTCATCCAGGCATAGAACGGATATTCGTTGCCGAAGAACCAGACACCCAGCGTCTTGCCCTTGAAGTCGGCTTCGGTTTTCACCGGCCCATCCTTCGGGCAGACGAGTTCCATGCCGGCCTTCTTGAACGGCTGTGCGATGTTGACGAGGCCCACGCCCTTTTCGCGCGCCGCCAAAGCGCCGCCCATCCAGTCGACAATCACGTCTGCGCCGCCGCCGGCGATCACCTGTTCCGGCGCGATGTCCGGGCCGCCCGGCTTGATCGTCACATCAAGGTTTTCCTCGGTGTAAAAGCCCTTGTCCTTGGCGACGTAGTATCCGGCGAACTGCGCCTGGGTCACCCATTTCAGCTGGAGCGTTACCGCGTCGGCCGCCATTGCCTGAAAGGCCGAGAGCGAGAACGCGCCGGCCAGCATCATCATTGTTTTTTTCATTGCCCTGTTACCCTCTGAAAGCCGTCTATCCACCACGGATCGACGGATGCCAAAACGTGGCCGCCCTTTCGAGAAGGGCGATCACGCCATAGAAGACCGAACCCGCGAGCGCCGCAACCGCGATTTCGGCCCAGACCATGTCGATGTTCATCCGCCCGACCTCGGTCGAGATGCGGAAGCCCATGCCGACAACCGGCGTGCCGAAGAATTCCGCCACGATGGCGCCGATCAGCGCCAGGGTGGAATTGATCTTCAGCGCATTGAAGATGAAGGGAGCAGCCGCCGGAAGCCTGAGCTTCCAGAGCGTCTGCCAATAGCTCGACGCATAGGTGCGCATGAGGTCGCGCTCCATATGGCCGGACGCCTGCAGGCCGGCGACCGTGTTCACCAGCATCGGGAAGAAGGTCATGATGACGACGACCGCCGCCTTTGATTCCCAGTTGAAGCCGAACCAGAGCACCATGATCGGCGCGACACCAATGATCGGCAGCGCGGACACCAGATTGCCGATCGGCAGCAGCCCGTTGCGCAGAAAGGCGAAGCGGTCGGCCAGGATGGCCGTGGCGAACCCTGCCCCGCAGCCGATGAGATAACCGGCCAGCACGGCCTTGAAGATTGTCTGGTTTACGTCCGCCCATAAGGTCGGCAGCGAATTCATGATGCGAACGCCGATCGCCGATGGCGGTGGCAGCAGGATGAAGGGTATCCCCGCGCCGCGCGTCACCGCTTCCCAGATGATCAGGATCCAGGCGCCGAAGATGGCCGGGATGAGAAGGCGCAAAAAGGTCGTGACCGGTTTCAGCGACGACAGCAGCGACACACAGCGCCATGCCAGCAGCCACAATGCCGCCAGCAGCATATAGAACGGCGCGCGGGCGATCCCGTTCGCGGATGCGATCTCGATGAAGAGAAGCGCGACAGCAACATGCGCCGTGGCAAACAGGAATAGAGCTTTGAGACGGATCGGCACTTGCGTTGCGTCGGCTACGCAAGCGGCAAGCGCCAGCCCGACCACCAGCGCCGCGACAAAGGCGGGGGTGCCTGCCGCGCTGGAATCCGCCGGGAGATTGGCCACCGGCAGGAGGAATAGGGAAGCGATCGCCAGTAAGGCGGCAAGAAGCGATTGCCAATGGAGGCGGGGCGCTCTCATGCGGCTGCCTTCCTGACCTCTCTAACGGTAACGCTGGCGGGACAGCGCCCCCCTCTGTCCTGCCGGACATCTCCCCCACAAGGGGGGAGATCACGCGCCGCATCGGCGGCACTCATACTGCAGCGTGGGCGATTGTCGAAAGCATCGCGGCCATCTGATCTCCCCCCTTGTGGGGGAGATGTCCGGCAGGACAGAGGGGGGCGCTGTCCCGCCGGAATCTCAGAGAGGATCAAGCAAACCATCATGCCGGCCTCGCTCCCATGCCGCGCTCGACCAGACGGCTGGCGATATCGACCAGCCCGACCAGGACCAGCGCGACGACAGAGCCGGCGACAAGCGCCGCCCACATGTCGATGGTATTGGAGAAATAGGATGCGTTGAGGAGTTTCGCGCCGATGCCGGCCACCGCGCCGGTCGGCAGTTCGCCAACGATGGCGCCAACAAGGCTGGCGGCGATCGCCACTTTCATCGAGGCGAAGAGGAACGGGACCGAAGCCGGCACCCGCAGCTTCCAGAAGGTCTGCGACGGGCTGGCATTATAGGTGTGCATCAGGTCGAGATGCATAATTTCGGGCGAGCGCAGGCCCTTCACCATGCCGACCGCCATTGGGAAGAACGAAAGGTAGGTTGAGATAAGCGCCTTCGGCAAAAGCCCGGTGATGCCGATCGCCGCAAGCACGACGATGATCATCGGCGCAATCGCCAGGATCGGGATCGTCTGCGAAGCGATGATCCACGGCATCAGCGAGCGATCCAGCGAGGCAAGATGCACGATGCCGACAGCGATCAGGATGCCCAGCACGGTGCCGAAGGCGAAGCCGAGCAGCGTCGACGAGAGCGTCACGCCGGCGTGGTAGATCAGACTACGGTTTGAAGATGGCTTTCTCAGAAATGTATTCTCGAAGACGTTCTGCGCCACCTGTTGCGGCGCCGGCACGATGGGTTTCGGCTGGCTGAGCGTCTTGCCGATGAACGCGATCGTGCCCGGCGTTTCGTTGGCGCGACGGTCGAGATCGCGCTGGAACGGAGCGTTCATAAAGACCGCCAGCACGTACCAGGCGACCACAAGGATCGTTAGGATGGTGGTGACAGGGATGATTTTGGAGCGCAGCGAGCCGGTCATGCCCCCTCACCCGGCCGCCGCGCGGCCACCCTCTCCCCGCCGGGGAGAGGCGGGAGCGTCACCTCTGATGCGCTACCTCTTCCAAAGCATTCCTCAACTGTCCGTCGCGGCGGCCGCGATTGGCGACCTCCTCTCCCCGGCGGGGAGAGGGTGGCCGGAGCGAAGCGAAGGCCGGGTGAGGGGGCGTCGATGCGACCCTCCAGCGCAGCAAGAATTGTGTCCAGGACTGCTCGACGCTCCTTCAATACCTCGTGGTTCCAGAACCGAAGCACCGAATAGCCATTCGAGTTCAACCAGCCATCTCGTCGCGTGTCATATTTCGACTCCGAATGCTGTGCCCCATCAAGCTCGATGACCAGCCAGTGCTCCCGACAAAGAAAATCAACGATGTAAGGCCCAATTGGGACCTGTCGGACGAATTTGTAGCCGTTTAGGCGCCGGCCTCTCAGCTCGCCCCAAAGACGGTACTCCGGCTCCGTGTCGTCGGCCCGCAAAGCACGAGCCCGAGCCGTCGCGCCTTCCTTCCGTTTCGTCGGATCGGCGGTCATGCCCCCTCACCCGGCCGCTGCGCGGCCACCCTCTCCCCGTTGGGGAGAGGAAGGCGCCAGCCTTGGAGCCCCTCAATCCTCATAACTATGCCCTGCATGCAGCCCGTCGCGCACCCGATGGGCAATGGCGAGAAACTCCGGCGTCTCCCGGATGTGGAGCGGCCGCTCGCGTGGCAGCGTTGACTCGATCACGTCGGTCACCCGTCCCGGCCGCGGCGACATCACGACAATGCGCGTCGAGAGATAGACCGCCTCAGGGATGGAATGGGTGACGAAACAGATCGTCTTGTTGGTGCGCGCCCAAAGCTCGAGCAACTGTTTATTGAGGTGGTCGCGCACGATCTCGTCGAGCGCGCCGAAGGGCTCGTCCATCAAGAGCAGATCAGCATCGAAGGCCAGCGCGCGCGCGATCGAGGCGCGCTGCTGCATGCCGCCGGAAAGCTGCCACGGATATTTCTTCTCGAAGCCGGCAAGGTTCACCAGTTCCATCACCCGCGCGATGCGTGTGGCTTGCTCGGCGGCAGGCACGCCCATGATCTCAAGCGGCAGCGCGATGTTCTTTTCGATGGTGCGCCATGGCAGCAAGGCGGCCGCCTGGAACACGTAGCCATAGGCTCTGCGTTCTCGCGCCTGCTCGGACGTCATGCCGTTGACAGCGATGGCGCCGGTCGTCGGCTTTTCGAGATCGGCGATGACGCGCAGGAACGTCGTCTTGCCGCAACCCGACGGGCCGATGAACGACACGAATTCGCCCTTGCCGATCGACAGATCGACATTCGACAAGGCCTGGACAGGCCCGTCATTCGTTTGAAAAGTGAGGCCCAGCCCCTTGGCCTCGACAACAGGAACCGTTGAACTCAAGCGCACCGCCACCAGATTGACCGGCGGTCATTCTTCCGGTTTCACGCAAAAAGGCCAGCGAAATTCGACCAAACAGTCAAAAACAGTCGACGACAACGCACGGTTTTCTGGGGACAAAGGCTTGCTTCGCCGCAGCGGCTATCGGCCCGTACCACTATCGTTGCCGGTAGAGGAAGAGCCCACCGGTGAGCGACTGCCCATATAGCGATAGACAACGAGGCCCGCGACAACGATGGCGGCCAGCGCCACTGTTCCGAATGCCAACCAGGCGCTGGTGGGGTCGACGATGTACACGCCCCCTGATGACAGGAGGATGAGGACGATCATCGCGCTCGCAAGCTCCGTGAGCTCCATGAAAACAAAGAACGCCAGCAGCAGGACCGCCACAACAAGCAGCAGAATGAAAGTCATCATACGCCTCCGCCAAATCGTTCCGATCACAGGCTGCCCTGCTATCTTGACTTTGTGATGATCGAGCCGTGGCGTGATATTGGCTGACCGCAGGCCATACCGCCAGGAAATGCCAGGGAGAAAACCGTGTCGGCGTCACCAAAACCCACCTGCCACGTCGTTCGCCCGGCGGACAGCTATGGCGGCAAGCAGGGCCTGAGCTATTTCACGGGCATTGCAGCGGAAACGGTCGGCTCGCAAAGGCTTTGCATGCATGTCGTGACGATCCCGCCCGGCGCTCGCGCCAAGGCGCATCTCCACGAAGCGCATGAATCGGCAGTCTATGTCTTGTCAGGCCGGGCGCGCACCTGGTTCGGCGAAAAGCTTGAGGACTTCGCCGACATGGGCCCGGGAGAGATGATGTATATCCCGGCCGGCGTGCCTCACCTGCCCGCAAATCTCGGCGACGAGCCCTGCACGGCGATCATCGCTCGGACCGACCCCAACGAACAGGAAAGCGTCGTGCTGTTGCCCGAGTTGGATGTGTTGGCGCGGTGATTATCTTTTTGCTTGCAATTTTGTGACTATTGGCTTGCCGAGTTCCCTTTCGACCAACGCTCGCAGCTCTTCTAGTCCGCCGACTGCTTTCTCGATTGCGCTTCTTAGTTTCTGATCGTGTCCGGGCAGATATTTTCCACCTGCTGTCGGCTCACCGCATCCGCAAAGGCAAACTGCCATCTTTCTCACACCCCGGTCGCAGGAATACCCGTCCGCTCCACTTTGCGTGGAGCGACGACTTCCTTCCAGGTCGACAGCGCCTTGTTGACCGCCATGTGCGGCTCGCGGCCGACGAATTCGCCATGGCCGGGCTTGGCGGTCACCTTGCCCTTGTTCACGGCCACCTCGCCACGCGTGAACACATAGCGCGGCAGACCTGTCACCTCGACGCCTTCGAACACGTTGTAGTCGATCACCGATTGCTGCTTGTCGGCCGAGATCGTCTTCTTCGCCTTCGGATCCCAGACGACGATGTCGGCGTCGGCGCCTTCGACGATCGCGCCTTTCTTCGGATACATGTTCAGGATCTTGGCGATGTTGGTCGAGGTCACGGCGACGAACTCGTTCATCGTCAGCCGGCCGGTATTGACGCCAAACGTCCAGAGCACCGGCATACGGTCTTCAAGCCCGCCCGTGCCGTTCGGGATCTTCGTGAAATCGCCGACGCCATTTCGCTTCTGGTCCGTGGTGAACGAGCAATGATCCGTCGCCACGACCTGCAGCGAACCGGCCTGCAAGCCAGCCCAGAGCGAATCCTGATGCTGCTTGTTGCGGAAAGGCGGGCTCATGACACGCCGCGCGGCATGGTCCCAGTCCTTGTTAAAATATTCGGTCTCGTCGAGCACCAGATGCTGGATCAGTGGCTCGCCATAAACCCGCATGCCTTTCTGCCGCGCGCGCCGGATCGCTTCATGAGCCGGCTCGCAGGAGGTGTGCACGACATAGAGCGGCACGCCGGCCATGTCGGCTATCATGATGGCGCGGTTGGTCGCCTCGCCCTCCACCTCGGGCGGGCGCGAGTAGGCGTGGCCTTCAGGGCCGTTGTTGCCTTCGGCGAGCAGCTTCTGCGACAGCGCGGCGACCACATCGCCGTTTTCCGCGTGCACCAACGGCAGCGCGCCAAGCTCGGCGCAGCGCTGGAACGACGCGTACATCTCGTCGTCGTTCACCATCAGTGCGCCCTTGTAGGCCATGAAATGCTTGAACGAGGTGATGCCCTTTTCGACCACCGTCTGCATCTCGTTGAACACCTGCTCACCCCACCAGGTGACCGCCATGTGGAAGGAGAAATCGCAGCAGGCTTTTGTCGTCTTGTTGTCCCACATCTGCAGCGCTTCGAGCAGCGACTGGTTCGGTGCGGGCAGGCAGAAATCCACCACCATGGTGGTGCCGCCCGACAAAGCCGCCCGGGTGCCGGACTCGAAATCGTCGGCCGAATAGGTGCCCATGAAGGGCATTTCGAGATGCGTGTGCGGATCGATGCCGCCCGGCATGATGTAGCAGCCGGTGGCGTCGAACTCGTGGTCGCCATGCAGGTCCGGTCCAATCGCCTCGATCTTGCCATGCTTGATGAAAACGTCGGCCTTCCAGGTGCGGTCGGCGGTGACGATGGTGCCGTTTTTGATGACTTTGGACATGGAGTGCGGTTCCTCTAACTAGTAACCCCACCCCTTACCCTTCCCCTCAAGGGGGAGGGGAATTCTGAGAGGTGGACGCCCCCCTCCCCCCTTGAGGGGAAGGGTAAGGGGTGGGGGTAATGACATGAGACCGAGTGCGCCAAGAATTTCTACGACGCAGCCATCGAAGGAATCTGAAATCTCGCCTGTATTGAATCGTAGGACGCGGTAGCCGATGCCTCCGAACCAAGCATCACGCACGACGTCTCGGGATAGCCCATCTGGTGTAAAATGGTGTTCGCCATCGACTTCGATAATCAAGCGATGCTCGTGGACGACAAAATCAACCGTGTAGTCGCCGATCGACGCCTGCTTGCGAACGTGGATGCCGTACCAACCTCGAAACTGCTTCAACTCCGACCAGAGCTTTCGCTCGCCGTCGGTCATGTTGCGTCGCAGCCGCCGAGCACGCTTGATTGCTTTTGAAGTAACGCGTGTCGGCATCGTCGATACCCCCACCCCTAACCCCTCCCCTCAAGGGGGAGGGGGATCAGCCGGCACAATCGCTCGGCGTCAATTGTCAACGGTTTTGCGCTGCAGGCTTGAAGGCAAAGTTCCCCTCCCCCTTGAGGGGAAGGGTTAGGGGTGGGGGTCCTCTTCGCACAATGAGTCATTCCGCGTCGCCACGATCGAGGAGCTTCTGGTGCGAATGATGCATTGGATTCTTCGGCGTAGGCGCGTTGAAGCAGACAGGGACTTCAAATTCGATTCTATTCGTATGTTCAGAATTTCCCTGTGCTTTCAAATCTCCAAGAGAGAACACTTTGATCCCACCGCCAGCCTCCTTGCTGACGGTTACCATCACCTCAAACTTCACCATTTGTGCCTGTGCAATGCGCTCGCCGTTGATCGAACCCGGAGCTATGAAAAGCATTGCCTCGCGCTGCGCCTGCTCAACTCCATTGGTGATATCGAGCAGCGTTTGCCTGACATACTCGCCCAGCTTCATGGCTCACCTCACGATCCCCGCCGTTTCCACCACGGCATGGAACAGCACATCGCATCCCGCCGCCGCCCATTCCTTGGAGATGTCTTCGGCTTCGTTGTGCGACAGGCCGTCGACGCAAGGGCAGAACACCATGGCGGTCGGCGCCACGCGGTTGATCCAGCAGGCGTCGTGGCCGGCGCCGGAGACGATATTGCGGTGCGTATAGCCCAGCTGCTCGGCCGCGTCGCGCACCGCCTTCACGCAATTCTCGTCGAAGGTGACAGGGTCGAAATGACCGACCTGCTCGATCTCCACCTTGACGTCCAGCGCCTCGCAGATCGTGGCGATGCCGGCGCGGATACGTTCGTCCATCTCGTCCAGCACATCCTTTTCCGGCGAGCGGATGTCGATGGTGAAAACCGTCCGCCCGGCGATGATGTTGCGCGAGTTCGGATAGACCTCCATGTGCCCCACCGCGCCGACCGCGTGCGGCTGGTAGTCCATGGCAACCTCATGCACGAGTTCGATCACCCGCGCCATGCCGAGGCCGGCATTGCGGCGCTTCGGCATCGGGGTGGAGCCGGTATGGCTTTCCTTGCCGGTGATCGTCACCTGTAGCCACTTCAGTCCCTGGCCATGGGTGACGACGCCGATGTCGATGCCTTCATCTTCCAGGATTGGCCCCTGCTCGATATGCAGCTCGAAGAAGGCGTGCATCTTGCGCGCGCCGACCTTCTCGTCGCCCTTCCAGCCGATGCGCTGCAATTCCTCGCCGAACTTCTTGCCCTTGGCGTCCGTGCGATCGTACGCCCAATCCTGCTCGTGCACGCCGGCAAAGACGCCGGAGGCCAGCATCGCCGGGGCAAAGCGCGTGCCCTCCTCGTTTGTCCAGTTGGTGACGACGATGGGATGCTTCGTCTTGATGCCGAGATCGTTGAGCGAGCGGATCACTTCCAGCCCGCCCAGAACGCCAAGAACGCCATCGAATTTGCCGCCGGTCGGCTGGGTGTCGAGATGCGAGCCGACATAGACTGGAAGCGCGTCAGGGTCGGTGCCTTCGCGACGGGCGAACATCGTGCCCATCTGGTCAAGCCCCATGTCGAGGCCCGCCTTCTCGCACCACCGCTTGAACAACGCCCTGCCCTCGCCGTCCGAGTCGGTCAGCGTCTGGCGGTTGTTGCCGCCGGCGATGCCGGGCCCGATCTTCGCCATCTCCATGAGCGTGTCCCAGAGGCGATCCGGGTTGATGCGGAGGTTTTCACCGGGGGCGGAAGACATTTAGGGCCTCTCAAATAATTTGGAGGCGACCCCCCTCTGTCCTGTCGGACATCTCCCCCTCAAGGGGGGAGATTGGATGGCCGCGAGGTTTTCGCCAATCGCCGATGACGGCCAATCTCCCCCCTTGAGGGGGAGATGTCCGACAGGACAGAGGGGGGTCGGTTCAATCACGAGCGCTGGACCCGCTAATCATTTCAACTCCATCTCGACAAACGCCATCGGCGCGTTACCGCCATTGACGACATTGTGCTCGACGCCTTCGTCCCGACGATAGGAGCTGCCTGCTTCCATCTCGACGGTACGGCTGCCGCCCCCTCGCTCCTCGAGCACGAAGGTGCAGGGCGTGATCGTCGTCACGACATAATCCATGCCATGGCGATGCCAGCCGGTTTCCGCGCCGGGCGCGAAGTCCCAGCGCGTCACCTTCACGCGATCGTCGTCGACCAATACCGTCGGCTCCGCCACCTGTCGCGCGCGCAGCATCAATCAATCATCCTCAGCACCTCGCGCAGATGATCGATGAGTTCGTTGATCTGGCCCTTGGTGATGATGAGCGGCGGCGACAACGCGATGATGTCGCCGGTGGTGCGGATCAGCAGGCCGCGTTCGAAGGCTTTCAGGAACGCCGAAAAGGCGCGCTTGGTGGGTTGACCGGCGATCGGTTCGAGCTCGACGGCACCGATCAGGCCGATATTGCGGATATCCACGACATGCGGTTCGCCTTTGAGCGAGTGCAGTCCCTCCTCCCAATGCGATGCCAGTTCAGACGCGCGCGTGAGCAGCCCCTCTTCCTTGTAGGTGTCCAGCGTGCCGAGGCCTGCCGCGCAGGCGATCGGATTGGCCGAATAGGTGTAGCCGTGGAAGAACTCGATCATGTGTTCCGGGCCGGTCATGAAGGCGTCGTGGATGTCCTTCTTCACGAACACCGCGCCCATCGGAATGACGCCGTTGGTCAGTCCCTTGGCGGTCGTCATGATATCTGGAACCACGCCGAAATAGTCGGCCGCGAACGGCGCGCCGAGACGGCCGAAACCGGTGATGACCTCGTCGAAGATCAGCAGGATGCCGTGCTTGGTGCAGATATCGCGCAGGCGCTGGAGATAGCCCTTCGGTGGAATGAGCACGCCGGTCGATCCTGCTACCGGCTCGACGATCACCGCCGCGATCGTGGAGGCGTCATGCAGAGTCACGATGCGTTCCAGCTCGTCGGCCAGCTCCGCGCCATGTTCAGGCTCGCCTTTCGTGAAGGCGTTCTTGGTCGGTAGATGCGTGTGCGGCATGTGGTCGACGCCGGTCAGAAGCGTGCCGAACATCTTGCGGTTGGTGACGATGCCACCCACCGAGATGCCGCCGAAATTGACGCCGTGGTAGCCGCGTTCGCGGCCGATCAGCCGGGTGCGCGACCCCTCACCCCTGACACGATGATAGGCCAGCGCCATCTTCAGCGCGGTCTCGACCGACTCCGACCCGGAGTTGGTGAAAAAGACGTGGTCCATGCCCTTGGGCGCGATGTCGACCAGTCGATTGGCGAACTCGAAGGCGATGGGATGGCCCATCTGGAACGCAGGCGCATAGTCCAGCTCGCCTGCCTGCTCCTGGATGGCCTCGGTGATCTTGGGCCGGCAGTGGCCGGCATTGACGCACCAGAGGCCCGCGGTGCCGTCCAGCACCTTGCGACCATCGCTCGTCGTGTAGTGCATGTCCTTGGACGAGACGAACATGCGTGGCGTCTGCTTGAACTGACGGTTCGCCGTAAACGGCATCCAGAAGGCTGAGAGATCGTTTGGCGTCACTTTCAAGCGGTTGGACATGTGGTCTTCTTCCTTTCGGGTCGTTTCCCCCAAGGGGCCCTTTGGGTGTTGTTGATACCAGCCAACGCTTGTCATTCGGCGCTTGCGTCAGACGCAAAAATTTGACCGAATGGACAAACGTTAGCATTGCCGTGGATGCGGTCAAGGGACCACCTAGCTGAAATGACAGAGCTTTTGCCCGCGCCACGCCAGCATGAATTCTGGTCCAGAGGATTGGGCCAACCCGATCGCAGTTTTTCTATTGTCGCGCTCTACGTTGCCCCCCTCTGTCCTGTCGGACTCCCTGGCCCGAGACCCGTGGCTCGGGCCAGGGAGTCCGACAGGACAGAGGGGGGCAACGTAGAGCGCCAACATCTAACAGTTGGGACGCCGGCATGACCACCGGCCGGCCCCTCACCCGTATCCAGACCGAAAAGCGGGAGGTCATTCTCGAGGCGGCGCTCGATGTCTTTTCGACACATGGATTTCGAGGCTCGACGATCGACCAGATCGCGGATGCAGCCGGCATGTCGAAGCCGAACCTGCTCTATTATTTCAAGGGCAAGGAGGACATGTTCGAAACGCTCATCCACCGCCTGCTCGACACATGGCTCGACCCGTTGCGTGCCTTGGACGACATCGGCGACCCGCTGACCGAACTCAGCGCCTATATTCGCCGCAAGCTTGAAATGGCGCGCGACTTCCCGCGCGAAAGCCGGCTCTTCGCCAACGAGATATTGCAGGGCGCGCCGCGCATCATGCCGATGATCGAGGGCGAGCTGAAGACGCTGGTCGACGAAAAGGTCGAGGTCATCCGGGGTTGGATGCGCAAGGGCCGGATCGTCAGGACCGACCCTTATCATCTCATCTTCTCCATCTGGGCGACGACCCAGCACTATGCCGATTTCGACGTGCAGGTGCGGGCGGTGCTGGGACCCGACCGCGGCGGCGACGGGCGCTTCGAGGACGCCGCCCGGTTTTTGGAGGGATTGTTTGTGGAAGGGTTGAAGCCGACGGGCTGACGGCATCGTGAGCCCTACGTCGCGAGACCCTTCCCAATTGCAGCAGGATTGCTTATCTTACCAACACTGATCGATCGACAGGTTGTAAGAATGACTGCCAAGGCCACCTTGTCTGAGAAGTTTCAGATATCCATCCCAAAAGCCGTACGCGAGCAGCACGACTGGCGCGCCGGGCAAGAGTTTGTCTTTATTCCAGCGGATGGTGGCGTGATGCTGGTGCCCGTCCCACAACTTGCCGATTTGGTCGGAATCGCCAAAGGCGCGGAACCGGCCGGTTACCGCGACCGTCAGGATCGCGAGCATCGTTATTGACGTGCGTCGTCGACACATCGGCCTGGATCGAAGTGCTGTTAGGCAGTCCGCACGCGTCAACATTGATGCGTCATTTGCCCGGCAGGGACGAATGCATCGTTCCCACCCTGGTGCAACTCGACCTCACCAAATGGTTGAACAGGCAGGGTAATCCCGTCGCGGCCAAACAAGTGCTCGCATTTACGATGCGATGCCATGTTTTGCCGCTCAGCACGGAGATCGCTCTTCTTGCGGCCGACTTGTGCGTCAAACACAAATTGGCCACGGCGGATACAATCATCTACGCGAGCGCCAAGGACGAGCGGGCTGACTTGCTGACCTGTGATTCGCACTTTGACGGTCTGGATGGGGTTATCCTTGTTTCCAAACAACCGATCCAATAGTTGCACCCCTCCCGAGCCTCAGCGTTCGCGCGGTGGGGCACACGACCGTCCGGCCAAGGTCGGCACCGGCAAGGCCGCCCGCATTTCTCGGCATCACGGTCGATAACCGTCAGTCAGCTACGGTCTGCTCTTCACTCGTCGCCGCATTTTGCGCCCGCCTGCTTTCCGCCATCTCGTTGAACGCGACACGCAATTCGGGATGGTGGCTCATGAACACGTTGAAGTCGCGGCGCGTCAGCACCAGCAGTTGGCAATAATCGACCGCAGTGACATCGGCGGTGCGCCGCTCACCGGTCAGGAGCGCCATCTCGCCAAAGTAGGCGCCGGCATCCAGAAGCGCGACCTTGCGCCCTTTGACCTGCACTTCGACCGTGCCGGACACGATAAAATACATCGCGTCGCCGCGATCGCCGGTGCGCACCACGCGCTCGCCGGGAGAGACCGTTCGTGGTCCAAACAACAGAAGAATTTCTTCGTGAGCATCATTGTCGACGGCTGAAAACAGCGGGAAGGTCTCGACGAACTCGGTGATCTTCTGCTCCTGCTCCTGTTCCCGCTGCCGGCTCAGCGTTCTGATCCGATCCAACTCTCCGGCAAGAGCAGCCTGCCGCGCCGCGCCGTAGTCGCGCATTGTTTGCGGCCACCGCTTTTCCATCCAGCGCTCCAGGGCCGCCATCGCTTGAAATGCAATCGGATTGAGCATGATGGATAGGATCGCGCCGGCCAGGATCAGGTCGCGCCCTTCCTGCGTCATCAGGCCGTAGGTTGCCCCCAGGCCGGCCAGGATGAACGAAAATTCGCCGATCTGCGCCAGACTGGCGGCAACGCCGAGCGCAATGCGCAGCGGGTAACGCAGCGCGACGACGAGGACGAATGACAGCAAAGCCTTACCGATAATGATGACGGCAAGCACGGCCAGCACCTTGCCGGGCTCCTCGACGAGGATCGAAGGATCGAACAGCATGCCGATCGACACGAAGAACAGCACCGAGAAGGCATCCTGCAGCGGTAGCGAATTTTCCGCCGCGCGGTGGGCAAGCTGCGACTCGGCCATGACGACGCCGGCAAAGAATGCGCCCAGCGCGAAGGACACGCCGAAGGCCAGCGCGGAGCCGAATGCGATGCCAAGCGCCAGCGCCAGCACCGCCAGCGTGAACAGCTCGCGCGATCCCGTCCGCGCCACTTTGATCAGCACCCACGGAACGACACGTGGACCCACCAGCGCTGCAATCGCGACGAATGCCCCCACTTGCAGCAGAGTGAGCGTCAGCGCCCAGGCTATCGAGGTGTTTGCAGCACCGCCGTGGGCCGCATCACCGCTGGTCCCGCCAAGCACTTCCGCAAGCGCCGGCAACAGGACCAGCACCAGCACCATTGCAAGGTCTTCGACAACCAGCCAGCCAATGGACACGCGGCCCATCGGCGTTTCCAGCAAATTACGCTCCTCAAGCGCCTTGAGCGTGACGACCGTGCTGGCAACCGAGATACAGAGGCCGAAGACAATTCCCTGGCCGACGCTCCAGCCCCACAGGCTGCATAGCGCAACGCCGAGCAGCGTTGCCAGGATGATGCGGCCGATTGCGCCGGGCACGGCTATGCCACGCACCGCCATCAGGTCTGGCAGCGAGAAATGCAGTCCGACGCCGAACATCAGGAGGATGACGCCAATTTCGGCAAGTTGGCCTGCCATGGACGTGTCTGCCACGAAGCCGGGCGTGAACGGCCCGACAAAGACGCCTGCAATCAAATAGCCGACGAGCGCGGGAAGTCGAAGCCGGTCTGCGAGATAACCGAAGATCGATGCCATCACGAAACCGACGGCGACGATGGCGATCAGCGAGGCGTCGTGCGGCAAAAGAAACTCCCCGTTGTTGCCTGATTTTTTGCGGCCACACGCTGGCGAGGTCAACCAAATTCGCTCGTCTCGGCCGAACCCTGATGGCCAGGCGTCAATCCTCCCAAGGTCTCGTTGACGATGCGACAGGCGAGCGGCAGGATGACGCCGGGCCGCCGATAGCAAACCGAGAGGAACCGATGGCGAAACTGGTCGTGCTTTACAAGACGCCTGCCGACAAGGCCGCGTTCGACGCCTACTACAAAGCCACGCATATCCCGCTCGCCTACAAGATACCTGGCCTGAAAGCCTATGAAATCAGTGACGGCGCCGTATCTACGCCAGCCGGCCCGTCCGACATCCATCTCACCGCCATCCTGACCTTCGACAGCCTGGACGACATAAAGACGGCGCTTGGAACGCCCGAAGGCCAGGCCGCGGCCGCTGACCTCGGCAATTTCGCGAGCGGAGGCGTGGATTTGCTGATGTTCGATAGCAAGGACGCTTAGGTAGGGGACTCATTTGAGCCATTGAGTTGCAAGAGCAACGAGAGCGATAGCGGCGAGATAGTTGACGGCGAGGCGATCGTATCGTGTTGCGATACGCTTCCAGTTCTTGAGTTTTCCGAACATG
>JBFWUS010000046.1:0-47247 GCA_050247155.1 Rhizobiaceae bacterium
AAGGCTGGTTGTCGCCGCCGATTCCGAGCCGCGCAACCTCAACCCAGCGATGGTCGCCTCCAATGGTGTGTTCTTTGTATCGAGCAAAGTGGTGGAGCCGCTGGCTGAGGCGTCTTTCGAAACCACAGATGGGCTGACGCCGCGATTGGCGACAAGTTGGGAAGGTTCGCCGGACGGGCTGACTGTCACCTTCAAGTTGCGCGGGGGCGTGACCTGGCATGACGGCAAACCGTTCACCTCCGCCGATGTTGCGTTCTCGGCCATGCAAATATGGAAGCCGCTGCAAAATCTCGGCCGGGTGGTGTTCAAGGACCTGGAAGCCGTCGAGACGCCGGACGAGTTGACCGCGATATTCCGTTTCGCCAAACCGACGCCATTCCAGCTCATCCGCAACGCGCTGCCAGCGCTGACCAGCGTGGTCCCGAAGCACATCTACGAACAGGGCAAGATTGAGGAGAATGCAGCCAACACAGCGCCGATCGGCACCGGTCCATTCCGTTTCGCCGAACACAAGCCGGGCGAATATTACCTGCTCAAGCGCAACGAGACCTATTGGGGCAAGGACTTGCCGCTGCTCGACGAAATAGTCTATCGCGTCTTGCCGGATCGCGCCGCCGCAGCCGGCGCGCTCGAAGCCAACGAGATCCAGCTTGCCGCCTTTTCGGCTGTGCCGCTCGCCGACCTCGCTCGTATTTCGAACATAGACGGCATCGAGGTTGTAACCAAAGGCTATGAGGCGCTGACCTATCAACTCGTGGTCGAGATCAATCATCGCCGCAAAGAACTGGCCGATCTCAAGGTTCGGCGGGCGATTGCACATGCCATCGACAAAGACTTCGTCGTCAAGACGATCTTCCTCGGCTACGCTGCCGCCGCAACGGGGCCAGTGCCGAAGAACGACAAGCAGTTTTACACGCCGGATGTGCCGGCCTACGCCTTCGATGTCGCCAAAGCGAATGCATTGCTGGACGAGGCCGGCTACAAGCGCGACGCCAACGGCAAGCGTTTCAGCCTGAAATTGCTGCCGGCTCCTTATTTCAACGAAACAAGACAGTTCGGCGATTATCTGCGTCAGGCATTGGCCGAGATCGGCATCGACGCCGAATTGGTCAACAACGATTCTGCGGCGCACCAGAAGGCGGTCTACACGGACCACGCATTCGATCTTGCTGTCGCACCGCCGGTCTTCCGGGGTGATCCGGCGATCTCCACCACCATTCTGGTGAAAAGCGGTACGCCCGATGGCGTTCCGTTCTCAAATCAGGGCGGATACGCAAACGCCGATCTCGATGCGCTGATCGACAAGGCGGCCGCTACGCTCGATGAGAAGGCACGAACCGAGCTTTATCATGAATTTCAGAGGAAGGTGGTCGAGGATCTGCCGCTGATCAACGTCGCCGAATGGGGTTTCATAACCGCCACGCGCAGCACAGTGAAAAACGTTTCCAACAATCCGCGCTGGGCGGTCTCGAACTGGGCGGATACCTGGATCGAAGGGTGAAGCGACAGGCGCTTGCGCTTCTGGCCCCGTCAATGCTGATCTCTTCAGCATGAGCCGCTCGTTCATCCTTATTCGCCGTCGCCTGCTGAGCGCCATCCCGGTGTTGGCGATCGTGGTTGCAGGAACCTTCTTCCTGCTCGAAGCCGCGCCCGGCGATGCGGTTGACGCCTATCTGTTGGCGACCGGAGGGGGTGACTCCGAATTGGTCGCCGCATTGCGCGCGCAATGGGGTTTGGACCAATCCCTATCGGCGCGGTTCGCTCTCTATCTTTGGACCCTCGCGCACGGCGATCTTGGCTGGTCAGTAACGTTCTCCCGGCCGGTGCTCGATATCATCGGGGAGCGGCTACCGAACACGTTGATCCTGATGACTGCGGCCACAGCTTTGTCGTTCCTCGTCGGCTCGTTGCTTGGCGTCGTCGCGGGCGCGCGGCCCGGAAGCTGGAGCGACCGCCTCTTGTCGACCGCATCTCTGGCGCTCTACGCGGTGCCGGGCTTCTGGTTGGGGCTCGTGCTTGCCATAGTTTTCTCGGTACAACTTCGCTGGTTGCCGCTGGCCGGGATCGAAACTATCGCCTCGGGCAAGACGGGGCTGGCGCGCGCCCTCGACATCGCGGCGCATCTGGTCCTTCCTGTGACGTCGCTCGGCGTCATCTATCTGGCGCTCTATCTGCGCGTCATGCGCGCCGGCATGGCTGAAGTCTGGCGGCAGGATTTTGTTCGTGCCTTACAGGCGCGCGGTTTGCCGCGCAGAATCGTCGTTCGCCATGTCGCTCGCAATGCCCTGTTGCCGCTGGTGACGATGCTGGGCGTACAATCCGCCGCGATGCTCGGCGGTTCAGTCGTTATCGAGAGCGTCTTTGCCGTGCCCGGTTTCGGCCGGTTGGCGCAGGAGGCCGTCGCCTCACGCGACACGCCGCTCTTGCTAGGGATAATTCTTGTCGGCGCCGTCCTGGTAATCCTGGTCAACCTCGCGGTGGATCTCGTTTATGCACGGCTGGATCCGCGCATTGGTGCGAGCGAGACCGCATGAAGGCCCTGCAGCGTCTCTTCTCGACGCCCGAAGGGATGGTGGGAACCGTTCTTCTCGGATTGCTGGCGCTTGCGGCGCTGCTTGCTCCGGTGCTCTTCCCGCGCGACCCGCTCTCCATTGCAGGCCCGGCGCTGCTGCCGCCATTTCAGGATTGGTCGCTGCCGCTTGGAACGGACCGGTTGGGCCGTGACGTGCTGGCTGGCATCGTCCACGGCGCGCGTACGTCGCTCGCCGTCGGGCTCGCCGCGGCAGCGATGGCATTGTTGATCGGCGCGCTCATCGGCACCGCGGCCGGCTTTTCTGGCGGCCTTATTGATGAAATCCTGATGCGCGTGACAGACGCCTTCCAGACCGTACCGGGTTTTCTGATGGCGCTGGCGCTGGTCAGCATCGTCGGGCCATCTTTGCCGGTTGTTGTGTTTGCCATCGCCCTTGGCACATGGGCGGCGCCGGCCCGCGTCGCCCGCGCGGAAGTGCTGTCCCTGCGCGAACGCGATTTCGTGGCCGCAGCGCGCACCATGGGCATGAATCCGCTGGAAATCGCGTATCGTGAAATTCTGCCCAACGCATTGCCACCTGTGCTGGCGCTGTCTTCCGTCATCGTTGCCTCGGCGATCCTGATCGAGGCCGCTCTCTCTTTTCTCGGCCTCGGCGATCCGAATCGCGTCACATGGGGTAGCATGCTTGCGGAAGGCCGCGCTGTCCTGCGCTCCGCTCCCTCGCTTTCCATTTTTCCCGGCGTCGCCCTCGTTCTTGCGGTACTCGGCATCTATCTGGTCGGCGAAGGCACGGTCGAGGCTGCGGCCGTGAAGCGGAGGTTCCGGTGAACGCTTTGCTGTCCGTTCGGGATCTCGGCGTGCGCTATGGGCGCGATGCCGAAATGGGCGACGCCCTCATCGGCATCTCATTCGATCTGATGCCTCGCGAACGTCTCTCGGTTATTGGCGAAAGCGGTTCGGGCAAAAGCACCTTGGCGATGGCGCTGAGCAGACTGCTGCCGGCCGAATCGACGCTAACTGGCGAGGTGTTGTGGCCAGCCCTTGGCAGTCGCGCCAAGAACGGTCGGGATATCGGCGTCGTCTTTCAGGATCCTTCCGGCAGTCTCGACCCGGTAATGCGCGTAGGCGACCAGATCGCGGAGACCTTGCGCGCCAATCTAGATCTGCGAGGCGAAGCGGCCCGTCGCCGCACGCTGGAGCTGATTGGCCGCGTTGCGCTACCTGACCCTGCCGGCATTGCAGCAAGCTATCCACATCAGCTTTCGGGCGGCCAGAAACAGCGTATCGCGATCGCCTGCGCGATTGCGGCTCAGCCTAAGCTGCTGATCGCCGATGAGGCCACGAGCGCCCTCGATACGGTGGTTCAGGCCGGTATTGTCAACTTGATCAAGACCCTCGTTCGAGAGGATGGTCTCTCGCTGATTTTAATCACGCACGACATTGCGCTTGCTTCGTCGCTCGGCGATCGCATCGCCGTGCTGCGCCACGGTCGCATGGTCGAGATAGGCCCGGCGCAAGAGATCGTTTCGCACCCGACTCGAGAATACACCCGCCGCCTGCTCGAATCCCACATTGCCCTGAACGCACCGCCGCTGATCGATTCGTTGAGGTTCAGTGCCGACATGGGTGTATTGTGACGCAGCCGGTGCTGAGCGTGAACAGCCTTGCCAAGCGCTTCATGCGCAACGGAAGTAATGTCTCGGCCGTCGACGATGTATCGTTTCACATCATGCCAGGCGAGACGCTGGCGCTTGCAGGCCCTTCCGGCAGTGGCAAGTCGACGGTCGCGCGGCTCGTCATGCGCCTGCTCCGTCCGGATGCCGGCACGATTGCCCTTGAGGGCTCTGACTTGCTGAATATTCCGGCGGGCGCATTACGACGGTTTCGTGCACGTTTCCAGATGGTGTTTCAGGATTCGACTGCGGCCTTCAACCCTCGTTCGACCGTGGCCCGAGCATTGGACGACCCGCTGCGCATTCACGGCATCGCCGGGCGGGCTGGGCGGCCGCGTGCAATCGCGCAATTGCTCGAACAGGTTGGCCTGTCGCCGTCCCTGGCCGGTCGTGCAATCCACGAGATTTCTGGCGGCCAGCGGCAGCGTGTGGCGCTGGCGCGAGCCATGGCCACCAATCCATCACTGATCGTTCTGGATGAGGCCTTATCGGCGGTCGACGCTTCCATCCGCGGCGACCTCCTGCGTCTGCTGCTCGATTTGCAGGTCAGGCGGAATGTCGCCTTTCTATTCATCTCCCATGACCTCGCCTTGGTGCGCGCCATCGCGCATCGTGTCGCGATCATGGACGCCGGCCGTGTCGTCGAGACCGGAGCGGCGACCAGCGTCATCGATGCGCCACAGTCGGTGACGGCCAAGGCGCTTGTCGCGGCCGTTCCAAGATTGCACGCGTAGAAGGAGCGTCGAACATGGATGATGCGTCACGCGCTAAGCAGCTGGCTCTTGAATTGGAGGCATCGTTCCGCAACCGTGCCGACCTTTACCGGCTTCTGTTGGACGAGTTGACGTTAACCCTGGGGGCCGACGAAGCGGAAGCGCTGCTTATCCGAGCGATTGAGAAACGCGGCAGTGAGGTTGCGGCTTCCTTTCGCAATTTCGGGCGGGACCAAGCGCGGGAGATCGGCGAGGCGTTTTTGGCTGTCAGCCCCGATGGCGGCCGTATGTATCCAACCGACGTTGGACGCAGCATCGACGGGATTTCCTTTCGGGTTCGGCGCTGCCCGTTGAAGGATGCGTGGCGGGATGCTGGCGTCAGCGACGATAAGCTTCAAACCTTGTGCCACATAGCTGGCGCCTTCGATCGCGGCTTGTTCGAGGCGACAGGGATTTGTTTCACCAACCGCACATGGCGCGTTGGCGACGGCGACCACTGTTGTGAAATCCACCTCACCAATGCGGTAGAGGACAAAAGTAGCGACGGTCCGGCATAGCCCGGCCGCGGCGAAGGACATTTGGACTACCTCACAAGGCCGGCTGCGACGGAACTGGCGCGCCGCATTGCTGGCACCGCAGGCGTTGAAGCATCAGTTCTCGAACGCTTTCTTTGTAGCTGAGCGCGTCGATCGATTTGCGCCCTAGGCTTCACGTGCTAGCAGGGGCGATGGCACAGAAGAAGGCATACGAGGTTCAAGGCTGGCTCACACGGCCGGACCCAAGAGTGGTAATCGTTCTGCTGTACGGTCCCGACCGTGGCCTGGTGTCGGAACGAGCCCGCGCCTTTGCCGAGAAGACCGGCGTGGCGCTTGACGACCCTTTTTCCGTTGTACGCCTCGACGCCGCGGAAGCCGACCAGCAAGGGCGCCTGCTCGACGAAGCCCGCACGGTTCCGATGTTCGCAGCGCAGCGGCTACTCTGGGTTCGTAATGTTGGCGCCCAGAAGAACATCGCTGACGATGTGAAGACGCTTTGCGCCGACCCGCCGAACGACGCGGTCGTTCTTATTGAGGCCGGCGAATTGAAGAAAGGCGCGGCATTGCGCTCCACTGTCGAGTCGAGTCCTGTCGCCATCGCCCTGCCCTGCTATGCCGACGAAGCCCGCGATCTCGACCAGTTGATCGATCAGGTCCTGAGCGAACAAAATATTCGGATCGATCTCGACGCCAGGGCCGCGCTCAGGCGCAGCCTTGGTGGCGACCGGCTGGCCTCGCGCGGCGAATTGCAGAAGCTCGCGCTCTACGCCGCCGACAAGGGAACGGTCAGCGTCGAGGATGTCCGCTTGTTGACCGGCGACATGTCGGCCCAATCGCTCGATGATGCAATCGATGCCGCGCTGGAAGGGCGGCTCGGCGATTTCGACGCGATGTTCCAGCGTCACGCTCAGGCCGGCGGCCAAACCTTTCTGGCCTTGTCTGGCATGGCGCGGCAGCTGCTCGCTCTGCAACTCATGCGCGCTGAACTGGATTCCGGCAAAGGAAGCATCGCCCAGATCGTCGCCGCGGCCCGCCCGCCAGTCTTCTTTTCACGCAAGAAGACGATGGAACTCGCCTTGCGCCGCTTTGCGGCGCCGTTTCTCGCGCGGGCTTTGGAGCGGTTGCATACTGCATTGTTGCAAACGCGCCGACGCCCGGATCTCTCCGCCGCACTCACGCGGCAAGCGTTGCTCGGCATCGCAATTGAAAGCGCGCGCCACAGGGAACTGCCCGACTAAGAATTATTATTTGCCGGCAAATAGATAACATTAGCCGGTTTTCAGTTTGCGGCAAAGCTCGTCGAGCTGATCGAGTGTCCGATACCCGATTCGAAGTTCGCCGCCCCGCTCGCGATGCTGGATAGTAACCGCTAAGCCAAGGATATCGCTGAGCATTCTTTCCAGCGAGAGCATATCCGCATCCTTCTGCGGTTTGGCGGTAGGCCCATCGCCTTTTGGCTTTTCGGCTGGAGCCTGGGCAAGCGTCTCAGCCTGCCGGACCGACAAACCTTCTTCGATAATTTTCTTGGCGAGGCCGGCCGGGTCGACCGCCGTCACCAGCGTTCTGGCATGTCCGGCCGAAAGCGAACCATCGACCAGCATGTCACGAATAACCTCCGGCAGCTTCAACAGGCGCAAGGTGTTGGCGACATGGCTACGGCTCTTGCCGATGACATTGCCGAGATCGGCCTGCGTGTAATTGTGATCGTCGATGAGCTGCTGGTAGCCGAGCGCCTCTTCGACAGGGTTGAGATCGGCGCGCTGCACGTTCTCGATAATCGCCAATTCGAGCGCGGTGCGGTCGTTGACTTCGCGCACGATCACCGGGATCTCTGCCAGGCCAGCGCGCTGCGCCGCCCGCCAGCGGCGTTCACCGGCAATCAGTTCGAACATGCCTCCCTGTGTTGGCGACGGACGAACGACGACAGGCTGCACCAGTCCGTGCTCGCGAATGGATTGCGTGAGATCGTTGAGTTCGGCATCGCCGAAATGACGCCTTGGATTGCGCGGGTTGGGCGAAATGAACTCCACCGGCACCTTGCGATCGGCGCTGACCAATGGCTTTTCGGCGGCGGCCGGGCTCGGCTTGTCCATTTCTCCGATCAGGGCGGCGAGACCGCGGCCCAGTCGGCGTTTGGAAGCGTCTTCTGTCATCACGTCCATTCCTTACTCCACGCTCCTCAAGCCGCGCGCAGCCGTCTTTCCCGTCGGATCACTTCGGAAGCGAGTTGCAGATAGGCCTGGCTGCCTGAGCACCTGAGATCGTAGAGGATCGCGGGCTTACCGTAGGACGGCGCCTCCGAAACACGCACATTGCGCGGAATGACAGTCTCGTAGACCGTCTCGCCCATGTTTGCCCGCACATCATCGACGACCTGGTTGGCCAGATTGTTACGACCGTCATACATCGTCATCACGATGCCTTGTATCGTCAGCCTGGGGTTTATGGTCTGGCGCACCTGCTCGACCGTCTCTAGCAACTGGCTTAAACCCTCCAGAGCAAAGAACTCGCACTGAAGCGGCACCAGCACCGAATCTGCTGCCGCCATGGAGTTGAGTGTCAGCAGATTGAGCGACGGCGGGCAGTCGATCAGCACATACGAAAACCGCTCGGCCATGGCATCGTTTGCAGCGAGCGCACTCCGCAGCCGCAGCACGCGGTCGGGCGCTGAAGATATTTCCATCTCCACCCCGAGTAGATCGAGCGTCGACGGAACGATGGACAGGCCGGGAACGGCCGTTTGCATCGCGGCTTCTGCAACGCCTGCATTGCCGGTCACTACATCGTAGGACGACAAAAGCCGTTCGTGGCGGTCGATCCCAAGGCCGGTGCTCGCATTGCCTTGAGGGTCGAGATCGACGATGAGGACACGCTCACCAATGGCGGCCAGCGCGGTAGCGAGATTGATCGCCGTCGTTGTCTTGCCGACACCGCCTTTTTGATTCGCTACCGTAATGATACGTGGTTTAATTGCCATTTCAACTTCTCAAAGCGAGCCGAGCTTCCGTTCAAGCCCGCCAATCTCCAGGATGACCGAATCCGGATCAACCATACTGCGGTGTTCTATCAAATGGAATCGCCAGTTGTGAACACTTTCTTCGATTTCGGCGCGATAATCCCGGCCTTTATGGAAAAGCGCTCTGGCGCCCGCCGAAAGCCAGGGCGACGCCAACGCCAGCAAGGTGTCGAGACTGGCAAGCGCCCGCGCCGTGACGACCTCCGGCGGCGGTACCCGACCGACCGCATCCTCTATTCTGATCGCATGGACATGCGCCGGCAGGTCAAATTCGCCGGCAATCGACTGCAAAAACGCAGCCTTTTTGCGATTGCTTTCCACAAGATGAATGATGCCGCCATCGGTTTGCTTCAATAAGAAGGCGACCACGAGGCCAGGGAATCCCCCGCCTGATCCCAGATCGAGCCAGGTGCGGGCCTCGGGGGCCAGCGCAAAAAGTTGGGCGCTGTCGGCGATGTGGCGGGACCATAGGTCGTCCAGAGTCGAATCCGCCACGAGATTGATGCGCGTGTTCCAGGCGCGGAATCGCTGTTCGAAGAGAGTCAAGCGGTCGAGCGTTTCACGTGAAACGTTTTCCCCAACTGCCTTGCACAGGAGGTCGAGGCGGTCGTTCACGCGGCCCCACGCAAACTCGATGCTTCAAAGTTACGGATATGCGCAATGATAAGCCCCAAAGCTGCTGGCGTCATTCCGTCTATACGCTGCGCCTCGGCAATGGATCTCGGCTGGCGCGCGGCGATCTTCTGCTTCAATTCATTGCTCAACCCCGCAATCCCATTGAAATTAAGTTCAGTCGGAATGGCCCGCGCTTCTTCCCTTTTGATCTGCGCAACATCCGCACTCTGGCGCTGCAGATAGACTGCATAGCGCGCATTGGTTTCGAGTCGCTCCAACGTCATCGCATCGAACTCGCGGAACTCCGGCCAAATTATTGCCATCTGCTCAAGAGAGACGTCGGGATGAGACAGCAGCTCGAATGCCGAACGCCGGACACCGTCCATATTGACGTTCAGCCCATGGCGCCGCGCCTCGTTTGGCGTCAAGGTTCGTGCCTTGGCCAAAGCAGCGCAGCCGTCGTACTGCTCCTCCCTAACTTCGAAGCGTGCCCTGCGTTCGGACGACACAATACCCAGCGACATAGCCAGAGGCGTCAATCGCTCATCCGCATTGTCCGCGCGCAATGAAAGCCTGAATTCCGCCCGCGACGTGAACATCCGATAGGGCTCCGTTATGCCTCTACCGACAAGATCATCAACCAGAACGCCGATATAAGCTTGAGTCCTGCTAAGCACGACGCCGTCCTCGCTCCCGGACTTCCGTGCTGCATTCAGGCCCGCCACCGCCCCCTGAGCCGCCGCCTCCTCGTAGCCCGTCGTCCCGTTGATCTGTCCCGCCAAAAAGAGCGCTCCTATTCGACGCGTCTCCAGCGTTGGTTCGAGCTCTCGTGGGTCTACATGATCATATTCGATCGCATACCCCGGCTGCAGCATAGCCGCCTTCTCCAGGCCCGGTATCGATTTCAGGACGTCAAGCTGGACGTCCTCAGGCAAAGAAGTCGAAATGCCGTTCGGATAGACGGTGTGATCGTCCAAGCCCTCTGGCTCCAGAAAGATCTGGTGCCCATCCCGATCGCCGAACTTGACGATCTTGTCCTCGATCGATGGGCAATACCGTGGGCCGATCCCCTCGATAGAACCGGAATACATCGCCGAGCGGCTCAAATTCTTACGAATGATGTCATGAGTCTCCGGCGTCGTACGCGTAATGCCGCATTCAATCTGCTGAACGTCGATGCGATCTGTCATCAACGAAAAAGGCGTCAAGACATCGTCCGCCGCCTGCATGTCCAGCGAGGCCCAATCGATGGTGCGCCCATCCAGCCGAGGCGGTGTGCCGGTCTTTAGCCGCCCTAACGCAAAGCCGGCCCGCGCCAGCGTCGCCGAAAGGCCATGGCTGGCCTGCTCATTCATCCGCCCTGCGACAATTTTGCGCTCGCCAATGTGGATCAGGCCGCAAAGAAATGTTCCCGTCGTCAGGACCGCAGCCCCGCAGGAAAGGCGCCGGCCGTCCGCCAGCAACACGGCCGAAACCGCACCATCCTGAAGTTCCAGATCCGCCGCCTCACCCTCCACGATGTGGAGATTCACCTGCGCTTCCATCAGACCCAGCATCGCCTGTCGATAGAGCTTGCGGTCGGCCTGCGTTCGTGGACCGCGGACGGCTGGCCCCTTGCGGCGATTGAGCATCCGGAACTGGATACCCGCGGCATCTGCCGCACGAGCCATGACCCCATCCAGCGCATCGACTTCGCGAACAAGATGCCCTTTACCCAGCCCGCCGATCGCCGGGTTGCAGGACATGACCCCAATCGTATCGCGTCGCAACGTCAACAGGGCCGTGCGCGCGCCAGCGCGCGCGGCTACGGAGGCCGCTTCGCAGCCGGCGTGACCACCGCCAATGACAACAACATCGTAAGCATTTTGCATGGCGTTCTGTTGCGACCGTTTCATCGAGGAGTCAACAATGCTCGGCCGTCGCCTCCGTCAGAATGCCGGTGTTTCACGTGAATCAGCAAGGAGTGGAGTTATCGACGTTTCACGTGAAACATCTTCCTTGCCTATGAATCACTTCCCGATCATGTTTCACGTGAATCACTTGCCGATGCAGAAACTGGAAAAGACCGCGCCCAGCAATTCCTCCGGGTCGATCCGACCTGATATTCTGCCAAGCTGGTCCGATGCTCTCCGCAGCTCTTCCGCCTTTAATTCCAACTCTTCGCCTGCCAGCGCTGCCTCGATCGCATCACGTCCGTGTGCGAGCAATTCGACATGTCTTAGATGAGACGGAATAGCGCCTGTCACTCGGGCAGCCGCTTCTGCCTTCGATGCGATGAGATCGAGTAGACGATCCAGACCAAACCCTGATACCGTTGACAGCGCCAGCTCGCCGTCTTGCGCTTCGTTGCCAAGGTCCGCTTTGCTTCGGACAATCACCTGTTCGCTTGAAAGCTCGAGCTGCGGTCGGCATCCACCTGGCTCGATCAGGACCAGTGCGAGATCTGCCGCCTGCCCGGCCCTTATCGCCCGATCGATGCCGATTGCCTCAACAGTTTCGGCCTCATTGCGAATGCCAGCCGTGTCTGCAATCAGGACCTTGTAGCCATTGAGATCCAGTGCAACTTCGATTACATCGCGGGTGGTACCCGGTTCATCCGTGACGATCGCTGCATCGCGACGCACCAAGCTATTCAGCAGGCTGGATTTGCCTGCATTCGGCGCTCCCAGAATCGCAACCCTGAAGCCATCTCGGATCATCTCCGCCTTATGGAAATCGTCGATGTGCCGCCCGATTTCGGCGCGCAAGGACGCCATGTCGGCCCACACGACATCTGAAACCGATCCCGGCACGTCGCTCTCATCCGCAAAGTCGAGTTCGGCCTCAATCATGGCACGGGCATGCAAAAGCCTACCACGCCAGGCTTCGTAGAGCTGACTTTGAAAGCCGCCCGCATTTGAAACCGCGAACCGCCGCTGCGCCTCCGTTTCCGCCTCAATCAGATCGGCAAGCGCCTCGGCCTGAAGCAGGTCCAGCTTTCCATTCAGGAAGGCCCGCTTGGTAAATTCCCCCGCTTCCGCGTGACGGAGACCATCCATCCCCGAAAGCTCGGCCAAAACGGCGGCCACCACCGCACGCCCGCCATGCAGATGTAGCTCTGCGCAGTCTTCGCCGGTAAAACTGGCTGGTTCGGGAAAAAGTAGAGCCAGTCCGCGATCGAGAATTAATCCCTTTCGGTTCCGAATCGATGCGTATACTGCGCCCCGTGGGGCTGGCAGCTTTCCGAGTAGATGCCGCAAAGCCTTTTTCGTATGTGGACCAGACAACCGGACGACCGCAACGCCCGATGGAAGGGCGCCGGACGACAACGCAAATATCGTGTCGACAGATTGCATAGGAGTACCAAGCCGGCCAAATTCAAGTTCGACTTAATCCGCCGGCGATTCCATTCCGGTTCCGAATCGACTCGGCTACTGTCAATCCGATCGCACCGACCCGCTTACGAATTCATCGAATCAAAGAAATCGGCGTTGGTCTTGGTCTGCTTTAGCTTGTCGATCAGGAATTCGATCGCATCGGTTGTG
The DNA here is from genome assembly GCA_050247155.1 of Rhizobiaceae bacterium. Lineage (GTDB taxonomy): Bacteria > Pseudomonadota > Alphaproteobacteria > Rhizobiales > Rhizobiaceae > Mesorhizobium_G. Next base: position 12,611 of record JBFWUS010000046.1, read on the forward strand.
CCCATCGGGGCGAGGATGCGGCGAAGTACAAATATCTTCTGTAGATCCTGCCGTGGCACAAGCAGATCTTCCTTGCGGGTGCCGGACTTAAGAATGTCCATGGCCGGATAGATGCGCTTATCGGCCACCTTACGATCGAGTTGAATCTCGCAATTGCCGGTACCCTTGAATTCCTCGAAGATCACTTCGTCCATGCGGCTGCCGGTATCGATCAGCGCAGTCGCAATGATCGTCAGCGAACCGCCTTCTTCGATATTACGCGCCGCGCCGAAGAAGCGCTTCGGCCGCTGGAGCGCGTTGGCGTCGACGCCACCTGTCAGCACTTTGCCGGACGACGGCACGACCGTGTTATAGGCGCGCCCCAGCCGAGTAATCGAATCCAGAAGGATCACGACGTCTCGTCCATGCTCAACGAGGCGCTTCGCTTTCTCAATCACCATTTCGGCAACCTGCACATGCCGCACGGCCGGCTCGTCGAAGGTAGAGGAAATGACTTCGCCCTTGACCGAGCGTTGCATGTCCGTGACTTCCTCCGGCCGTTCATCGATCAGCAAGACGATCAAGTAGCATTCCGGATGATTGGCGGTGATCGAATGCGCAATGTTCTGCATCAGCACCGTCTTGCCGGTACGCGGCTGTGCATTGATTAATGCGCGCTGCCCCTTGCCGATCGGCGCCACCAGATCGATGACGCGCGGCGAAATGTCTTTGCTCGTCGGATTGGCGATCTCCATCTTCAGTCGCTCGGTCGGATAGAGCGGCGTCAGATTGTCGAAATGGATCTTGTGCCGGATTTTTTCCGGATCATCGAAATTGATCGTGTTGACCTTCAACAGAGCGAAGTAGCGCTCGCCTTCCTTCGGGCTGCGGATCGGCCCCTCAACCGTATCGCCGGTCTTCAATGAGAAACGGCGGATTTGAGAGGGAGAGATATAAATATCGTCCGGACCCGGAAGATAATTGGCGTTGGCCGAGCGGAGGAAGCCGAAGCCGTCCTGCAACACTTCGACAACGCCATCGCCGATGATCTCGACATCCTGCGCCGCCAGTTTCTTGAGAATCGCGAACATCAGCTCCTGCTTGCGCATGACGCTGGCGTTCTCGACCTCGAGCGATTCGGCGAAGGCGATCAGATCGGTCGGCTTCTTGTTTTTGAATTCTGTAAGTTTCATTTCCTGCATGGGCAGACTCTGGGCATGAAAAGAGAAGGGAAAGACCGGCTTTATGCGATGAATGCCGAAGGCGTGCTGCCGGTTGCAAGAAGGCGACGCAAGGCGAGGAGAGGGCCGTTATGTAGCGCCGCCCGGCCAAAAGCACAAGACGCTTTCGCGGGCCTCAAAAGGGTTTCACGATCACCAGAATAACGATGATGATCATCAGGACGGTCGGGACCTCATTGACGATGCGCCAATGCCGCGCCGGTCGTGTATTGCGGTCCTCCGCGAAAGCGCGAACCGCAGTCGACAAATAGCCATGCATACCTGACAAAACAAGGACAGCAGCCAATTTTGCATGCAGCCACCCGCCTTGGAAGCCAAAACCTTTCCAAGCCAGCCATAGTCCGAAAACCCAGGAAAACATCATTGCCGGGTTGATAATGCCGCGCAGCAGGCGCCGTTCCATGACCTTAAAAGTCTCGGATTGCGCGGAACCCTTCTCAGCGTCGACGTGATAGACGAAGAGCCGAGGCAGATAAAGCATGCCAGCCATCCAGGAGATGACGGCAATCACATGGATGGCCTTCGCCCATAGATAAAAGCCGTCGCCCGCCACGAACAACAAAGCTGCCGTGAGACCGCCAAGAATGAGCAGAGCGACGATCATCCGCTGCCACGCGATACGCTGGCCGCCGGTGGTGGCATCGCTGCTCATCGCCCGGCGCTCCTGAGCCGCGCGATCATCGCGTCGACATGCTCGATCGGCGTTTCCGGGGTAATGCCGTGGCCAAGATTGAACACCAGTGGTCCGTTGCCCAAGCCTTCGAGGATCGTGTCTACGCCGTCCTCGAGCGCCCTGCCGCCGGCCACCAGCCGCATCGGGTCCAAATTGCCCTGAACTGCGCCTTGCGCCTGTAGCCGCTTTGCCTGGCTCACAGGCACCGTCCAATCGAGACCAAGAGCCGTAACGCCCGTGGCCGCCCTATAGTGGTCGTAAAGCGTGCCTGCGCCGCGTGGAAAGCCGATGATCGGCACCGACGGGTAGCGCTGACGCACGCGATCGACAATCGCACGGGCAGGCCCAATGCAACATTGCTCGAACGACACCTCGTCGAGCACACCGGCCCACGAATCGAAAATCTGGACGACATCCGCGCCCGCTTCGATCTGGCGGATCAGATAGTCGCCACAATAGTCGGCCAGCGTCTTGAGAAGCCGTGCCATCTCGGTGGGATGTCTGTAAGCAAAGAGCCGGGCAGGGGCCTGATCGGGTGTGCCGTGACCCGCGATCATGTAGGTCGCAAGCGTCCAGGGCGCGCCACAGAAGCCGATCAGCGTCGTTTCGGCCGGCAATTCGACTCTAAGACGCCGGACGGTCTCATAGACCGGCGAAAGATTCACGTGAAACGCCGAGCCATCGAGTTGCCCGACTTCCTCAGGCTTGATCGGCGTCATGACCGGCCCACGACCTTCCTCGAAGCGCAAATCACGCCCAAATGCATGCGGCACCACCAGAATATCGGAGAACAAGATAGAGGCATCGAAACCGAAACGGCGGATCGGCTGGAGCGTCACTTCCACTGCAAAGTCGGGATTGTAGCAGAGATCGAGAAAGCTTCCGGCCTCCGCGCGCATAGCGCGATATTCCGGCAGATAGCGGCCCGCCTGGCGCATCATCCAGATCGGAGGCGGAAAGATGGTTTCACCGTTCAGCACATCCAGAACGGTTCGCTTCACTGCCATTCCGCTGTCCTTGGCCAGCTTTCCCTAAAAACAAATTCTATAGAGAAAGACTCTTCTGATTCTATGACTCTGTTGGAATCGGGGTCGCAAGGTTTTCAGACCAGCCAGGCTCCGATCGCCAGACCGCATAGTGTCGCGCCCGGTTGGATATTGGGCTGTGAACAATGGTGGCAAGCTAGAATTCATGTTCGGATTCAGGACGTTGAACCTTATCAAGCCGTTCGCCGCGGCAAACTGGTTAAGGAAAGGTAAGGACGCCCCCATTTTTATCCACACGGCGACTTGGCGTGGTTCGACGGGGGTGAATTGTGGACAAGGTGCGATCTGATACAGTGCCGCCGGGCAAGCCGTCCGTTTCTCCCGCCTTATCCACATTTGACCACAACCCCCGAAGGAAAGCGTGAACAAGCCACATAATTTCTTCCATCTGCATCTCATTTCGGATGCGACCGGTGAGACGCTCCTGGCGGCAGGCCGGGCGGCGTCGGCGCAGTACAAGGACGCGCGCGCGATTGAGCATATCTATCCGCTGATCCGAACCGAAAAGCAGCTCACCAAAGTCTTCGAGGACATAGAGGAGGAACCGGGTATCGTGCTCTATACCGTGGTCGACCATCAGCTGGCCCAGATCATCGACCAGCGCTGCCAGTCGCTCGGCCTGCCCTATGTTTCTGTTCTGGAACCTGTGCTCGGCGTGTTTCAATCCTATCTCGGAGCGCCGGCCGGCCGCCGGGTCGGGGCCCAACATCAATTGGATGCGGAATATTTTCGTCGTATCGATGCGCTGAATTTCACGATGGACCATGATGACGGTCAGTTGCCGATCAACATGGACGACGCCGATATCGTTCTGATCGGCATTTCGCGCACGTCGAAGACACCGACCAGCATCTATCTCGCCAATCGCGGCATCAAGACCGCCAACATACCCATCGTTCTGGGCGTTCCTCTGCCCGATAGTTTGATCGAAGCAAAAAAGCCGCTCATCGTCGGATTGATCGCCACGGCCGAGCGTATTTCGCATGTCCGTCAGAACCGTCTGCTTGGCACGACCTCAGGCTACGATCCAAATGGATACGCTGACCGCGCCCACATCTCTGAAGAATTGACATATGCCCGGCAGCTCTGTGCGCGCCATGGCTGGCCGACGATAGACGTGAGCCGGCGCTCGATTGAGGAGACGGCCGCCGCAATATTGGCATTGCGCGGCAAGGCTCGATAGAAAACGGCCTTGGCAAATGGTGGTCTTCTCGCGGCGATTCTGACGGTGTAGAGCACCCATAGCCATGCCGAACAAACTCATTCTCGCCTCCACCAGTCCCTTTCGCAAAAAGATGCTGGCCGATGCCGGTCTCACCTTCGAAGCGGTCAAACCCGACATCGACGAGCGTGCTGCTGAAGCGCCGTTGAAGGCGAGTGGCGCGACACCGGGAGATGTCGCGCTCGTGTTGGCGGAAGCCAAGGCCGTCGACGTCAGCGAACGCTATCTTGATGCGCTGGTGCTAGGCTGCGACCAGACCCTGTCGCTGGGCGATGAACTGCTGCACAAGCCCGACGATATGGAGGCCGCGCGTCGCCGGCTACTGCATCTCTCGGGCAAGACGCATGAGCTGAACAGCGCGGCCGTGCTGGCCAGGAATGGCGAAGCCATCTGGCGTCATGTCGGCGTGGCCCATCTGACCATGCGGAAGCTCGACCCCGGATTTGTCGGGCGGCATCTGGCGCTTGTCGGTGACAAGGCGTTGACCAGCGTCGGCGCCTATCAGATCGAAGGGCCAGGTATCCAGCTCTTCGAAAAGATCGAAGGCGACCATTTCACCATAGTGGGCCTGCCTCTGCTCGACGTGCTGAAGGAACTGCGCCGCCTTGGGGCTATCGATGGCTGAGGCGTTCCGAAGAGCTTTTGTCTGCGGTCATCCGATCGCGCATTCGCGCTCGCCGAAAATCCATGGCTACTGGCTGAAGCGATATGGCATCACCGGCAGCTACACGGCGATCGACGTTGCGCCGGACGATTTTCCTACCTTCCTCAATCGCTTGCGGACGGAGGGATTTGCCGGCAGCAACGTCACCATCCCGCACAAGGAGAATGCTTTCCGGCTGGTCGAACGGCGCGATGAGTCCGCCGAGGAAATCGGCGCGGTCAACACGCTGTGGTTCGAGGATGGCAAACTGTGGGGTTCCAACACAGACTCCTATGGTTTCGCCGCCAACCTCGACCAGCACACGCCGGGCTGGGATCGCGCGAAGGTGGCGCTGGTGCTTGGCGCGGGGGGCGCGTCCCGCGCGATCGTTCATGCGCTGAAGGCGCGTGGCTTTGAGGACATCCGGCTGCTCAATCGGACCTTGGAGCGCGCCGAAGAGCTAGTCCGCATTTTTGGCCCGAAAACATCGGCACACCCGCTGGCTGCCGCCAATTCGCTTGCCGGCGATGCGGGACTGATCGTCAACACGACTTCGCTTGGCATGCATGGAGCGGAAGATACCTTGCCGATCGATGTCGAGCGCCTGCCGGACGCTGCGCTGGTCACCGATATCGTCTATGTGCCGCTCGAGACGCCGTTGTTGGCAGCAGCAAACCGGCGGGGCCTCAAGACAGTCGATGGGCTGGGCATGCTGTTGCATCAGGCCACGCCGGGCTTCGAGCGCTGGTTCGGTCGGAAACCCGAAGTCACCGACGAACTGCACGCCATGATCGTCGCCGACATCGAGGGCCGTGCATGATCGTGCTCGGCCTCACCGGTTCGATCGGCATGGGCAAGTCGACGACGGCAAAGATGTTCGTCGAGGCCGGTATCCCCGTGCACGATTCCGACGAGGCCGTGCACCGGCTCTATCGCGGCAAGGCGGCACCGCTGGTCGAAACCGCCTTTCCTGGAACGACGGACCACGGAGTGATCGATCGCACAAAACTCGCAGCGCGCGTGCTGAACCATGCGGAAGCGTTGAAACGGCTTGAAGCAATCGTGCACCCGCTGGTGCGCGGCGACGCGGATGCTTTCCTGGAACGACATCGCATAGCCGGCGCGGACATAGCGGTGCTGGATATTCCGCTGCTGTTCGAGACTGGCGGGCGAGACCGGGTCGCCAAAGTGGTGGTCGTGACCGCCCCGGCAGATGTTCAGCGTCAGCGCGTGTTGGCCCGTCCCGGCATGACGCCGGAAAAGTTTGAAGCTATCCTCGCCAAGCAGGTGCCTGACGCCAGGAAGCGAGAGTTGGCCGACTATATCGTCGACACGAGCAAAGGTCTGGAGCCGGCGCGCAAAGCGGTGGCCGCCATCATTGCCGATCTGCGTGGGAAAACCGACACGGGCAAGACATCGTGACTTGTCTCGTCTGGCCTCAGGCCCCACTTTGCCCGAACAATTTTGCCAGCGCTGGAGCCTGATTCGTTGCGCGAGATTATTTTCGATACCGAAACGACCGGCCTCGATTTCCGTGAGGATCGGGTGATCGAGCTCGGCTGCATCGAACTTGTGAATCGCTTTCCAACCGGCCGCAGCCTGCACCTCTACATCAACCCGCAGGGCCGGGCGATCCATCCGGATGCGCTGGCGATCCACGGCATCGGCGTGGACAAGCTGGAAGGCAAGCCGGTTTTCGCCGAGATAGTCGAGGAGTTCATGCTCTTTATCGAGGGCGCCAAGCTGGTCGCTCACAATGCCGGCTTCGATATGTCCTTCATCAACGCCGAGTTTCAGCGGCTCGGCCACCCTGTCGTGGAGCCGGGGAGGGTGGTTGATACGCTTGCGCTGGCGCGGCGCAAGCACCCGATGGGGCCAAACTCGCTAGATGCGCTCTGCAAGCGCTACGGCATCGACAACAGCCACCGCACCAAGCACGGCGCTCTGCTCGACTCGGAATTGCTGGCCGAGGTGTATGTCGAGCTGGCCGGCGGTCGACAAGCGGCGCTGATCCTCGACGCCGGCCCGAGCCAGGTGATAGCGCGCAACGGCATGAGCGCGACGATTTCGGTTCTGCAACAACGTCCCCAGCCTCTGGCTTCTCGCCTCTCGGACGCGGAACTGGTGGCGCACGCAAAACTTGTCGCCGGTCTCGGCGAAAAGGCGCTTTGGTCGAAGCTCGACGACGCGGAGGCCACCGCGACCTGACCTACAGCTGCGATTCGATCGGCAGATAGCGCACCAGCAGCGCGATCGCCCGCCTGCCCAAAGATGCCTCGGGCTCATGCTTGTAGTCGCGCAGCGCGCCGTCATCGTCACCACGCCAGTGGATGCGGCCCTGTTCGAGAGACAGATGATAACTTGTGTCAGGGGCGATGTCCTGACGGAACAGAGCTTGCATCTCGTCGGCGAGCCGGCTGTCCTCGAAGAGAACGCCCATCTCCGTATTGAGCGACGCCGAGCGCGGGTCGAAATTGAATGAACCAATGAAGCCGGCGTTCCCGTCGACCGTGAAGGCCTTGGCATGCAGGCTGGCGCCTTTCGAACCGAACACGGAAATGCGCTTGCGCCGAGCGAACGGTTGCAACTCATGCAAATGGACGCCGCATTTGAGCAGTGCGCGCCGGTAATTGGCGTAAGCGCCGTGGACGGCCGCCACATCCGTCGCGGCCAGTGAGTTGGTCAGGACCGTCGTCCGCACGCCTCGCTCAACCAGATCGTTGAGCAGGGCTACGCCGCGTTTGCCCGGGATGAAGTAGGGTGAGACCATGTCTAGACGCTCGCGTGCTGATCGGACCGCTGGCAGGAGTTCAGCCATCAGCCAGTTCTTGCGCAGTTTGCCGAGCGCTTTCTCCGGTGGATCGGAAACCACGCGGGCCATTTCGGTGGTCTTCATCCCGCCACGCTCTTTGATCAGGCCATCAACGGAGACCAACGAATCGGCACGCTCTCTCAGCAAGCGGACCCGTTCGTTGGCCATTTCCCGCCGATCCGGCCGCAGCCACTTCACCACCTTGCCCATCGGCAATGGGTCGGTCTTGCTGAGCGGTTTGGCGCCGCCGCAATTCCAGAACGCATCAAAGATCATCTGTGTTTGCGTCGCTGCATCGCCTTGCAACAACACGTCCAGGTCGCGGAAATTCGTCTCGGCGGCATCGAAATACTCGTCCGCGACGTTACGGCCGCCGATCAGCGCCAGCCTGCCGTCTGCGATCCAGGCCTTGTTGTGCATACGGCGTGTTAGGCGCAGCCGGTTGGCAATCAGCTCGATAAAGCGCCAATAGCTTCCATGCCGAGCCTTGCTTGGGTTGAACAGCCTCAACTCGATGTTGGGGTGGTTGTTCAGCGCGCGGTGGTCGGCATCGCTGTTGGACGGGTTGATGTCGTCGAGCAGCATGCGCACCTTGACACCGCGATCCGCCGCCTTGAACACCTCATGGGCCAGCAATTTGCCGGTCCGGTCGGCCCGCCAGATGTAATACATCAGGTCGAGATTCTGGCGTGCCTCTCGCGCCATCAGCACTCGAACCGCGAAGGCGTCCTTGTTGTCGGCGACCAGCAGCAGGCCGCTGCCACCCATCACGAAGCCTTTGCGACGCTTTCGCCGGTTTGCGCCTGGCGAACCTGTTCGAGATCCAGCCGTGCGCTCAGTGGTAGATGGTCGGAAGCGACGCGTGCCAGCGGCGAGTTATGCACCTCGATATCGAGGATGAGGCTCGACGGCCGCGCCAAAATGCGGTCCAGAGCCAGCAGCGGGAACTTCGACGGAAAGCTGGGCACCACGGCTTCCAGCGGTCCGAAATCCGGCATCAGGCTGAGCAATGAGGAACGTGTGTTGACACGCCACTCGTTGAGGTCGCCCATAACGATGGTCGGCAATTGCGAATGCGCCGCGCGCTGAAGCACATCTGCCTGCTTGGAGCGTGACCGGCGCAACAACCCAAGATGCGCGGCGATGATGCGAAGCGAAACGCCTTTCAATTCGAGATCGACTATAAGCGCGCCGCGTGGCTCCAGCCCAGGCAGTTTCAGTGGATGCACGTCGTGGATCACGCCGCGCCGCGCCAGGATCAGATTGCCATGCCAGCCATGACTGCGCCGATTTTCCGGCGAATAGACAGGCACGAGATCGGCGGTGCGTTCCAGCAAAGCGAGGTCGAGCAGGCCGTTGCGATCGCCCAGCCGCTCGTCTGCCTCCTGCAAGGCGATCAAGTCTGCGCCAATCTCAGCCACAACCTTGGCTGTGCGCTCAGGATCGAACACTCCGTCGATGCCAACGCATTTGTGGATGTTGTAGGAGGCGACGGTAGCGCAGGCGTCGCCGTCCTTGGCCGCGTGGATATAGCGGGAGCCATTCCGTCGTAGCGCCGTCATGAGCGAGCGTGGAAGATTAAGCGAACGCGGCGGGCGAAGATCCCGCTCCGTTGCTGCTTCCAATTTGCCGCCAGACTCGGGCTTTTCAACCATGAATCACTCTCGCCAGCTCGCACATTAGTGCGAAAACGATGGGATGTCAGGAGTGGTTCCGCAGGTGCGGGCTACTGCGGAACGATCGCCTCGATCAGACGTCGACCCAGCCGCCCTTGTCGCCGGCCTTGAAGATCGCGTCGATCAGGTTCTGGTTCTTCACCGAACTTTCGAGCGAGAAGATTTCTTCCTTGCCGCCCTGTGCCGCGCGCACGAAAGCCTCGGCCTGCAAGCGGTATTGCTGCGTGCCGGGGAAGCGGAAGACGGTCGCTTCCGTATGCTTCTGGTTGTGTAGTTCGATCTTGTGGTGCTCGTAGAGTCCGGCATTGAAAGGCGAGCGAACCTCGATGAACCCCTCGTCGCCGTGGAAGACCATGAGCTGCCGGTTGGCAAGCTGGGTCGAGAGATAGAAGGCCAGCTCGAAATCTCCGAAATCGGCTCGGATCGAGGAATAATTGTCGGTCTTGAACGTCGGATCGCGCTCGACCGTCGCCTGCACGCGCTTCGGCTCCTTGCCGGTCACGAACCGCGTCGAGACGGTCGGATAAACGCCGATGTCGGGCAGCGCGCCGCCGCCGAGTTCCAGCATGTTGCGCATGTTGCCAGGGTCGACATTGTAGTAGGTGAAGGCGCCCTGGACATATTTGAGTGTGCCGATCGCACCCTCGGCGATCAGTTCGCGCACCTTCAGCCATTGCGGGTGATAGGTCACCATAAAGGCCTCGCTGACGATCACCTTCTTCTCGTCGCGCAGCTTGATCAGCGGCAGGATGTCGTCGGCCTTCAGCGCCAGCGGTTTTTCCACCAGCACATGCTTGCCGGCCTTGATGGCGTTTGCCGCCCATTCGACATGCTGCGAGGTCGGCAACGGAATGTAGACGCCGTCGACCTGATCCGAGGTAAGCAACTCGTCATAGGAGCCGAAGGCATGCGGCGCGCCGAAACGATCAGCCAGCGCCCGCGCCTTGCCGACATCGCGGCTGGCGACCGCCGACAGCACACCGTTCTCCGAATCGACCAGCGCCGGTATGACCAGATCGCGGCCGATCTTGGCGGTCGACAAAACACCCCAACGAAACATGAGCAACTCCCGACGGATGCATTTCGATCAGGCGGGCTTTGTGCGCCAAAAGCGCCGGCCTGCCAACCTTGCCGGCGGAATTTCTCAGCGCCGTCTGGCGTCGAGGCGCATGTCGAAATCGACCACGTTGGAATAGATCGGCGTGCCGACATCCATGTCGTAGCGCGAGCGCAGCACCTTGCCGGTGACGTGGAAAACGATGCGGCCCTTGGCGAAGGTCTCGAGCGATACGTTGAAGGTCTCGTTGGAGCTTTTGCCGCGCGCGGTCAGCCGACCGACCACGACCGCGCTATTGTCGCCTGTGCGCTTCACTGAGGTGGAGCGGAACACGATCTGCTTCTCATTGGCCGTATCGAACACGGCATTGGATTTCAGAAAGGTGTCGACGCGCGCCTTGCCGGTCGAAACGCTGGCCGGGAAAATCGTCAGGTCGACGCGCGACTTGCCGATGTTCGAGCCATCGATGCTGATCGTGCCCGAAAATTGCCCGAACGCGCCTTGCAGCCCGCCGCCGTCGATCTGCCCGATGGCGAAGCGGATCTTTGAGCCGTGCTGGCTGATGGCGTAACGTCCGGCGGCATCGGCCAGCGAGGCCGCAGCCTGCGCCGGCAGGCTGGCCAGAGCCGCACAGAAGAGAATGGCAAGAAGACGAAGGCGGACCGTCATCGCGGCCTCCTCTGGACACATCCGGCGCACGTCAGTTTCGTGCGTCGGTTTGATCCACAACGTCCACGGCGGGCGCATTCTTCCCGGGCACGAGCATTCTGACCAGCAGGCCGTCGCGCAGGATGAACTGGTGCCGAAGCGCCGCAAGAACATGAAAGCCGACCAGCGCCGCCGCGGCATAGCTAAGCCACTGGTGCACGAAGGCCCACATTTCCTCGGTGCCGTCAGAGGCAGGCAGCGGCAGGTTCGGTATGATGAAGCGATAGAAGGCGAAGGTCGGCATGCCCAGCGTCGAGACCGACACCAGCACCCAGCCGGTCAGCGGCAGGACGAGCATCAGCAGATAGAGGATGAGATGCGTCGCGGATGCTGCCTCATGTTCCCATGCGGGTGTGGAGTCCGGCAGAGCGGGGCGCAGATTGGCCAGCCGCCAGGCAATGCGCAGGGGCACGAGTACCAGGATCAGGAAGCCGAAGGACTTATGCCATTGGATCAGGTCGAAGGAGAGCCGCTGGTCGTCCAGCCGCACCATGACCAGTCCGAGCACGATCTGGCCGATGAACAGCAGGCCGATGAGCCAATGCAGAATGATGGCCACAAGCCCATATCGGGTTTCGGTATTGCGCAGCATTAGCTCTCACGCCTCCGCGCATGCTAACGAACGATGCCCTTCCGATCATCCGTCCGCAGGAGTTAGAACATGAAACAGCGAAAACTGGGTAGCGCGCTTTCGGTCTTCCCCGTTGGCCTCGGCTGCATGGGCATGAGCCACGCCTATGGCGGGCAGGACGAGGCCGACGCGATCAGGACCCTGCACCATGCCGTCGATATCGGCGTGACGTTCTTCGACACGGCTGAAGTGTACGGCCCGTTCACCAATGAGGTTCTGGTCGGCAAGGGGCTGCGGCCACTGCGGGACAAGGTGACCATAGCCACCAAATTCGGCTTCAAGATTGTCGACACCGAGGAGGGGCCCAAGCAGGTTCCGGGGCTCGACAGCCGGCCCGAGCATCTGCGCGCGGTTTGTGAAGCGTCGCTGAAACGGCTCGGCATCGAAACCATCGATCTGTTCTACCAGCATCGCGTCGATCCAGACGTGCCGATCGAGGAGGCGGTTGGCGCTTTGGCCGAGCTGGTTCGCGAGGGAAAAATCCGGGCGATAGGGCTGTCCGAAGCCGGCGTCGCGACCATTCGCAGGGCGCATGCGGTGCATCCGATCGCCGCCGTTCAGAGCGAATATTCGCTGTGGACCCGCGATCCCGAGAACGGCGTGCTCGACGTCTGCCGCGAGCTCGGCATCGGCCTCGTGCCGTTCAGCCCGCTCGGACGCGGCTTTCTTGCCGGCGCGATCAAGTCGGCCGATCAACTCGGCGAGAAGGATTTTCGCCGCAGCCTGCCGCGCTTCGAGGCGGAGAACATCGAACGCAATCTGAGCGTGGTGGCCCGACTGGAAGAGCTTGCCGCCGACAAGGGCGTGACTGCGGCGCAACTCGCCTTGGCCTGGGTGCTGCATCAGGGTGATTTCATCGTGCCGATCCCCGGCTCGCGCAAGATCGCCAATCTGGAGCAGAACGTGGCGGCGGCAAGCGTCGTGCTGAGCGGCGCGGAGGCGGCGGAAATCGGTGCGCTCGTCACGCCGGAGCAGATTTCCGGGCAGCGTTATGCCGAGGCCGCGATGGCGCAGACGAACAGGTAACGGCGCTGCTACCCTCCCCCTTGTGGGGAGGGTCGACGCGCAGCGTCGGGGTGGGGGTATGAAGCGTGCAATTACCCCCACCCCGGCCCTTCGCAAGCTCAGGTCCGACCCTCCCCACAAGGGGGAGGGTAAAAGCGCCTACCACATCTCCACCACCAACTCCGGCCAGAGCGCCTTGGCGCGGGCGGCTTTTTCGGTATGGGTCCGGCTGTTGTCGGTCGTTCGGTTGGGCACCATGCGCAACGAAAAGATATGGTCGAGCCCGAAAGGAGCGGTGATAGTCAGCCGGTCGCCTTGATCAAGGTGCACCCCCACGGCATGGGTCTGGCTGGCGAAATGTTCCAGCGAATGGGCCGATGACTGGAACACCGGCACGTCGCCGCCGAAACGCTGCTTGTACCAGAGGTGAACGCGCGCCTGATTGCGTATCTCGACGGGCAACGGGACTCCAGCGAAATGCGCGGTGCCGCGTTTGATCACGGTATCTTCGGCCTCCCAGGAGAGGTCGGAAGCGTCGTGATAGAACAGGTCGATGTCCTTGATGCCATGACCGGGCGGCTTGCCGGTGAGATGATTCCAAACGGTATTGTAGAGCGCGCCCGAGACCACCATCCAGTCGGGCAGATCAAGAACGCAGGCACGGTGGAGCGCGGGCCAGACAACGGCGTCGGCGCGCAATATCTTTTCAAGGGCCGACGCCTGTTCGGCAAAATCGAGCCCGGCAAAACGAAGATGCTGCATAGCCGGACTTGAAAGCGATTCGGGCGGCGCGGCAATCGGCCGTCGCCACCCACAGCTGACAGTAAGTGTCAGGCCGCTTCCTGGATCGCTGAAAGCTTCCAGTCCTCGCCGGTGCGGCGGGTAAAGGTCCAAAGCTCGGTCGTCTCCGTCGGCTCATTCTCGTCGCCCTTGACCACCTTGCCGGTAGCCCGGTCGCGCAGGATGTCGACCGATTCGTACTGGAACGCCGCCGTGGCGTAATCGCGGTCGCCCTCGCGCCACGCCTCGGCGATATCGGCCTGGGCCAGATGCACGTTAGAGACATCATTGCGCACGCCGTTCTTGGCGTTGTCCGCCAGCTCTTCCGAAAGGTAGGAGACGATTTCCGGCGTCGAGAGCTTGCGCAGCGCCGCATGGTCCTCATCGGCGAAGGCGCGCTGCACATCGCCCAGCATTCGCTCGAATGTGTCGAGGTCGCCTTGTGTCAGCTCGATGTCCTGTGTTGCGACACTGGCCGCCGGCGCTGCCGCCCCGCCGATTTTCGGAATGGTGAAGGAGCCCGCCCGGCCGTTGCCGGCGGAACGCTCGTCATGGGCTTCACGCCGGGTGTCGGTCAGTCCGAAATCATAGCCATTGCCCGGCCCCGCCGCACGCGGCCCGCCGGCGGTTGCCGGGGTCTGTCGCGAGCGGAAGAAGCGCAGCGCCAGCATCACCAGGGTGCCGATGAGCAAGATCTGGAAGATAAAGCCAAGCGCCCCGGCGAAACCGCCAAAACCGTAGCCTAGCAGCGCGCCGAACAGGCCGCCCAGCAACAGGCCGCCGATCAGTGAGCCGCCAAGACCGTTGAGAAATCCGGGACGCTGCTGCGTGGCTCCGGGCTGGCGTGTCGCTGCGGTCGGGCCGGGATTGGGCGTCATCGACCGTTCGACCGGGCCGGTCGTGTTGGGGGCGGTGCGCGTCGGTGGCGCGGACTGGAACGTCTTGACGCCGCGGCTGCCAAAGCTGCCGCCACGCCGCGCGTCGGCGAAATCCGTCGAAACCAGTGTGAAGGCCACCGCGAGCGTTGCCAACGCGGCGACGATGCGGGTTTTGCCGAAGCTCATCATTGCAACCGTTTCCTCCAGTTGCCCGCTTCGATTTCTGATTGGAAAGCGGGCCCGTGTTTCTGCGGTCCGACATCACGCTGCGAAAAGCAAACGTCAGAGGGGCCCGGCCCGCCGCCAGAATGTGGGGGAGGTGAGGCCGATATGCAAGTAGGCGGCTACAAGGTTTTACCCCCGCAGCACCCCGCCGGTCTGCTTACCGACATTCTCCACGATGCGCTTTGCCAGCGCATCGAAATCCTCGTCGGTCAGCGTTTTTTCCACCGGCTGGATCGAGACCTCGATGGCGATCGACTTCTTGTCCGGTCCGAGCGCCGAGCCTTCGAACACGTCGAACACGTTGACGCCGGTGATCAGCTTCTTGTCGGCGGCGAGCGCGGCCTTGGTCAGGCTGCCGGCCTCGACCTTGCGGTCGACGACGAACGCAAAGTCGCGCTTCACCGCCTGGAAGGCGGAGAGTTCCAGCTTCGGCTTTGTGCGTGTGGGTTTTGCTTTCGGCTCCGGGATAGCGTCGACAAACACCTCGAAGCCGCAGAGCGGCCCGTCGACATCCAAGATTTCGAGCGTCTTGGGATGGAACTCGCCGAACGTGCCGAGCACAACCTTCGGCCCGAGCTTGATCGTGCCCGAGCGGCCGGGATGATACCAGGCCGGGCCGCCTGCCTCAATCTGCAGCCGGTCAACCGGCGCGCCGGTGGCTTCCAGCACGGCGAGGGCATCGGCGCGCGCGTCGAACACCCCGACCGGCTTGGCGTTGCCCGACCAGGCTCGGCCAGCGCCGTCCAGCGTCGCCGTGCCCCGGCGCACGCCGGCAGCCACGCGGCGCTGCGTCTCCGGCGTGTCGCCCTCATAGATGCCCGAGACCTCGAACAGGGCGACATCGGCGAAGCCGCGATCGACATTGCGCTGTCCGGCGGCAAGCAGCCCCGGCAGCAGCGAAGGACGCATGTCCGACATGTCGGCGGCGATGGGATTGGCGAGTTTCAGCGCGGTCTGGCCGCCGCCGAAAATCTCGGCATGCTTTGCCGGGATGAACGACCAGGTGACGGCCTCCATCATGCCGCGCGAGGCAAGCGCCCGCTTGGCCGCCCGAGTACGCACCTGCAGCGTGGTAAGAATCTTGCCGTTGACGCTCGCGTGACTGGTCAGCGGCCGCGGCGCGATCTCGTCGACGCCATGGATGCGCATGACCTCTTCCACAAGGTCCGCCTTGCCGTCGACATCCGGCCGCCACGACGGCACTTCGACATCCACCACATCGGCATCGCCCAGCGGCTTGAAGCCGAGGCGGCGCAAAATGTCGAAGCTCTCCGCTTTCGGCACGTCGAGACCGGTGAGCCGCTTCACTTCCGATACCGGGAAGGAGACGATCTTCGGCGTGTGACCGGCATAACCAACGACTTCGATCTCGCTGGGTTTCCCGCCGCTAAGGTCAACCACCATCTGTGTAGCCAGTTCCAGGCCCGGAACCATGAACTCCGGATCGACGCCGCGCTCGAAGCGGTAGCGTGCATCGGTGATGATGCCGAGCGTGCGGCCCGTGCGGGCGACGTTGAGCGGCTCCCACAGCGCCGATTCGATCAGCACGTCAGTCGTATTCTCGTCACAGCCAGTATGCTCGCCGCCCATGACGCCGGCGATCGAGTCGCCACCCTTGTCGTCGGCGATCACGCACATATCCGGCGCCAACGTATATTCGCGTTCATTGAGTGCGAGCACCTTCTCGCCCTGATGCGCGCGCCGCACGACAAGATTTCCTGTTACCTTCTTCAGGTCATAGACATGCAGCGGCCGACCACGATCGAAGGTGATGTAGTTGGTGATGTCGACCAGCGCGTTGATGGGGCGCAGGCCAATCGCCAGCAGCCGCTGCTGCATCCATTGCGGCGACGGGCCGTTTTTGACGCCGCGAACCAGCCGCAGCGCGAAGCCCGGACAGAGCGAGGGCGTGTCGCCGAAGTCGAGCGATACTTTTACCGGGCATGCGCCATCGCCTTTGACCGATTCGACCTTGTCCGCCTTCAGCCTGCCCAGCCCGGCGGCCGCGAGATCGCGCGCGATGCCATGGATCGACGTCGCGTCGGGCCGGTTCGGCGTGAGGTTGATCTCGATGACCGGGTCGTCCAGATGCGCATAGGCCGCGAAGCTGGTGCCCACAGGCGCATCGGCGGGAAGATCGATGATGCCGGTGTGCTCGTCCGAAAGCTGCAATTCGCGCTCGGAGCACATCATGCCCCGGCTTTCGACGCCGCGGATCTTGCCGACACCAAGTGTGGTGTCGATGCCGGGAATATAGGCGCCCGGTGCGGCGAACGCGCCGACCAGGCCGGCGCGCGCATTCGGCGCGCCACAGACGACCTGGATTGGATCGCCCTTGCCGGTATCCACCATCAGCACGCGCAGCTTGTCGGCATCGGGATGCTTTTCGGCCGACAGAACTTTCGCGATGACGAACGGCTTCAGCGCCGCCTTGTCGTCGACATGTTCGACCTCGAGCCCGACCGCGGTGAGACGCTCGACGATTTCGTCGAGCGTAGCATCGGTGTCGAGGTGATCTTTGAGCCAGGAGAGGGTTAGTTTCATGAGTTCACTCGTTTGGTGTCTTGCGGTCGAGCACTTCAACCAATTTGAACCGCTCACAAACTAGGATCATGTCCGGCGAGAAGCCGCCATTGCGTTCGAAATAGGCTTCATGCGCTTCCCGCCAATAGCCGTAGGACAGGTCGCCTTCACCCTCGTCTCGGGCGAATTCGGCGTCGACTTCATCGAAACGCCGGTGATTGACCTCGACGGTTTCGATCACTGCAGCGCGCCGACCCGCCCCATCCAGCACCACATCACGGCGGCCGACGACCGGTGCAGGCTCAGCCCCGCCATAGTCGCGCAGTGCGCCGCAGGTTGCTGTCTTGCGGCCGGACAGCACCAGCGCCAGCAACTCGTCGGCCAGTTCGGGCGAATCGCCGAAGGCAAAGCTCACGGCGCCTGCGTTACCCTCCCCCCTGTGGGGAGGGTGGCCCGCAGGGCCGGGTGGGGGTGCCTTGGGATCGGTCATACCCCCACCCCGCTCGCTTTGCTTGCGACCCGCCCCACAAGGGGGAGGGTAAGTCGCCGCCGTCTCACGAACTCAACCCGCCGAACAGCGTCGGCATGTCCAGTGGCCTGAACCCGTAGTGCTCTAGCCAACGCACGTCCGCGTCGAAGAAGGCGCGCAGATCAGGCATGCCGTATTTCAGCATGGCGATGCGGTCGATGCCCATGCCCCAGGCAAAGCCCTGATATTCATCGGGATCGAGGCCACCGGCGCGTAGCACGTTGGGGTGCACCATGCCGCAGCCCAGAATCTCCATCCAGTCGCTGCCCTCGCCGAAGCGCACTTCGCCCGGCCGCGAGCGATCGCACTGGATGTCGACCTCGAGGCTCGGTTCCGTGAACGGGAAATAGCTCGGCCGGAAACGCATTTTCACTGAGGGCACCTCGAAGAAGGCTTTGCAGAACTCTTCCAGCACCCAGCGCATGTTTGCGACATTGGCCGTCTTGTCGATCACCAGCCCCTCGACCTGATGGAACATCGGCGTGTGGGTAGCGTCGGAATCCATGCGGTAGGTCTTGCCGGGGATCACGATGCGGATCGGCGGCTTTTGCGTCTCCATGGTGCGGATCTGGACGGGCGAGGTGTGCGTACGCAAAAGCTTCGGCTGGTTCGACCCCTCCGATTGCAGGAAGAAAGTGTCGTGCATCTCGCGCGCCGGATGGCCTTCCGGGAAGTTCAGCGCGGTGAAGTTGTAGTAGTCAGTCTCGATGTCCGGGCCTTCGGCGACCGAGAAGCCCATATCGGCGAAGATCGCGGTGATCTCGTCGATCACCTGGCTGATCGGATGGATTCGGCCGCGCTCGACCGGCGACTGGCGCACCGGCATAGTGACGTCGACTTTTTCGGCCGCCAGCCGCGCGGTGATAGCCGCGTCCTTGAGCTCGCTCTTGCGGGCGGCCAGCGCTTCGGTGACGCGGCTCTTCAGCCCGTTGATGGCCGGGCCTTTAACCTGGCGCTCCTCCGGCGTCATGCCGCCCAGCGTCTTCAGCAGTTCGGACACGGAGCCCTTCTTGCCGAGCGCTGCAACGCGCACGCCTTCGATGGCCGCTTCGTCCGCGGCTGCGGCGATGTCGGAGAGCAGGCTGCTTTCCAGAACTGTCAGTGTATCGCTCACGATCGTCGTTCCATCTACTCGATGCGCTGAGAGGGAAGGGTGGGCATGAAAAAACCCGCGCTAGCCCTGCCAGCGCGGGTTTCCCAAATCAGACTTTTGAAGGCTTGGGAAGCGGCTGGCTAAGCGACAGCCGCCTCAAAAGCACCCGGAGTGGTGTTCTTCAGGTATTCGAGCGCGGTCTTCGACTGCGCCACAATCGCGGCGAAAGCCTGAGGCTCGTGGATCGCCATGTCGGACAGAACCTTGCGGTCGATCTCGATGCCGGCCTTGTTGAGGCCGTCGATGAAGCGGCCATAGGTGAGGCCGTGCTCGCGAACGGCGGCGTTGATGCGCTGCACCCAAAGCGCGCGGAAGTTACGCTTGCGCACCTTGCGGTCGCGATAGGCGTACTGCAGCGACTTTTCCACCGCCTGCTTGGCGATGCGGATGGTGTTCTTGCGGCGGCCGTAAAAGCCCTTGGCGGCTTTCAGGACCTTCTTGTGCTTGGCGTGGGCGGTAACGCCTCTTTTAACGCGTGCCATGTGATGATCTCCTTAAAACGCTTGATCCGTCGGGCCGGGCTTAGATGCCGCCGCCGTTGGGGAGGAAGTTCTTGACGACCTTGATGCCATCAGGCTTCGCGAGGGTCATCGTTCCGCGGGCGTCGCGGATGAACTTGTTGGAGCGCTTGATCATGCCATGGCGCTTGCCGGCGGCGGCGGACAGAACCTTGCCGGTGCCGGTGATCTTGAACCGCTTCTTGGCGGCCGATTTGGTCTTCATCTTGGGCATTTTGCTTCCTTTCCGATACGGCCTTTTCCGGCTCGCTGTTGTTGCTTCAGGCCGACCAAAGCCCGAAAAGCATAAAAGACCGCCACGGCATGCCCTGCCGGGCGGCTTTTTCAGTGAACGGCGGCTCTATAGTGGAGGTTGCGAAAAAGCGCAACTGGTCTGCTTTGTCGCGCTGAAAGTGCGCTGTCAGGGCACGCGCAACAAAACGGGCAGGGTGCCGGCAACCTGCGCATGATCGATGAATTCGAAAACCGGCATGGCAAGGAGGAAAACCAGGCCGTCGAGCAATGTCATCAATAACCGCTTCGACTGGAAGCCTTCGGCGGTGCCTTCCTGATAGGCCGAAATATCGGGAAAAAAGCGCGGCACGCGTTTGCAATAAGCGTCGTAGGGTTCACCGAACGTTGCCGAGAGGAATTTTTCCTCGCGCAGGATGACGAAATGAAAGGCGATGGCGCAGAGTGCGAAAAACGCCACCATCGTCGTCACGCTGCCGACCTGCGCTCCCACTCCGGCCGCCGCGATCGCTGAAAAGAGATAGAGCGGGTTGCGCGTGATGGAATAGGGGCCGGAGGTCACCACCATCGCCGACTTCTTGCCGCCGATATAGAGCGTCGACCAGAGCCGCCCGACAATGCCGAGGAAAATCAGCACGATGCCGGCCATCTCGATGCCCTCGTGCATCGCCGTTTCGGGCAGAAAGATCGACTGCACGAAAAGCAGCAGGAAGACGAGCACGACCAGCAGCGCGCCGATGACGATGCGGCGCAGCTTCTGATAGGCGCCAAGCGCTTGGAGGGAGTTTCCGGACATATATGCGACCCTCAACAGGCCCGACGGCGGGCCGCATGTCCTGTGCTGGTTGTTGTGTGAAAAGTGTGGGGGCCACGCAAAAATCAGCGCGGCGCCAGCACCATCATCATCTGGCGGCCTTCGAGCTTCGGCTCGGCTTCCACCTTGGCGATCGTCGCCGTTTCCTCGCGCACCTTGTTCAGCAACTGCATGCCGAGTTCCATATGCGCCATCTCGCGGCCGCGGAAGCGCAGCGTCAGCTTGACCTTGTCGCCCTCCTCGAAGAAACGTCGCACCGCCCGCATCTTCACATCGTAGTCGTGATCGTCGATGTTGGGGCGCATCTTGATCTCTTTGATCTCGATGATCTTCTGATGCTTGCGCGCCTCGGCGGCCTTCTTCTGGTTGGCATATTTCAGCTTGCCCAGATCGAGGATCTTGCACACTGGCGGCGTCGCATTGGGAGAAATTTCGACGAGGTCGAGGCCGGCTTCTTCAGCGGCTGCCAAGGCATCGTTGATGGAAACTTCGCCGCGGTTCTGGCCGTCGGCATCGATCAATTGAACGCGGGGGACACGGATATCGAGGTTGGCGCGGGGGCCGTCCTTGGTCGGAGCGGCTGCTTTAAAAGGTCTGCGAATGGCTATTGTCTCCTCAAGCCGTTGATGTCGAATTGTCTGCGGCCGCCTATGTGGCGGCTCAGCGGCGCGAGTCAATAGCACAATCGACGCGGAAATACAGCCGCTTTGTCCTGCTAGCGCAGTTGCACCCAGTGCTTGGGGCAGATGCTTTTCGCGCAGCGCGCCATGTGGCAAGAGGCGCATGCACGAGGATGGGCAATGGCGATCGAACCGAAGCAGCAAATCGAGGTGGACGGCGTCCCGATAGCCTTTCGGCTGGTCGAGGGACGGGCTCCTGGCGTCGTTTGGCTGGGTGGCTATCGCTCGGACATGCTGGGCACCAAAGCCGAACACCTGGCCGAGTGGGCGCGCGCGACGGATCACGCGTTTCTGCGGCATGACTATTCCGGCCATGGGGAATCCGGCGGCGATTTCGCCGACGGCACGATCTCGAAATGGCTGGCGCAGAGCCTGGCCGTTTTTCGCGCTTTCACGAACGGCCCACAGGTTTTCGTCGGCTCTTCGATGGGCGCCTGGATCGCGTTGCGCATGATCCAGGAGCTTCGCAAGGCGGCTGAAGGCAACCGTGTCGCCGGTCTGGTCCTGATCGCGCCGGCGCCGGACTTTACGGTTGAATTGGTCGAGCCGGCCCTGACCGCGAAACAGAAGAAGGCTTTGGCCGAAAAGGGATATTTCGAGGAGCCATCCCAATATGACAGCAGCCCCTATATCTACACGCGCGCGCTGATAGAGGATGGTCGTCTCAACCGCGTCATGGATCGGCCGATCGATACCCACTGTCCGGTTCACATTCTCCAGGGGTTGAAGGACCCGGATGTGCCGTCGAGCCACGCCCTGAAGCTGGCCAGCCTGATGCCCGCCGACGATGTGACCATGTCGCTGATCCCCGACGGGGACCACAGGCTCTCGCGACCGCAGGATCTGGCGATGCTGGTGAGGGCGGTCGAGGCGATGGCGGGGCTGATGAAGTGATGTTTATGGGCCGAGGCGTCCTGCTTGGTTTTACCCCCACCCCTGACCCCTCCCCTCAAGGGGGAGGGGGATTCGCCAGCGTCGCCGCCAAGTCCCCCTCCCCCTTGAGGGGAGGGGTCAGGGGTGGGGGTAATTCGCTCAAAGTTAGGGCGGCTGGTTGATGCGCCTGTCCATTCCCACCGCCGCCTTTGTCGCCGCCATCGTCGGTTTCGGCGGCACGCTGGCGATCATCATTGCCGCCGCGCAGGCGGTGGGCGCCACGCAGGTCGAGACCGCGAGCTGGGTCACGGCGCTGTGCATCGCCATGGCGGTCGAAAGTTCCTACCTCTCCTGGCGCACCAGGATGCCGGTCATCAGCGCCTGGTCGACGCCGGGTGCGGCGCTGATCGCGGCCTCGGCCGGCTTTACGATGCCCGAGGCTGTTGGGGCTTTTGTCGTCACCGGCGTCCTGCTGGTCGCCACCGGGCTGTTCAAGCCGCTGACTGACCTGATTGCCAGAATTCCCGCGTCAGTGGCCTCCGGCATGCTGGCCGGCATCGTCGTCACCTTTGCCATCAATGCCGTAAAGACGATCCCGGCCGATCCCTGGCTGATCCTGCCTTTGATGGCCGCATTTTTCATCATCCGGGTCTTCAGCCCGTCGCTGTCGGTGCTGGCCGTGCTGGTCGGGGGTGGATTGGTGGCTTGGCTGACCGGCCGGGTCGGGCTGCTGCCGAGCCCGGAGCTGTCGACGCTAACGTGGATCTGGCCGCAATTCACGACCAGCGCGGTGATTGGCCTGGCGCTGCCGCTCTATCTGGTCACCATGGCATCCCAGAACCTTTCCGGCCTCGCAGTGCTGAAGGCCGCAGGTTACGACGCGCCGCCCGGCCCGCTGATCGGCTTCACTGGCTTCATCTCGCTGGTGACCGCGCTGCTTGGCGCATCGACAAGCAACCTTGCCGCCATTTCAGCCGCCATCTGCACTGGCCCCGACGTGCACCCTGACCCCGCCGAGCGTTGGAAGACCGGACCATTCTATGCTTTGGCCTATCTTGTCTTCGCGCTGTTCGGCGCTTCGCTTGTCGCGATCTTTGCCGTTCTGCCGCCGACGCTGATCGCGCTTGTCGCCGGTCTGGCTTTGCTCGGCTCGCTTTCGAACGCGCTGGCGATCTCGCTGAAGGACGAAGGCGGCCGTATGCCGGCGACGGTTGCTTTCGTGGTTACGGCATCGGGCCTGACGCTGTTCGGCATCGGCGCGGCGTTCTGGGGCCTGTTGAGTGGTCTGATTGTGATCGCACTTGATCAAATGCGCCGCCACTAGCCCTGAGTGTCTGATCCAAAAGTCGCCATGCCGGTCTGCAAATGGCGTTTTTCTGCGCTTCGGTGCTCACGTACTTGAATGT
The DNA here is from genome assembly GCA_050247155.1 of Rhizobiaceae bacterium. Classification (GTDB taxonomy): domain Bacteria; phylum Pseudomonadota; class Alphaproteobacteria; order Rhizobiales; family Rhizobiaceae; genus Mesorhizobium_G. The sequence goes on from JBFWUS010000046.1 coordinate 35,914, forward strand.
ACGCTCCGCTCCGATGCTCGAAAACCACCATTTTCGCCTCGGTCTGCCAATTTTTGATTCAGACACTGAGAACGCGGCGAAACTTCGCCAAGACTGCAAATTACCCGCATCTTTTCAGCAGCTTGTCCGGATTCGCTAGCCACCATATTGACGCCGGGGCGAAGCATTCCCATTTCGAAATAAGCAGCCTGTGCTGCTGTCTCCAACGGAAGGAACGGGAGAAATGAATACGACTGCTTTGATCCGTCCGGCCTGGACGCCGGCGACCATCGCGCTGACGGTGATCGGTTTCATGGTGTTCTGGCCGCTGGGCCTGGCCATGCTCGCCTACATCATCTGGGGCGACCGGCTTGATGGCTTCAAGCGCGATGCCAATCGCATGACGGACGGCATCTTCGCCGGCTGCCGACGCAGCGCCGACAAGGCGCATCGCTGGGGCCATGGCGCGCGTACCGGCAACGTCGCTTTCGACGACTGGCGCGACCGCGAACTGGAGCGTCTGGCCGAAGAGCGCCGCAAACTCGACGAGGCGCTGGCCGAGTTCGACGAATATGCCCGCGAGCTTCGCCGCGCCAAGGACCAGGAGGAGTTCGACCGCTTCATGTCCCAGCGCAACAAACCGACCGCGCCGGCCAAGACCGATCCGACGCCGAAAGGCCGCGGCAAGGGCACCAATCTGCTCGACGAAGCCTGAGCTTCAGGTCGAGCGGTGGATTATTCGACGGCGTCGCCATCAGGCGGCGCCGTTCTGGCATCTGACCTTTCCGCCGGTGGTCTCCGGCTTCCAACACTTCTCTCGCAAGAACGTTCGAATCAGTATTCTCTCTGCTCCATGCCCTTCGGTTTCCTGAAAAGCCTGCGCGCCACGCCGCCGACTGTACGGACGGTCGAGCGCGAACACCAGGTCGCTGGCCGCACCCTGCCGCTGAAGATCGTCGAGAACGATCGGGCGCGCCGGCTGACCCTGCGCATCGACGCCGGCGGGAGGGGCCTGCGCATCACCGTTCCGCCGGGCATTGCGCGCGGCGAGGTCGACCGTTTTCTCAATCGCCATCAGGGCTGGCTCGAGCAGCGGCTCGCCAAAGCCCCGGATCGACCGCAGGTCAGACCGGGCATAAAAATACCACTGCGGGGCGTGCCGCATCTGGTCGTGCACGAACCCTCGGCGCGCGGCACCGTCACCGTCACGCGCGACGAAACGGGTCCAGTTCTTCTCGTGTCGGGGGATCGGCGGCATCTCGCCCGCCGCGTCGCCGATTTTTTGAAGCGCGAAGCCAAGCGCGAGATCGAGGTGCTGGTAGCCAGGCACACGGCAGCAGTGGGACGGAAGGCGAAATCGATCAGGTTCAAGGACACGACCAGCCGCTGGGGTTCCTGCACCTCGGATGGGGGGCTGTCTTTCTCATGGCGCATCATGATGGCCCCGGCGCCGGTGATAAATTACCTCGTCGCCCACGAGGTGGCGCACCTCAAGGAGATGAACCACGGCCCGAAATTCTGGAAACTCTGCATCGAGCTTTGCCCGGATACGGAGCGCTGCAAGGCCTGGCTGAAGCGCAATGGAAGCGCGCTGCAGGCGATCATGTTCGAATAGGGAACGCCTAGCGTTTTGATTGCCTCGACTCGGGCAACATTTCGTGCGAGTGGGCGGGCATGGCGCTTGACATCAAGATATGCGGCCTAAAAACGCCGGCAGCCATGGATGCGGCCGTTGTCGGTGGCGCTTCGCATGTCGGCTTCATTTTCTTTGCCAAAAGCCCACGCAATATTTCACCGGCTGACGCCTCTAGACTCCGCAAGGCGGCGCTGGGAAAGGCGCTCGCCGTCGCCGTCACCGTCGATGCCGACGACACCAACTTGGACGAGATCGTCGCGGCGATGCGGCCTGACATGTTGCAACTGCACGGCAAGGAGACGCCTGCGCGCGTCGCCGCTGTGAAGGCCAGATACGGGCTGCCTGTGATCAAGGCCATATCGGTCAGCGGGCGGGCGGATATGGCGAAGGCGGATGCCTATCGCGGCATTGCAGACAAGTTCCTGTTCGACGCCAAGCCTCCCGCCGGTTCGGAATTGCCGGGCGGCAATGGCGTATCCTTCGACTGGTCTATCCTTGAAAAGCTTGATCCGGAGCTCGATTATATGCTGTCCGGCGGCTTGAACGCCGGCAACGTGGCCGATGCGCTGCGCCTGGCCAATCCGCCCGGCCTTGACGTGTCATCCGGGGTCGAGAGCGCGCCCGGCGTCAAGGACGTAGCGCTGATCAACGCGTTTTTTGGCGCGGTTGCGACAGCACGGGCGCGCAACGCGGCATAGCGTGTCGCCGGGAACAGTTTACTTTTCGTCCCCGCAAGGCATAAGCATCGTCGAGGTCCCGCCAGGGGCAACGCCAAATCGTCCCAGAGCCGCCATGAACAAGCCGATCGAACCTAATTCCTTCCGAACCGGGCCTGACGAACAGGGCATGTTCGGCATCTTTGGCGGGCGTTTCGTCGCCGAGACCTTGATGCCGCTGATCCTCGATCTGGAACGGCACTGGAACGAGGCTAGGAACGATCCGGCCTTCAAGGCGGAATTACAGGCGCTCTCGACGCATTACGCCGGGCGTCCGTCAAAGCTCTATTTCGCGGAAGGGCTGACGAGGCATCTCGGCGGCGCGAAGGTTTATTTCAAGCGCGAGGACCTGAACCACACCGGCTCGCACAAGATCAACAATTGCCTGGGGCAAATCCTGCTAGCCAAGCGCATGGGCAAGAAGCGCATCATCGCGGAAACCGGCGCCGGCCAGCACGGCGTGGCGTCCGCCACCGTCTCAGCCCGCTTCGGCTACCCCTGCGTCGTCTACATGGGCGCAACTGACGTCGAGCGGCAGAAGCCAAACGTCTTCCGCATGAAGCTGCTGGGGGCCGAGGTGAAGCCGGTCAGCGCCGGCCACGGCACGCTGAAGGACGCCATGAACGAAGCCTTGCGTGACTGGGTCACCAATGTCGAGGACACCTATTATCTGATCGGCACGGCGGCCGGCCCGCACCCCTATCCGGAACTGGTCCGCGATTTCCAGTCGGTGATCGGCGCTGAAGCCCGCACGCAGATCGTCGAGCAGGAAGGACGCCTGCCTGATGTCATCATCGCTGCCGTCGGCGGCGGGTCGAACGCGATCGGCATGTTCCATCCGTTCCTGGACGACAAGGACGTGCGCATCATCGGCATTGAGGCTGGCGGACGCGGGCTGGAAGGCATCGAGCATTGCGCTTCGATGAACGCCGGAAAGCCGGGCGTGCTGCACGGCAACCGCACTTACCTTCTGCAAAACGACGACGGCCAGATCCTCGACGGTCACTCGATTTCGGCTGGTCTCGACTATCCCGGCGTCGGGCCCGAGCATAGCTGGCTGCGAGACACCGGCCGCGTGGAATATGTGCCGATCCTCGACGACGAGGCGCTGGAAGCTTTCCAGCTTTGCACCAAGGCGGAGGGCATCATCCCGGCGCTGGAGTCCGCGCATGCGATTGCTCATGCGGTCAAAATCGCGCCTGCCATGGACAAGGACGAGATCATCATCGTCAATCTGTCCGGTCGTGGCGACAAGGACGTGCATACCGTGGCCAGCATGATGGGCATGGAGATTTAGATTGAGCATGACCACCACCCGCATCGACCGCCGCATGGCGAAACTGAAGGCCGAAGGGCGCCCGGCGCTCGTCACTTATTTCATGGGCGGCGATCCGGACTATGCCACATCGCTGTCCATCATGAAGGGCCTGCCCAAAGCGGGCGCCGATGTCATTGAACTCGGCATGCCGTTTTCCGACCCTATGGCGGACGGCCCCGCGATCCAGGCCGCCGGCTTGCGCGCGCTCAAGGGCGGGCAGACGCTGAAGAAGACGCTGCGGATGGCGGCGGAGTTTCGGGCCGATGACGACGACACCCCGATCGTGATGATGGGCTACTACAACCCGATCTACATCTACGGCGTGGAGAAATTCCTGGCCGACGCGAAGCAAGCCGGCGTGGACGGACTGATCGTCGTCGACCTGCCGCCCGAGATGGATGAGGAACTCTGCATACCGGCGCTCAGGGCCGGGGTGAATTTTATCCGCCTCGCCACGCCCACGACCGACGACAAGCGCCTGCCCAAGGTGCTCGAGAATACGTCGGGCTTCGTCTACTACGTCTCAATGACCGGAATCACCGGCTCGGCCCTGGCCGACACCGGCAAGGTCGCGACGGCTGTGAAGCGCATCAAGACGCACACGGACCTGCCGGTGTGCGTCGGCTTCGGCGTCAAGACGGCTGAGCAGGCGCGCACCATCGGTGCGTCCGCCGACGGGGTGGTGGTCGGCACCGCGATCGTCAACGCCATCGCCAATGTGCTTGGACCCAAGGGCGAAAAGACCGCCGATCCAGCGGAAGCCGTGTCGACACTGGTCGCCGGTCTGGCGCAGGGCGCGCGCGCCGCCCGCCTTGCTGCCGCCGAATAGTTTCCCCACATTAGAGCCTCGGCCCTTCTCAAGGAACCGCTGCCATGAACTGGATCACCAACTACGTCCGTCCGAAGATCAATTCGATGCTCGGCCGTCGCGAAATGCCTGAGAACCTCTGGATCAAGGATCCCGAGTCCGGCGAGATGGTCTTCCACAAGGACCTCGAAAGCAATCAATGGGTGATCCCGTCGTCGGGCCACCACATGAAGATCTCGGCCAAGGAGCGGCTGAGAAACTTCTTCGACGGCGGCCGCTACGACTCACTGGAAAGTCCGAAGGTCGGCGTCGACCCGCTGAAATTCCGTGACGAGAAGCGCTATACGGATCGTTTGAAGGAGGCGAAAACCAAGACCGGCCTTGAGGACGCCGTCCTGACGGGCCTCGGCACGATCGAGGGCGTGCCGATCGTCGCCACCGTGCAGGATTTCGCCTTCATGGGCGGCTCGCTCGGCATGGCGGCCGGCGAAGCGATCATCCGGGCTTTCACAGCGGCGCTCGAGAAGAAGCGCCCGCTGGTCCTGTTCGCGGCTTCGGGCGGCGCGCGCATGCAGGAGGGTATCTTGTCCTTGATGCAGCTTCCGCGCACGACTGTGGCGCTCGATCGCCTGAAGGAAGCCGGCCTGCCCTATATCGTCGTGCTCACCAACCCGACCACCGGCGGTGTGACGGCGTCCTATGCCATGCTTGGCGATGTCCACATTGCGGAGCCGGGCGCGCTCATCGGCTTTGCCGGGCCGCGCGTCATCGAGCAGACGATCCGCGAAAAACTGCCTGAGGGTTTCCAGCGCTCCGAATATCTGATGGAGCACGGCATGGTGGACATGGTCGTCTCGCGTCTGGAAATGAAGGCAACGATTGCGCGCCTGCTGCGCATCTTGCTGAAAACGCCCGTACCCGCCGCAATCGAGCCGGAAATCTTGCCGCCAGCGGTGGTAAAGACCGAAGCGAGAGCCGGCGCGTAACGCAGAACCCCCGGCCAACACAGGCATATGACATTGACCACGCTCGGAGCCGCGGATCGCGAGATCGAGCGCCTGATGGCGCTGCACCCGAAAGGCTATGACCTTTCGCTGGATCGCATCGCACGCTTGATGGAAAAGCTCGGCAATCCGCAGGACCGTCTGCCGCCCGTCATCCACATCGCCGGCACCAACGGCAAGGGATCGGCAGCGGCCTTTTCGCGCGCCTTGCTGGAGGCCGCCGGCCTGCGCGTTCACGTCCATACCTCGCCGCATCTGGTGAACTGGCACGAGCGCTACCGGCTCGCCGCGCCTGGCGGCGGCAAGTTTGTCGACGACGAGCTGCTGGCCAAAACCATCGCGCGCGTGGCGGAGGCCAATGCCGGCCAGCAGATCACCGTCTTCGAGGTTCTGACGGCAGTGACCTTCCTGCTGTTTTCGGAGCATCCAGCCGACGCGGCGGTCATCGAAGTCGGCCTTGGCGGCCGCCTGGACGCAACCAATCTGATCAGCAAGCCGGCGGTGTCGCTCATCATGCCGATCTCGCTGGATCACGAAAGTTATCTCGGCGATCGTGTCGAACTGATCGCTGCCGAAAAGGCCGGCATCATCAAGCGCGGCTGCCCGGTGGTGATCGGCGCCCAATCGGCGGATGCCGCGCGCGAAGTGCTGGTGACCACGGCGGAGCGCCTCGGCTGCCCGCTGCTCGTCTATGGTCAGGATTTCGTTGCCTATGAGGAGCATGGCCGCATGGCCTACCAGGATGAAGCCGGCTTGATCGATATCGCGCCGCCACGCCTGCTTGGTCGGCATCAGCTTGCCAATGCCGCCGCGGCGCTGGCAGCCGTGCGTTCGGCCGGCTTCGACATTTCCGAGACGGAGGCCAATACAGCTATGACCCGGGTCGAATGGCCGGGCCGCATGCAGCGCCTGCCGCAGGGAAATCTGTCGGCGCTTGCACCGCGCAATGCCGAGGTCTGGATCGACAGCGGCCACAATCCCGGCGGCGCCGTTGTCGTTGCCGAGGCTCTGGCCGAACTGGAGGAAAAGAATCCACGGCCGCTTTTTCTGATTTCCGGCATGATCAACACGAAGGACCAGCGTGGCTTCTTCGGCGCCTTTCAGGGTATGGCCCGGCATGTCTACACCGTGCCGGTGCCGACGAGCGAGGCCAGCGTGCCGAATGACGAGCTGGCCGCGCGGGCGAACGAAGCCGGCCTGTCGGCGGAGCCTGTCAGCTCGGTCGCCAATGCGTTGATGGTGCTGCGCGACAATTGGGACGATCCCGACAATCCGCCGCGTGTTCTGATCTGCGGCTCGTCCTACCTGATCGGAACGGTTCTGGACGAAAACGGCACGCCGCCGGTGTGATTCAAATCAGTGCGTCCTTCGAGGCTCGCTTTGCTCGCACCTCAGGATGAGGACCGTTGGCGCCGCACGTCGGCCTTCAAGGTTAGCAAGCATGTGGCGCCAGCGGTCCTCATCCTGAGGCGCGAGCCCGCAGGGCGTTGCCGAATTGAGTTCAATACTGAATGGGCGAGCCTCGAAGGACGCACCACATCGTTTTCAGCTCTATGCGTCGATGCGAAGCACGTGGTTGTCCCAGACGTAGTCCGGGTCCTTGCGGGCATCACTTCCGGGCGGCACGAGGTCGCCGACACCTGTCGTGACGAAGTAGCCGGTCTGGTCGGGCGCTATGCCGCAGACCTCTGTCATATCCTGCGTCGCAACAATCTTGCCGGTCGCGGCCTCGATCACCGCGTAACAATTGCCCTGCGGTGACGAGACGCCGACAGTGCCGGCCTGCGGATTGGTGGCCACCGAGCCGATATAGTTGCGGAAGCCGCCGAGAATTTTCTCCGGCATGTCCAGCAGTTTCAACTCTTCTCCGCGGCGAGCGATGCCGACCAGCGGCGGCCGCTCCGTCGCCGGCCCTTCGTGCTGGCAGCCGAACCAGATCGCGCCGGTCTGGTCCACGGCCATGTGGCGGATGGAGAGCTGGTGCAGGTTCGAAGGCAATTCATGCCGATCCAGGAGGTCGCCCGTCATGCGGTCGATGAAGGCGAAGTTCGGCCTCATCGTCGCTATGTTCAGCTTGGCGCGGCCGAAATCCGGATGGGTTTCGATGCCGCCATTGGCAATTGCCAGCGTGCGCCCATCGTCCAGCAGCAACAACTCGTGCGGCCCGACGCCATGGGTTGGAAACTCGCCGACGCGTTTGAAATTGTCACGCGCGTCGTAGATGCCGATCATGCCGGCGGCGTTGTCGAAGTCGTTCTCGGTCGCGTAGAGCAGGGTTCCATCCGGCGAGAACACGCCATGACCGTAGAAGTGGCGGCCCTCGACACTGGTAATGGTCACGGGGGTGGCCTTGCCGGTGTGATCGAAAACGACGGCGAATGTGCCCGGCTGGCGAGCAAAAACAAGGGATCGTTTCGATACCGGATCGAAGGTGATGTCATGGCCCCGATCTGGCAGGTCGATCGAATGGAGTAGCCTGCCTGCCTCCGACAGGACCGCCGCGCCATACGAGCCGTCGCGCTTCTGGAAGGCGGTGGCGAAGACGGTATCGGCGGCCACTGTCGCGGCAAAGGCGCGCGGCGAAAGCGCCGACAGGAAGCAGGCACCGGCGGCGCGCATGAAGTGGCGGCGGTCCAGGAGGGTTTTGGTCTGCCGTATGATCGTTGGGGGACTTGCAACCGCCCCCTCACCGGTCCTTCGGACCACCTCTCCCCGCGGGGAGAGGTGGTCCGAAGGACCGGTGAGGGGGCATTTCGACTGCCGCAGCATCGACGTCTTCCCTCAATCCCCGTCCAGCGACGAAAATCCTGCCGACAATCCAAGCGCACCGGTCAATCGAACGCCGATCAGCTCCGACAATGTCGATGTCGTGAGACGGAAATGATCGAGCTGATCGCGCTGCGCCTTGTCTTTCAGAGTGTCCGCTGGAGCCGGCGCGCCGAGGTCGGCGGCTGCCTTGACGCTGTTGCCTAGCACGATGCCGACCGATTGGCCGATATGGGCATCGTCCGGCTTCAGGGCCGTTGTGATGCCAGAAGCCTCGAATAATTTCCTGAGACCGTCGACATTGCCGCGCAGCGATGGGATCGTCGTCTGCGAACGCCAGTAAATAGCCTGCCTCGGCTTGTCCTCCGCTGGCCAGCGGCCAAGGAAACCGTTCAGCCGCACGTCGCGGATCATTTCCAACCCTTGCACGAAGATGTCGACCAGCTCGGATAGCGCCTCCTGGTCGGTCCGGAACAGCGCGTCGTCCGAGCCGGGGTTGGCCCATTGCGCCGCAAAGCCGTTCGGGTCAGCCCACGCCTTCGAAATATCATCCGATATCGTTGCAAGATTGGCCGCGATCGCCGCGCCGAACCGGCAGCGGTAGGCGCCGGTGGCGGTCGCGAGTTCCTCGGCGCCGGTGCCGAAGAGGACGAATTCCAGCGCACCAAAACCTTGCATGGCGACGCTCTTGCCGGAAAGCGACTGCGGGTCCGTGGCGGAAGGATCCTGGTCGGCCAGCGCCGCCTGCACTTGCTTCAGCCCAATGCTTTTGCGGTCCGGCCAGAACAGGATGCGTTCAAGCCGGTTCTGTTCCGTTACGGGTCCGAATCGAATGGTTTCGACTTCACTCCAGGAAACGACGCTCTGCTGGAAGGCATCGCGGGCAGCAGTGAGCGAGCTATTTGACGGCGTGGCGCAAAGCGAGTCGACTGCCGACCGATGGCGCTGGACGGCTTTTGCGAATTCAGCGTAGGCCGGACGCACAAAGCCCTCAATGGCGGCTTGGATAGTAGCGTTGGCGGTGCGAGCAGGTGTGGCGGCCACGAAAAGGATGAAGGCCGCGAGCAGCCATACCGACGCGATAGCTGCGGACCTCAAGTCGCCAGTTGATCGCGTCCTACGTTGCCCCCCTCTGTCCTGGCGGACATCTCCCCCACAGGGGGAGAGATCATGTGCGTCATTGATGGCGCTTACGCTGCAGCCTTGCCGATTGGCGAAGCCCGAGCGGGCGGCCGATCTCCCCCCTTGTGGGGGAGATGTCTGGCAGGACAGAGGGGGGCAACGTAGGGCGCGATCTCTATCGCCCATCACAGCGACTCCAGAAACTTGATCAGATTATCGCGGTCTTTCGCCGGCAGCGCCGCAAATCCGTCACGCGCCTTTTGCGCTTCGCCGCCGTGCCAGAGGATCGCTTCGGTGAGGTTCCGCGCGCGGCCATCATGCAGGAAGAACGTATGGCCGCTGACGCGTTTGGTAAGCCCGATGCCCCAGAGCGGCGGCGTGCGCCATTCCTTGCCGGTGGCATCGCCGACCGCTTGGCCGTCCGCCAGGCCGTCGCCCATGTCGTGCAGCAGAAAATCGGAATACGGCCAGATCAACTGAAACTGCTGCGCCTTGTTCGACGCGTCGCGCCGCGTCACGAATTTCGGCGTGTGGCAGCTTGCGCAGCCGGTCTCGTAGAAGGCCTTCTTGCCCGCGAGCACATCCGCCTTGGCGATGCCGCGTCGCGCCGGTACGGCCAGATTCTGCGAATAGAAGGTGACGAGGTCCATGACCGGGGGCGGCGCTTCGGCATCGCCCAGGCGCGGCTGTACGCCGGTGGGCATCGCCAGGCATTTTTCTTCAGCGCTCGTGCAGTCGCCATAGGGGCGCGGTACTTCCGGCGTCGAGATGCCGATATCGCCGGCGAAGGCGTCGGCGGTTTGCTGGCGGATCGAGGGTGTCTGGGCCTTCCAGCCGAAGCGGCCGATGGTGAGTTCCTTGGCGCTTGCGTCGTAGACCCGGTTGATGCGCCCCGAAATGCCATCGCCGTCGCGATCGTCCGGATCGGCCCTGGCCAGCAAATCGGCGGGGTGGATTTGCTCCACCAGCCCGAGTCCGATCATCTGAGGCGTGACGCGCGGCGATAATGTCGTGAGCGGATCGAGTGGCCCGTAAGCGAGATCGCTAACCGTATAGGTCGGCTTGCGCAACGAAACGACCGCTCCATCGCCGAGCGCGACGGGCATTTCCTGATAGGCAATGGTCATCCGCCCTTCACCGGCGAGGCCAGGAACGGCGAGGTCTTGGAGCTGCGCGCCGTAGACCGGGTCGGGAAAGTTCAGCATGTTGCCGTTGGCGTGCGTGGCCTTTTCCTCATCCGTGTCGGCCTCGCGCGCGAGGCGCAGGAACATTGAGGTGGCGTCGACCGCGCCCTCCGGCGGATGTCCGCGGCCGTCTTTGAGATGGCAGCTCTGGCAGGCGCGCGCGTTGAAGAGCGGCCCCAGCCCATCGGACGCCTGCGTGGAGGATGGCGACGACACCCAGATCTTGCGGAACAGCCCGTTGCCGAGCTTGAAGGTGGCCTCTTCCTCGAACGTTATGTTGGCGGAGGATTGTGAGAAGGCGTCCTGATTCGGCCGCTTCTTTGACGTTCCCGCGCCGCCTTGCATCAGCTCGAATGGTTCGGGCTTTGAGAAATCCGTCGCCGGCTTGGTGATGGCCTCGACGCGGGCAAGGTCTTGCGGGGTGAGGTCGCCGCGGGTGGTGGGGAAGGGGTCGGAGCCGGCGAGGGCGGGTGTGATGATCGTGCCTATTGCAATCGCGATCAGAACAGACGGCTTGGCGGGACAGCGCCCCCCTCTGTCCTGTCGGACATCTCCCCCACAAGGGGGGAGATCAGCCGGCCGCGATGGTTTCGCCAATCGCCACCGTCGTAGGACGAGCGCCTGCGATAACGCGCGTGATCTCCCCCCTTGTGGGGGAGATGTCCGACAGGACAGAGGGGGGCGCTGTCCCGCCGTACCATCCCTGTGGAAGTCACCCCCACCCCGATGCATCGCTACGCTCAGGATCGACCCTCCCCACAAGGGGGAGGGTAAGCCAGTGCGGCGCGGAAAAAATCCTAG
>JBFWUS010000047.1:0-42997 GCA_050247155.1 Rhizobiaceae bacterium
TTTCGCCAATCGTCGAAGCTGCTGTTCTCCCCCCTTGAGGGGGAGATGTCCGGCAGGACAGGGGGGCGCTGCAGATTTTCTGAAATGCCCGTGAGGGCAAACCGCATTTCCGCCAGTCGCTCGACAAACGCCTCTAACTCCCGATCCCTGCCCTGCCAGTCCAGCCAGGTCAGTTCATTGTCCTGGCAATAGGCGTTGTTGTTGCCTTTCTGCGTGCGGCCGAATTCGTCGCCCGCAGTCAGCATGATCGCGCCACGCGAGGCAAACAGCGTCGCCAGCAGTGCCCGAACATCGCGCTTGCGCGACGCAACAATCCTGGCGTCAACCGTGCCGCCCTCGACGCCATTGTTCCAGGATAAATTCTCGTTGTGGCCGTCGCGATTTTTCTCGCCGTTGGCCTCATTGTGTTTACGCTCGTAAGAGACCAGATCGGCGAGCGAAAAGCCGTCATGGGCGGCGATGAAGTTGACCGTGCGCGTCGCCGGCTGTCCGTCGCGCTGAAAGATATCCGACGAGCCGGCGAGCCGCGTCGCCAGCGCGCCGATCATGCCACGATCGCCGCGCCAGAAACGCCGGATATCGTCCCGGTAGCGGTCGTTCCATTCCAGGAAAGGCGGCCCAAAGTTGCCGAGCTGATAGCCGTTCGAACCGACGTCCCACGGCTCAGCGATCAGCACGCGGTCTTTCAGGATCGGATCGTCGCGCATGGCCTTGAGCAGCGGCGCGTCCGGGTTAAAACCCTTGCTGTTTCGCCCCAGGATCGGTGCGAGGTCGAAACGAAAGCCGTCAATGCCGGCGTACCGCACGAAATGGCGCAGGCTATCCAGCACCAGCCTTTGGGTGGCGGGATGGTCGCACGCCACCGTATTGCCGGTGCCGGTGTCGTTGACCAGCTTGCCGCGCGACATGCGATAGTAGGCGCGCGCGTCGAGCCCGCGCAGCGACAGGATGGGGCCGAAACGGTCGCTCTCGGCCGTATGATTGAAGACAAGATCGAGAATGACGCCGATGCCCGCCGCATGCAGCGCATCGACCGTCTTACGCAACTCCGCCACGCCGCCGGGACACAGACGCGGATCGAGCGCCATGAACGAGACAGGATTATAGCCCCAGGCATTGGTTAGCCCAAGCGGCTGGAGATGCCGTTCGTCCATCCGGGCCGTAATAGGCATCAGTTCGACCGCCGAGACATGCAACGCCTTCAAATGGTCGATGATGGCGGGGTGCGCCAATGCGCGAACGGTGCCGCGCTGCTGTTCCGGCACGTCGGGGTGCAGCTTGGTGAAGGCGCGAACCTGCAACTCATAGATCAGCCCGCCCGGCCGAAAAAACGGAGTCGCCAGAGTCGCTTGCGGCAACGACTTCACGATCGACTTCGGCATCAGAGATGCCGTGTCGCCGCCCTGTCCCTTGGGCGTTGAAAGCCACTGGTCGTAACGATAAGGCCGGTCGATTTCGACAGCGTAGGGATCCGTCAACAGTTTGTCCGGGTCGAACCAGAGCCCTTTGCCGGGATCGTAATCGCCATCGGCGCGCAGGCCGTAACGTTGGCCCTCCCTAAGCCCGGGAATATGCGCGGCAAACAGGCCATCCTTGCCGCGCGCCAACGGCACGCGGTGCGTCTCGCGATCTTGGTCATCGAACAGGCTGACCCAGATCTTCTTCGCGCCGCCCGACCAGACGGCGAAACGGATGCCGTCTTGCGTCAGCGTTGCACCAAGAGAATCGAATATCGTCATGCGCCGGTGATATCGACCGCCGCCGCACTAAGAAAGATCACGTAATCACGGTCGGCTTCTTCCTGCCCGTATGCTTCAAGATCCCGGCGATCTCGTCCGCCGCCTTGATCAGATCGGCCAGCGCTTTCTGCGTCTCGATGTTCTGCTTCCTGGCGTCCGGCTCGTACCGCTCGAAATAAACTCGCAGGGTGGCCCCCGACGTTCCCGTTCCAGACAGACGGAACACCACACGCGAGCCGCCTTCGAACAGCACACGGATGCCCTGGTTCTTCGACACCGAACCGTCGACCGGGTCGTGATAGGCGAAATCGTCGGCGGCGGTGACTTTCAGCTTCTGGAAGGTCTGGCCCGGCAGGCTCGTCAGCTTACCGCGCAGCGCATCGACCAGCGCGTTGGCCTTCTCCGTCTCGACCTCCTCATAGTCGTGCCGCGAATAATAGTTGCGGCCGAACTCCTTCCAATGCTTCTCGACGATCTCTTTCACGCTTTCCTTGCGCGCGGCGATGATGTTCAGCCAGAACAGCACAGCCCAGAGCCCGTCCTTCTCGCGAACATGGTTGGAGCCGGTGCCAAAGCTTTCTTCGCCGCAGACCGTCACCCTGCCGGCGTCCATCAAATTGCCGAAGAACTTCCACCCCGTCGGCGTCTCGTACATGCCGATGCCGAGCTTTTCGGCGACACGGTCGGCGGCGGCGCTGGTCGGCATCGAGCGTGCAATGCCGGCCAAGCCTTTCTTGTAGCCGGGCGCAACGGTGGCGTTGGCGGCGATCACCGCGAGGCTGTCCGAGGGCGTCACGAACATGCCCTTGCCGACCACCATATTGCGGTCGCCGTCGCCATCGGAGGCCGCACCGAAATCCGGGCCCTTCGGGCTCATCACATCGTCATAGAGTTCCTTGGCGTGGACGAGATTGGGATCGGGATGATGGTGGCCGAAATCCTCAAGCGGCGTCGCGTTGCGGGCCGTGCCCTTCGGCGCACCAAGCCGCTTCTCAAAAATCTCCACCGCGTAGGGACCGGTGACGGCGGACATGGAATCCATCGCCATGGTGAACCCGTCCTTGAACATTTTCCGGATCGCCGGAAAATCGAACAGTTCTTCCATCAAGTCCGCATAGTCGGCCACGGGGTCGATGACCTCGACGGTCATGCCGGCGACCTCGAAACTCCCGAGCTGCGACAGATCAACAGGTGGAGCATCCGCGATCCTGTATTCGCTGATCGACTTGGTGTTGGCGAAGATCGCGTCGGTGACCTTTTCGGGCGCGGGGCCGCCATTGCCGATATTGTACTTGATGCCGAAATCCTCGTTCGGCCCGCCGGGATTATGGCTGGCCGACAGCACCAGGCCGCCGAAAGCCTTGTATTTGCGGATGACATTCGAGGCGGCGGGCGTCGACAGGATGCCGCCCTGCCCCACCATGACCCTGCCGAAACCGTTGGCGGCGGCCATGGCGATCGCCTTCTGGATCACCTCGACATTGAGGTAGCGGCCGTCGCCGCCGATCACCAGCGTCTTGCCCTCAAAGCCCTCCAGCGCATTGAACACGGACTGGATGAAATTCTCCGCATAATTCTCCTGCTGGAAAACGGGCACCTTCTTGCGCAGGCCGGAGGTGCCGGGCTTCTGGTCCGTATAGGGCTTGGTCTTGACAGTTCTGATCATCGTGTCGGGCGCCTTGTTGGCCAGTGGGCTTTTCGAAATCAGGGTTTGGTAGAGATCGGCGTATTTCTTCGCACTGCGCTCCCAGGACACATCGGCCTTCATGCCGGCGCGCTGCATCGACGCCCACACATCCTTCTCCTTGTAGGCAGCCACAACGCGATAGACCGCCTGCAACAGAGGAGCGGCGCTGTTTGGCTCGTGCACAAAGCCGGTCGCGACGCCGGCCGCGACCGCCGCCTCGTTGGCGTCGATAACCGTGTCGGCCAGCCCGCCGGTGCGGGCGACCACCGGGATGCAGCCATAACGCAGGCCGTAGAGCTGCGTCAGCCCACATGGCTCGAAGCGCGACGGGATCAGGATCGCGTCCGCCCCGCCCTGCATCAGATGCGACAGCGCCTCGTCATAGCCGACCACCATGCCGATGCGGCCGCGATGGCGCGCGGCGGCGGCGAGCAATTGTCCTTCGAGCGCACTATCGCCGGAACCAAGCACGACGAGCTTCGCGCCGGCGTCAACCAACGCATCGGCATTCTCGGCCAACAGGTCCATGCCCTTTTGCCAGGTCAGCCGGCTGACGACGCAGAGGATCGGCCCCGGGCTATCGTCCAACCCGAACCGCTCCTCGATTGCCTGCCGGTTGGCCGCACGCTTTTCGAGCGTATCGGCGGTGTAGTTGGCAGCCAGGTGCTTGTCGGTCGCGGGGCTCCAGACATCGGCATCAATGCCGTTGACGATGCCGTGCAGGTCGGGTGAACGCAGATTGATCAGCCCCTCTAGCCCCATGCCGAAATCCGCCGTGCGGATTTCCTGCGCATAGGTCGGGCTGACGGTGGTCAACGCCCAGGCTGATTGCAGACCCGCCTTAAGATAGCCGACCCCGCCGTAATATTCGACGCCGTCGACCGTCATGGCTTGGCCGGGAAGGCCTAGATTACCGAAAATGCCGGCCGGATAGCGCCCCTGGAACGCAAGATTGTGCACGGTGATGACGGTCGGCACGTCATGCGCGGGGCCGAAATGCATGTAAGCCACCGCCAGTGCCGACTGCCAGTCGTGGGTGTGCACGAGATCGGGGCGGAACGAACCCACCTGCCCCTCGCCGATATCCGCGCCGACGCGCGACAGGGCGGCAAAACGCTGCCAATTGTCCGGCCAATCCGCGCCAGTGGCGTCGCCATACGGTCCGCCCGAGCGGTCGTAGAGATGCGGCGCATCGATCACAAAAAGGTCGAGCCCGGCAATATTGGTTTCTAGCAGCGCCGCCCGCCCGCCGAACAGAGCGTCGTAGTGCTTCACCGGCGTTGAATGCTTGATCGCCTGCATGACCACCGGATAGCCGGGCACCAGCGAGCGCATCTCGACGCCATATTTCGCCAGCGCAATCGGCAGAGCACCGGCCACGTCGGCAAGCCCGCCGGTCTTGATCAGCGGAAAGATTTCAGAGGTGACGGAAAGAACTTTCATGGGTGTCTCGGCTTCTTCATGAAAACTGCCCCTCACCCTTACCCTCTCCCCGTGAAAGACGGGGAGAGGGAGATCGCCGACGTTGACGCCTCCCTCTCCCCGTCTTTCACGGGGAGAGGGTAAGGGTGAGGGGCAGGTCGCAACGCCAAATGTTCTGTCGTCGGCTACATCTGCAGCCGGTTGATCATGTCCTGCGTGATCAGGGCGATGCCCTTCTCGCTGACCCTGAAGCGCTTGCGGTCGAGCTCCGGGTCCTCGCCGACCACCAGCCCTTCCGGAATGTTCACCTGCGCATCGACCACGCAGCGCTTCAGGCGGACATTGCGGCCGACATGGCAGTCGGGCAGCATCACCACCTCTTCAAGCGTCGAGTAGGAATTGATGCGCGCGCCGGTGAACACCAGGCTGCGCTTCAGCGAGGCGCCCGAGACGATGCAGTCACCTGAGATGACCGAAGACACGGCCATGCCGCGGCGGCCATCCTCGTCATGAACGAACTTCGCCGGCGGCTTCAATTCGGCATAGGTCCAGATCGGCCATTCGCGGTCATAGATGTCGAGCTCCGGGGTCACGTCGGTCAAGTCGATGTTCGCCTCCCAATAGGCGTCGATCGTTCCGACGTCGCGCCAATAAGCTTCGTTCTCCGACGAGGCGCGCACGCAGGACCGGGTGAAGCGGTGCGCCACGGCTTTGCCATGCTCGACGATATAGGGGATGATGTCCTTACCGAAGTCGCGGCTGGAGTTCGGGTCGGCGGCATCCCGGCGCAGGGCATCCATCAAAAACTTCGTCTCGAAAACATAGATGCCCATGGAGGCCAGCGCATAATCAGGCTTGTCCGGTATACCGGGCGGGTCGGCCGGTTTTTCGATGAAATGTTTGATCGTGTCCTTGGTGTCGACATGCATGACGCCGAAGCCGGTCGCTTCCATGCGCGGCACTTCCAGGCAGCCCACCGTCACATCAGCCTTGGAGTCGACATGCTGACGCAGCATCAGCTCGTAGTCCATCTTGTAGATATGGTCGCCGGCCAGGATGACCATATATTTCGGGCCGTAGCTCTCGATGATGTCGATGTTCTGATAGACGGCGTCAGCGGTCCCTTCATACCATTGCGTTTCCGACACGCGTTGCGATGCCGGCAGGATGTCGAAGCTCTCGTTGCGCTCGGGCCTCAGAAAGTTCCAGCCGCGCTGCAGATGGCGGATCAGCGAGTGCGCCTTGTATTGCGTCGCGACGCCGAGGCGGCGGATGCCGGAATTCAGAGCGTTGGACAGCGCGAAATCGATGATGCGCGTCTTGCCGCCGAAATGCACGGCCGGCTTGGCGCGCCGGTCGGTCAATTCCTTCAGTCGGCTGCCGCGCCCGCCCGCCAGCACATAGGCCATGGCGTCACGCGACAATGGCTGGCTTCTGTTCAGTTCCGCCATGTATTCCCTCCCACTTTTACGAACTAGGCCGCCTCCTCGACGACCTTCTTTTTGCGTGATGAAACCTTCTTCTTCGCAACCGGCTTGGCGGCTGTCTCCTCAGCCACCGCCTGCGCCGCAAATTCCTCGACCAGTTCCAGCATGATGGTCGACAGTGGCGGCAACACCATCTCGGCTGAAATCTGGCCTTTCTCGTTGGCGTTGGCGTCGACCATGCCAGCGTTGCCGACGCCCGAGCCGCCATAGTCCTTGGCGTCGGAGTTCAGGATCTCGCGCCAGCGCCCAGCCACCGGCAACGGCACACGATGGTTCTCCCGCGCCACGGGCGTCAGATTGGCAACAACGGCGACTGGCGCCGCGCCTGGCGCCTTGCGCACCCAGGCCAGAATCGAGTTTTCATTGTCGTCGACGATCAGCCACTCGAACCCTTCGGGCTCGCAGTCGCGCGCATGCAGCGCCGGCCGCGACCGGTAGAGCCGGTTCAGATCGCTCACCAGTTTCTGCACGCCGCGATGCGGCTCGTATTGCAAAAGATCCCAGTCGAGCGAGCGCGCCTCGCTCCACTCGCGGCGCTGCGCGAACTCCTGCCCCATGAACAGCAGCTTCTTGCCGGGATAACCCCACATATAGGCGTAATAGGCGCGCAAATTGGCGAACTTCTGCCAGTCGTCGCCGGCCATCTTGTGCAGCAACGTGCCCTTGCCGTGCACGACTTCGTCATGGCTCAGCGGCAGGACAAAATTCTCGCTGAAGGCATACATCATGCCGAAGGTCAGATCGTTATGATGGAATTTCCGGTGGATCGGCTCACGCGCGAAATATTCGAGCGTGTCGTGCATGAAACCCATGTTCCACTTGAAACCGAAACCCAGCCCGCCCTGGTCTGTCGGCTGCGAAACCTTCGGGTAGGAGGTCGATTCCTCGGCGATGGTCATGATGCCGGGATGGGCGCCATAGAGCTTGGCGTTCATCTGTTTCAGGAAGTCGACCGCTTCCAGATTCTCGCGGCCTCCTTCCTTGTTGGGGATCCACTCGCCCTGCTTGCGCGAATAGTCGAGGTAAAGCATCGAAGCGACCGCATCGACGCGCAGGCCGTCGATATGGAATTTTTCCGCCCAGAACAGCGCATTATTGACAAGATAAGACACCACCTCGCGGCGGCCAAAATTGTAGATCAGCGTGTTCCAGTCCGGGTGAAATCCCTGGCGCGGGTCCTCGTGTTCGTAAAGCGCCGTGCCATCGAAGCGCGACAGGCCGTGCGCGTCGGTGGGAAAATGCGCAGGCACCCAGTCGAGGATCACGCCGACACCGGCACGGTGCGCACCATCGACAAAGCGTGCAAACCCTTCAGCATCACCGAAACGCGCCGACGGCGCGTACATGCCGGTGGTCTGGTAGCCCCAAGACGGGTCGTAAGGATGCTCCGAGATCGGCAGAAACTCGATATGGGTAAAGCCGGTCTCCACGACATAGGGGATAAGCTGCTCGGCCAGCTCGTCCCAGGTCAAAAAGCCGTTGTCGTCGCCACGCCGCCATGACCCGGCATGGACTTCATAGATCGAGATCGCCTGGCGCCGCGCCTGCGCCGTGCGCCAGAATTCCCGATGCGCTTCGTCGCCCCATTGATGGTTGAGCGGCGCGGTGGTGATCGAGGCCGTAGCGGGCCGCAGTTCCGAATGGAAGGCGAAGGGGTCGGCCTTCAGCGGTTGCGGGCCGCCGGTCGAACCGATGATCTCGAACTTATAGGGCCGCCCTGCTCCGAGGCCCGGCAGAAAAATTTCCCAGATGCCGGTGTCGCGGCGGAAACGCAGCGGGTTGCGACGGCCGTCCCAATCGTTGAAATCGCCGACGATCGACACGCGCTTGGCGTTCGGCGCCCAGACGGCGAAATGCACGCCGTCAGCACCCTCATGGTGCATAAGATGCGCGCCGAGCTTGTCGAACAGGCGCAGGTGCGAGCCTTCAGCGATGTAATAATCATCCATCGGCCCCAGCACCGGGCCGAAGGAATATGGATCGACCACCCACCACTCGCCGCCATCATTGGCGGCTTCGAACTTGATCGGCTGGCGGCGGTCGATGTCAACCATGCCTTCGAAGAAGCCACGCCCGTCGCGGCGCGACAGCGTTCCGATCTCACGGCCGTCCAGTGTGAATACGCGCACGCGCTCAGCATGCGGAATGAAGCAGCGAGCGACATATCCGTTTTCGGTTTCCTGCAACCCCAGAACGGCGAATGGGTCGCCATGAGTACCGGCGACAATCGCCTGGATCGCGCCGTCGCTGGCGCGCGGCGATTGCTTTGCCGCGGCCTCGACCTTGGAAGAAGCCTTGGGAACACGCGCCGGCCGCGGCTGCGACTTAGCCTTTCCGGACGGCGCTTTCGTCATTTACTTCTTCCTCCCATTTTCTTTCGCGCTTCTCGCGGCGCGTCTTCATGCAATCACATTTGTGCCCTTTGTCAAAACTCGTCAGGGTGAGCCGAAAATGGGATGGTTTCGAGAACCGTAGCGGAATGTACATTTAAGTACATGAGCAACGGAAGCGCAGAAATATCCCATTTGCAGGCCACCCTCATGAGCTTTCGATTCAGACGGGTACGTTCCAGATATCCTTGGCATATTGCTTGATCGTGCGGTCGGAGGAGAACCAGGCCATCCGGGCCACGTTGTGGATCGCCTTCTTGCGCCAGAGGTTTTCGTCCGTCCAAAGCTTGTCGACATAACGCTGCGCATCGGCATAGGCGTCGAAATCGGCGGCCACCATGAACCAGTCGCCATTGTAGAGCCCATCGATCAGTTCGCGGTAGCGGCCCGGCTCGCCCGGCGAGAACACGCCTGACGAGATCGCCTTCAGCGCCTGCGAGAGTTCCGGCGAGCCTTCGATCACCTGGCGCGGATTGTAGCCATTGGCGCGGCGCTCGGCGACCTGCTGCGCCGTCAGGCCGAAGATGATGATGTTGTCGTCGCCGACATGCTCCTTCATCTCGACATTCGCGCCGTCCAGCGTTCCGATGGTTAGCGCGCCATTCAGGCCGAATTTCATGTTGCCGGTGCCGGACGCCTCCATGCCGGCCGTCGATATCTGTTCCGACAAATCCGCCGCCGGCATCATGATCTCGGCCAAGGACACATTGTAGTTCGGCACGAACACAACTTTCAGCAAGCCGCGCACGGCCGGGTCGCGGTTGATCACCTTGGCGACGTCATTGGCTAGCCGGATGATCAGCTTGGCGTTGTAGTAGCTGGGCGCAGCCTTGCCGCCGAAGAATTTTACGCGGGGCACCCAATCCTTCTCGGGATGCGAGCGCATCTGGTCGTACAGCGCCACCGTCTCGATGATGTTGAGCAATTGCCGCTTGTATTCGTGGATGCGTTTGATCTGGATGTCGAACAGCGCCGAGGGGTCGACCTTGATACCCATCCGCTCGCGAACCGTGTCCGCCAACCGCTGCTTGTTGGCGCGCTTCACATTGGCGAACTTTTCGCGGAAGATCGCATCGTCGGCGAACCGGTCGATCTTCTGCAAAGCCTCGAAGTTGTCCATAAACCCATCGCCGATGGCCGAACGGATCAGTTCGGTGAGCCCTGGATCACATTGGAACATCCAGCGGCGTTGCGTGATGCCGTTGGTCTTGTTGTTGATGCGGTCGGAATAGAGTTGGTGCAGGTCATGAAACACCGTCTGCTTCATCAGTTCGGTATGCAGCGCCGACACCCCGTTGACGGAGTGGGAACCCGCAAAGGCCAGATTGCCCATGCGCACACGCCGTTCGCCCTCTTCACCGATCAGCGAGATGCGGGCGATCTGGCCGCCGTCGAACTTGCCGCTGGCGCGCGCTTCCTTCAACAGTTGCGCGTTGATCAGGTAGACAAGCTGCATGTGGCGCGGCAGCAGGCGCTCGAACAACGGCAGCGGCCAGCTTTCCAGCGCCTCGGGCAACAGCGTGTGATTGGTATAGGCAAAGGTGCGCTTGGTGATGTCCCAGGCTTCCTGGAAACCCACACCGTGAATGTCGGTTAGCAGCCGCATCAGTTCTGCAACGGCGACGGCCGGATGCGTGTCGTTTAGTTGAATGGCGGCCTTGTCCGGCAGCGAGCGCAACTCGCCGAATTGGCTCAAATGCCGCTGGACAATGTCCTGCAAGGAGGCGGACGAGAAGAAATACTCCTGCCGCAAGCGCAATTCCTGGCCGGCCTTGTGCGAATCCTGCGGGTAGAGGACGCGCGACAGCGAGTCGGCGCGATTGCTCTCTTCCAGGGCGCCGGTGTAGTCGCCCGCATTGAAACGATCGAGCAGGATCGGATCGACCGGCATCGAGGACCAGAGCCGCAGTGTATTCACCCGCTTGCCGCGCCAACCGACGATCGGCGTGTCGTAAGCAACGGCAAGCACGTGCTCGTCCGGGATCCAGCGCGCGCTTTCCGCGCCGTCCGCGTCGTCGGTCCCATCGACCGTGCCGCCAAATCCGATCTCAAAAGAGCGCTCGCGCCGCTCGAACTCCCACGGATTGCCATGGTCGAGCCAGGTCTCGGGTAACTCGACTTGCTTGCCGTCCGAAATCTCCTGCCGGAACATGCCGTTAGCGTAGCGGATGCCGTAGCCGTGGGCGGGCACATCGACCGTAGCCATCGATTCCATGAAGCAAGCTGCAAGCCGTCCAAGACCGCCATTGCCGAGTGCCGCGTCCGGCTCCAGCGCAGCGATCAGGTCAAGTTCGACATCGAGGGTCGCCAAGGCTGCCCGTATGTCTTCCAACATGCCGACATTCGAGAAGGCATCGCGCGTCAGTCGCCCGATGAGGAACTCCAGCGACAGATAATAGACCCGCTTGGCGCCGGTTTCTTTCGCTTCCTTCGTCGATTTAATCCACTGGTCGATGATGCGGTCGCGCACCACCCGGATCGTGGCGTTCAGCCAGTCGTAAGGCGTTGCAACGGAGCGGTCCTTGCCGAAGCGATAACGCAGCGCGCTGACGATCTCGCCCGCCAACACCTCGATGTCCGGGCTCACCTTGTTTTTCTTCGCCGCAGCGGAGTTAGAGGCCATTCGTGCTCCCTCGATGCATATTCATCTCAACGATTGAGCAAACGCCACACTGCTTGGCAATTGCTCATAACTTAATTTTGGACAAACGTCACGTCAATTTCAAACGATTTAATGAACTTTCCTTACTGCGTTGCACAATGCGACCTGAAAGCGCAGTTTTTCAGGGCAAAACGCCCGAGGCAAGAGGCTCGGGCGTTTCGTCGATCAATATCTGACAGATGGAATTTACGCCGCCAGCGCCTCCTCCGGCGGCTTCTTCGCTCCCGTCATCAGAGCCACTGCGTCCGACATCGAGATTGCCTTGGGATCGACGACGCAGAGCCGGCGGCCCAGCCGGTGGATGTGGATACGGTCAGCGACCTCGAAGACATGCGGCATGTTGTGCGAAATCAGCACGATCGGCAGGCCGCGCTTCTTAACGTCAAGGATCAACTCCAGCACGCGACGCGACTCCTTCACGCCAAGCGCCGCCGTCGGCTCGTCCATGATGACGACCTTCGAGCCGAATGCGGCGGCGCGCGCCACCGCAACGCCCTGACGCTGGCCGCCCGATAGCGTTTCCACCGCCTGGCTGATGTTCTGGATAGTCATCAGGCCGAGCTCGGTCAGCTTGTCTCGCGCCCGCTTTTCCATCGCCGGGCGGTCGAGCATCCGGAACCACTGGCCCATAATGCCAGGCTTCCGGATTTCGCGGCCGAGGAACATGTTGTCGGCGATCGACAGCGCCGGTGACAACGCCAATTGCTGGTAAACGCACTCAATGCCGGCTTCGCGGGCCTCGATCGGCGTTTTGAACAGCACCGGCTTGCCGTCCAGCGTGATCTCGCCTTCATCTGGAATGACGGCCCCGGAAATCGCCTTGATGAGCGACGATTTGCCGGCGCCGTTGTCGCCGATCACGGCCAGGATTTCGCCCGGATAGAGGTCGAAATCGCAATGGTTCAGCGCGGTGACGCGGCCATACCGCTTCACAAGTCCGCGCGCGGTGAGGATTGGTTGCGTGCTCATGATTACACCGAAACCTTTCTAATCCACTGGTCGACCGCGACGGCGCCGATGATCAGCACGCCGGTCAAAAGAACCTTCCATTGCGGGTCGGCGCCAAGCATATTCAGCCCCATCGAAACCACGCCTACGATCATTGCTCCGAACAGGGTGCCCAGAATCGAACCGCGCCCGCCGAACAGTGAGATGCCGCCGATGACGGTCGCGGTGATCGCCTGGAGGTTGTAGTCCGTCACCGCCCAGGAGGGTGAAATCGAGCCGTTGCGGCCGACCGCGACCCAAGCCGCGAAAGCGGCGATAAGGCCAGCGATCGCATAGACCGTCATCAGCACTTTTTTCGTCTGGATACCCGAAAGCTTGGCAGCCTCCGGATCGTCGCCGACGGCATAGACATGCCGCCCCCACGCAGTGTGGTTGAGCACATACCAGAGCAGTAGCACCAGCAGCACCATGGCGATAACGCCCAGCGTGAGCACCGCGCCGCCGACCTTGAAACTTGTGCCGAAGAGATGCAGCAGCGGCGCCCTCTCCGCCACGTCCGTGTCGCGGATCGTCTCGTTGGCCGAGTAGATGAAGTTCGTGGCCATGACGATGTTCCAGGTGCCCAGCGTCACGATGAAGGGCGGCAGCTTCACATAAGCGACCAGCGCCCCGTTCAGCAGACCGCACAGCGCTCCGACAGCAAGCCCGATCGGGATGGCGATGATGGCCGGCCAGCCGTAGACGACGGCGAAATTGCCCATCACCACCGCTGAAATTACCATTACCACGCCGATCGACAAATCGATGCCGGCGGTCAGGATGACCAGCGTCTGCGCCGCGCCCAAAATGCCGACGACGGCAATCTGCTGCAGGATCAGCGTCAGTGTGTAGGTGGAGAAGAACCGGCCGCCGATCGTGGCGCCGAAAATGATGATTGCCAGCACGAGCACGATCAGCGGCACAGCCGCCGGCGTCGAGTGCAGAAAATGCTGCAGTTTCTTGACGAATGACGTGCCTTGTTCCTCGAACGACGCGACACTAGTATCGCTGCCCGACAAGACTTTTTCGAATTCCTGAGCCTGGGACATCTGTCCTCCCGTCAACATGTGTGGCGGTGCACGCGGCATTTCCTGCCGCCTCTGGTCCGGTCTTGTGCCGGCATGTCAGATCTTTGGGCGGCGAAAGCATCGTCCGCCCAAATCAAACTGGGATCAAGCCTTGTTCCTTCTCCCCGTTCACGGGGAGAAGGTGGCCCGAAGGGCCGGATGAGGGGCAGCAAAGAGATCGACGATTGGGCGCCTTTGGCCCATTTCTTCAAAGTCGGGCTACATCCAAACGACAATCTTCACCGACGCCCGGCCGGGGGGCCCGCTGCCTGCGGCAGCTCCTCGGCGTTCGAACCCTTTCGCCGTGCCACCGGCGCGGCGAATTCGCTACGCGAACCGGGTTCTCACCCCCAACACTTAGCCGTGCCTTCCTTTGTATCGATCGACTTGACGCCCTCGGCCGGCTTGTCGGTGACGAGGTTCACGCCGGTGTCGAAGAAGGCCTTGCCTTCGGTCGGTTTCGGCTTGGTGCCGTCCTTGGCGAAGGCGGCGATCGCCTCGATGCCGAGCGAGGCCATCAGCAGCGGATATTGCTGAGACGTCGCGCCGATGACGCCTTCGGCCACCGACTTAACGCCGGGGCAGCCGCCATCGACCGAAACGATCAGCACATTGCCCTCCATGCCGACGGCTTTCAGCGCCTGGTAGGCGCCGACCGCGGCCGGTTCGTTGATGGTATGGATGACATTGATGGAAGGATCCTTCTGGAGAAGGTTCTCCATCGCCTTGCGGCCGCCCTCTTCGTTGCCGTTGGTGACGTCGTGGCCGACGATGCGCGGGTCGTCCTCGTCACCGATCTTGTTGGCGTCCTTCGTGTCGATGCCGAAGCCCATCATGAAACCCTGGTCACGCAGCACGTCGACCGTCGGCTGGTCCGGTGTCAGGTCGAGGAAGCCGATCTTGGCGTCCTTGGCCTTGTCGCCAAGGGTCGCCGCGGCCCACGCGCCGATCAGCTTGCCGGCTTCCAGATTGTCGGTGGCAAAGGTCGAATCCGCAGCATCGATCGGATCGAGCGGGGTATCCAGCGCTATGACCAGAATTCCTGCGTCGCGCGCCTTCTTGACCGTCGGCACGATGCCCTTGGTGTCAGACGCGGTGATCAGAATGCCCTTGGCGCCATCAGCGATGCAGCTCTCGATCGCGGCGACCTGGCTTTCGGAGTCGCCATCGACCTTACCGGCATAGCTCTTCAGCGTGATGCCGAGTTCGGCCGCTTTGGCGGTCGCGCCCTCCTTCATCTTGACGAAGAAGGGGTTGGTATCGGTCTTGGTGATCAGGCAGGCGCCGACGGCCTGCGCGGATACTGGCGTCGCCAGGGCCATCATGGCCATGCCGGCGGCTGCGAAAATCGATGATTTGAGCAGAGTGGTCGTCTTCACGTCATTCCTCCCAGTGGAACATGAGCAGAGCCGGCTCGCGGCCCGGTACTAGACGGCAAAGGACGCCTCCCGGAGCACCCTTTCCGCAATCCACAAAACATCAACATGAGGGCCGTGTCAATAATTAAATCACTCTTATTTAATATTGACGAGCCATTGTGAAAGCGCCATTCTCATGCCAAGACCACCGAGCGCTTCGGGAGGAGGCATTGGAAGAGGTTCATGGCGGCTTGGTCGAGCCGCAGACCGCATCGTTTCATCGCGGCACCAATCAGTCGGGCATGCGCGACCACAACGAACGCGTAGTGCTGTCGCTGGTGCGGCAGCACGGCAGCCTCTCCAAGAGTGATATTTCCCGCATGACCAGCCTGTCGGCGCAGACGGCATCCGTCATCATGCGGCAACTCGAGAAGGACGGGCTTCTGGAGCGCGGCGAGCCGCAACGCGGCAAGATCGGCCAGCCGTCCATCCCGATGTCCCTCAATCCCGACGGCGCCTACTTTCTCGGTCTCAAGATCGGCCGCCGCAGTGCAGAACTCGTCCTGATAGATTTTCTGGGGAAGGTGCGCGCCATGGCGCAGCTTTCCTACGACTACCCTACTCCGGACAACACGATCGGCTTTGCCCGCGAGGCCATCGACGCTGCGCGCGGCAAACTGACAAAGGCTCAGGACGCCAGGATTGCCGGGCTTGGTATCGCGATCCCATTCGAGCTTTGGAACTGGACCGAAAATGTCGGCGCGCCGTCCTCCGCAATGGAAGGCTGGCGGCAGCGAGACATCCGAGCCGAACTCCAGGCGCTCTACGGCTTCCCCGTCTACCTGCAGAACGACGCCTCGTCTGCTTGCGGGGCCGAACTCGTTTTCGGCAAGATCGGGGCGTTACGGGATTTCATCTATTTCTACATCGGCGCTTTTGCGGGCGGCGGCATCGTCTTGAACGGCAGGCTGCACGTCGGTCAGACCGGCAATGCGGGCGCGTTGGGTTCCATGCCGGTGCCGGGGCCGGAGGGGACGCCCGTTCAGCTCATTGACACCGCTTCGCTTGCAGTGCTCGAGCGCCAGATCAAGGTCGACGGTAAGGACGCTACTTTTCTGTGGTCCTCGCCCGAAGACTGGGCAGGCCAGTCGCCAGATCACCGACGCTGGCTGGAAGGTGCTAGCCGCGGCCTCGCCTACGCCATTGTTTCTGCTGCGGCCGTGATCGACTTCGAAGCTGCCATTATCGATGGCTGGATCCCGCAGCCGATCCGCCGGCAACTCGTCGAGGCGACCCGTTCCGCCATGACGGCGATCGACATCGAGGGGCTTCAGGTGCCTGCGATCCGCGAAGGCACGGTCGGCATCCACGCCCGCGCCATCGGCGGGGCCAGCCTGCCGCTGTCGGAGCGTTTTCTCGCCGGTGCGGGCAACATCAATGTCGGAGCCTGAAAAATGCTGATCGGCATCCCACCTGTCCTCGGTCCCGAACTGCTCGCGACGTTGCGCGCCATGGGACACACCGACGAAGTCGCGTTGGTCGACGGCAACTACCCGGCGCTGGAACATGCCCGTCGGCTGATCCGCGCCGATGGCCATCATCTGATGCCCATTCTCGACGCTATCCTACAGGTCATGCCTGTCGATGATTTCGTGCCGGAGGCCATCTTCCGCTCGTCGGTCAAGGGAGATCCGGCCCAGGCAGATCCAGTCCATGCGGAGATCGAATCCGTATGCGCCGCCCGCGCGCCAGGCCGCAAGGTCGTCGCGCTGGCCGGCGATGCGTTCTATGCCCGCGTGAAAGCGGCGCATGCGGTGGTTGCCACCGGCGAGCCGCGCCTCTATGCGAATGTAATCATCCGCAAGGGCGTGATTTACCCTTGACAGGTAATGGGGGAATTCCGTGATCGTTTGCTGCGGCGAAGCGCTGATCGACATGTTGCCGCGCCAAACGGCCGCCAGCGAAATGGCATTTGCCCCTTATGTTGGCGGCGCAGTCTTCAACACGGCCGTCGCGCTAGGCCGCCTGGATATCCCGGTTGGCTTCTTCACCGGCATTTCGACCGATTTCTATGGCGACATGCTGCGCAATACGCTGAAAGCCAGCAATGTCAGCATCGACTATGTGAAATTCTCTGATCTGCCAACGACGCTTGCCTTCGTGCGGCTGGTCGACGGACACGCGACCTATCTCTTCTACGACGAGAACACCGCCGGTCGCATGCTCTACGAGACCGACCTGCCGGTGATTGGGCCTGATATCGAGGCTATGCACTTTTCCTGCATCAGCCTGATCCCGGAACCCTGCGGCTCGACCTATGAAGCATTGATGCGGCGTGAGCAGAAAAACCGCGTGATGATGTTCGATCCGAACATCCGCAAGAATTTCATCAAGGACAAACCCTCCCACCTCGCCCGCATGAAGCGCATGCTGGCCATGGCCGACATCGTCAAATTGTCCGACGAGGATCTCGATTGGTTCGGCGAGACGGGATCCACCGCTGAGATCGCTGCGCGCTGGCTTGCAATGGGGCCGAAGCTGATGGTCGTCACGAAGGGCGCTGAAGGGTTAGTGGCCTTCTCCAGCAATCACAGCGTCTCCGTGCCAGCCGAAAAGGTGACCGTCGTCGATACCGTCGGCGCCGGCGATACGATCAATGCCGGCATTCTAGGCTCGTTGCGCGACCAGGGACTGTTGACCAAAGAGGCAATTGCTAAGCTCAGCGAGAGCCAGATTCGCGAGGTTCTGTCCTTCAGCGCTAAATGCGCCGCCATCACGGTCTCGCGGGCGGGCGCGAATCCGCCATGGCGTCGCGAAATGACCTGACGCGCAAACCTCACTATTCATTTCATCACTTTATGTTTCGCGCGCCTGCCCGGTCCCACGGCGGCACAACCGTCGAAGCTACGAAAATGTGCGATTTGACAGCCGCTTGAACGGCGAGTCGTCGATTGCCAGCCCTGTAACAATTCGCTGATCCAACGCCGCCCGCCTTCCTTCCGCGTTTCGCGCCCTTCTGATATCAGCCGCCTAACCAACTTTCCTATCTTGCTGATTTCCGGAGCAAAAATGCAGTTTATCGATCTTGGCGCGCAGCGCGAACGCATCGCCGACAAGCTTCAGGTCGCTATCGACACAGTAGTGCGCGACGGCAAATACATCCTCGGGCCGCAAGTCGCGGAGTTCGAGCAGAAGCTGGCCGCCTATGTCGGCGTCAAGCATGTCATTGCCTGCGCCAACGGTACCGACGCACTGTTGTTGCCGCTGCTGGCATCCGACATCGGACCGGGCGACGCCGTGTTCGTGCCTTCGTTCACCTTCGCCGCGACAGCCGAAGTTGTCGCGCTGGCGCATGCCGAACCCGTATTCGTGGACATCGACCCCGATTCCTACAACATCGATATCGCCAGCCTCGAAGCGGCGATTGGCATGGTCAAGAAAGAAGGCCGGCTGAAGCCGAAGGCGATCATCCCCGTCGACCTGTTCGGGCTTGCCGCGGACTACGCGGCAATTGACAAGATCGCCAAACGTGAAGGCCTGATGGTCATCGAGGACGCGGCGCAATCGATCGGCGGCAAGGCCGGCGGCACGATGTGCGGCGCGTTCGGTCATGTCGGCTCGACCAGTTTCTATCCGGCAAAGCCGCTCGGCTGCTACGGCGATGGCGGCGCGATGTTCACCAATGACGATGCGTTGATGGAAAAGCTGCGCAGCTTCGCCTTCCACGGCAAGGGCGAGACACAATATGATAATATCCATGTCGGGCTGAATTCGCGCCTCGACACCCTGCAAGCTGCGATCCTGATCGAAAAGCTGGCCATCCTCGAAGACGAGATGGAAGCTCGGCAGACCGTCTACCGCCGTTACAACGAAGGTCTCGCCGACGTCGCCAAGGTGCCAGCGATCCCCGAAGGATCAAGGTCGGCCTGGGCGCAGTACGCCATCGAGGTGAAAAACCGCGATGGGCTGAAAGCGCATTTGCAATCGCGCGGCATTCCGTCCGTGATCTATTATGTGAAACCGCTGCACCAGCAGGTGGCCTACCGCCACTTCCCGCGCACAGCGACCGGCCTGCCGGTGTCGGAAGGGCTGCCGGAACGCATCCTCTGCCTGCCGATGCACCCCTATCTCAGCGAAGCCGATCAGGATCTGATCATCGCGGCAGTGCGGGAATTCGTCGGCAAGAACGCCGAGGCGGCATAGCCTCGGAGGCTCAACCCGCACTCGCCACGAAATACGGGTTGGCGAAATCGCTGTCGTGCGCCTGTTTGCGCTTGCCATAGGCCAGAGGCTGACCATCCAGCGTGCGCGTTAGCCCGCCGGCCGCGCGCAGTACCGCATCGCCGGCGGCGGTGTCCCATTCCATGGTCCGGCCGAAACGCGGGTAATGATCGGCCTCGCCACTCGCCAGCAGGCAGAATTTCAGAGATGAGCCGACGGACACCAACTCGACATCGCCGATTTTCGCGATGTAGTCGTCCGTTTCCGGTGTCCGATGCGAACGGCTGGCAACAACCGTCGGCTTTGCCCCGCAGGCACGCATCGAAATCGCCTTGCGCTCGCTTTGCGTTCCGTCCGCACCAATGACGATCAGTTCCGCCCTGCCCGGCCGGCCACCGAACAGTTTTCCCGCCGCCGGAGCGTAGACAACGCCGATATCCGGCACGCCCCGCCGGACCAGCGCAATATTCACCGTAAAATCCGGGCGTTTGTTGATAAACTCCTTGGTGCCGTCGAGCGGATCGACCAGGAAGAAAGCTTCACCAAGCTCGGGCGGCAAGTGCCCACCTGCGACCTCCTCCTCAGCCACGCATGGAATTTCCGGAAAGGCTTCGCGCAGGCCGCGCAGGATGATCTTTTCCGCCGCTTGATCGGCGACGGTCACCGGCGACTCGTCGGCTTTGTGCGAAACCGCGCACTCGCCGTTGTAGATTTCCATGATCGCGCGGCCGGCCTCGATGGCCAGCCGCTCGAACAGATCGAGCATTTTGTCGTCGTCAGATGCCGGCGCCAAAATCCGCCTCCGCTTCGCGCGCCGACAGCCAGCGCTCAATCGTCTCGACCATCTCGTCCGGTGTCTTGCCGGTTGTTTTCAGATGGATTTCCGCACTTTCCGGCGCCTCGTAGGGCGAGTCGACGCCAGTAAAATTCTTGATCTCACCGGCAAGCGCCCGCGCGTAAAGGCCCTTCGGATCGCGGCGCGCGCATTCCTCGAACGGCGTGTCCACGAACACCTCAACGAACTCTCCTGTGCCCATCAACTCACGTGCCATCCGCCGCTCGGCACGGAAGGGCGAAATGAAGGAGACCAGGACGATAAGGCCGGCATCGGCCATGAGCCGGGCCACTTCCGCCACGCGGCGGATGTTTTCAACGCGGTCCTCCTCGGTGAAGCCGAGATCGCGGTTGAGGCCATGGCGCACATTGTCGCCGTCCAGAATGTAGGTGTGGCGGCCTGCCGCGAAGAGTTTCTTGTCGAGCAGATTGGCGATGGTCGACTTGCCCGAACCCGAGAGGCCGGTGAACCATAGCACCGCCGGCTGCTGATGCTTCAGGTCGGAGCGCGCACGCTTGTCGACATCCAGCGATTGCCAATGAATGTTGGCCGCGCGACGCAACGGGTGCAGGATCATGCCTGCACCGACGGTCGCGTTGCTCACGCGATCGATCAGGATGAACGCGCCAGTTGTGCGATCGTCCGAGAATTTGTCGAAAGCGATCGGAGATTGCAGCGATAGGTTGCAAACACCGACTTCGTTCATCTCAAGCGATTTCGCCGCTTCATGCGCGAAGTTGTTGATGTTGATTCGATATCTGAGGTCGGTGACCGTGGCATTCACCTGATCCGTTTCGGTGCGCAGCACATAAGCGCGACCAGGCATCAGGGCGTGTTCATCGAACCAGACGATGTTGGCGGCAAGCTGGTCGGCCACCTGCGGGCGCGCCGTCGGCGACACCAGC
Source organism: Rhizobiaceae bacterium (assembly GCA_050247155.1). Taxonomy (GTDB): domain Bacteria; phylum Pseudomonadota; class Alphaproteobacteria; order Rhizobiales; family Rhizobiaceae; genus Mesorhizobium_G. Next base: position 20,761 of record JBFWUS010000047.1, read on the forward strand.
ATGTTGCCGCGCGACACCTCGATTTCATCCGCAAGCACCAGCGTGATCGCCTGGCCTTCGATGGCGCTCGGCAGGTCGCCGCCTTGAGCGACGATGCGCTTGACCTTCGACGGTTTGCCCGACTTGGCGACAACCACCTCATCGCCGATTGAAACCGATCCGGACGCGATCGTGCCGGCAAAGCCGCGGAAATCGAGGTTAGGCCGGTTGACGTATTGCACCGGAAAGCGGAACGGGCGGTTGGACAGCCCTTCGCCCAGCGGCACTGTTTCGAGATGATCGAGAAGGGTCGGCCCGGAATACCATGCCATCTGCTCGGACGGGCGCGTGACGTTGTCGCCATAGCGCGCCGACATCGGGATCGGCACGACCGAGGAGAAGCCGAGATCCTTGGCGAAGGCGAGATAGTCGGCGCAGATCTTGTCGAAGACCGTCTGGTCGAACCCGATCAGATCGATCTTGTTGACGGCCAGAACGATGCGTCGGATGCCGAGCAGCGAGGCGATGATCGAATGACGGCGGGTCTGCGGCAGAATGCCTTGGCGGGCATCAACCAGCACGACCGCCAGATCGGCAGTCGAAGCGCCGGTCGCCATATTGCGGGTGTATTGCACGTGGCCCGGCGTATCGGCGACAATGAACTTGCGCTTCGGCGTGGTGAAGAAGCGGTAGGCGACGTCAATCGTGATGCCCTGCTCGCGCTCGGCCTCAAGGCCGTCGACCAAAAGCGCGAAGTCGATGTCTTCGCCGGTCGTGCCGTGCTTCTTGGAGTCGCGCTCAAGAGCGGCAAGTTGATCCTCGAAAATCAGCTTCGTGTCATACAGCAGCCGGCCGATCAGCGTGGATTTTCCGTCATCCACGGAGCCGCAGGTCAGAAATCGCAACAGCGACTTCTCCCCCTGCTCCGCCAAATAGGAGCGTACGTCTTGAGCGGCGTCAGTGACCATGGCGTTGGTATTTACCTGCAACATGATCAGAAATAGCCCTCACGTTTCTTTTTTTCCATCGATCCCGCTTCATCCTTATCGATGAGGCGGCCCTGGCGTTCCGAGGTCCGCGCCGTCAGCATCTCGCTGACAATGTCCTCTAGGGTGGCGGCGTCGGACTCGATCGCCCCCGTCAACGGATAGCAGCCCAGGGTACGGAAGCGGACCAAGCGGTCGTGCGCTGCCTCGCCGTCACGCAGTTTCATGCGGTCGTCGTCGCGCAGAATCAGCATGCCATCGCGTTCGACGACCGGCCGTTTCTTGGCGAAATAGAGCGGAACGATGGGGATATTTTCCTGCAGGATGTACTGCCAGATGTCGAGTTCGGTCCAGTTGGACAGCGGGAAGACGCGGATCGATTCGCCTTGCGCGATGCGCGTATTGTAGATTTTCCACATTTCCGGCCGCTGGTTTTTCGGATCCCAGACGTGCTGAGCATTGCGGAACGAGAAGATGCGCTCCTTGGCGCGCGATTTCTCCTCGTCGCGGCGGGCGCCGCCGAAGGCCGCGTCGAAGCCATATTTGCCGAGCGCCTGGCGCAATCCCACCGTCTTCATGATGTGGGTATGCGTATTCGACCCGTGATCGAAGGGGTTGATGTTGTCGCGGATGCCGTCCGGATTGATATGGACCAGGAGGTCGAAGCCGAGCTTGCGCGCCATCTCGTCGCGAAATTCGATCATCTCGCGGAATTTCCAGGTCGTGTCGACATGCAGGAACGGGAATGGCGGCTTGGCAGGGTAGAACGCCTTCATAGCCAAATGGAGGAGGACGGATGAATCCTTGCCCACCGAATAGAGCATCACCGGGTTATTGAACGTCGCGGCGACCTCCCGGAAAATGTGGATCGATTCGGCTTCGAGCCGATCGAGATGAGACAGTCTTGCAAGCATTGAGGAGCCTTGGGTACGACCTGTAACGTCCATTGCGGCGGAAAATGAGGGCCACGCATCTGAATGGCGGCGCAATCTCTCACAAAAAACGCGCGGCACAAGGACGGGGATGCCCCCATCGCCAACGTATGGGGTATAAGTTGCGCATACGGCTTCAGCTACTGGAATGTCATTTCAGAGTAAAGGTCGGGCTGCACGTGCGCTGCTTATGATGCATAAAGGCCACGAAACATTTCAATCCGCGTTGGCTCTGTGAAAACGCCACAAAATGATATTGTGATCATTTCCTGCGGGCGGCAAAGCGTCCGACGAATGTATGGGCGCTCGCCCTGTTACTAAGGGTCGCTATATTGTGAACCACGGCAATCTGCTGGCCCGCCTTCCTTCTTACCATACGCTTACCCGATATGTGACGTTCGTCTGCACGGCTCTGCCGGCGACTTTGGGCTCCGTTATCAGCTTCCTTTTCCACGGCGGCGCTATCTGGTGCGCGATTGTGATCGCGAGCGGAAACCAGAAACTCAGCCGTGATCGCCCAATGCTGATGATGGCCGCCGCCCTTTATGCATTCGTTGCCATCGGAACCGTTTCGACCTTGCTGAATGGAGGGCGGGAATATGGGTGGGCCCTGGCCTCAGGCCTGGCATTCCTGTCATTTCCGTTCTCCTATTCGATCTGGAAAATCTCGGACAAGACCGAGATCATAAACGCCGCGATTTTCGGAAGCGCCGTCTCATGCGTCGGCGCGGCGGTCATCGGCACGATTCAGTATTTTTTTCTAGCCATCAGGGCCGAAGGCGGCGCGGGAAACTCGATCGTGTTTGCGACGGCGATCGTCCTGGCAATGACGATCGTATTGGCGGGCCATTTTCATGTCGCGCGCCGATGGCGGCCCTGGCTGACCTTCTCTTATGCCGCCGGTTTCGTCGCGCTGATCTTCTCGGAATCACGGATGTCCTGGTTCACCGTTGCCATAACGAGCGCCGCGATTATCTGGGTCTACCGAAAACACGTTATCGCAAGGATCTCACGCCGAACGGTTTCGACCTTGGGAGTCGTGGCGCTGCTCATTGCGATCGTCGCGGCAATTCCGGTGTCCCAGCGCGCTCAGCTCCTTCTGGACGACTGGCGTAGCGTCGAAAGCAGCGGCAACTTCGAAACGTCCTTGGGAATTAGGCTGGCGATGTGGCATGTCGGGCTTGACGCGTTTCGTGAAGCGCCGGTGATAGGCCATGGCCAAGCGGAAACGGGACGCCGCGTAACCATGGCGCTGAACAAGCGATACGGTATCAAACTGTCGTTCACCCATTTCCATAACGGCTTCCTGACCGCAGCAGTGGAAACCGGGACGCTGGGCCTAATTGCAGTCTTCGCAATTTTTGCGGTGTTGGTCGTCAACGCCGCGCGCGCTCTTGCCGTCAAGGACGACCCGACTGCAACGTTCGGCGGCACACTGCTGATGTCCACCGCCATGGTCTATTTCTGTATGGGCTCGGTCAATCACATGTTCGGGCACGACATCCTGGACGTCATGTTCATGACGATGGCGGCGCTTGGGATTTATCTGGGGCTGGGGCGTTCCCTCGATGAGAGCGGTGGGAAGCCGGAAATACGTTAAAGTTTTCCCAGCATCGCGGCGATCGTCATCGCAAATGTGTGCGAGCTGTTCTGCCGATGGACGCCGGAAGCGCGCAGCCGCTTGACTCGCTGAATCATATTGCCTTTGCGGGCGTTCGAGAACAATTGAAGCGACGTCAGCGCATCGGGGGTCAAGAGATCCCGGTTCACGGCCAGCCCGTGCAGGTTCGCCGTCGTCCAATCGAAAAATGCCCCGCTGAAGAGACGCCTGAACCGATCAATACGCGCAAAGAAGGTGCGATTCTGGCCTACCGCATTGTGGCCATGCTGTCGGTATCGAACAAGAGGCTCGACGGTGTAGTGGACAGACGCGCCTGCCCCGGTCAGGATCATGTACGCCCACCAATCGTGACTGACGAAACTGGCCCGCCTTGACGCCTTCATCAGCAGCTTGCGCGCGCTGGAGTTGAAGACCATCGTATTCGCGCCGGCAATGCTTTGCACCAGTGCATTGCCGAAAGAAGGTGGCCGGACGAATAGCGGTGATGCGCCAAGAACCTTACCGTCCTCGGCGATGGTGAGCGTACGCGAACAGAACATCTGCGCCAACTCTGTGCCCCGAGCGCCCATGTAACCGAGACCGGCGGACAGGCGATTGGGCTCCCAGATGTCATCCTGGTCACAGAAGGCAAAATAGTCGGCGTTAATCTTTTCGTTGAGGATCAGCGATCGATAATTTTCCGCGAAGCCCCGGCACGGGCCGCGCAACACAACAAAACGGCCCTTTGACCATTTCGACGCCCATCGATCGAGGATTTCCACTGTGCCGTCACAAGATTCGTCATCGGAGGCCCAGACGTCGACGCGGGAGTGGTCCTGAGCATCGATCGACTGCAATTGCTCGTCCAGGAAAGCGGCGCCATCCTTGGTGCCAAGCAAAACCGCAACGAGCGGCGCCTGCCTGCTCGGCTGGTCAAGCTCGACCTTGCCATGCTTTGCCAACATATGCTTCAACTATGCGACGACGTAGGAAAATAGTACGTCTCTGACTGCCGCCTCGTCGCGTCCCGCAACCGCCTCGTGCAGCTTCTCAAGCATCTTTGGCGCTTCTGCGGCAACCTGCCCATCTTGCAAGCGCCCGCGCAGGATTTTCGGATGCAGTGTGGGCGCCGAGCCTTGCGGATCGTAGAACAGCTCCTCGTAGAGCTTTTCCCCATCGCCCGCGCCGATGATCTCGATCTCGATATCCCCGTCGGGATTGTCCTCATCGCGTACCGAAAGACCCGCGAGCAGGATCATGTCCACGGCCAGGTCCATGATCCGGACCGGCTCACCCATTTCCAGCAGCAAGGTGTCGCCACTGTTGGACAACGCGCCTGCCTGGACGATCAGTTCGGCAGCCTCCCGTACCGACATGAAATAGCGGGTCATGCGCTCATCGGTGACGGTTACCGGGCCACCGGACGAAATTTGTTCGCGAAACAGCGGCACGACAGACCCGCTGGAGCCAATGACGTTGCCGAATCTGACCGAAGCAAAGTTGCGCTTCTGCCCGCTGGAAGCTGCAAGGCCGCCGTAGTGATGGACAATCAGTTCAGCCCATCGCTTGGTCGCGCCCATGACGTTGGAGGGTCTGACGGCCTTATCTGAAGAAATCAGAATGAAATTCTCGACGTTGTTCCGATAGGCCGACTTTACCAGCACTTCGGTACCGAAAACGTTGTTTCGAACGCCTTCCATCGCGTTGTTTTCAACCAGACCGACATGTTTGTAGGCAGCGCAGTGATAGATCGTGTTAACGCCATGTTCCTGGATCGCACGGTCAACCAGCGCCTCATCGCCAATCGAACCGAGGATCGACACAACAGGGAACTTGGCATTGCGCCTGATTTCGCGACCGATCTGATATAGCCCGTATTCCGTGAATTCGAGGATGACCAGCTTTGCTGGATTGAGCCCTGCAACCGTCCTGGTCAACGCCGAGCCGATCGAACCGGCAGCGCCGGTAATCATGATTACCTGGCCCTCGATGGGTTCACGTAACAGCGAGGGATTGGCCGGAACTTCGGAACGGCCCAGAAGGTCTTCGATATCAATGTGGCGCAGGCTGCTGACCACGTGTTTGCCCGACGCAAGGTCTGCGATCGGGGGCAGGATGCGAACCTTGACCGACGATGTGCCGACCGCGGCCAAGAGGTCGCGCTGCTTCGCCGCACTGGCGGCTGCGGCAATGATGATCTCGTTGACGCCGAAATTTGTGACAAGCGCCGGAATGTCCTGCGGCGGATAGACCCGGATGCCCATGATATCCATGCCGTGGAGCGTCGGATCGTCGGTTATGAAACCGCTCACCAGCCGTTCATTTGTCGATCGCAGAGCGCTTGCGAGCTGCGTGGCCGCATCGCCTGTGCCGTAGATCAGCGTCTGATTCAGCAGCAGGTGGGCTCTGGGACGCCCCCAAAGAAAACGCTTCGCGCCGAACCGGCTTGCAACAATGGCAGCGGTCCCTATCGCCCAGTAGGCAATCGGAACAGATCTCGGAATGCCCTCCATGCCGGTCACGCTCGTCATGAACGCCAGCGTGATCCACACCAACGTGGCTATCGTCATGGCTTGAGCGACGGTCCAGATAGCGCGGTCCGGCAAATACCGAAGCACCGAGCGATAAAGTCCAAGCCTGATAAAGATCGGAACGGCGATGAGCGGCGCGGCGATCATCACCATGGCCTGTTCAAAGTTTGGAACGAAGAAACGATTGAACCGTAGCGACAAAATGAGCCACAGAATCATAAACAAGGCCACGATGTCGAAAGCGATCATGAACAATCGCTTTGCAGGGCGCGGCATTTCGGCGGCAGCATTCCGGATTTGGGTTAGCCAAGGCAGATGAGGTGCCGTGCTTTGTTGTTTTTCAGCCAGGTCAGTCATCTTTCTCGGTGCGGGCTGCCCGTTCCTATCAGATTTCCCACTGCAGGGTCATCACGATATGAAGCCCTTGGAATGTGGAGGGTGTTCCTCGTTCAGGCGTTGGAGCCCGGTTTTGCCTCCGGCAGGAGTCGTATTTAGCCGCGACGACGTCCTGCGCCAGCAGGCGCATCGACCGCATAGCCAATCCGGTCTGAAAACGCAAACTGCCAGATCAACCCGCGTCCTTCGGGCTTAGTACCAGTCGATCCGTAGACCGTTGCGTCATCTCGGACGCAAGCCTCAAGGTGAAGCTTGCTCCCATCACGATGGCCGTGTTAGCAGCGCCGACCGATAAACAAGGCGTCAGCGCCCAAATGGTAAAGTGGATTGAAAACGCCGCCGCGGATGTTCGGGCCGGTTGGCGTCAGCGTGCCGTGGCGCTGGCCTTCGCCGCCGAAGATGTGAAGGATATCTATCGGCGTACCTTTCTTGGGCCTTTATGGTCGGTGCTTTCATTCGTACTGTTCGTCGGCAGCATCGTGCTGATTGTCGGCCATACCAGCGGCATCGCCAACTACACTGCATTCGTCGCCAGTGGGTTGATCGTCTATCTAACGATGACCGAAGTCATGGCCGAAAGCTCTAACCTGTTCCAGCGCGAGTTGGCGTTCGTGAAGGGAACGACGCTGCCGATCTCGATCTATATCCTGCGGCTGACAACCAAGACAGTGATACGCAGCATCTATCCGCTCTTGGCTGCGCTTTTTCTCATTTTGATCGACGGCGTGTTTCCAACGTCCGCATGGTTCTACAGCGCGCTGGGCGTTCTGCTTATCATCCTGTCCATTCCGGCTGTTGCGACCGTTGTCTCCATCCTCGGCGTGCTGCTGCCCGATATGCACTTCATCGTCCAGAATATCCTGCGGCTGGCATTCTTCCTGACTCCGGTTTTCTGGGATCATGCAGGCGATCGCATTCGCATGCTGTTCTTTTATTGGAACCCGTTCACGCATTACATCACGATCGTGCGCAGCCCTCTTCTGACGGGCGACCCGGCGTCGCACTCATGGGTCATCGCGCTCACGATCACTTCCGTCGCATGGATCCTGGCATTTCTGCTGCTGGGCAAGTTCCGCGACCGCATCGTTTTCCTGCTGTAGAAGCACCGCTTCCGGAGCGCCAAATGGTCTCGTTGCACGTCAACAATGTCGGACTGAAATATCCTGTGCCGCGGACGTTTTCGCTGCGGCGCCAAGTCGGCAAGTCTTTGGACGAAAACCCTGTCGGGGGCAGGTTGGAAACGGGTGCCGGCGGAAAAAATTACGTCACTGCGCTGGAGGATGTGACGTTCTCGCTGAAGGCGGGTGATCGCCTGGCCCTCATCGGTCCCAACGGCGCCGGCAAGACAACCTTGCTCAAGCTTCTCTACGGAATATTCACACCTTCGACGGGCACGGTCACCCGCGAAGGTCGGGTGGATGCGCTGTTCAACATCAATCTCGGCTTCAGAGGCGATGTGTCCGGCCGGCGTAATATTCTGCTGAGGGGTCTGCTCAACGGGTGGAGCCGGCGCGAAATCGAAGCGCGGATGGACGAAATCATCGAATTCAGCCGACTTGGCGATTTCATCGACATGCCCTTCAACTCCTATTCGCAGGGTATGGCGGCGCGGCTTGCGTTCGCTACGGCAACCAGTTTTGAGCCTCAAATCCTGTTGATGGACGAATGGATCGGCGCCGGCGATGCGGAATTTGCCCAACAGGCTCAGACCCGCATGGATTCGATCGTGGCGCGCGCCGGCATCATCGTGCTCGCCTCCCACAATCTCGATTTGCTGCGGCGCGTCTGCAACAAGGCGCTCTGGCTGAAGCAGGGGCGCGTGGAGGAATTCACAAAAAGCAAGAAAGTCCTCGACGACTATATCTGGAGGACGCGGGCCGATCGGCTGGAGGCCGCCAGGGCGGCGGAAGCCGCCCGCACCGCGGAAGCGGCCCAGGCACTGGAAACGGCAAGGTCGCGCGAGGCCACAACCAAGCCGAAGCCGGTTTGAGGCTACTCAATCACGTCGGTCGAAACCTTGGCCCTCGCCTATAGCCGGTTCAGGGCGCAGGCAGCATAAAGGCTTAGCTGTCCTAACCGCGTCTGTCGATGCAGGCCAAGCCGCCTGAGGGTCGAAAGACGCCGCAACAGCGGCTGTTGCCGCATCCGGTCGAATTCGTCGATCAGGGCGAGGTTTTGCGGAGATACGAGATTCCGGCAAGCGCTGAGCCCAGCCAGATTTTGATCGGTCCAGCGCGCGAAGCGCCCGCCCATCAACGGCCGCAACCGTTGGAAGCGGGATGCCCAGGAGACGTTTGAGCCGACCATATTGCCGCCATGCTGGCGATAGAGCACATCCGCTTTGGGCGAATAGTGGACGCGCCCGCCGGCGGCCGTAACCAAGATGTAGGCCCACCAGTCGTGGATTACGAACGGGGCGCGATCTGCGGCCTCGCGCAAGAGCCGATGCGCCGCCCGGTTCATGACCATCGTGTTGCCTCCGGCCAAGCTCTGCACGAGAGCGTTGCGTAAGTCTGTCGGACCGGCAAACAGCGGCGAAAAGCCGATGGAGCGTCCCTGCGCGTCGACCAATTCGACCCGGCTGCAATAAAGGGCCGGTTGTGCGGCGTCCTGACCGCCGAGCCATGCGATGGCGTTAGAGAGCTTGTCCGGCCGCCATATATCGTCCTGATCGGAGAATGCGACAAAGTCGGCGTCTATATCGTCGCGTCTCAGAAGCGAGCGGAAGTTTTCGGCCAATCCCTTTCGGGGACCCTCGGCAATCTCCACCCGGCCCTTGGTCCAGCGCGACGAGGCGGCGGCCAGAATATTCCGGGTCGTATCGGTGGAACCGTCGTCGGAGGCCCACAAATCGACAAGGGGCGCCGACTGGCGCTCGATAGTGTCCAACTGCTCGGAAAGGAAAGCCGCGCCGTTGCGGGTCGCGAGCAGAACCGCGACCCGGGGCGGCCCGTTTCGGACCGTCAGAACCAAGCTATTGCCGCATCAGCGGCCGGCGCGCAGGCTCGAAACCACGGACCACACGGCCGGAACCAGCGTCGCCGCGAGCGCGACCTTGATCAGATCAGGGACAATGAACGGCAGGACGCCGAACTGCCAAGCCTTCTCGGCGCCGATCAGAGTGGCCAACCAACCATATCCCATCGCCATCATGACAATTTCGGCGACGAGCATCACACCCAGCAGCTTGACCAAGTTTCGGTCCCAGCCCCTGTCGGCGGCCCAGCCGACAATACCGGCCATCGCCACAAAGCCGGCCAGATACCCACCCGTGGTTCCGAGCATATAGGCGATGCCGATGCCCTTTTCCGGTGTGCTCTGGAAAACGGCCAGGCCCGCTGCGCCTTCGGCCAGATAGAGCACCAAAGTCGCGACGGCCAAACGCCAACCAAACGCCGCGCCAATCAGCAGCACAACCAGAGACTGAAGCGACATGTCCACAGGACCCAGCACCACCTTCGTCTTCGCCGACAGCGTCAGCGCCAGAGTTCCCAGCAACGCGAGACCTGCCTGCATAGCCAGGCGCATGGCCCTGTTCTGCGGCAAGGCCAGTGAGATCATTGCGCCGTTGTTGGTCGTTGCGATAGCCATTCAGGACTCCCAGCACAGTGACGGAAACCGTCAATTCGATGTTCCTATATTGGCTTCCATGCTATGCGGCAACGATTTTGCTGCTTGGCCGGACCGATTGCCGATGGAATTCGATCTCCGTTTCGAACCTGCGTATGGAACCGCGGTCGAGCTGATGCCTGGCGTTTCCAGAATCACGGTGAACAACCCCGGTCCGTTCACGTTTTACGGGACGAATTCGTATCTCGTGGGCTATGATTCGCTGGCGGTGATCGATCCTGGTCCAGACGACGAAGCGCATTTCGAAGCGCTTATGAAGGCGATAGCCGGGCGCAGAGTGAGCCATATTCTGATCAGCCACACGCATCGAGATCATTCGCCGCTGGCCGCGCGGCTGAGAGACGCCACCGGCGCGGTTACGGTTGGAGCCGGGCCGCACCGGGCAGCCAGGGCCTTGCGCGCCGGCGAAACCAACCCTCTCGACGCCGCCGCGGACCTGGATTTCGTGCCCGACCTTGTTGTGGGCGACGGGGACATCATGAACGGCGGCGAATGGGAGATCGAAACAGTACTCACGCCCGGCCATACCGCGAATCACGCTGCATTCAGCCTGCGTGGGTCGAATGTTTTGTTTTCAGCGGATCATGTGATGGCCTGGTCCACCAGCATCGTCGCACCCCCCGACGGCGCTATGAGCGATTATATGGCCTCGCTCGAAAAGTTGCTCGGCCGAGAGGAGCAGGTCTACCTGCCGGGACATGGCGGGTTGGTAGTGTCGCCAGCCGCTTTCATTCGCGGTCTGAAGGCGCACCGCAAGATGCGCGAGCGGGCAATACTCGAACGGCTGCGAGCCGGTGACCGCACGATCACGGAGATGGTCAGATCGATCTACCGCGACACCGACCCAAGGCTGCACGGAGCAGCGGGCCTGTCTGTGTTGGCGCATCTCGAAGATCTGGTTGCCCAGGGCAGAGCCAAAGCCGAGCCTGAGATCGCCATCGACGCCGTATACCTGCCAGCCTGATCCACTGCGCTACTGCTCCTTAAGCGCCGGCAAGGCCAAGCCATTGGCGCGGGCGTCAAGGTCTTTAAGGAAACCGCTGATATAAGTCGCGTTTACGCCCATGTCCCGCCGGCCATAGCGCGAGGCCGAGCGCATATCGACATAAATGGCGTTGCCTTCATCGGTAATGCGGACGGCGACGTCGGAGCCCAGAGCCAACACCGGAACGTTTGCCAACGCCTCGATGGTCGTTTCGACGCCGCTACCCGGAGACAAAGGAGACAGTATTTGCCAGCCCCTGGTCTCCATGATGGTCTCAACCTCGCTGACCGTCTGCTCGAATGAGATCGAGTAGCGACGCCCCGTCAATTCGGGATAGGCTTTTGCCTGGATCGCTCGGCTTTCCGGCGTGGGCGCGGTTACGGGATTCATGTCCGGGGTTCGGAAGGTTGCGGTAGCGATCAGCGGCGGCGGGTCATCGACATCCGTCGAAATATCAGAGAGGGCGGGCCGGCTGAACGCGAACCAGCCCGCTACGCCATAGGGGATCAACAGCAGCGCCGCGAGCAGCAACCCGGCCGTCAAGTCCGCGCCACCGCGATCGCCAAAATGCCAGACACGCTGGAAGCCAGCCGCCGCCAACAGCAGCGCGGCAACGGCGAGCGCCGCGACCGTCGCCAGAACCCACAGAAACGGCACCGTTTCGATCAGGCCGAATCTGTGCCCTGCAACGGCAATTACCTCGACGAAAGCCGCCAGAACCGCAACGCGGCGCGACCACCACGCCGCGACCGACCATTGCTCTTCCGTGTAGAAGGAAAGAAGCGCGCCCGCCACGCATCACTCCGTCGGCAGGCGATAGTCCTTGAACTGATCGCGCAACTTCGTCTTCAGGATTTTGCCCGTGGCCGTGTGCGGGATTTCATCGACAAAGGCGACGTCGTCCGGCATCCACCACTTGGCAATCTTGCCGTCCAAATGGCGCAAGAGCTCCTGCTTGGAGGGATCCTTGCCGGGTTTCCGAACGATCACGAGCAGCGGACGTTCATCCCACTTCGCATGCTGGACGCCAATGACCGCCGCCTCCGCCACGTCGGGATGGCCAACGGCCATATTTTCGATGTCGATGGACGAGATCCACTCGCCGCCCGATTTGATGACATCCTTCGAGCGGTCGGTGATCTGCATGTAACCCAGCGGGTCGATATGAGCGACGTCGCCGGTATCGAACCAACCTTCGGAATCGAATTGTTCCTGCCCGATGCCGCGATAGTAGGCGCGCGCTACGGCCGGGCCGCGCACTTTCAGTTTGCCGAAACTCTTGCCGTCCCAGTCCTTTTCGATGTTGTCATCGTCAGTGATCTTCATCTCGACGCCGAACGGCGCATGGCCCTGCTTTTCCTTGATGTCTAGAAGGCTGTCGCCTTTCAGATCGCCATATTCGGGCTTCATCGTGCCAAGCGTGCCCAGCGGCGACATTTCCGTCATCCCCCAAGCGTGACAAACCTCGACTCCGTAATCTTCCTCGAATTTTTTCGTCACGACGCGCGGGCAAGCGGAACCGCCGATGACAACCTTTCGCAAATGGGGAAGCTTTGAGCCGGTCGCCTCCAGATGCTGCAACAGCATCAGCCACACGGTGGGAACGGCCGCCGTAAAGGTGACTTTCTCGGTGTCGAGCAATTCGTAGATCGACGCGCCATCCATCTTCCCGCCGGGCATGACCAGTTTGGCGCCGATCATAGGGCCGCTTTGACCGAGGCCCCATGCGTTGGCGTGGAACATCGGGACCACCGGCATGATCGTGTCACGCGATGAGATGCCCATGGCGTCCGGCATGCAGGCGATCATCGCATGCAGCACGTTCGAGCGATGCGAATAGACGACGCCCTTGGGGTCGCCGGTGGTGCCGGACGTGTAGCACATGCCCGCCGCGGCCTCCTCATCCAACGCCAGCCATTCGTAGTCGCCGTCAGCGCCCTCGATCCAATCCTCATAGGCAACCACATTCGGCAATGCCGTTTCCGGCATGTGGGCCGCGTCGGTCAGCACGACTACCTTTTTCAGGGACGGCACGGCTGCGGCGATCTTTTCGACCAGCGGCATGAAGGTCAGGTCGACAAAAAGAAGCCGATCCTCGGCATGGTTCATGATCCAAACAATCTGTTCGGGAAAAAGTCTGGGATTCAGCGTGTGGTAGACGCCGCCCATGCCCATGATTCCATACCAGGCCTCGATATGCCTGGCCGTGTTCCAGGCCAGCGTGGCGATGCGATCGCCCGGCCGGTAGCCCTCGCGCGCCAGCAACTGCGCCGCCTTGAGCGACCTATGCCGGATATCCGCATAATTGGTGCGAACAATCGGGCCTTCGACCGAACGCGACACAATCTCGCGCGCCGCGTGATGTTTGGCCGCGTGATCCAGAACCTTGTGGCATAGCAGCGGCCACTCTTGCATCAACCCGTGCATGAAACGCTCCTCCCGATTGCAGGACATTTTTGGAGCGTTCGCGAAACTTGTCCAGAGCTTGATTGCCGGCCTAGCCGCTATTAGCGCGTGGCGTCGGCCATCACTCGCCCCAGAACACCAGCCGTTTTGTCGATTTCTTCATAGCGAAGTGTCGGATGGACCAGGAACATCAGGCTCGTTTCGCCCAGCTCGACTGCCGCCGGCAGGCGCTGAGCCGGGGCCAGACCGGCGTCGGCAAAGATCTTCTCGCGATAGATCTCCGGTCCGCTGCCGGCATAGCACGGCACTCCGGCGGCATTCATCGCGGCCATGATGCGGTCCCGAGTCCAGCCCGACCTCAGCGCCTCCGGGCGCACGAAAGCATACAGCTTGTACCACGCATGCTCGATGCCGTCGTCCGGCCGCGGGCAGCGCAATGCCGGCATCCCGTCGAATGCCTCCAGCAGCCGGTGCGCGTTGCTTCTGCGCTTGGCGTGCCATTCAGGCATGCGTCTTAGCTGAATGCGGCCGATAGCCGCCTGCATCTCCGTCATGCGCCAATTGGAACCCCAGCCTTCATGAAGCCAGCGGAAACCAGGCGCGTGCTGCCGCTCGTAGACGGCCGCCCAGCTTTTCCCATGATCCTTGTAAGACCATGCGGCCTTCCACCGATCCTCGTCGTCGAGGGTGATCATACCGCCTTCGCCACCGGTGGTGATGATCTTGTCCTGGCAAAAAGACCATCCAGAAATAGCCCCGAACGAGCCGACAGGCCGGCCGTCGATTGCCGCGCCATGGGCCTGCGCACAATCCTCGACCAAGGCGATGTCGCGCCCCGAAACCAGATCGGCGAAGCCTGGCATGTCGCACGGCCAGCCTGCCAGGTGCACGCACATGATCGCCCTGGTGCGGTCGGTGATCAGCGGCGCGACGGTCGCCGGAGTTACGTTCTGGGAGTCACGGTCTACGTCGGCGAACACCGGCCGGGCTCCGGCCATGGCGATAGTCGAGGCCGAGGCCTGATAGGAGCGCGGCGTGCAAATCACTTCATCGCCCGCGCCAATTCCCAAAATCGGCCAGGCAATGTCCAGCGCCAGCGTGCCGTTGGCCAACGCAACGGCATGGCGTGTACCCGCCCAATCGGCGAATTCACGCTCAAACTGCCGGCATTCTTCGCCGGTCCAGTAGTTGACCTTGTTCGACCGCAACACAGCGGCGACCGCCTCGACTTCCTCTTCGGAGAACGATGGCCAGGGGGCAAACGGAGTGTTGAGCAAGAAACTACCTCAAGGCCTAAGAGGGCTTGGTCATTAGCCGTGCTGGAACGCCAATATATGTTCCAGGAACGGTAAGATCGCTGACCACGGCCGATCCCACGCCAACGACGACATCATCAACGATCGTTACGCTCTGGCGCACCGAGCTGCCAGTTCCTATCCAGCTTCGCTCGCCGACGTGAACGTTGCCGGAAAGGCTGGCCCCGGGGGCTATATGCGCGCCGTCGCCGATGCGGCAATCATGGTCAATACATGCACCGGTGTTGATGATCGCGGCATTTCCGATCGTCGCTCCGGTATTGATCACGACGCCGGCGGCAACGAATATCCCCCTGCCGAGGCGAGCCTGCCGGCTAAGCACCGCGGAAGGATGGATGATGTTGGGTGTGGAGAACCCTGCCCTTTCAAGGTCGCCAAAGAGCTTGAGACGCAGCCGCCCGTCGCCCACTGCCGCTATGGCTTCAGACCACAAACCCACAAGGTCATTCACGCATGAGAAAGGGCCTAAGATCTCGTCTTGACCTTGAATATCGGCGCGGTCATCGAGAAATCCGATCTTGTCATAACCGCATTCAGCCGCAGCGTCACCGACGACCCGACCATGGCCCCCATATCCGAGGATCAGCAAAGACCGGGTCACGGTGAACGACCGTCGTTGCCGGCGCTGCCGGTGAAGGGCTGAGACGTTGCGTGACCATCGGCGGAAATGCCCGATCGTCTGATAACGCGATCCAGTGTCAACGCGATGATCTTGATATCCAGCCAAAATGAACGGTTGTCCACGTACCAGACATCCAGTTTGAATTTGTCGTCCCATGACAGGGCGTTGCGGCCGTTTACTTGCGCCCAGCCGGTTATTCCGGGCGCAACTTCGTGACGTCGCATTTGGGTCGACGAGTAGAGCGGCACATATTGCATCAGCAAAGGTCTTGGGCCGACCAGACTCATCTCACCCTTCAAGACGTTGAACAATTCGGGCAGTTCGTCGAGACTCGTCGACCGCAAAAATCGCCCGAACGGTGTCAACCGCTGCTCGTCGGGCAAAGGCGTGCCTTTGCCGTCCGTGGCGTCACGCATCGTCCTGAATTTCAGCATGACAAACGGCTTGGCCGACCGACCGGGACGAGTTTGTCGAAAAATCACCGGACTTCCCAGCTTCCACCAGACCAGACCAGCGACCAATATGAATACCGGCGCAAGGACAACGATCAGAATGATCGTGGCCGTAAGGTCGAACGCCCGCTTCATGACCTGAGCGATTCGTCCAGCGTTTGCGCGAGTTGGGCCGCCAGACGGGACATGCCGTAATTGCTTTCGAGATGATGGCGCGCGGCCTTGCCCATCGCGCAGCGCCGCTCTGCGGGCAGTTCCGCCATCTCGATGATCGCAGCCGCCAGTTTTTCGGCATTTTCTGGAGGAACGGTTATCCCCGCCCCTGCTTCGGCGATGGGATTATTTGCGGCATTTGACGCGATGATGGTTGGCCTCTGCGCGGCCATATAGTCGAATATCTTGTTGGCGCTTATGCCGTAACGATAGAGCTTCGGCCTGTCAGGCACACAAATGACGAAGGCGTCGGCTTCGGCGGCCAGCGCGGGAATATCTGCCTTCGCCACCGGTTCTTCAAACGACACTTTGTGCAGACCCAATTCTTTCGCAGTCGCCTTCAGCGTGGCCTTCAGGGACCCGTCGCCGACAATGCGAAGGACTATCTTGCCGCCTTTTGGATGCAGCTCAACGATTTTCATCGCCTTCAGCAGCGTATCCAGTCCGTTTGCTGCTCCGTGGGACCCAAGATACATCAGCGTAAATTTTTCGGCGGCGTATCGGGCAGGCCGAACGAAAAACTTGTCGATGTCCACGCCATTCGGGATCCAGACCACCTTTTCGGCTGGAATACCAAGAGGCACGATATAATCGCCGGCGCGCGGCAAGAGGACGATGATCTTGGAAGCACTGCGGTAAAGCGACTTCTCCAGCCAACGCAGGCCTTTGGCTGCAATACTCCCTTCCGACAGGCGACCCATATCGATCAGCGTCTGAGGCCACAAATCGCGGACTTCGAAGATGAAGGGCACGCCAAAGCGCCGGGCCAGGCGCCTGCCGGCCCAAGCGGCGAAGGGATGGACGGAGGATCCGATGATGGCGTCGGGTTTCGACAGCATGGCAAGATTTTTCGGCCTCAGCACCGACCATGTGTAGTCGAGCATGTTACGCACACGCTGGTGGCCGTTGCCGCGATACTTGCGAGCCCAAAGCCACAAGAAATCCACACCACCCTTGTTCTCGAAGCGAAACGCTTCGCTCGGAGAAAGCCGCTGCGCACCAGAACCATGATCCGTGCTGGCCGCAAGGATCGTTGCACGCCACCCATGATCGACCAGGTTGCGAGCGAGCGAATAGTGGCGCGTGCCTCCTGGGGCATTCGGCTCTTGTGAGTAGTGATTCAGAATCCAAACATGCTTCATCGACTCAGTGAAATCTCGATAGGCCCGCCGCTAAGCCGCTGCGATACACGTTTCAATCCGCTTCGTCACCCTATCGGCGTGACTTCGGTGCAACCAATCACCGTCCTTTTTCGACAACCACAGGATGCGGCCCATTCAGAGAATGAGGCAGTATTTTTCAAAATTTCATCCACCCCCTTCGTCACCGGGTGGACACTGGCCATTGTCTTCAATCGAAAGCGAAACGATGGATCAAACAAACAACCTCTCAATGCCATATATCCTGCCCAGCCAGGCGCAGAAGCATGTCACCCACAACGAAGCGTTGGGCATTCTGGACGCGGTAGTGCAGCTCGCAATCGTCGACCGCACTCACACATCGCCGCCGTCGACGCCGACTGAGGGCGAGCGCTATATCGTCGCCTCTGCGGCTTCCGGCCCATGGGCTGGACATGATGATGAGATCGCCCATTTCCTGGATGGTAGCTGGGCCTTCATCGCGCCCAGAGAGGGATTCCTTGCGTGGGACGCGGCCGAATCGCAGTTCGTCACCTGGATTGGTTCCGCCTGGACCGCCACCGGACAAACGATACCCGAACTCCAGAACGTGGAATTGATGGGAGTGGGCACTACTGCGGATTCCACCAATCCGTTCGCGGCCAAACTCAACAAGGCGCTATGGACAGCCAAGACAGCTGCGGAAGGCGGCGACGGCGACCTGCGTTTCACCATGAACAAGGAGACGACAGCCGACACCCTGTCGCTCCTGATGCAGACTGCCTATTCCGCGCGCGCCGAGATCGGCCTTCTCGCCGACGACAATCTCACCTTCAAGGTTTCGGACGGCGCCACCTCGCGAGTGGCGCTGAGCATATCCAAGGACAATGCCAAAGTCCGAGCCGGCGACGCGTTGTTCACCAGTTCGACGCTGAACATCAAAGGCAAGGCCCTGGCCAGCGCATCGGACGGTTATTTCTGCATCACAGTGACCAACACCAACAATGACAGCACGAACAAGGGCGGCGCGGTGTTGACCTGCGCGCAATATTCAAACGCCAACAAGCCGTTTCTCGCCCTGGCGCCGTGGTCACAGTCGAATGCGAACGTCCTCTATTACGGCGGCGGCGGGTGGGGTTGTCCGGACGCGACGGGCCATCAATTCTATACCGGTGCGCATAACCCGACCGCCGACAACACGTCGACGCTGGCCTTCCAGCTCACGGCCGCCGCTGTGTTGGCCTGGCGCAACACCGCGCCCGCCACCGACAACACCTACAGCCTTGGCACCGGCAGTCTGAAGTGGTCGGTCGTCTATTCGAACACCGGCACAATCAACACGTCCGACGCTCGGCTCAAGGACGTCGAGGGGCCGGTGCCGCTAGGGCTGGCTTTCTTGCGCGACCTGGAGCCGGTCGCCTATCGCTGGAAGGTTGGCGGCCATGAGCTTACGACGGAAATGGCGCCAGCGCCGGATGATCGCCCGGATGTCGGGCCAGTCGCCGTTGACCGCGCGATGCCCAAGCCGGGCGGGCGGACACACTATGGCCTGATCGCCCAACAGGTGCGTTCCGCTTTGGACTCATATGGTGTGGATTTCGCTGGCTGGACCCTGGCCGACAAGGACGATCCCGACAGCGAGCAAGGCTTGCGCTACGACCAGTTCGTCCCGATCCTGATCAAGGCGGTGCAGGAGCTTTCAGCGGAGGTAGAGGCGTTGAAAGCGCGGTCTGCCTGATCAAAGTTAAGCGGCGCTTGGAACCAGTTCCAAAGCGCCGTTCTGCTCTCGATAACGTTCGCCCGTGCGCGGGCACACCAGGGATTTGTCCAAGATCTCGCCCGCGCGCGACACCCAGCCGATCCGACGGGCCGGGACGCCCGCCATTAGCGCATGCGCCACGACTGGCTTCGTGACAACGGCGCCAGCGGCGATAAGGCAATATTCGCCGAGTTCATTGCCGCAAACGATGGTCGCGTTGGCGCCGATGGTCGCGCCGCGACGCACCAAACTCTTACGGAATTCGTCCTTGCGCTCCACCTCCGCGCGCGGGTTCAGCACATTTGTGAATACGCACGACGGGCCACAGAACACGCCATCCTCGAGTTCGACGCCCTTGTAAAGCGAGACGTTGTTCTGGATCTTGCAGTTGTCACCGACCGTAACGCTCGGACCAACCATCACATTCTGGCCGATGGCGCAGTTCTTGCCGATCCGCGTTCCGAACAGGATGTGGCTAAAATGCCAGATCTTGGTGCCCTCGCCGAGCTCTACACCGTCGTCGACATAGGAGCTTTCGTGGACAAAAGGTTTCGCCGTCATGCCGCCGCTCCCGTCCGAGCCGCCTTCTGGCGATTGAGGTTTGAGGCCAGCGCCCGCTCGGCATGATCCAGAACGCGCAGCACGGCCAACCCCTCTCGGCCATCAGTGCGTGGCGTCAGGCCGCGCTCGATGCAGTCGACAAAGTGGCGGCACTCTTCCTTCAAGGGCTCCGCCTTCGTCACTTCGACTCGTTCCGCGTCAGCCTTGGCCGGATTCGGAACCGGACCGGCCACGTCGATCGCATGGCGATAGACAATCAGCTTGTCCTCCCAACGCGGCTGGCTGTCTTCAAAGACCGCCATCGCCTTGTCGCCGATCACCACGAGGCGCTGTTCCTTGAACGGGTGCATCCAGGAAACCTGGACATGGCCACTGGCGCCGCTCGGGAAATGCATCTGCACGGTCGCGAAATCGGCAATGCCGGGCAGGTAGGAGACGTTGCCCTGCGCCGATACATAGTCCGGCTCTTCGCCCAGCAGGCCCAAAATCATCGAAATGTCGTGCGGCGCGAACGACCACAACACATTTTCCTCGGCTCGGAATTTCCCCAGCGACAGGCGGTTGGAATAGACATATTTCACCGTTCCGAACTCACCCCCTG
The DNA here is from genome assembly GCA_050247155.1 of Rhizobiaceae bacterium. Lineage (GTDB taxonomy): Bacteria > Pseudomonadota > Alphaproteobacteria > Rhizobiales > Rhizobiaceae > Mesorhizobium_G. The sequence goes on from JBFWUS010000047.1 coordinate 40,848, forward strand.
CCGCCATCTCACGCAGCTTCACATAGATCGGATGGTACTGCAGCAGGTGGCCGACCATCAGCACCCTACCCTGCTTTTCCGACAGCCGGACGAGTTCGCGCGCTTCACCGACATCGAGCGCTACCGGCTTTTCGACATAGACGTGCTTGCCAGCCTCGAGTGCGGCCTTCGCCTGCGCAAAATGCAGCCCCGCGGGCGAAGCCAGCGAGACTGCCTGAATCGCGGGATCGGCGAGGACTGATTCAAACGTTGCAGCCTTCACGCCATAGGTCTTGGCAGCTGCTTCGGCAGTCGGTTGATGAGGATCGACGACCGCAGCCAGATGACCCAACTCGTGAAAATTCCGGGCCAGGTTCTTACCCCAATAGCCATGACCTATATGTGCGATGGAAACCATGTGTCGAAATCAACTCCGATTCTTTCCAACGGAAAATCCGCGTCAAAAGTTCGCTCGGTCGGCGGCAACCAACTGGGGGCAAACCTAGGTCCTGACCCTAGACATTGCCGGGTTCGACGATTCTGATAATTCGTGCGGGCGATCCCGCCGCCACAGCTCCGGCGGGCAACGATTTGGTGACAACCGATCCCAGCCCCACGAAGACGTCGGCCCCCAGGGATATATTGTTCATGATCGAGCAATTGGGTCCCAACCAACTGCGCGGACCGATCACTACACTGCCGCTGATTTCAGTGCAGGCGGTCAGAAGCGAATTGGCGCCGACACGAACGTTGTGGGCAATGTGGACGTGATCATCAGTCTTGACATAACGTTCGACGACAGTCGGCTCGATAGTGCCTGAACAGACAGTGTTGAGTGCGCCAATTTCAACATTGTCCTCGATGACGACGCCTCCGATGTGAGGCAGACGGAAGTTGTTTCCGTCCGCATCCTTCGCGATGCCGAAGCCTTCCTGACCGATCACCGTTCCGGACTTGATAATGCAGTTCTTGCCGATTCTTACATTCGTTTCGATCACGACGTTGGCATGAATTCGCGAGCCATCGCCAATCTCCACGTCGTGACCGACATAGGCATGTGGACCAATATTGACACTTTTTCCAATCTTGGCAGAAGGGTGCACGAACGCAGACGCAGATATCTCATCTGCGTCCCGCTGCCGCATGGCCTGAATAGCCTTGGCGAAAGCCAATCGCGGATCACGGACCGGTATATGCGAACACGGCACGCTGCCCGCGATATCCTCGTGGACCAGAAGCACGACAGGCTCAGCGAGCTTCACTGATGCAGCCTGCTCGGATGTAAGGGTCTTCGCAAATCCCAAGCAGAAAGGCTTCGGCCTGTCCAACGCAAACGCCCCAGAAATTCTTATGTCGGCGCCAACCAACCTCGAACCGACCAGGTTCGCAATTTCAGAAGCCAGCATCGTCTTCAGCATGGGCAGGAAAAACCCGTCATCAGCTGCGCATCACCCAGCGAACCACCTCGAAGGCTTCCGCGTAGGGCGCCCCTATCTGAACGCCCCTTGCCTTGGCCAACGACAGAATAAATTCGGCGGACATATATGCCCTGCCGCTCTGCGATTTGTACTCGGCCAGTGCAGCGATCTTCTTTTCGACGTTGGCTTTGTCCAAAACGACGAAGCAGGCGGTATTGAAGTTCAGATTATTCCAGATCAGCTCGTAACTTAAGATCGTCGTCGCCTTGAATGCCCGAAGCGCTTCTTGCGCCACCGTAGAATGATCCTGATGAACATCGGAAAGGCTTGGCACGAGAACAAGGTCGTAGTTTGTCTTTGACCGGAGCGTTACAAGATCTTCCAAGACTTCCTGGCGCGAATAATTTAGTTTCCTGACCCGATAATTATATATGAAGATATTATCTTCGGGGATGTCCAGCTGCTTGGTTGCCGCCCGTACTTCGGTCTTCAAGATGTCACGAGGCAGGCCGACGGGAACAGACTCCTCTGCGGTGCTGAATGCCGCGTAGTGCACATTCGCGCCCGCTTCAGTCAGCTTGGCGATCGTCCCGCCCGCGCCTAGTTCGCCATCATCCGTGTGTGGCGAAAGAACAAGCACATTTCGGAATCCACTCAGCATGCCATAACGTCTTTATAAAGTTGATGAAGGTTTCGAACTTCCTGCTCCCAGGAGAATTGCCCAACCACTAGGCGCCGGCCGTTGCGACCTAG
>JBFWUS010000048.1:0-42638 GCA_050247155.1 Rhizobiaceae bacterium
CCCGCCACCCTGTCCTGCCGGACATCTCCCCCTCACGGGGGGAGAACAGCAGCTTCGACTATTGGCGAAATCCTGGCGGCCGTGTGATCTCCCACCTTGTGGGGGAGAGGTCCGGCAGGACAGGGGGTCGCTGCAATGTCTGGCCAATTCTCTCCGAAACCCATTTCCTCACGGGCCAAGCGGTCGACGGTGGCATCCAAGACGTCCAGTGGCTCACCGACACCGGCCAACCAATAGACAACGGCGCTTGGGAAGACCCGCAACGGTCCAGATTGGCGATGCTGCTCGGACCTGGGACCGGCGAGGGCGGGCGGTTGGCGGTGCTGATCAATGGTGACCGTCGAGCCACCAGTTTTGTGCTTCCATCGCGTTATGGCTACCGCTGGCGGCACATTGCGGTGCAAGGTGCGCCAAGGGTGATCGACGCTGCCGTGCCGGTTGATGGTCGGACAGTAGAGTTTGCAAACGAAGTGATGGAATGACCGAGTTGAAATTAGAAGACAACGACTGGTGGCGCGGCTGCGCTATCTACCAGGTCTATCCACGCTCCTTTCAGGACACGACCGGGGATGGGGTCGGCGATCTGCGCGGGATCATCCGGCGGATCCCCTATATCGCCGAACTTGGCGTCGACGCGATCTGGCTGTCGCCCTTCTTCAAATCGCCGATGGCCGACATGGGCTACGATGTATCGGACTATTGCGCTGTCGATCCGATGTTCGGCTCGATGGAGGATTTCGACGAGTTGGTGGCCGAGGCCCATAAGCATGGGCTGAAAATCATCATCGACCAAGTGCTGTCGCACACGTCGGACAGGCATCCCTGGTTTGCCGAGAGCCGCGCCGATCGGACCAACGCCAAGGCCGGTTGGTACGTCTGGGCCGACGCCAAACCGGACGGCACCGCTCCGACGAACTGGCTGTCGGTTTTCGGCGGCCCGTCATGGGAGTGGGATTCCACCCGCAAGCAATATTACATGCACAACTTCCTGGCTTCGCAGCCGGACCTGAATTTCCACAATCAGGAGGTGCAGGACGCCTTGCTGGAAACAGTGCGCTTCTGGCTCGACCGCGGCGTTGACGGATTCCGCCTCGACACGGTGAACTACTATTTTCATGACCGCTGGCTACGGTCCAATCCGCCGCTGGCAGAGAGCGTCGCCGGCACGTTGAATGCGTCCAATCCGTACATGGCCCAGGAGCATTTGTTCGACAAAACGCGACCGGAGAATCTCGCCTTCCTGGCGCGTTTCCGAGCGCTGCTGAACGAGTATGGCGGGCGGGCCGCCGTGGGCGAGGTGGGCGATGAAGGGCGGTCGCTGGATACGCTGGCCGCCTACACCAGCGGCGGCGACAAACTGCACATGTGCTACACCTTCGATATGCTGGGCGACGCTTTTTCGCCGGAACATGTTCGTGGCTGCGTCGAGGCGTTCGAAAACAAGGTTGCCAACGGCTGGGTCTGCTGGGCTTTCTCGAACCATGACGTGACGCGCCATGTCAGCCGCTGGACGCCGCCCGGCGGCGACCCAGACGTGACAGCGAAATTTGCCATCACATTGCTCGCCTGCCTGCGCGGTTCGATCTGCCTGTATCAGGGTGAGGAACTGGGTCTCGAAGAGGCTGAACTCGCCTATGATGATCTGCGCGACCCGGTCGGCATTCGCTTCTGGCCAGGGATAAAAGGGCGCGACGGTTGCCGTACGCCGATGGCGTGGGAGGCCTCTGCGCCGAATGCTGGGTTTTCGACGGGCAAGCCGTGGCTGCCCCTAGACCAGACCGCGATATCGCGGGCAGCCGATCGCCAGAACGAGAACCCAACTTCGGTTCTAAACTATTACCGCGAGATTCTCGGCCGCCGACGTCGCGAACCTGTCCTTTTGCACGGTTCGATTGAGTTTTTGCCGGCGGCTGACGACGTTTTGTCCTTCATCAGGAGGCTGGGCAATAAAAAAATACTGTGCGTTTTCAATTTTTCTGCCGATACGGCGCAATACGTTTGCGATTCTGACGCCGTCACGGGCGCTGGCACAATATTTCCCACCTCTGGTTCTAGTCTTTCCGAAAATATCATTCGACTGGCGGCTTTAGGCAATTTTGTTACGCTGCTTCCTTAATGCATGTGAATTGCAGGCGAGGCAGGCCCATCTCATTCCGCTGCGGAAGCCTCGCGCAATGCGCCGAACTGTCCTCTAATGGTGTTGAAATGGCGGCCACTCATGGCTAGTGTCCACCCCAGAACGGCGGACGGGAACCCGCCTTCGATAAAAATGGCGCTCTCAAACATGGCGCTGAATGATGTGCTCGCCATGTAACGGGCGGCTACCAAGGGAGTAAGTTACATGCTGAAAAATGTTCTGCGAGCTTCGGTGTTCGCAACGACGCTGGCGCTCGCCGGTGGCGCACTGATGACGCCGGCTTTCGCCGAGGTCGTTTATAATCGCGGCGCGGCTGCCGATCCAGAATCGCTCGATCCGCATAAAACCTCGACCACTTACGAAGCCGATATCATTCGTGATTTGTTCGAGGGTCTGGTGGCGCAGGACGCCAAGGCCGAATTGATTCCAGGCGCAGCGGAAAGCTGGACAGTCTCGGACGACGGCAAGACCTACACCTTCAAGATGCGCCAGGGCGCGGTGTGGTCTGACGGCACGCCGGTAACCGCCGAGGATTTTGTCTATTCGTGGCGTCGCCTCCTCGACCCGGCGACCGCGGCCGAGTATGCGTCCATGCTCTACCCGGTGGCGAATGCTGAGGAGATCAACACCAAGAAAGGCGATCCAGCAACGCTTGGCGCCAAGGCCGTCGACGCCAACACGCTGGAAGTCACGCTGAAAGCGCCGACTCCCTACTTCCTGGAAATGCTGACCCACAAGTCGACCTATGCCGTGCAGAAGGCGAACGTGGACAAGTTCGGCAATGACTTTGTGAAGCCGGGCAATCTCGTGTCGAACGGCGCCTATACGCTCGCCGAGTTCGTGCCCAACGATCACATCACGCTCGTCAAGAATCCGAAGTTCCACGACGCCGCGAACGTCAAGATCGACAAGGTCAATTATATTCCGAACGAAGATCGTTCGGCGGCGATGAAACGCTTCGAAGCAGGCGAACTCGACAGCTACGGCGATTTGCCGACGGAGCAGCTAGCCGATCTTAAGACCAAGTTCGGCGACCAGATCCGCAGCGCGCCATATCTCGGCACCTACTACTACTCGATCAAGACCGATAAGGCCCCATGGGACAATGTCGAGCTTCGCAACGCCATTTCCATGGCGATCGACCGCGACTTCTTGGCCGAGAAGGTCTGGTCCAATTCGATGAGCCCCGGCTACTCGATGGTTCCTCCGGGGATCGAAGGGTACAAGTCGTCCATGGCGGCTTTCGCCGAAAAGTCGCAGATCGACCGTGAGGACGACGCCAAGAAGATCCTGGAGAAGCTGGGCTACGGTCCAGACAAGCCGCTGAAGTTGGAAATCCGTTACAACACGTCGGAAAACCATAAGAATACGGCGGTCGCTATCCAGGAGCAGTTGAAGCCGCTCGGCATTGAGGTGTCGCTGCTCAACACCGACACCAAGACGCATTACGGCCATCTGGAGCAGAAGGGCGATTTCGATCTGGCGCGCGCCGGCTGGATCGCCGACTACAAGGATCCCGAGACGTTCCTCGGCATCTCCGTGAAAGCGTCCGGCAACAACTACGCCAACTTCAACAATGCCGACTATGAAGCCAAGATGGCCGAAGCCGCAGCCTCGGGCGGCGACCCCGCCAAGCGAATGCAGCTCTTGTCGGAAGCCGAAAAAATCCTCATCGACAATGTGGGCAACATTCCGCTGCTCTACTACAACTTCAAGAATGCGGTATCTTCCAAGCTCACGGGCTGGGATGATAACGTGATGGACGTGCATCCGACACGGTTCATCGCCAAGAACTAAGTTCGCGACCGACCTCCCCGCCGAGACGGGGAGGTCGGTGGCAAGGCCAGGAACCTTGCAGCATATGCAAAACGCCGCGCCCTACTGCCCGCACCAAACGCTGAAGCGGCAGCTTCGGTGTTGCGGCAGGCGAGTGCCTAGGATTGCATTAATCCCAACCGTGTTTGCGGTCGAAGCGCCCACGCATAGTTGCGTGGACGGAACAGCATTTATTACCAAAGGCGAGGTTTCTGTCTGATCGTCCCGGGGGAGGGGACTGCGGCCATGTTTTTTTACATAGTTCGGAGGCTCTTGACTGCGATCCCGACCTTGTTCGTGATCGTGACAATGGCCTTTTTCCTGATCCGCGTCGCGCCCGGTGGTCCCTTCAACCAGGAACGCGGCTTGAGTCCTGAAATCCGGGCCAATCTGGAGCGTCAGTTTGGCCTCGATGATCCGCTCTGGCTGCAATATTTCAACTATCTGAAAAATGTGCTCGTTGGCGACTTCGGTCCCAGCTACGTGTCGCCAAACTTCACCGTGGCTGAAAAGTTCGCCAATGGCCTGCCGGTGTCGATCCAGCTCGGATTATCCGCGTTGATTCTGGCGTTGCTGTTCGGCGGCATCCTCGGCATCGTCGCCGCGCTCAACCAGAACAAGTCCGCCGATTATGCCGTCATTGCCACTGCCACTGCCGGCAGCACGATCCCGACCTTCGTCATCGCACCGCTGATCCAACTCGTTTTCGGCCTCACGTGGAAGCTGCTGCCGATCGGCGGCTGGGGCGACGGCGCATTGATCAACAAGATTGGCCCTGTGCTGACGCTGGCGCTGCCCCAGATGGCGATCGTCGCGCGCCTGATGCGCGGCTCGATGATCGAATCGATGCGCTCCCATCACATCCGAACGGCCAAGGCGATGGGCCTGTCGGATTGGTCCGTGGTCGTTAAACATGCGTTGCGAGGCGCGCTACTGCCTATTGTCTCCTATGCGGGCCCCGCCGCGGCCGCTCTCATGACCGGGTCGGTCATCGTCGAAACGATCTTCGCCATTCCCGGCGTGGGCCGCGAATTCGTTCAGGCGGCGCTTAACCGCGACTACACAGTGGTGATGGGAACCGTGGTGCTGATCGCCGTCTTCACCATTCTCTTCAACCTGATCGTGGATATCATGTACGCGATCGTGGATCCGAGGGTGCGCTATGACTGATATCGCAGCCGGCAGCCAAACCTCTGCCGCCACCCATGACAGCGTCATCTCGCCCGACGGTGTCCACCCCACTTCGCCGACAGCGGTTGAGATTCCTTCCGCCGGCCGCTCTCTTTTCGGCGACGCCTGGGAGCGTCTCAAGCGCAACAAGGCTGCGATGTTCAGCCTGTTCTACATCATCGCCATGGCGATCGTTTGCGTGTTCGGGCCGTATTTTTCGCCGCACGCCTATTCGGCTATCTACCCCGACTATGTGCGTATACCGCCGGGTCAGGTGCCGACCCAGGAAATGATCGAGACATCGCTCGATGATGTGTTGAAGCAGATGCGGCTCGACAAGAAGGAATGGCGCCAGGAGAGTGACCGCATCTTCGTGACAGTCACCTCGTCGAAAGAAATCGACGATCGCAACACGCGCTATCTCGACCGCTCCGACACCTTTGAAGACGCAAAGGTTGAAAGTAAATCCGCAGACGGCAAGGAGGCCGTCTTCAGCGCTGCCGTGAAGACGCAGACCTTCCTGTTCGGCACCGACAATGTTGGCCGCGACCTGATGACCCGCACTCTGGTTGCGGGGCGGATATCGCTCTCGATCGGCCTGCTTGCCGGCTTCGTCGCTGTCTTCATCGGCGTTGTCTATGGCGCGGCTGCCGGCCTGTTCGGCGGCAAGACCGACGAAGTCATGATGCGCATCGTGGACGTGCTTTATTCGCTGCCCTTCATCTTTTTCGTCATCATGCTGGTGGTGTTTTTCGGACGGAACTTCGTGCTGATGTTTATAGCCGTCGGCGCCGTGTTGTGGCTCGACATGGCGCGCATTGTGCGTGGACAGGCGCTGTCGATCCGCAGGCAGGAATACGTTCAGGCGGCGGAAGCCATGGGCGTGTCGCAAGCTGGTATTCTCAAGCGCCACGTCATCCCGAACCTGCTCGGCCCCGTCGTCATCTACATGACGCTGCTGGTGCCGCAAGTGATCATGCTGGAAAGCTTCTTGTCGTTCCTGGGCCTAGGCGTGCAGGAGCCGATGACAAGTTGGGGCGTGCTGATTTCCGATGGCGCCAAGAATTTGGGCAGCGCCAACTGGATGTTGTTGTTCCCTGCTTTCTTCCTCGTCTCCACGCTGTTCGCGTTGAATTTCGTCGGCGACGGCCTGCGCGATGCCCTAGACCCGAAGGATCGCTGACATGACCCAACCGCAAGACAAGGTGCTCGAGGTCAAGAAGCTTCGGGTCAGTTTCGAAACGCTCGACGGCAAGGTCGAGGCTGTGAAAGGCATCGACATCGAGGTGCGCAGCGGCGAGACGGTCGGCATTGTCGGTGAGTCCGGCTCCGGCAAGAGCCAGACGATGATGGCCGCGATGCGCCTGCTGGCGTCGAACGGCGAAGCCACCGGGGCGGTCGATTATCGTGGCCGCAACCTGCTCACCCTTTCGAAGCAGGACCTCAATCAAGTGCGCGGCGCCAAGATCAGTATGATCTTCCAGGAGCCGATGACCTCGCTCGATCCGCTCTATTCGATCGGCAACCAACTTATGGAGCCGATCATGCGACACCGTAAGCTGGGCAAGGCGGCAGCGCGCGCCGAGGCCTTGCGACTGCTCAAGCTGGTCCATATTCCCGATCCGGAAAGGCGTCTCAAAAGCTATCCGCACGAAATGTCGGGCGGCCAGCGCCAGCGCGTCATGATCGCCATGGCGCTGGCCAACGACCCCGATGTGCTGATCGCCGACGAACCGACCACCGCGCTGGACGTCACCATCCAGCAGCAGATCCTGCTGCTCCTGGCGGAACTGCAAAAGAAGCTTGGTACGGCCATTGTCTTCATCACGCACGATCTCGGCATCGTCCGGCGTCTCGCAGACCGCGTTTATGTCATGCGCAAGGGCGAGGTGGTCGAGACCGGCCCAACCGAGCAGATATTCTCGCGCCCGCAGCACGACTACACCAAAATGCTGCTGGCTGCCGAGCCGACCGGCCGCAAGACGCCGCCCGCCGATAGTGCGCCCATCATGATGCAGGGTAAATCGGTCGAGGTTGAATTTAAGATCGGCGGCGGGTTCCTGGCCGGCGATCCGGTCATCCTGCGGGCTGTCGACCGCATCAACATCGCGCTGCGCAGGCGCCAGACGATCGGTATCGTCGGCGAATCGGGCTCCGGCAAATCGACGCTCGGCCGCGCGCTTTTGCGACTGATCCCGAGTTCCGGTCATGTCTATTTCGGCGACACCGACATCTCGAAATTCGACAAGCAGCAAATGCGCCCGCTGCGTCACGAATTGCAACTGGTCTTCCAGGACCCGTTTGGCTCGCTCTCGCCGCGCATGACGGTTGGCCAGATCATCACCGAAGGCCTGCTGGTGCACGAGCCGCAACTGACGAAAAAGGATCGCGATCACCGCGCCATCGAAGCGTTGAAAGAAGTCAGCCTCGATCCAGCCATGCGAAACCGCTATCCGCATGAATTCTCGGGCGGGCAGCGCCAGCGCATCGCGATTGCGCGCGCCATGATCCTGAAGCCAAAAGTGGTGGTGCTCGACGAGCCGACGTCGGCGCTCGACCGCTCGGTGCAAAAGCAGATCGTCGAACTGTTGCGTAAGCTGCAGATAGACCACGATCTGTCATACTTGTTCATCAGCCACGATCTCGCCGTGGTGCGGGCAATGGCCGACTACATCATCGTGATGAAGCAGGGCAAGATCGTCGAGGAAGGCCCCACCGATGAGATTTTCGACAACCCGCGCGAAGCCTACACGCAAACCCTGATGGCCGCTGCGATCGATTCCACGCGCTTCCGCAAAGAGGTGACTCTGATGGAAGCCAAGGCTTCTTAGGAACCATCGGCGCGTTGTGCGATTATCCCCGGACTCTCCGAAGGAAAGCGCGCAAAGAGGAACGCCAATGGCTGCGGTGAAGTATGAGATCGTCGAGCACGATGGCGGCTGGGCCTACAAGGTCGGCCAAACATTCTCCGAAACATTTCGGTCGAAAGACGAGGCAACGCGTGCGGCTCATCGCGCCGCCGACGAGCAGCAGGTCGCCGGCACGACGGAAGGCATCCGTTACGAGGACGCGCAGGGGCAATGGCACGACGAGGTAGCCGAGGGCGGCGACCGGCCGCAGGCTACTGTTGAAGACGAGCCGTAAGCTGCGCAGCGAGATTCGTGGCGCGGCTTTTTCACCCCTTGCGACGCTCAAAAGTGGCCGCTATATAGCGCGCTCTCTGGTCGCGGAGTGTAGCGCAGTCTGGTAGCGCACATCGTTCGGGACGATGGGGTCGCAGGTTCAAATCCTGCCACTCCGACCAGTGATTTCAATAACCTCGCAGATGGTGCTTCCGGTCAGAATAAGCCATCGCACACTTTCCGCACCAATACCCGTTCAGAACGGGCTCTCGACGTTGCCGGTCTCAACGTAGACCGACTTGATCTGCGAATAATGGCCGAGTGCGGTCAGTGCGTTTTCCCGCCCGATGCCGGACTGTTTGTAGCCGCCGAAAGGCATCTCGACCGGCGTCAGGTTAAAACTGTTGATCCAGCAGGTGCCGGCCTGCAACTCGCCGATGACACGATGGGCGCGCGGCAAGTTGCGGGTGAACACGCCGGTCGAGAGGCCGAACTCGGTGTCGTTGGCGCGCATGATCGCTTCTTTTTCGTCGTCGAAGGAGAGCACGGCCATCACCGGTCCGAAAATCTCCTCACGGGCGATGCGCATCTGGTCTTTGACGTCGATGAAGACAGTCGGCTCGATGAAGAAGCCCCCTTCAAAGCCTTGCAGCGATGGCACGCCGCCGCCACAGGAAACAGTCGCGCCCTCGGCTTTGCCGACAGCAATATAATCGGTGACCTTGTCGAATTGCGCTTTGGAGATCAGCGGCCCCATCTGCGTCTCGGGATCGAGCGGGTCGCCGATACGGATCTTTTTCGTGCGGTCGATCAGCCGGTCGAGGAAACGGTCCTGGATGCCCTTCTGGACGAAGACGCGCGTGCCGTTGGAACAGACCTGGCCCGTCGAATAGAAATTGGCGAGCATCGCGCCGCCAACGGCGTTCTCGACGTCGGCATCATCGAAAATGATCAGTGGCGACTTGCCCCCCAACTCCATCGTCGCGTGCTTCATGCCGGAGCCGGCCAATGCCAACACCTTCTTCCCGGTCGGCACCGAGCCTGTGAACGAGACTTTTGCCACTGTCGGGTGGCTGGCAAGCGCTGCGCCGACATCGCCAAAACCTTGTACGACGTTGAAGAGGCCGTCCGGCAAGCCGGCTTCGGTGAAGATTTCAGCCAGTGCCAGCGCCGTGAGGGGCGCGGCTTCCGACGGCTTGAAGACCATGGCGTTGCCCATGGCGAGCGCCGGCGCGGCCTTCCACCCCGCACCCTGGATCGGGTAGTTCCAGGCACCGATGCCGACGCAGACGCCAAGCGCCTCGCGGCGGGTGTAGGCGAAGGGACCGCCCAGTTCGATGAAATCGCCGTTGAAGCCGGCAACGACACTGCCAAGGAATTCCAGCGCATCAGCGGCGGAGGCCGCGTCGGCGACGCGCGTCTCCTGGATGGCGCGGCCGGTGTTGAGCGTTTCCAGCCGCGCCAGCTGTTCATTACGCTCACGCAGCAAGTCGGCCGCCTTGCGCAGGATGCGGCCGCGCTCGATCGGTTTCAGCCGCGCCCAGGCCGGCTGCGCGGCGCGCGCCGCTTCCACCGCCAGCTCGATGATATTCGGCGTTGCCGCGCGGAGCTCGGCGATCACCTCGCCGGTCGCGGCATAGACGACGTTGAGCGACGCGCCTTGCGGATCGTCGACATATTGTCCGTTGATATAATGCGAGGCCTTGGGCTGGGCTTTCATTCGTTCTCCTAGCGATCCGAGACCTGCCAACGCGGGTTGATCCACGGCTCGAGATTCGACGGCGCGAGCGGCGCGCGGCCCAGAATATGGTCGGCGGCTTTTTCGCCGGTCATGATCGACGGGGCATTGAGATTGCCGTTGGTTACACGCGGAAAAATCGAGGAGTCGGCGACACGCAGGCCTTCGACGCCGATTACCCGGCATTCTGGATCGACTACGGCAAACGGATCGTCGGCGCGGCCCATCTTGCAGGTACCGCAAGGGTGATAGGCGCTCTCCGCGTGCTCGCGGATGAATGCGTCCAGTTCATCGTCGCTCTGCACAAGCGATCCGGGTGCAATCTCCTTGCCGCGAAAGGGCGCAAACGCTTCCTGGCCAAAAATCTCGCGCGTCAAGCGGATGCAGTGACGGAATTCCGTCCAGTCGTCCGGGTGCGACATATAATTGAAGAAGATTTTTGGCTTCTGCCACGGGTCGGCTGAGCTCAACGTGACCGAGCCGCGCGACTTCGACCGCATGGGGCCGACGTGCGCCTGGAAGCCGTGCGACTTCGCGGCGGCCTTGCCGTCGTAGCGCACGGCGGCGGGCAGGAAGTGATATTGGATGTCGGGGTAGTCGATCCCGGGGGCCGACCGGACGAAAGCCGCCGCCTCAAAATGGTTCGTCGCGCCGAGGCCCGTCTTGAAGAACAGCCATTCCGCGCCGATGATCGCTTTCGAGACGGGATTGAGTACCGAATAGAGCGTGATCGGCTGGATCGACTCCTGCTGGATGTAAAGCTCCAGATGGTCCTGAAGGTTTTGGCCAACGCCCGGCCGGTCTGCGATCACGTCGATGCCGTGTTCGCGCAGATGGGCTGCCGGTCCGATGCCGGACAACATGAGGATTTTCGGCGAGTTGATGGATGAGGCAGCGACAATCACTTCACGCTTTGCCTTAACGACCTGGAGTGTTCTGCGAAGCTGAATCTCGACGCCCACGGCGCGTTGATTCTCGATGATCACACGACGCGCGAAAGCGCTGATGAGACTCACGTTTTTGCGTTTCAGCGCCGGTCGCAGATAGGCGTTTGCTGTCGACCAGCGGCGGCCGTTGAAGATGGTCTGTTCCATCGCCCCAAAGCCTTCCTGCTTGGAGCCGTTGTAGTCGTCCGTGGTCTCGAAACCAGCCTGCCGGCCAGCTTCGACAAAGGCGGCGTAGAGTGGGTTCTGGCGGCGGCCGCGCTGCACGCGCAACGGGCCTTTCGTCCCGCGCCAACCATCCTCGCCGCCGGTCGCGTGCTCCATGCGGGCGAAATAGGGCTGTACGTCGGCGAACGACCAGCCGGCGGCGCCTTCCTCGGCCCAATGGTCGAAATCGCGGGCGTGGCCGCGAACATAGACCATGCCATTGATCGAGGAGGAACCGCCGAGCACCTTGCCGCGCGGCGTGGCCAGGCTGCGACCGCCGAGATGCGGCTCGGGCTCGGTCGAAAAGCCCCAATCATAATAGCTCATATTGAGCGGGATGGAGAGCGCGGAAGGCATCTGGATCAGCGGGCCATAGTCGGAGCCGCCATACTCGATAACGATCACGCTGTGCTTGCCGTCCTCGGATAGACGATAGGCGAGTGCGGACCCGGCGGAGCCCGAACCGACAATGACGAAATCGGCCTCAAGCGCCCCGTTCACGATGCCCTCGTGGCGGCAAGTTTGGTGTCAACATAGTCCTCAATGATGGCGACGGCGCTGCGTGGGTTGGGCAGGCCGTCGCGCAGCGCACGGCGGATGTAAAAGCCATCGATGAGGGCGGCGATGCCTTCCGCCGCCTTGTCCGCTTCGGCCCGCGGCATCAGCGCCGTCAGCGCGTGCGATAGGTTCGAACGCAGGCGCTGGATATAGACGCGCAGCAGCCGCCGGAGCGCCGGCGAGCGTTGCGCTTCGACATAGAAGGCGAGCCAGGCTGCGACGACCTCCGGACTGAATTGGCCGACGGAGAAGCTGACATTGACGATGGCCGAGACGCGCTCGCGGGGCGTGTACGCATGCTGGAGCTTGCGGCGCAGTTCGCCGCCGAGATCGGCAAGCAAATGCCACATGGTTGCGGCGATGAGTTCGTCCTTGGCGCCGAAATAATGGTGCGCCAGGGCAGGCGAAACGCCTGCGCGGCCGGCGATGTCGTGCATCGTCACATCCAGCGATCCGCGCTGGCCGATCGCGGCGATGGCGGCGTCGATGAGCGCTCGACGGCGCAGTGGCTCCATTCCAACTTTGGGCATTTTATTCTCCTGTTGTCCGCTTATTTTTAGTTGACTGATCAATCAACAAAAATCTGATGATCCATGTTTTGAAGTGGCGACTTTACGATTGAACGGCCCAAGGTCATCATCCGCAATGGGAACGGCTGGCTTTGCGAGGAAGCCTATGCGGCAGTCGGCAGTGGTGGTTGGGGGCGCGTCCGGCATCGGCATGGCGACGGCGGAACGGCTGCTCGAAGAGGGCTGGCCGGTTGCCGTGATCGACGCCAACGAGGACGCGTTGTCCACGGCCGAAGACACATTGGCCAGCGACGACGCGATCTTCCTCAAGGCCGATGTGACCGACGAGGGAGAGATCGGCGAGGTGTTCGATCAGGTCGTGGATGGGCTCGGGCTGATTGGCGGGTTGGTGAATTCCGCCGGCATCGCGAAGAGCCTGCCGGCGGAGGAGACGACGCCCGAGCTTTTTCGCCAGATACTCGACGTCAATCTTGTCGGCTCGTTCATCACCTGCCGCGCGGCGTTGGAGCGCATGGGCCGATCGCTGGCGATCGTGAACATCGCATCCGTGTCCGGCCTGCGCGCCAACCAAGGCCGGGTAGCCTACGGCGCGTCCAAGGCCGGCGTGAAGCTGATGTCGGAGGTGCTGGCGCTGGAGTTCGGCGGGCGCGGCGTGCGCGTGAACTGCGTCGCGCCAGGGCCGATCGAGACGCCGCTGGTTGCCCGGCTGCACACGCTGGCCGATCGGCAGAAATGGCTGAGCCGTACGCCGCAGGGACGCTACGGAACGGCCGAGGAAGTTGCGGCAGCCATCGCCTTCCTGCTGTCGCCGGAGGCGAGCTATATCAACGGCCAGACGCTGGCCGTCGACGGAGGGTTTCTGTCGGCTGGCATTATCGGCGACGGTTGATTTCCAGTCGCGACAGCATGTAAGCCACGCGCCAAAAGCAAGATGAGGTCGCCGCGCGCGGCCGCTGGGGGGAAACATGGCAAATCCGGTTCTGGTTGAGGTTCTGCGCGGCGACATCGTTGAGAGCGTGCATCGTGGCGTGGTGGCGGTGTTCGACGCCAAGGGTCGGGCGGTGCTCGAGATCGGCGATACCGAACAGGCTGTCTTCCCGCGCTCGGCGGTGAAGGCGATCCAGGCGCTGCCGCTGATCGAGACCGGCGCGGCAGATCGCTACGGGCTCGCCGACGAGGAATTGGCGTTGGCCTGCGCCTCCCATCTTGGTGAGCCGCGCCACGTTGCGGCAGCCGAGTCGGTGCTGAAGAAGATAGGGCTAGGCGAACAGGCGCTAGAGTGCGGCGCGCACTGGCCGACGAGTCATGACGCGACGATCGAGCTGGCCCGCAGCGGCAAGATCGCGACCCAGATCCACAACAACTGCTCGGGCAAGCATTCCGGCTTCCTGACCGTCTGCCAGCATTGCGACATCGATCACAAGGGTTATGTTACCGCTGGCCACGCGTTCCAGGAGATGGTGCGCAACACGATGGAAGAGGTGACAGGCGCAAAGCATGGCGCCGACAATCGCGGCACCGATGGCTGTTCGATCCCGACCTATGCAGTTCCCTTGAAGAGCCTCGCGCTGGGCTTTGCACGCATGGCGGGCGGCGACGGGTTTTCGCCAAGCCGCGCGGCAGCGGCCAAGCGGCTGATGGCGGCGTGCATGGCCAATCCGTTCTACGTTGCCGGCACGAAACAGGCAGACACGAAGCTGATGGAGGTCGGGCAGGGCCGCATCTTCACCAAGGGCGGCGCGGAAGGCGTGCACTGCGCGGCGCTGCCGGAACTTGGCCTTGGCATCGCACTGAAGTGCGGCGACGGAGCAGGGCGCGCGGCCGAAATCGCGATGACGGCGGTGTTGGCTAAGCTGCTCAAATCCGACACCGCGCTTTCGTCCGAACTGAGCGCACTGGCGCATCGCCATCTCAAGAACTGGCGCGGGCTGGAAGTGGCCGGTCTGCGGCCGACAGCGGCGCTCAACTGACGTGATTG
This sequence comes from Rhizobiaceae bacterium, assembly GCA_050247155.1. Taxonomy (GTDB): domain Bacteria; phylum Pseudomonadota; class Alphaproteobacteria; order Rhizobiales; family Rhizobiaceae; genus Mesorhizobium_G. The sequence goes on from JBFWUS010000048.1 coordinate 14,200, forward strand.
CGCTCGACGATCAAGTTGCCCACGCCGGGCGGTGATTTGGAAAGATCGTCGGTCGCCGCTTCGATCCAGCGATAACCGACGATGCCGCCGCTTCTGGCGCCGTCGATCAGATTGTCGGTGATCACCGCCGCCCCCACGCCCTCGACCACCGATACCGCGATGCCGACATCGACCTGACGGATAACGTTGCCGTTGGCGATCACATTGCGTAGGAACTTCCCCCAGCCGAGCGTGATGCCGAAGCGCGGCGCGTTCTCAATCACGTTGCCGGTGACGGAGGTGTCGGCCTCGACGCTGATGCCGGTGCCCCAGCCGGGCGGGTCTGGGGTGTAGGGGCCTTCCTTGCGCAGATTGCGGATGAGGTTTCCTGAGCAGACGCCCATGCGGCCGCCGCTGTCGAAATTGACGATGGAGATGCCGTTGGCCGCGCCGTCGACGATGTTGGCGTTGATCACCGCGCCCTCGAAGCCGAACTCAGCGTAGATCGCTGTCTCGCCGGAGTTGAGGCAGGTGTTGCTGCTGATCTGGAGGTTGCTGGCGCTGTTTCCCCGGATCGCCGAGAAGGCGCTGTCGGAAACGTGATTGTTGGCGACGGTTACACCGTTGGCGCGGAAAATGTTGATGCCGTTGCCATTCTGGCCGGTGCCGCCGCCGAGCGCGCGCGTGTTATTGACGCGGTTTCCCGTGACAATCGTGCCGTCGTCGGCCACCTGCCAGCGGTGCACCAGGATGCCGCCATTGCCGCAGGCCGACACCGTGTTGCCGGTGATTTGAAGGCCTGCGCCTTCAACCGAGAACAGGCCGGCATCGGCTGCGCCCGAAATTTCGCTACGTTCGACACGGCCGGTTACGCGTTCCAGCGCCAAGCCATTCTTGCCGCTGCCGACGATGCGGCAATTGTCGATGACAAGCTGTGGCACGCCGCGCGCGTCGACCAGGCCCTGCGCCTGTTCGCCGATCCAGCGGTTCGCGCCGTCGATCAGCAAGCCGTCGAGATGCAGCAGTTCGGTCTTTTCGGCCAGGAACAGATGTCCGTCGCCGCCATAGATGATACGCGTCGCGCCCGGCACGCCGGACACGCGCACGCTGCGCGGCAGGTTGAGATTGGAGACGACATAGGTGCCTGGTGGCAGGAAGACCGGCATGTCGCGATCGGATGCGGTTTCCAGCATGCGGCTGAATTTGCGGCTCTGGTCGTCGAGCGCGCCGGGCACGACGCCCAGTTCGCTGGCGTCGAGCGAACCGCGCATCGCCATCTTGATGGCGTCGGCGTCGCTGGCCGTGGCCGGTTGGGCGAAAGTGGTCGCGCCGGCGGCGGTGGCGGCCAAGAAGCCGCGCCTGTGCAGTTTCCGGACAGTCTGTTCCATGCCGTTCACGCAAGCATGAATTGTGCCAAGGGAAGAGGGCGCAACTTGCTCTTGCCGGAAGGTCGGCGGCTGCCTAGGTTGCTGACATGAGCAGAGCTTTTACACGCGAAGACGACAACGAGGCGCTGGCGGACATTGGCGAACGGCCGGTGAGCACCGAGCGAAATCTGGTGACCGAGCAGGGTCTCAAGGAGATCGACGACCACGTCAATCGGCTGCGCAAGGAATTCGCAGAAGCCGAGAAGAAGCAGGAGCGCGAGCCGATGGCGATCGCCACCCGCGACCTGCGCTATTGGCAGACACGTCGCGAGAACGCCGAACTGTCCGTGCCGGATCCCGACGAGAAGGTCGTGCGTTTCGGCATGACGGTGCGTCTTGAAGGCGAGGACGGCAAGCATGTGAGCTGGCATATCGTCGGCGAGGACGAGGCAGACCCGCACGCCGGCAAGATCAGCCACGTGACGCCCATGGCCAAGGCCATGTTCGGCAAGGGCGTTGGCGACGTGTTCGAGCTCAACGGCAAGGAATGGGAAATCGTCGGACTGAAGGTGGGGTAGGGGGCCTGCTGGTCGTTGGCTCACGCAATCGGCGTCGTGTGATCGCGGAAGAAGGCCGCCGCGCCGTCTTCGTCGATTTCGCCAGCCGCGACGCCCATAGTGAACGTGTAGAGCATACCGTCATTAGCCGTCAGTTCGAGGCCGTTGAGCAAAAGAAAAGTGCCAGCGGCGACGATAGCCGTGCGCTTGTTGCCGTCTACAAATGCATGGTTGCGAGCGATGCCGAAGACGTAAGCGGCGGCGAGTTCGTGGACAGTAGGGTCGCCGTAATGTGCCTTTTGTTCCGGCCGAGCCAAAGCCGATTCTAGCGCATTTGCGTCGCGTAACCCCTGCGCCCCGCCATGCCGGCGCAATTGCTCTGCGTGGAACGCTTCGACGGCGCGCCGCGACAGAAACTCCCAGCTCATTCGGCAAGCTTCTGAAGCGCGACCTTGTAGCGGTCCATCACCTTACGTGCGGCTTCCATCTGACGCTCGAAAGAATCATCGACGGGAGTTAGCGTTAGGCCGTTTGCGGCTTCCTTCACTTCCAGCGAGTCTCCCGCGGCGAGGTTGAGCTTGGTGAGAAGTTCTTTGGGCAAGATCACGCCCTCGGAATTGCCGATCTTGCGGATGACGGTGTTCATGGCGTTCTCCATATTATAACGGAATTTATAACACGGTATAACGTTTGTTGCAACGTCACGGCGCCTAATCTGCGCTACGATGTGGGGCCTGCAACGACCAGTCGCTCGTGCCCGATGTCGGAAAGGCATCCCATACCCACCAAGCTTGCCATAACAGCCTCGTCGAGTGGTGTTCGAGGCTCCGCGCCGATGAGCGCTGTCAAACGGGAATTGTCCATCATCATAGGATGCCGCCAGAACTGAGCGATTTCGGCCGCTTCGCGCGGAAAGCCACCGAAAGGGGCAAGCAGATGCATCAGCCACCAGGGAAAGGAGTAGACCGGCAGATGGCGGTTTGCGACGCGGCGCAGTGCGTCGATCAACTGGGTGCCGGTCTCGTCATAAAGTCCCTCGAATTGTACGCGCTCGAACGGCGCGAGCTTGTCGGATGCATCAAGAAGGAGCGCGAAAGCTTCGGCGAGATCGGGAAGATAAGCCCAGCTATGCCCGCCGCCGCGCGCAGGATTGATGATGCGCCGGACGGGCTTCCCGGCGGTCACCATGGCCTGCGCAAACCAGCTCTGCCGCGCGCCGGGGCCGAAGAAATCGCCGGCCCTGAGTATGAGCGAAGGAATGGTCGGGGCCGCTTCTTCGAGGCGCTTCTCCATCTCGACGCGGATGGCGCCTTTGCGGCTGGTAGGATTTTGCGGCGTTGTGGCGTCGATCACCGGCGTCTCAGCGGGATTGAAGTTGTAGATCGTGCCGGGCAGCACGATACGCGCGCCGGTTGTCCGCGCTGCGGCGATGGTGTTGTCCAGCATCGGCAGGACGAGCTTGTCCCAGTCGCGATAGCCGGGCGGATTGACGGCGTGAACGATCACCGAAACGCCGTCGGCGGCGCGGATGACGTCTGAACGGTTCATCGCGTCGCCTACAACCCAATCGATGCTCAAACCTTTGCGGGCAGCCTCGACGTCGCGGGCCATTCCCCGCACCTGCCAGCCATGACGCAACAGCGCAGCAGCGATCGCGCCGCCCACGCCGCCGGTTGCGCCAAGCACGAGAGCTGATTTTCTGGAAGTCATGGAGGTCGCTCCTGAACGGATGATGTGGCTTCCATATGAGATGCCTGATGCTAGAAAGAAATTGTCATAATCCAAACATCTGCTAGTAATTTTCTTATGAGCAAAGCAGTTGCTTGGGACGATCAGCGAATTTTTCTGGCGGTGCTGGAAGAGGGCAGTTTGTCGGGCGCGGCTCGCAGGCTCGGCCTGTCTCATCCAACCGTGCGTAGTCGCATCGAGGCGCTGGAGGCGAGCCTGGGAACGGTGTTGTTCACGCGCTCTGTCAATGGGCTAGTGCCGACAGAAACGGCTCACGCCCTGCGTGAACCCGTGCAGACGATGGCGACGGCATCGGAACTCTTCGTGCGCCAAGCCTCCGCGCCGTCTAGGGAAATCGCCGGCCGCGTGCGGGTCAGTGTGCCGGAATTCATGGGCATCGAAGTGCTGCCGGCGATGCTGCGGTCCGTGCGGAGCGCCTATCCAAGGATCTCGGTGGAACTGTCTCTCAGCAATGCGCCCGCCGACTTGCTGGCGCATGAAGTCGACGTGGCTGTCCGGACATTTGCTCCGACGCAAGGCGCGCTTGTGGCACGCAAGGTCGGCGCCATTCCGCTCGGCTTCTTCGCCTCCAAAAACTATGTGGAACGGCGTGGCATGCCGAAGAGCCTGGCCGATCTCGCCGACCACGACATGATCGGTCCGGATCGCAACCGCAGCGATCTCGCTTTGGTCGACAAGCTGGGCTTCCCGCCAAACAGCTTCGTGCTGCGCAGCGACAGCCATCCCGCCCAGTTCGCAGCCGCCCGGGCTGGTCTTGGCGTTGCGGTGGCTCAGGTTCCGAGCGGTGAGGGATATGACGGTATGGTGCGCGTGTTGCCGGATATCACGGTCACAATGCTGGATACCTGGATCGTCATGCACGAGAATCTAGCGCGGGTCGCGCGCGTCCGCGCCGTTTTTGACGGGCTGGTGGAAGGCTTCGAGAGATATATTCGATCAAACGGATACGCTATTGTCCTCCTAAGCGCTCCACCAACCGCTCCCTAGCGCCCGCACGGCGTCATAGTCAGCGCTTTGGCCAATTACGCAGGAAATGTTTCCACATCGGTTTCCCGCAAGAGCTGGTCGAGTGTCAGCAACGGCCCGCCCGACGCCTTTGCATAGGCGTAGTGGAAGCAATCGAAATTGCTGAGATGACGCTTGCCGAGCCCATGCTTCTCGGCAACCGCCACGCCGTACGACAGGACTTCACGCGGTAAGGTCGGCTCGCGCAGTTCGATCTGGCGCTCCGAGAGCCAGTCGACGACGAGGGATTCAGACGCCGTGTAGGGGCAATCAAGCTGGTCCGGTCGCGACAGGATGATGATCGCCTCCCACGCGGCCAGCGGCTAGGTGAACGGCGCTTCGGCATTGTCCAACTCGGCCTCACATGCCGCCGTATCCTCGCCGGCCATTAGCGAAATGATGACGCAAGCATCGACGAACATCAGCCCTCACCGGTCAGGTCGTGGTCGAGGTCATGATAGACGCTTTGCGGCGCCGGCTTGCGCCCCGGTTTGAAGGAAAGGCCATGCTTTGCGAGAAGCCGCCGCGCCGTCTCGCTTGGCGTCTCCTGCCGGAGCCGGCTGCGGATAGTCTCGCGCAAGGCGACAATCACTGCGTCGGTGATACTGGTGTCATCGATGCGCGCAAGCTGGCGGGCTAGCTGGTCGGCTTCGGGGTTGCGGATGTTGAGCGTCATGGCGTGTAGCTAACCTTGTATAGCGAACGATACGCAGATGCGTTGCAAACGGCAGGTCCCCAGCGAACTAGCGAAATTCTCGCGTCAAAAAATGCAGTTCCTGATTGTGCCGTGTGCTCGGAGCGTTCAAATGGGAATGAATGCATAGGAGCAACGATTGTCGTACTCGGTTAGGCATCAAGTTTTCGTAAGCTCGACGTTCACCGATCTTGTGGGGGAGAGAGCGGAAGTTATTCAGGCTATCTGGGAACTTGACTGCATTCCGACCGGCATGGAGGCGTTTGTTGCTTCCAATGAAAGTCAGTGGGACGTTATCCAGCGTGTGATCGACGAGTGCGACTATTATGTCTTGATCATAGGCGGCCGCTACGGGTCAGTGACGGAAGATGGCGTGAGCTATACCGAGAAGGAATATCGATACGCTAAGAAGCTTGGGATTCCGGTGCTGGCTTTCGTTCACGCTAGTCCGGAAGAAATCCCGGTTGGAAAAACGGAAAAGACGGAAGCGTCTCGGGTCAAATTAAAAGCCTTTCGGGACGAGGTAATGAAGGATCACCCGGTCCGAGCATGGTCCAGTGCATCTGAACTCGGTGGTCTGGTTTCGCGATCCCTTGTGAGAGAGATCAAAGTCAGTCCACGTCCGGGCTGGATTAGGAACGACGGTTCGTCTCCTATCGCACTCCTCGAGCAGATCAACAAGCTCACCGAGGAAAATCGCCAATTGCGCGAACTCGCTGAAAATTCAGCTTCGGACGACATAGAAGACATTTTCGAATCTGGTGATGACGAGATTGAGCTATCTGGAGGGAGGGTGGTTCTTTCAGAGAACTACTTTACATCAGAGACGCGCAGATGGTCGACCAAGGTCTCTTGGGATCAGATTTTTCGCCATATCGGACCGGCCCTAATAAGTGAGACTACGGAGGATGAACTTCAGAAACTAATCGCGGCCTTCCATTCATTTGACGAACTCGCCAAAGGGGAAGAAGTTAGAGGGCGACCAAGTCTGGCAATTACTTCTTGGAACGACGTTCTCGTTCAACTCAGGGCACTTGGACTAATGGACCCAGGCAAAAAGAAGCGCGGAGTAAATGACCAAGCGAGCTATTGGCGGATTACTGCCAAAGGGGATCGGCATCTAGTAAAGCTGTTAGCTAGGCGGAAAAAAGCTGCTGGCAGCGCTGGTGGGTCTGAAACCCGGTAGCTCGACATCTAATCAATCTTTAGCAGCCTCTCCACCAGCCGCTCCGCCGCCTCGGGAATCACCGTGCCCGGCGGGAAAATTTCCGCGGCGCCTGCCGCGCGGACGGCGTCGTAGTCCTGCGGCGGGATGACGCCGCCGGCGACGATCAGGATATCTTCCTTGCCGAGCTTTTTCAGCGCGGCCTTGAGTTCCGGGATCAGCGTCAGGTGCCCGGCGGCCAGTGACGACGCGCCGACGATATGCACGTCGTGGTCGGCGGCGAGCTTGGCGATTTCCTCCGGCGTCTGGAACATCGCACCGACGGTCACGTCGAAGCCGAGATCGGCGAAGGCCGTCGCGATGACCTTTTGGCCCCGGTCGTGTCCGTCCTGGCCCATCTTGGCGACCAGAATGCGCGGTTTTGTCCCGTGCTTCTTCTCGAAGGCAGCGACCTTTTCGTGCACCCGATCGACGACCGGTAGTTCGCCAAGCGCCTTGCGGTAGATGCCGGAGATGGTCTGCACAGTGGCGACATGGCGACCGAAGGCCTTTTCCAGCGCCAGCGAGATTTCGCCGACGGTGGCTTTTGCCCGCGCGGCTTTAACGGCGAAGTCGAGCAGATTGCCGTCGCCCTTGGCCGCGTTGGTGAGCGCGGTCAGCGCGCTTTCCACGGCGGCGACATCGCGCGTGCCCTTGAGCTGCTGGAGTTTTGACAATTGACGGGCTCGGACTTCCGCGTTGTCGACTTTGAGCACGTCGACCTCGGTGTCCTCGGTTGGCTGGAACTGATTGACGCCGATCAGCGCCTGCTCGCCGCTATCGATGCGAGCCTGGGTGCGGGCGGCGGCCTCCTCGATGCGCAGTTTCGGAATGCCTTTTTCAACCGCCGCCGCCATGCCGCCGAGCTTCTCGACCTCCTCGATATGGGTCAAGGCGCGGGCGGCGAGATCGTGCGTTAGGCGCTCGACATAAGCCGAACCGCCCCAGGGGTCGATGATGCGGGTCGTGCCGGATTCCTTCTGCAGGATGAGCTGCGTGTTGCGCGCGATACGGGCGGAGTGGTCGGTGGGCAGCGCCAGCGCCTCGTCGAAGGAATTGGTGTGCAGCGACTGGGTATGGCCCTGGGTTGCGGCCATGGCCTCGATCATCGTGCGGGCAATGTTGTTGTAGGGGTCTTGCGCCGTCAGCGACCAGCCGGAGGTCTGGCAGTGCGTGCGCAAAGATAGAGATCGCGCGTCCTTGGGCGCAAAATTCTTCTGCATGAGCGCAGCCCAGAGCAGGCGTGCGGCTCGCAGTTTTGCCACCTCCATGAAAAAGTTCATGCCGATCGCCCAGAAGAACGACAGACGCGGCGCGAACTTGTCGATGTCGAGGCCGGCGGCGACGCCCGCGCCGGCATACTCGATGCCGTCGGCGATAGTGTAGGCGAGTTCGAGGTCTGCCGTCGCCCCGGCTTCCTGCATGTGATAGCCGGAGATCGAGATCGAGTTGAATTTCGGCATGCGCGCCGAGGTGTAGGAGAAGATGTCCGACACGATGCGCATCGAGGGTTTTGGCGGGTAGATGTAGGTGTTGCGGACCATGAACTCCTTCAGAATGTCGTTCTGAATGGTTCCGGCGAGATCCTTCTCGGCGACACCCTGTTCTTCCGCCGCGACGATGTAGAGCGCCAGGATCGGCAGCACCGCGCCGTTCATCGTCATCGACACTGTCATTTCATTGAGCGGAATGCCGTCGAAGAGCTGGCGCATGTCGAGGATGGAATCGATCGCCACGCCGGCCATGCCGACATCGCCGGCGACGCGCGGGTGGTCGCTGTCATAGCCGCGATGGGTGGCGAGGTCGAAGGCGATGGAAAGGCCCTTCTGGCCGGCGGCGAGATTGCGCCGGTAGAACGCATTGGACTCCTCGGCCGTCGAGAAGCCGGCATATTGGCGGATCGTCCAGGGCTGCTGCACATACATGGTGGGATAGGGGCCGCGAATATAGGGTGCGGAGCCCGGCCAGGTGTCGAGGAAGCGCAAGCCTTCGAGATCGCTCTCGCCGTAGAGATGCTTGATCGGAATGCCTTCGGGCGTGTGCCAGAGCTCGGCGGTGCGCTCGCGCTTCTCGCGCGCGCCCTCGGTCCAGTCTATCTTGGTGAAGTCGGGGATCATGGAGCGGCCCCAATCGTCTCGTCGATGCGCACCGGCTCGAGCCGTTCGCAGGTGATTTTTGCGTGCGCCGCTGTCGGCGGGACGGGCGCGCGCCGTTGGGCATCGAGCGTGGAGACGGACCGATCTTTTGCGGGCGGAAAGGCCGTAGTGCCGACGATCACGCGCTGCTTTTCCGCATAGGTTTTCGCGCGCGCGGCCCGGGCTTCGACGATGCGCGCCTGGATGCGGCCGGCCAACAGGCTGGCAAGCGCGCCACCTTCGGCCTCGATGCGCTGGAATTCCTGCCAGGCGGCTTCGCACAATTCGTCGGTCAGCGCCTCGATGCCGCCGGCGCCGCGACCGGGATCGGCGACGAAGTCGAGCCGGCTTTCCCCGATCATGATGAGCTGCTGGTTGCGCGCGATGCGACGGGCGAAGGCGTCCGGCAGGCCATGCGCGATCGTGTGCGGCAGGATCGAGATCGAATCCGCGCCGCCGATGGCGGCTGCGAAACCGGCGATAGTGGTGCGCAGGATGTTGGTTTCGGCGTCCCGGCTGGCCATCATGCGATAGGACGTCTCGGCGTGGATCGTCGCCGAGGCCGGCGGGATGGAACACATCTCGCAGACACGCGCCCAGAGCTTGCGCAGCGCGCGGATCTTGGCGATCGACAGAAACTGGTCCTGATCGACGCTCAGCGCGAAGCCGATATGCGGCGCGGCGTATACCAGCGCCTGACGCGCTTCCTCGAACATCCTTAGATGCGAGGTGGCGTTGGCGAGCACGATGGCGAGCTCCTGCGCTTCGGTGGCGCCAGCATTGTGGAAGACACGGCCATCGGCCTCGAGCAATACCCCGGGGAGCCCGAGCGAAAAGAAATGCGCCAGCGATTGCGGCATCGAGGCCTTCAGCGCCTCGATCGACATTCTGAGATAGCCGCTGGAGGTGAAGATCGCCGCCGCGTCGATGCCGAAGGAGAGACTGAGCTTGCTGGGATCGACGCGGCTTTTCGACAGCAGCGCCAGCACCCATTCAGCCATGCCTCGGCTGCCGGGATGAACGTCGACACGCACATGCGTCTTGTTGAGCTGCACGCCCTCCAAAACGGTTTTCAGCGCTTCCTGTGTATTTGGAAGACCGTAGCCGAAGGCGTTTGGCGCGCCTTCGAAAACGAGAGAAATGCCGCTGGCGCCATTCTCGACGTCTTCCAGCGCCTGCCGGTTGGCGCGCTGCGGATCGATGTCGTCGATGCGTTGGATCACCAGCCAAGGTTCATCCGATTTGCGACGGGGCAGAGGCTGCGCGCTGGCCGCGCGGTCATAGATCGGCGCGATGCGCAAGCCATCGTCCGTATGCGATATCAAGACGTCCTCGAACAAAGCGCCGGCCAACGCCTTCTCGGCAAGCTTCAGCCAGCGCTGGCGGTCGCAGGCCGCAAACTCCGTCTCCGCCAGCAGGGATGCAACGTCCATCGCGGTCCTCGCTTATCTCCCCGCTGGGGATGCCAAAGGCGCGCCTATGGCGCAAGCCCAAAGTGACAGCCGCGGGCAAGAGCATTGGCACAGGTGTTGTGCGCATTTATAGCACGAACGGAATGCGCGCCGAGACCGCGCCTACGGAGACTGAGCATGGCGGATCAGGAATCGATCTTCATCGGCGCGAGCCGCAAGCCCGATGACAGCTACCAGCGGGCGGAAAGCCTGCTGCTGAAATATGCCAACCGGCACGGTATGGTGACCGGCGCGACAGGCACCGGCAAGACGGTGACGTTGCAGATTCTTGCGGAGGCGTTCTCGAACGCCGGCGTGCCGGTGTTCTGCGCCGACATCAAGGGCGATCTGTCGGGTATAGCCATGATGGGCGAGGCCAAGGATTTTCTGGTCAAGCGCGCCGAGCAGATCAAGCTCGATCCTTATGAATTCCAGCAGTTCCCGGTGATTTTCTGGGACCTGTTCGGTCAGCAGGGCCACCCTATTCGCGCGACGATTTCGGAAATGGGGCCGCTGCTCTTGTCGCGGCTGATGAACCTCACCGAGGCGCAGGAAGGCGTGATCAACATAGCGTTCCGCCTGGCCGACGAGGAAGGCCTGCTGCTGCTCGACTTGAAGGACCTGCAGTCGCTTTTGGCCAATATGGCGGGGCGCGCGGAAGAACTCGGCGCAAAATACGGCAATGTGACGAAGCCGTCCGTCGGGGCGATCCAGCGCTCACTGCTGATCCTAGAGCAGCAGGGCGCGATAAATTTCTTCGGCGAGCCTGCTCTGGAGCTGGCCGATCTGATGCGAACGACACGCGACGGGCGCGGCGCGATCAGCGTGCTGGCGGCGGACAAGCTGATGATGAATCCGCGCCTCTACGCGACATTCCTGCTCTGGCTGATGTCGGAACTCTTCGAGCAGTTGCCGGAAGTCGGCGATCCGGCAAAGCCCAAGCTGGTCTTCTTCTTCGACGAAGCGCATCTGCTCTTCGACGAAGCGCCGAAGGCGCTGATAGATCGTATCGAACAGGTGGTGCGCCTGATCCGCTCGAAAGGCGTCGGCGTCTATTTCGTGACGCAGAACCCGCTCGATATTCCCGAAACCGTGCTGGCGCAGATGGGCAACCGGCTCCAGCACGCGCTGCGCGCCTACACGCCGCGCGAGCAGCAGGCGGTTAAGGTCGCTTCCGAAACCTTCCGTCCCAACCCTGATTTCGATTGCTTCAAAGCGATCACTCAACTCGGCACCGGCGAGGCGCTGGTCTCGACGCTGGAGGAAAAGGGCGTGCCATCCATGGTGCAGTGGACGCTGATCCGGCCGCCGTCTTCGCGGCTTGGGCCGATTACGCCACAGGAACGTGCCGAAGTCATCGCGATGAGCCCTGTTTCGGGCCAATACGACAAAACGGTCGACCGCGAATCGGCGTTCGAAATATTGCGGCAGCGCGCCGCCAAGGCGCAGGCGAAGAAGCAGGAGGTCGAGGAGGAAGAGCAGGGCAGCGGCTCTGGTTGGACCATTCCAGGCTTCGGCGACGACAATCGCAGCGGCCGTCGCTCCACCAGCCGCAGTTCGGGCCGTCAGACTGTTGCGGAAGCGGCGATCAAGTCGGTCGTGCGCTCGGTGGGAACCTCGGTCGGCCGGGCGATTGTGAGGGGAATCTTGGGGAGCTTGAGACGTTAGCTCATTTACGATGATATTGAAATCATAAGAATTTCCACTATTGTGTGTGATCTGTTGCGCAAAAGTGGAAAAGATGCCTTATTCCGAACTGAGGCCTGACCAGCAGCGGCAGCTAATCGACGCCGTTGAAACGTTCGAAGCTTGGCGAGACGCCAAGACGGAACGGCGACGACGTTTTGCTGGCAGCATGCGCTGGGCGGAGCGTGGCGGTCATCAATATCTGCTGCGGAAAATTGGGCAGCGCGAGCGATCCCTGGGGCCGCGATCAGAGGAAACGAATGAAGCGTACGAGAATTTCATTCGCGGCCGCGACCGAAATCACGATCAATTATCTGGTCTCGCGGCAAAGTTGGATCACATGGCACCAATCAACAGGGCGCTGGGGTTAGGCAGAGTTCCAAAAATCGCCGCTCGAATCCTGCGACATCTTGATGAGCGCGAGCTTCTCGGCAGTCAATTGGTCGTCGTCGGCACGAACGCGCTCTTTGCCTATGAGGCCAAGGCGGGCGTACGAATCGCATCCGGGCTGCTGGCGACGGAAGACGTCGACCTACTGCTGGACATACGTCAACGTTTGTCATTGGTGGGCCGGGAGGTGCGCGAGACAGGTCTGCTCGGCTTGCTGCGTCGCATCGATCACTCCTTTTCGCCTCGCCGAAGCCTCGACTTTCGCGCAGTCAATCGCGACGGATATTACGTCGACCTCATCAGGCCCGAAGAACGCGACATTTTGCGCAGCAAAACTCCGGATGCTCTGTCCGACCTATCCGAAGAGCTGCATGGATCGCCGATTGCAGGACTGAATTGGCTCGTCAATGCGCCCAAGTTCGAGGCGGTCGCCATTGCGGACGACGGCTACCCCGTACCAATGGCCTGTCCGGATCCTCGCGTCTTTGCATTGCACAAGGCCTGGATATCGCGGGACATGAGGCGCGATCCTCGCAAGAAAGGACGCGACATCGAACAAGCAAGGACGGCGGCCGACATTGCGTCGTCGCGGCTTGGGATGTCTTTTGATGATGCTTCCGCGCTGAGCGTTCTACCGACGTCGATTCGCGCCCTGCGCAGCACCATCCAGTCATTACCGTCGGAAGGTAGTCAGGATGACGAGTCGACAGGGCGCGCGGAGCCGCGTTGGTAATCGTCGGCTTTGGCTATGACGTAAGCCGGACATCTTCGGCCCGTCAAAACCATAACGAAATCAACAGTTCCAACAGTTGTATCGCAAATCGGTCAAAACTGTTGGAACTGTGGCGCTCTTGCTGCCCGAAAACGCAATTGGCCGCCCAATGCGGCCGATTGAATTGCTGAGATGCCGGTTGCCTCAGTTAATCCGTCGCAGCAGCACCGACCCTTCCGGAATGCCGCCGTCGATCGCGAGGCCGGGACCGGACGTCGCGACCATATCCGCGCCGGCGCTCGAACCGCCGGTGACCAGGATCGGCGCCTGACCGGGCACGCGGTCGTAAAGGTCGATCACGTCCTGGTTCATCAAGCGCACGCAGCCGGACGAGACGGACTTGCCGATCGATTTCCATTCCGGCGAGCCGTGGACGCGGAAGAGCGTGTCCTGGCCGTCTTGGAAGATGTAGAGTGCCCGCGCGCCGAGCGGGTTCTTCAGGCCGCCTGGCTGGCCGCCGTTTTCGGCGCTCCATTTTTCCAGGCTAGGATCGCGCGCGATCATCTCGGCCGGCGGCGTCCATTTCGGCCACTTCTGCTTCCATTGGATATTGGCGCGACCGGACCATTCGAAGCCAGCGCGGCCGAGTCCAACGCCGTATCGAATAGCGAAGCCGTTCGGCCGCACGAGATAGAGATGATGCGACGCCGTGTCGACGACGAGCGAGCCGGGCGGTTCGCCGGTCGGGTCGCGCACGATCTGACGCAGGAACTGCGGGTCGATCTGCTGGTAGGGGATTGCCGGAACGGAAAAGCCACCGTCTTCGATCGCGGCATACATGATGTCGTAAGACGGCAGTGGTGGATCGGTAGGCTCGACCCGTCCGATCGGCATCGGCCCGCCGACCGTCGAACAGGCCGACAATAAGGCTCCACCTGCTGTCACGGTTGAGGCTTGCAAAAAGCCCCTGCGGGTCAGGGATTTTTCAAACAGCTTTTCAGACATCAATTCTTTGCCCCCGTTGCGCGTCGCATCATGCGCCGCGTAGCGCGTTGCCGCCTTCAATACGCAGAAATCACTTTTCCCCCTCCAATGTTCCCGTGGTCAAACCAAGGCAAGCATTGCATTCGCGCATCACTGTTGCAGCCGGACCACATTCCTGGCCTGTCCGATTCCTGGCAGATGCGGGTTGACGTGTTTGTTTCAACGGTATTTTTGCTGGGCATCCACCTCAAGACCTGGATCGACGCATGACCTTGGCAACGCCGGCGCAATCGCAAACCTGGACCTATGTCGATGGCGATTGGTATGAGGGCAATGTTGCCGTGATGGGTCCCCGCAGCCACGCATTCTGGCTCGGCACGAGCGTCTTCGACGGCGCGCGCTGGTTCGAAGGTGTCGCGCCGGACCTCGAATTGCACTCCAAACGCGTCAACGCATCGGCGATCGCGCTCGGCCTCAAGCCGACGATGACCGTCGAAAAGATTGGCGGCCTGACCTGGGACGGCTTGAAAAAATTCGACGGCAAGACCGCCGTCTACATCAGGCCGATGTATTGGGCCGAGCATGGCGGCTACATGGGCGTGCCCGCTGACCCGGCTTCGACCCGCTTTTGCCTGTGCCTCTACGAAGCGCCGATGATTCCGCCGTCGGGCTTTTCGATCGGTATCTCGCCGTTTCGCCGGCCGTCGCTCGAGACCATGCCGACGAATGCCAAGGCGGGCTGTCTGTACCCCAACAACGGTCGCGCCATTCTCGAAGCTAAGATGCGCGGCTTCGACAACGCGCTGGTGCTCGACATGCTGGGCAATGTCGCCGAAACAGGTACGTCAAACATCTTCATGGTGAAGGACGGGCACATCTTCACGCCGGCCGCCAACGGCACATTTCTGTCCGGCATCACGCGCTCGCGGACAATGGCGTTGCTGGGGGACGCCGGCTTCAAGACGACAGAAAAGGTGTTGTCAGTACGGGAATTCCGCGAGGCGGACGAAATCTTCTCGACCGGCAACCATTCCAAGATCGTGCCCGTTACTCGGATCGAGGATCGCGACCTTCAGCCAGGCCCGATCGCCAAACGCGCACGGGAACTCTATTGGGACTGGGCGCATTCGACAAAGGCAAGTTAAAGTCCGATGACAAATGCATGAGGGCGGCCTGACGCATTTTCAAACGGGCTTTGAACCCTTAGATAGGTTCTGCGTTCCGCTCCCACGGGGCGCCAAGTTTTCGACCGGCCGCGATGCGGTCTCTTTGGACAAGAGGAGTAACTTCCATGGCTTTTGTACTTCCCGAATTGCCTTACGACTACGAGGCGCTGCAGCCCTATATGTCCAAGGAAACGCTGGAATATCACCACGACAAGCACCACAAGGCCTATGTCGACAACGGCAACAAGCTGGCCGCCGAAGCAGGCATGGAAAATCTGTCGGTCGAGGAAGTGGTAAAACAGTCGTTCGGCAAAAATGCCGGCCTCTTCAACAATGCCGCGCAGCACTACAACCACATCCATTTCTGGAAGTGGATGAAGAAGGGTGGCGGCGGCAACAAGCTGCCTGCCAAGCTCCAGAAGGCGGTTGATGCCGATCTCGGCGGTTATGACAAGTTCAAGGCGGATTTCATCGCTGCCGGCACCACGCAGTTTGGTTCCGGCTGGGCGTGGGTCGCGGTTAAGGATGGCAAGCTCGCCATCTCCAAAACGCCGAACGGCGAAAACCCGCTCGTGCATGGCGGCTCGCCGATCCTCGGCGTCGATGTCTGGGAGCATTCCTATTACATCGACTATCGCAACGCCCGGCCGAAATATCTGGAAGCCTTCGTCGACAGCCTGATCGACTGGGATTATGTGCTGGAAATGTACGAGAAAGCTTCCGCTTGATCTTCGTCACATAAGTGATTGCTAAAGCCCCGGGAAACCGGGGCTTTTTCATTTGGGGATAACGCAAGTTTGTAAGGAAATGCGGGAAGAAATCGGGCAGCTTCGGCGTTGACGATCCCAGGCAGCATTACGCAACCGGAGGTGACTTCATGAAAAAGCTGTTTCTCGCCTTGTCGGCGCTCGCATTCGCGACGTCGGCGGTCCAGGCCGACGCGATCACGGATCGCAAGGCGATCATGAAGGAGCGGGGGAAGATCGTCGGCGGTCTGGGAAAGATCGCTAAGGGCGAGGCGCCTTTCGACGGCGCGGCCGTTCTGACCGAGTTGCAGGCCCTGAGCGCGAATGCCGAGAAAGCGACAGCGGTCGACGCGCTATGGCCGGCCGGCTCTGAAACCGGCAAGGACGCCGAAGGCAAGGACACGGAATCGTCGCCGAAGATCTGGGAAGATATGGCTGGGTTCAAGGCCGCGGCAGACAAGTTCAAGACCGAAGCCGCGGCTGCGGCCGCCACGGCGCCGGCAGACTTGGCAGCGTTCCAGGCGACATTCGGCGCGCTGACCAAAAATTGCGGAGGTTGCCACGAAACGTTCCGGATCAAGAAGAACTAGGTCGGCCGCCGCGTGGGCCTAGGCCGAAAACTAGGTCTTGCGATTGTCGCACTCGGCGTGGTGGGGGCTGGCATTGGCTGGTTTCTCTCCGCGCCGTCGCGGCTTGACGCGGCGACGCTGGCGTCGATCGGCGACGGCGATGCGACGCGTGGCGAACGCGTCTTCTGGGCGGGCGGCTGCGCTTCCTGCCATGCCAGGCCGAAAGCTGAAGGCCCTGCGCGGCTGGAACTGGCCGGCGGGCTGGAACTGAAGACGCCATTCGGCACCTTCGTCCCGCCGAACATTTCATCCGATCCGAATGACGGCATAGGCAACTGGTCCAAGGAAGATTTTGCCAACGCGATGATGCGCGGCGTGTCGCCGGGCGGCTCGCATTACTATCCGGCGTTTCCGTATGCGTCGTACATCAGGGCAAAACCCGCCGACATTGGCGACCTCTACGCGTTCATGAAGACTCTGCCGGCGGTGCAGGGGAAAGCGCCGCCGCATTCGGTCGGTTTCCCCTTCAACATTCGGCGCGGCCTCGGCCTGTGGAAACTGCTGTTCCTCGATGCCGCGCCAGCGGTCACGTTGGCAGCGGAGGCTTCCGAGCCTGCCAAGCAGGGCCAATACCTCGTTGAGGCGCTCGGCCATTGCGGCGAGTGCCATACGCCGCGCACCCTGTTTGGCGCGGGCGGTTCGGACAGAGGCCAATGGCTGGCCGGCGCAAAGGCCGCCGAGGGTGACGGCAACGTGCCCAACATCACAACGGGCGAGGGTGGCATCGGCGACTGGTCGGAGGCCGACATCACGACTTTCATCAAAGACGGCTCGACGCCGGAATTCGACTTCGTCGGCGGATCGATGGCGTCCGTGGTGAAAAATTTGGCGCACCTCGAAGATGCCGATCGGCAGGCCATCGCGGCTTATCTCAAAGCGATCCCGCCGCATCCGAACGGCTATCCAGCGCGGCAAGCCGCTCCGGCGCAGTAGTTCTCACGCGGACGGGACGTCCGCCCTGCCGACAACCTTCAAGGCGAACGCATAGTTGAACGCGACCTCTTCCAGCCGGGAGAAGCGGCCCGATGCGCCGGCATGGCCTGAGTCCATGTTGATCTTGAACAGGACCGGGTTGTCGCCCATCTTGCGTTCGCGCAGCCGCGCGACCCACTTCGCCGGCTCCCAATAGGTCACGCGGGGATCGGTGAGGCCCGCGACCGCAAGGACAGGCGGATAGTCGTGCGCGCCGACATTGTCATAGGGCGAATACGCGGCGATCGTGTCGTAGTCCTTGGCCGAGGCGATGGGATTGCCCCATTCCGGCCATTCCGGCGGCGTCAGCGGCAGCGTGTCGTCAAGCATCGTCGTCAACACGTCGACGAAGGGCACTTCCGCGATGATCCCGCCGAAAAGCTCGGGAGCCATGTTGGCGATGGCCCCCATCAGCATGCCGCCGGCCGAGCCGCCCTGCGCGATCGTGCGGTCGGGCGAGGTATAGCCTTCGGCCTGCAAGTGTTTCGCCACGGCGATGAAGTCGTGAAACGTGTTGACCTTCTTCTCGCGTTTGCCGTCCTCGTACCAGGCGTAACCCTTGTCCTTGCCGCCGCGCACATGTGCGATGGCGAAGACAAAACCGCGATCGACCAGCGACAGGCAATTGGTGTTGAACGATGCTGGAATGGCGTGGCCATAAGCGCCATAGCCGTAAAGCAGACAAGGGGCTGTGCCGTCCTGCCTGAAATCGCTGCGATGCAGCAACGAAATCGGGACCATCTCGCCGTCGAAGGACTTCGCCATGAGACGGCGCGTCACATAGTTCTTCGGGTCGTGGCCGGAGGGCACTTCCTGCGTCTTGCGCAGCACGCGTTTGCGCGTGCGCATATTGTAGTCGAACACCTGCGCCGGCGTTGTCATCGAAGAATAAGTGAAGCGCATGGTGTCGGTGTCGTATTCATAGGTGCCAGACAGGCCAAGCGAATAGGCTTCCTCGTCGAAAGCGATCGTATGCTCTTCGCCGCTGTGGCGGTCGCGCACGACAATGCGCGGCAGGCTGTCGACGCGCTCGAGGCGCACGAGAAAATCCTTGAACGACTGCAGCGACAGGATGAGCCGACCCGGCTGATGCGGGATCAATTCCTGCCAGTTCGCGCGTGTGGGTGATGACACCGGCGTCGTCATCACTTTGAAATCCTTGGCCCCGTCGGCATTGGTCAGGATGAAGAAGATGTCGCCGCCTTCCTCGATGTCATATTGCAGGCCGGTTTCGCGCGGCGAGACAATTGTCTGCGGGTTTGTCGGATCGTCGGCGGCGAAGATGCGATACTCGGAGGTTTCATGATCGCCGATCGAGATCATGATCCAATCGTTCAGCCGCGTGCCGCCGACGCTGACGAACATGCCCATATCGCTCTCTTCAAAGATCAACCGGTCGTCTTTCGGATCGGCGCCCACAGCGTGATAAAAGATCTTCGAAGGACGATGGTTGTCGTCGAGCTGCGTATAGAAAAAGCCATCTGAGGTTGGCGTCCACACGCCCGAACCGCCAGTGTTCGGAACGATATCGTCAAGGTCTTTCTTCGTGGCTGCGTCACGCACGCGTAGAGAGAAGAACTCCGAGCCCTTGTCGTCGAAACCCCAGAGCAGGCGCTCATGGTTGGGTGCGTGATCGACGCCCGCGATGCGGAAATAGGCTTTCCCTTCCGCCTCGGCATCGCCATCCAAGAGCATGTCCTGGGGACCGCCGTCGCGGGGGACGCGGAAATAGCGCGGTTGTTCGCCACCTGTCTTGTAAGAGGTCCCATAGGCAAAAGGTCCATCGGCCATCGGGACGGAGGAATCGTCCTCCTTGATACGGCCTTTCATCTCGGCAAACAGGGTCTTGCGGGTCACTTCCGTACCGGCCATCGAGGCTGTCTGGTATGCGTTTTCCGCTTCCAAATGCTGCCGGATCTTCGGGTCGAGCGACGAGGGATCGCGAAACACCTCCTGCCAGTTTTGGGCTCGCAACCAAGCGAATTCGTCAGCACGGGTGTGGCCGTGACGGGTATCCGTCCAGTCTTCATGAGGTGTCGTGGGGGCGTCGATAGCCGGAAACAGATTGTTCTTGGGCATTGCTCGTGATGTCGGGGAAAATTGAACGGCAGATGAATGAAGGCGTCAGGTCAGGTTCAAAGGTGAGGATTACTCTGTGGCCGTCAAGCGTGAAATTGCGAAATGGGACCGAGAGATCAACATGAAATTTATTTCGAAAGTTGTTGTAGCGGCGTTGGTGGCGTCGAGTATTGCCGGAGTTGCCGCGCAATCTCGAGCGTCGACGTTTGTAGCCTGGGAGGTATCCAATCTGCCCTTTGGCGACACGTTAAATGTGCGCAAATTTCCCTCGAACGGCTCACAAAAGAGCAGCGCCTATCCGAATGGCGCAGTGTTACAGATGACGGGTCGCTGCACGGGAGGGTTGAATCTCAAGAACATCCAGCAATTGCCGGCGAAGAAGCAGCAACACATGGTCCGGTACCGCTGGTGCCAAGTTTGGCATGATCCGATGCAGAACGGCGATTTTGTCGAAGGTTGGGTCTACGGCAGGTATATCGCGCCACTCCGATAGCCGTCGCGAACGCGATCCTGCCACCGAGAGTTTATTCCAGCGCGAGTTACTGTTGGACCAGAGAGCCAGGATTGGCCCGACGCATCTTTTCTGCGGGGCGACTGCAAGAATCGGCAGATCATTCACGAATAAGCATATTGGGCAAAGCACAACTTTCCACGCCGGTGCCTGGGCACTGCAAGTTGTGGTTGCATTTCCAGGCGGTCCGACACTTGGCTTTGGCAGGCATCTTGCCGACTTGTCGACAAGTTGGTCCCCCGTATCCATCTATAAAATATAGGGTTTTATCGCTTTTGAATAATTCTAAGAATTGTGCGGTGCCTGCTCGGTTTACTGCGCCACATTTTTCGCAACAAGAAAAATACACGTGATGGTGGCGGTGTTTGGACAAATGGATAATAAAGGAAACAGTGACTATTGTTGACTTAGACTTATGTTGGGTCCAATAGGAGTTGCAGATGGCGAATCGTGCATACGAAATGCGAAAAGCCATCTTATGAAGTCCCGCCGCCTAGCGCGAGACACTAAAACCACTCATGTTGGGGCCACAAACATGGATATTTCAGAAACTGCTCCCAAGAGCGGAGAAATGCTCATTGAGCTTACTGCCGATGTAGTCGCAGCCTATGTGAGCAACAATCCGGTGCCGGTGGGCGAACTGCCGAACCTGATTGCTGACGTTCACGCGGCTCTGGGCCGCGTCGGAGGAGCGGCCGAACCGGCACCCGTCGACAAGCAGAAGCCTGCCGTTAATCCCAAACGGTCTGTGCACGATGAATACATCATCTGCCTTGAAGACGGTAAGAAGTTCAAATCGCTCAAGCGCCACTTGATGACGCATTTCGGGCTGACGCCCGATCAATACCGCGAAAAATGGGGCCTCGACCCGTCCTATCCTATGGTTGCGCCGAACTACGCCAATGCCCGGTCGCAACTCGCCAAGAAGATGGGCCTTGGCCGCAAGCCGAAAGGCCGCTCCGGCAGATAAATATGCCGGAGACCCCGGACTTTGCGGGGTATACTGTCAAGCAATCATAACAGCGGCGCCTCGCGCCGCTGTAATCTTTTGGCACTCACTTTCCAGGCTGAGATAATCCAACGCCTGCTTTAAGGCGATATGCCGGTTAAGATCATAGCTCCAGTGGCGGGCGATGCCGCGCATGTGTTCCCGTCGCAATGCCCTACGGACACGCGGTAGCAGAGTCTGCCGGATTTCGATCGGCGCATCCACGAGGGCTTTCAGGTCGGCTCCTACCGCCAGTTGGAGTGCGACGGACGCACGAGAAAAGCCTGCCCATTCGTCACCAATCCGACGCCATTTGTCGGCGTCGCCTTGTCGTTTGTTCATGCCAAACCTCCGGTGTTGCGTTGTCACGCATTGTCGAAGACCTCAGGGGGAGGTGGACAGAATCGGACAAGAAAAAATAATCGGCGACAAAAAATATAGTAGAAACAAGAAGTTATAGAATTGTTCCCGAAATTCTGTTCGCGATTTGTTCACATGTCTGGAGTCGATTGATATAAGAACTTATTCCTATGACGGGGTAAGTCAGTGCAGACGGCCAGGGCGACAGCAACAATAGAAAAGAGGAAAGACGCGCCGCCCACACTCGTGGAAGCAGATATGGAGGCCAGATCGGGGCAGAAGCGACGGGCCGAGCGAGCGATCGAGTTGTGTGACAGCCTGATCGACATAACGTCCGCCCTATTCGGGATTTCGAGCCGTGAGATGCGGTGCAATGGCCCTGGACGGCCGAGCCTGGAAGTCGCCCGCATACGACAACTGGCCATGTATGTAGCGCATATTACATTGCGCTTAAGCATGAAGGAGGTCGGCATCGGGTTCGGTCGGGACCGCACTACCGTCCTGCATGCCTGCCATCTGATCGAAGACCTGCGCGACGATGTCGAATTTGATCGCATGGTCGTGATGGCCGAGAGGATCGCCGGCGCCGCTTTCCGCAGCCGTCTGGAGATTGCCCGTTGAGCGCCGTAATGGAAGACAAACAGGCGAGGAGAGTCTTGGCATTCCTCGCTGGAGGGCGGGCCTCGGCGCGCGAAGCAGCCTCGCCGGGCAAAGTGCTGCTGGATTGCGGCGAACGCGGCATCATCTCCGTAGCGGCGGACCAGCTTGGCGCCCTGGCGCGTCAAGGCCTGATTGCCAGGCAGAATGGGGCTCTTGAACTGACACAAGATGGCAGAGCGTGGCTTGCCAGGGCCAATGGAGACAATCCCTTTCAGGATCAGCACCGCGAACTGGCGACGGTGACGATCTTGCTTCCGGGAGGGCCTGGCCAAGCCCAGGTCAACATAAACGAATCACCGTTGGCGCAACTGGCGCGCAGGCGGGGCAAATCCGGGGTTCCGTTTCTCAGCACGGCAGAATTTCGTGCCGGCGAACGGCTGCGCAGCGACTATACGCGCGGCAACATCATGCCACGGCTGGGCGCCAATTGGGTTGCGTCCGTTTCGACGGGCAAGCGTGGCGGCGACGTCGGATCGATGGTGGAACTGACCGATGCCGCTCTGGCTGCGCGCCAGCGCGTTGAACGGGCGGTCGACGCTGTCGGCCCTGAACTGGCAGGCATCCTGATCGATGTCTGTTGCTTTCTGAAAGGCATAGAAACGGTGGAAGCAGAGCGCCAGTGGCCGGTTCGCAGCGCCAAGGTGGTGCTGAAGACGGCTTTGGCCGCCCTGAGCCGCCACTACGAGCCGCAAGTGCGAAACGCGCGCATGACGGTTCACTGGGGGACTGCCGACTACAGGCCGTCGATCTCGTGAACTATGACCAGCCTCTAGGGCGCGTGAACGGCGCGCGCTTCCTGTTTGATTCGCTTGATCATGGAGCGAAGGCCGTTGGCGCGCTGCGGCGTGAGATGCTCATCGAGACCGAGCGCCCGCAAGGTTTCTTCCGCATCGATCGATTCGATTTCACTGGCGCGCCGTCCCGAATAGAGGGCGAGCATGATGGCCACCAGTCCACGAACGATATGCGCGTCGGAATCGCCTTCGAGTTCTATTCTGGGGTCGCTTCCCTCGCCAACATCGGCGATGAGCCAAACACGGCTGACGCAGCCGTGAACGCGATGCCGCTCATCTCGCGCGGATTCGGGAAACGGCGGAAGCTGTTCGCCCAGCTCGATCACATAGCGATACTTGTCCTCCCACTCCTCCAGAAGGGAGAAATCGTCGCGAATGGTCTCAATGCTTGTCATAACGACGCTGATATAGGCCAATTGCGGGCAAGCGACAAACTATCCTCGCTTACGAGCCTATTTGGCGGGCGGTATTGGCGCGGTCGGCGGTGCCGGCGGATCGCCGACAACGCGGCTTGTCTCGCTATCATCCAACAGTTCCAGGGCGACGCGCGCGCTCTCCCTTGCGCGGACCGTGATCGTATGGATGGCCTTCTGACCGGTCTCGCAAACATCCGGCTTGCGTTCGCAAATGCCGGCAAGGTCCCCGACGGCTTCCTGCGCGGCGGAAAGAGCGCGGATTGCGCCCACCGGTTCTCCGTCCGTTTCCGGCGAACCCGGCCATATCGGCAGGAAGAGCAGGACAAGCGAAAACCAGAAGGCCGCGCGAATGAGAAAAGACATGAGCTGCCAGATCCTGTGCCTTGCCCAGCGCCGACGGCGACTAAGCTTGGACCCTATGTGACAGTATATTCATCCAAGAATCGGTTATCGCCCATGGCGAAAATTCTCCTAAAAATCCTGTTGATTCTTAACGATTGCGCAAAAACGGCCAGTCCGATCTGTATTTCCGGAGGCGCAGAGTTTGCTGATTTTCACGCAGTTGTCTGATTCTACACGAAAATCAGGGAATGACAGAACGCAATGCGAGGTCGGACGCTTGGATTGGTCGATGCCGGCCGGCAACGCTTCGTTAACCATAACCGAACCTGTCGAGCAGGCAGCGACGCCATCTCCCCGCATATCGCTGAAGTCGGAGCGTCAAATGTCGCGGGCTTATCCTTTCCTTAAAGGCTGAATGCGAGGTTCGAGCCAACGAGGAACGACCCCGAAGCGGGCAGGTACGAGTGCGTTTGAGTTGATTTCGATCGCGGCCAGATATTCCGATCTGAAGAGCGCTGTCGCCGGATGCTGCGAACGCCTCGTGACGATCGACGCCCCTTCCGCTGAGCGACGGGCCCTTCTGGTGCGCGTCAGCGGTTCGTTGCTTGGCATGTCTTTCATTTCGTCGGCCGCCGTCGCATTGGTTGCCGCTTCGACCGCAGGGGTATCCGCGGTCCTTGCTGGCGTATCCGCGAACCTCGCCTTGTTTTGGTTGGCCGCGCTGCTGGTAGCCGCGGGAAAGGGCGAGAGGGCAATCCCGGCCGCAATGTTGGCAACGGGCGCTGTGGCCCTACCGGCGCTGGTCGCCGTGGCTGGTGGCGTGGCTTCACCGCTAAGCGTGTTGCTTGCCGCGCTGGCAATCGAACCTGTCTGGGCGGTTCGAAGCGCTGCCGGCAGGCTTGCCGGCATTCTCGCCGTTGGACTGGCCGCCGCATCTTTTGCGGCGTTGCCGCTTCTCGTCTCGATTGCTCCTGCGGATGCGCAGCCGTGGCACTGGATTCCGGCGCTGGCCTACTTGGCCTTTGTCGCCGCGCGCCTGCTGCCGATGAAGGCGCAATCCGTCGAGAAGGAAGTGGCGGATGTCGACCTATTGGAGGCCTCAGGGGCGCTGGTTTTTACGCTGTCGGCAACCGGCGATGTATCGTCGGTCAGAGGGCGTTCCAAGGACGTTATAGGCGTGCCATCCGAAATTCTGCTTGGGGGCGGTCTATTCGAGCGCCTGAGGGTCAGCGACCGTGTCGGCTTTCTCTGCGCGCTTGGCGGGCTGAGGAACGGCGGGCCGGCCGGTCGCGTTTCGGCGCTGGTGCGCGCGCCGATCGAGAATGAAGAAATGGGAGCCTCGTATCGGCTGTTCGATTTCGATCTCGTAGTCCCCGGCGCTGGCAATGGGAACGTCATCGCCATCGCGAGGCGGAGCGACGACGTCGAGCGCCTGAGCCGCGAACTCGCAAATGCCGAACAAAGCCGCGACGCGATGGACATGGCGCGCAACCGCCTGCTGGCGTCTGTCAGCCATGAATTGCGTACGCCTTTGAACGCGATCATCGGCTTTTCCGACATGCTGCTGCTGGAATTGTTCGGCAAGTTCGGCGACCCGCGCCAGAAAGAGTACGTCACGCTGGTTCGCGATTCTGGCCATCACCTGCTGGATGTCGTGAACTCCATCCTGGACGTTTCGAAGATAGAGTCGGGCGCATACTCCATCCTCCCGGAACCCTTCGTGTTGACCGACGCCGTTGAAATGTGCCGCTCGATGATGGACGGGCAGGCCAGATCAAAATCGATCTGCCTTTCCGTCAGCGACCCGTTCGACGCGAGCGAGATCGTCGCCGACCGGCGCGCGGTGCAGCAGATGCTGATCAATCTGATATCGAACGCCATAAAGTTCACTCCAGCCGGCGGGGCGGTAACCATCAGGACGAGCCGAACCGGATCGTTCGCGAAACTGGCCGTGATCGACAACGGGATCGGCATTGAGGAGAAGGATCTGGCGCGGATCGGAGAACCGTTTACGCAGGTACACAATGACTATACCCGGCAGTTCGACGGTGCGGGCCTCGGCCTGTCCCTGGTCAAGGGTCTAGTCAGTCTTCACGGCGGCTCGATGTCGATCGAAAGCGCGCCCGCCCAAGGGACAACGGTGACGATAAGCCTGCCGATCGAAGGTCCATCGCGCAGCACGGGCCAGGCAAAAGTCGTGGCATTGGCAAAAGCAGCCTCAAGGGACGCGTCAGATGGCAGCCTCCGCAAAACGGCGTAAGGCGGCTCCGGAACCCGAACATTTTCTGCAGCGCGGCGTCTCCGCGCTCGGTGGGTTCGTGTCGCGCAACCCGGCCGCCGTTGGGGGGTCGACCGCTTTCCTTGTGTCTATGCTCTACGTGGCCGCCAATGCGATCTGGTACCAGCCGCACGCGCATACGGGGCCGCTGTTCGCAACGCGAGCCTTTGAAACGTTCGTAGACCCTAAACGGCAAGCGGAGGCTGCGCAGCCGCAGACAACCATCAGGATTGAGCGGTCGGAAGAAGCCGAGCGGCCGCCACGGCTCAGCGATCCTGTCGTGGAGAAGGTTCAGCGTGTCCTGAGCGACCTTGGTTTCTATGCCGGCGCTGTCGACGGCATCAAAGGACCGAACACGAACCTTGCCGTCGAAGCCTACCAGCGCAAAATGGGCCTGACACCCTCCGGTGTCATCGACCAGGAACTGCTCGAGCAACTTGGAGCCGACGAGACCACGGGCGCAATCGTCCCTTCACCCAGGCCACAGGCCACCTCCAGCGAAGCCCCGCCGGTGGCGGAGAACGAAGCGTTGATCGGCAAAATCCAAGCGGGACTGCGGGCCTTCGGCAATGCCGGCATCGAGGTCGACGGCGTGTTGGGGGCTCGCACCAAGGCCGGAATCAAGGAATTTCAGGCGCTGTTCGGTCTCCCCCAGACCGGCGAGCCCGAAGCGGCTGTCTATGCCAAAATGAGGGAAATCAAGCTGGTTCAATAGCCGACCATACTTTCCGATCGCCGCGTTACTCCGTAAGAAGGCCCGATGCGGGTAACCTCGGAAATCTGGGTATCGGCGCTCGTACGGCGAGTGTTTTCGATGGGTGGCTTTGCCGCCATCGTTCAGCGCGGCTCGCCGGAAGCGGGCGCTATCTACATCACGACGCGCAATCGTCTTGGCGAGGTCGAGCTTTATGCGCCCGCGCCACAAACCAGCTATGACACGTCGAAGCCGGAGGAACGCCTGTTCTCCCGGATCGTCGGCCTCGACAACGAAGCGATCGATGCCCGGTTGGCCAAAGAAAGACGCTTTGATCCTGACGTCTGGATTGTCGAACTCGAGGTTGCGGACGGGGTTATCGACGAGATGATCTCGATTGAGGAAAGGCAGGTCTAGCGGAAGCGGCCTATGAGCCGTTTTGGCTGCCGGTTCTCTTGAGATTGTTGTGTTCGTGGAACGTGTTGGCGAGCGCCTCGGCCCGGAGGCTTCGCAATTGCTCCCTGGCCGACTGGATATTCATTTCGCCATACCGCTCAAGGAAAATGCGGATCGACAGCGGGTGCGGAAAGCTGTTGGGAAAAGCGCAAGCCATCAACAAAAACGCCCGGTCATCCGGCAGATCGAGGGCGCGCAGCGCTGTCAGCAGCGCCCGCTGGTCAGACGTCTCCAGGATCGATCTTGCGCTTGGCTCATCGATCCGCAAAACGTCGGCCAGTGCTGCACAGAGAACCGGTCTTGACCCTGTCAACGCTGCCTTGCGCAGGCGATGGTAGGCGTCGAGGGGCGTGGGCTCGGGTTTCGCCGGCGCCGTCATCATCTCGCGTAGCGCAGAACGCGTCGCCTCTAGCGAGCGGTTTCGTATGGCTGTCGTGCCTTCGGCAGGCTTGATGACCTGCGCGAGGGTTTCGCCTGTCATTATATTGGTCGGCGTGACGCGCGCTTTCCTGTCGATCGCGGCGGCAAGCGCGGCGATGGTCGGATGAAGCGATGCGCGGCGCGCGATGACGCGCGCATGTCCAGCGCCCTTGCGTGCTATCAGCGCTATCAAATCGATGTCCGATAGCGATCTGGTCCGGATCAGCAAAGGCGCCGAAATGTCGGGCGCCTCCTCGCATAATCGCGCAATGAGGGCCGATGGCGCCAGCGCGCATTCCGACAGTGCTGCCGATACGTAGCGCAAGGTTTCGGCCGACACGGCGTTGTACAGGGGCAGCGCCAGGTCTTCGAGTTGTTGGGCTTCGGCGCGGGTAGGGTATGACAGGCAGCAATAGGCCGAGATCGACGCCCTGAACAGGCGCTCGGCCTTGTCGGCCACGCCCTTGCGCGCGATCTGTCTGAAATCTGAGCTGGACAGCAACTGGAACGCCCGACGCACACGCTACTCTACACACGTTCCGACAGCACACTGAGGAGCCAGCGGAACAAAATTCAACTTATCGGGAATGTGTTAGCGACCTGTTAACCGTCTAGGCCGTTCAATCGCTGAAGGAGGCGTTGCGTTTGTTGCTCCGGTCAAGCCGAGGAGAAGCGCGTGTCATGGGCCTTGTTCTGTCATTTGTGCCGCGGGTAACGGCGTCGCATCCGCGAAATCAAACCGCCGGCCAAGCCGCCGCGATCATCATTTTTCCTGGCGTCCGGTATGAGCGTCATCCCGAGCCAACAGAGCGGTGCGGCCGGCTCGACCAAGGCTCCGTTCTGTCAGCGCTTCCCATACCGCCCAAGCCGCCGCATTGAGCTTTCAGATTGTTGATTTCCGTTGAGAGCTGACCCGGGATTGAGGGATTTTTCCATCGAGAAGTGACCCATGTTTGAACCCACCCCTGCTGGTTGATCGCAGGGGACATTGGAGTGATAGACATGGCGTTACTGA